>NZ_BAABBY010000014.1:0-143811 GCF_039538295.1 Pedobacter jeongneungensis | reverse complement strand
AGAATATATTCACTATTATAATAACGACAGAATCAGACTCAATTTAAACGGGATGAGCCCGATAAAATATCGAGCTCATCAGTCTAATTAATTTTTTAACTTTGTCCAACTTTTTGGGTTCAGTCTAAAATGTGAGGCTTTTTTGTTTAATAGCATAAAATATAGGGTTGTTCTGTAATGAATAATTCGGCAGATGGATTTACAACCTCAATTTATCCTGCCAATCAGATCGTTTTCTTCTTAAGCCATGCAACCTGTTGATTGCTTTCGTGTGGCTTACCAAGTATAGCCTGATATAAATCTGGTTTCCTGGCCTGGATATACCGGTATCCTCCCGCATCGGTAAGCTTGTTGGAACTTAATTCAGCAATTACAAATTCATTTCCTAAAGACCTGCACTCGGCAATTACATCTCCAAAAGGATCAATAATCATCGAACATCCGTTTTTAAGCTGATCATCATCCATGCCAATGGGGTTGGCGAAAACAGCGTAAATTCCATTATCGTAGGCCCGGGCAGGCAACCATTTCATTAACCACTGGCGGCCTTTAAGGCCATCGAATTCTGTACGTAAAATAACGCTGTTCGCTTTTTTATTTTCCCAAAGTTTAGCATCTACAAAGCCTGCACCCGGGCGGGTAGATGGCGTGCACATGGTTACATGCGGCATAAAAATAATTTGTGCGCCCAGCAGCGTGGTTGCCCTTACATTTTCAATAATGTTATTGTCATAACAGATCAGTATGCCGCATTTCCAGCCATATAAATCAAATACCGTAAAAGCATTGCCAGGTAAAAGATGTGGGTTGATAAAGGGATGCAGCTTTCGGTGTTTGGCAATCAGTCCATTCCCGTCAACACAAACATAGGCTTTAAAAAGGTTATCGTTTTCATCTTTTTCAAATAGTCCGGCCAGAATGGCGATGTTAAATTCTTTGGCGATTTCGGTTAAGCGGATAATGCTTGATCCCTGAGGTATAATTTCTGCCAGTTGGAGCATCTGCGCTTTAGAAAGGTGCCTGGCAAAAGTGTAACCGGTTATTGAACATTCGTGGAAGGCAATTGCCTGTGCACCCTGAGCTGAGGCTTCTTTGGCAAGCTTTTCAATTACCGAAAGGTTATATGCCTTGTCGCCACTGCGGTTTTCGAACTGAGCGGTAGCTATTTTAAAATTTTTCATTTTTAGTATTTTAACTGATCAAAACTAATCAGCTCAATAATGAAAAATTTGTACAAAACCGACAATCAACCGCTTATACCTGCATCAGATTTATGGCCAGCATTTGCGGCGTCTTTTTATAATAGATTGGGGTAAAACCAGTCATCTTTTTAAAATTACGGTTCAGGTGGGCATGGTCGTAATAGCCCGAAATATAAATCAAATCGGCTATTTTCTCCTTATCGGGTTGTTTTTGAAGTAATTTAAGAAAGTGCTGCAGCTTAATAATATCAGCAAATTTTTTAGGCGAGGTACCCACATGCTCGCAGAATTTACGTTCCAGCTGCCTTTCGGTTATGGGGATTGTTTGGAGTAAATCTTCGATACTGATTAAGCCATGGTGCTGGTAAATGCAACGCATGGCCCTGTTAAAACCGGCACTTAAATTTCTTTGTGCAGTTAACCGCTTGATTAAAAAGCGCTCAATAATTGCGATGGCTTCAACGGGCGATGTGGCAGTGGTAATTTGTTCTTCAACATCACGGGCTTCCTGTCCAAAAAAAATGGCCAAAGGTACCGTTTCATCATTTAACTCATATGCCGCCGTATGGAAATGGGTAAATAAAGCATAGGGTTCAAGCACCACAACAATCATCTTTAAATCACCTTGGGTAACTATGGTGTTATAATGGCTCAGTTGCCCATAAACAAAATTCCGGGGTTGTTTAATGACTGCAGAATTTTCGTTATTCCACTGTAAAAACGGATCTTTTAAATGAAAAACGATTCCTGGATTACCATCCGAAAACATGCGGTAGGATTGTGCCACGCTGACTTTTTGATCAATAATCAGATAGTGTTTAACCAGTCCCTGGAGTAAATGATGCGGCGGTAATTGCATACGTAAGCAAATGTAAGAGAAACATCGTGCAGGCAAATCGTTTAATTGCAATAAAATTGTGCCTGTAAAAATTACGCATATCTTTGTGCCCTGGCCATTGATGTATTTAAATATTGAGGAATGTTTTTCTTAATGATTTTAATTGCTAAAAGGTCAATCGGTTTGCTAAAATAATATCATATGGATTCTACCCGGTTTTACGAGCGTTTAAGTCAGCAATTAACGGTTTTACCTCAAGGTAGGTTAATTGGCTTTGGACTGGATATCTGCGAAAGGCTTTTACCTGATTACATCGATTTTTACAATGAATTTAAGTGGGGAAATCCTGAAATATTGAAAGAATCTATTCAATATATTAAGGATTCAGTGCTGGATGGTGTGAATGAAGAAAAGGTAAATCAACTTTTAACCGAATTGGAAGAAGTTTTACCTGATACCGAAGAATTTACCGATCCATCGGGAACTTACGCCTTGAATGCCGGTTGTGCAGTGTTCGAACTTTTAGAATACCTGATCGATCCCGAAATAGACCATTTATTAAACATCAGCAGCGTAATAACCGATACCATCGATTTTAAATTAAGCGAACTGGAAACCGATTTAAGTGAAGAAGAATTGTTAAAACACCCCGAATTATTGAAAGAGTGGAATAATCAGCTGGAATTAAGTAAATAGTATATCGTTTGTAATTTCTATAGGTTTCTGTTCAGGCAGTTATCTCTTTTTAGATTCGAAACCGTACAAACCTTTCTGGTATAAGTATGAAGCCATTTGGTAATTCGATATCGCCTCGTTAATCAGTTGCTCATCTGCCGGCAATGTTACTGCACTTCCCGTAGTAAAATTAGGTTTGTAAGTAACTGCCTTTTTATTCGGATCGAGGATTACCAGTTTATCGTTTTTAATGTAGCCCAAACTTTGGTAGGTACTGATAAAGGCCCTTTCATCGCCGTCTTTTACTTTAAAAACATCCTGGCCGAAAAATTTACTGTCGTAACTAAAATTCAGATAACCCAGAATAGTAGGGCCAATATCAATCTGTGCGGTAAGTTTCTCAAATTTACCCGGTGCAATGTGCCCGGGACTATAAAAGATCATTGGAATATGGTATTTATCAACCGGTAGCTCTACTTTACCTGCACTGGATGCACAATGATCGGCTACAATAACAAAAAGGGTATTCGAAAACCAGGGTTTTTGCTTTGCTTCTCTGATAAATTTCCCAATGGCATAATCGGTATATTTTACGGCGCCTTCTCTGCCGGTATGCGATGGAATATCAATCCGCCCTTCAGGATAAGTGTAAGGGCGGTGGTTCGAAACCGTCATAATCTGTGCAAAAAACGGCTTGTTGTTTTTATAGTCTTTATCCAGTTCGCGTAACGACAAGGTAAACAGGTCTTCATCGGCCACGCCCCAGATATTAGAATAATGAATTTCCGAATCCTGTAACGAACTTCTGTCGGTTACTTCATAACCATTGTTAGAGAAAAATTCGTTCATGTTATCAAAATAGCCATAACCGCCATAAATAAACCTGCTGTTATAACCTTTAGATCGGAAGATACTACCCAAAGTAAACAGGTTTTTATTATCCGGACGTTTAACAATCGATTGTCCGGGCGTGGGAGGGATGCAAAGCGAAAGTGCTTCCAAACCACGTACCGTCCGCGTGCCCGAGGCGTATAAATTATTAAAAAGCAATCCTTCTTTGGCCAGCGAATCGAGCTGCGGGGTAATGTGCTGCGTATTGCCAAAAGTACCCAGAAACTCGGCGCTTAAACTCTCAACACTGATGAGTACTACGTTCATCTTATTTTCAGCACCCGCGTTAGCAATTTTTCTCGAAGTATTTTTGAATGCCAGGCTGGTATCCTGCTGAAGTAAATGGTTCAAAATAGATCCGGCCCTTTTAATGGGCAACGTTTTATAAAAAGTGTTGTAATCGAGCTGGTTATTCCAAAATGCGAAACCAAAATCGTACATCCCATTGCCCGAAAGCTCGTTTACATATTGGTTTTTGCTCAGGTATTTTAATTTATGGCTTACGCAGAAATAGGTAAAAACAGGCAGGCATAAAAGGATCAAAGCAATTTTTGTTCGTTTACCAAAACTGCTTTTTGCAGTGGTTGATGCAGTTATATATGGCCTTAAAAGGTAAATAACTGCGGCCGTCAGCAACACCAAAGCCAGCATAATGCTATTTATGGGGTACGATTGGCGGATATTTCCGATCACTTCTGTAGTGTACACTAAATAATCGACCGCTATAAAGTTATAACGCACCGAAAATTCTTCCCAAAAAAACCACTCAGAAATGGCATTGAAAATAAGACTGAAAACAACAAAAAAGAAATAAATAAACAACAATGCCCTGCTGAATTTACGGTTATACCATTTAGAAGGCAGCAACCATAAATAAATTACAATGGGTATTACTGCAAAAGATGCTGCAGCAAGATCGTAAAAGAGGCCGATAGCGAAAATTTTAATCAGGTTAAGTACCGACCAATCAACAGATGAGGCACTATAAACCAGTAAAGCCAGCCTGGTGAGTAAAGATATACTGCATAACAGTGCGGTAACTAAAAAAACTGGACCAAATCTGTTATTCAGTAATTTGTTTGTTTGTTGTTTAATGCTCATTATAAGGTCGAATCCAAAAGTTTTTAGCTTACCTGCCACAATTGTATAAGTATTGGGCGAAGGTAAGTTCCAATTCTGAAGGAATTCTGAAGGTTTGGTTAGCGCCTAAAGATATTAATAAATTGTTAACTTAATATTTAATTAATATCGTCTTGTTGCTTAACCGTGAGTTTTCTTTTGACAGTTTCATTAATTTAGAGGGTAATCTGACGGCATAGTATTGTAAGGTGTTTCTAAAGCAGACTCGGGGAGTCTAATTTGAAAATGGGCGTTCATACCTTCGTGGGTGCTTTAGTCCCGTTATATACTCCAATCTTTTTATTGGAAATATTGCGCAACAGGCTATATGGGTAATAATTGGAGATACCTTGCCAATAAAAAGGATTTCCGTTGCTACCGGGTTTAGCGTGGATGGGCTTTTTGGCATTGGCAAATTTGTAATGCCTCTGTGTTTGCAAATTATCAGGCCAATAACATGTGATATTTATTGGGGCAATTATCCTCTTCTACGTGTATCTCAAATTTCTATTATTCCGGATCTGCACCTTTTGGTGGCGCCTCTTCCTGTAACTTGGCTATTATCTCTTTCATTTTAGGCAGGCCGAAATAATTATGCTGTTCTATTATTTTAATTACTTCAGGGTGCGAAACAGAAAGGTTGTATAATGAAGAACCCGGAAGATTCCATACATCAGATGATGCAGGAGATTTGTATTTTTCTATAGCAGGGTTTTCGATATTAGCAATGTTGGCTACAATTTCTGCTTTTTCTACATCGGTGAATTTTTTAGAGGGGTCTTCGTCGAAGATTTCATATTCATCTCCGTCATATAATGTACTTATGAAACTTCCTAATGCATAGATAAAATGGTTATCTGTTGGACTAGTATTTTCTTCAACATATTTTAGCAAATTAGCCCTTATTTCTAGTTTATTATTACAGTCCTTAGCAAAAAATAAGCTAGAAATAACTTCTCCATATATTATATTTTTTTTAGTATTTTCTTTATAAATAGAATCTAAAACCATTTTATTTATTTTTGGTTCTTTATCGTATCCAAAAACAATAAGTAAGTTTTTTAAAAAAGTTTGATCATTAAAAAGTAGCCATGTTAAGCTAGACTTGCTTTCATTAAATAGGTACTTATTACGATGGACAAGAGATAATATGTTTTTTTCGCGTTCTTTTGGAAGATCATGTAAGTCTTTCCAGCGATCAATCTCTATTTTTTCTTTTTCAATTGCATCATAAATAAATCTCGGTTTTTCTTCGACAAAATTTAATTGAGGATAATCTTTTTGGTAATCTAGGATTTCAGGAATAGCATACATATTTGTTATAAAACTTTCGTTTTTTAATATAAAGCTTCCTTCTATCAAAAAATGATCATTAGGATAATAATGTAATGTTTTATTACATTGATCTAAAAAGTTTAAATAAAGATATTTATCAGTATTACCAGTGTCAATCGTTCTATTAAAATATAGTTTGATTTTTTCTGCGAATAATGCTTTATCAATAAATTTGAAATTATTTTGTTCTAGTTTTTTTCTTAATATATAAATTGTTGCCTCAAAATCATGTATATTATATTTAATATCATTATAATCCGATTTAGGGCCATCTTCTAATTGATGAGTTAAAATTTTTGTGATCATACTATCTTTTTTTAAATTGGCATCATCTTTTTCTTTAGCATTTCTGCAAGAGAAAAGAGTTGTGATAATTATTAAGCCTAATACTAATTTTAATTTCATTTTAATAATTTTATTGTGTTTTTTCGCCGTTTTTATTCTCTTTAATTGATTTGTTGATTGTTTTCGTGTTAGCATCGCTAAGTTTTGCATAATTGTCTTTTAGACTATCTATTGTTTTTAATGAGTAGCCTTTTGGCTTATAGAAGCCTCTGAATCGTTTGTAAACTTTCGTTCCATCCTTTTGCGTATAGCTATAAAATATTTTTCCACTACAATCATAATTTGAAACTTTTAATTGATCGCCTTGATTTCCACCCAAAATACAATATTCATTATTTGGAAGTTTTCCATAAACAAATGCAACATGACCGTGAGTGAATCCATCTTCGCTCGTCAGTGTTTTTCCACTAACATCACAATCTGTAAACACAGCAATAGCCCCATAAAAAATCTCACATTTTTCTACTCTTTTACTTGATAAAAAGCTCTGTGAAGAGGCTGAGGCATATATTTTATAATTAGATTTTAATATACACCAATTGACAAACGAGGCACACCATGAAGTTCTATATCCTCCTTCTAAATTACCTCCTTCTTTATGATAGAGTTTGATTCTATCCCCAATTATATTTTCTTTTTTGCCACCATAATTTTTTGCTTCCGAAATTGCAATTTTCATCCATGGAGCTCTTTGTTTATCATCTTTTATATCGACTGCTTTCCAATCGCATTCAATAACTTTGAATATTTTTGAAGTGTAATTGTCCAAAGCATTTTGTTTTTCTACATAGCTATTCCCAACTTTATTTCCGACCTGTTCTGACACTTTTTTATTTTTATAAAGGCCATTACTAAGCGCAATCAACCCCTTCCATTTAAAAAAGGCCATGGAGGTAAGCACAGCTATCTTAATATCCTTAGATACGATGTCTGAATTTTTAAGGATATCTGTTTTTTCATATTTTAAAGTATAGGCATTTGCTTTGGTATAATTTTCCCTTCCTGTAAGCTGGATCAGGCCTTTACCCCTAAAATTCCAGCCATCACCTTCTTGGATATTACCGACCCTATTATCTACACTTCTGTTTTTATCGGCGTAGGCTAAGTTGGCGATCATCTTTTGATTCGCCGCATGGTCTTTGGTCCGGCCATATTTATAAGCATCATCATGATGTTTGGTGAAATAAGAAAATGGTGGACTGTCGCGCTTACCGGTTTTTTTATTTAAGTTGCCATTAATCAAAGTGTCGGCACTATAGTTCATACTCTCCCCGCTTTTTAAATGCAGTTTAGTGCTAGATTCGACCCTGATCTGGGCAAAGAAATGTGCTTTTACCCAGCAGGTATTCATGCCAAGTTCTGCCATATATTTGTTGTAGGTATTGGCAACAGTTGTGAGTGTCTCATTATCTGCGTCCGTGAATACCTGCTTCAGTTCTGCCGGGGTAATATCCTTATTGCACCTCGGGCAGCTGCCAGTATTATGCCCTTCCTGCCTTCCAATCCCCACCAGTGCTTTGCCACCATTGGCGGGCACATCATTCTTAAAGGCCATCAGGGTGTTACTGATGCCAAAAAACTCCATTTCTCCGATCACGGCATAAAATCGGTGCAGCTTTTCGCTGTAACTTTTCTCCCAGCTTTTGTCCAGGGTGAAATCAAATTCAACTGTACCGTCAGGGTTTAATGGATATTCTTTATGGTGTACAAGAGTATCGTTTCTGAGGTTATCCAGTCCCAGCCGGCTTTCTTTACGGTATATTTTTACTGAGATGTTTTCTGCGCTCAGGTTCCGGGTGCGGATTCGGCATTGCATTTTACTGCCGTATAAGGCCTGTATAACTGCTTTGCCATCGGTTAAAAATTCAATGCTTACAATTTCTTCACCTGTAACCAATTTTAGTTTTTGCAACGGCTGGGGGATATCCCCGTTTAAAATTTCATATTTTTTATCGGCAGCATGTACCTTGAAATAAAATTCTGTTCCTGCTTTTAACAGTTTTGAATATTGGGCTGCGTGTGGTACAAAAGGATATTTTGCGGTATCGGGTACCTGGTTTTGGGGCACCTTGAAGCCATTGATGACGTGCATGGCCCTTGCATTGCCATTACCATCGATATAACCGTACTCCAGGTTAACGGTAATGCCCTCTGCCGCTTTGAATTTAAGATAAGCGTGGTTTTTTTCTTCCCAACCCGTTTTTATTTTTCTGCCACCTTCGGGGTATTCCCATTGTGCGAGGATAAGCGCGGGCTGGGCGACGGTTATTTTAACCGCTACCTTGGCACCTGGCTGTAACAGGTATGCCTGTACGGTGTATTCGCCTGGTTCTTCAAATTGATGGCTTACCGTTTCGCCTGTTTTGGTTTCAAATGCTACAACAGGTTTTCCTTCATCGTTTTTACATGTCCATTTTACCGCAGTACTTTCTTCGGGCAGGGCAGGTAAAACTTTAAAATGGTCTTTTACGCTAAATATGACCTGTTCTTTTATCCTCGTACTTTCAACAGAGGCAATCACCGATGTAATCCCATTCCTCAGGGCATGGATCTGCTCTGATTGTTTTGGGACACCGTTAAAACAGGCCGATACCACGTAAGTGCATTCATCATTACAGATGACCTGGGTAATGTTCCCTGTTGGGGTTAAAAGGGCAGGCACCCCGACACCACCTGTTTTGGTCACTTCCCAGCTAATGGTACTGATATCGCCGGGTACGGCCAGGCCAGGGAAAAGGCTTTTCAACCTGAATGTTACAGGTACCTGTACCCTCACTTTGGTTTTTCCGTCTACCGTGGTTACCGTTTCGATCGTGTTTTCCTTGATGGTATAAGCCCTGGTTACTTTTTTATCACTATTAGCCTTGCCATAGGCCTCAATGAGGTATATTCCTGCTTTTTTGAAGGTAATGGTGATGGTTTCGCCGGCATCGCTCCGCAATTGCATGGGCTCGCCGTTTGTATCGTAAATTACCCAGTTTACGCCCTGCTTTTCGGCATCGCCGGGCTGTCCGTAAAACTCTGCCCTGAAAGTAACAGGGCTATTGAGCGGTTGCAGCTTGCCATAAGTTAGCGGGGCAATTGACTTTACGGCCGCACCGTCTTCGTCGTTGTTTTTTGCCACCGCACTGGTGTACATAAACTCCTCGGTAAGCAAGGGGCCATCAGCTACCCAGCTGCCTGCACTGGCGTTTTCGAGTTCGCGGGGAGTGATATTAACCTGTTGGCCATGCTGAACAATTTTTATGTTTCCGCCTTTTGCTGTACATATTGCGGTGCTTTTATTGGTTAGCACATAAGCCCCGTTGGGGAGCTCTACTTTTTCGTAATAATCTTTCCATTGCAGTTTGGCCGTACAGGGCACGGGTTTTCCCGGATCCGGTACTTTACACTGGCCGAAGTTGAGGTTGAGCAGTTTATTTTCTAAAGTGGTGGCGATCAGTTTGGTTTCACCGTTATCGTTGATTATATATTTATTATGGCTGAGTACTTTTAATGGTTTGTAAGAAGGATCAAAAGCCTGATCGCACGTGCATTTTGCACCATGGCAGGCCAAAATCTCGGTAATTTCTGTATTCGGGATGGAACGGTCAGGATCCTGCACGGCAGGCTGACCTGCCCCCTTTAGGGTATCGGCAGCATCAAGAGCTGTGATATTATCTTTAGCATTAACTGGCTCAGGATCTGTGCTCCAATCCATTTTGGTTATATTTAATTGGTGGTTAAAGTAATTTTAAGCGTCTTTTTATAACTGTTTGTGGTTAAGGAATAGCAGCTTTCCAATGCATTACACCAACCCGTAACAGGATCTAGCTGATATTGTCCTTCAACACGGATTTCGCCGAGGCGATCATCAGTTTTATTTTTAAGCCACTCTTTAAAACCTGACTGATCAGCAATTTTATCCCACTTACCTGAAAAATTAATCGATTGCTCAGTGGCAGAAGTATGAAGCAACCATTTTTCGTTAAACTGGATAGGGAAGGGGCACAAGCCATGCACAGTTCTTTTGCTATAAAAAGCGTTACCTGTAAAAGAAGCATCATAAATATTCCTGAAATACTCGTTCAGAAACAGGTCTTGCATGATATAATGTGTGAATGTTTTGCCTGGCAATATTTTTTTATCGATTTCCGCCAGGGCCGGTTCAACCCAGTTACCTGTAAAAGTATTGGCTAAATTACTCCTAATATTCAGCCACCTTTGCCAGAGTTCATTTTGTTTTTCGATGGTAACAGGTACCCCGTTTAAACCCAGTTTTAAGGTTAACTGATTTAATGTTGCCGAAACCTGACGTGCAAATACATCTGCATTGTTAGTTAGTAAAGCACCGGATGGAATTGGTTTGCGTATAATTTCTATACTCTGATTTCCATACCAAGCTGAAGTTTTGTGTGGAAAAATTTCTACACTAAAGAAATTAATAAAATCCTCACCTTTAAGCGCTGTTTTCTCTGCAATTTCTATCTTACCAAGCATGCTTAAAGGTTTATTTAAAGATTTGTATTGAATTTTACTCATATTGTTTCTTTGTTTGATAATTCAATTACTGTTGAATTCATATTTTTTCTCTCTTCGAAGCCTTTACTTTGCTCAATGCAATAAAGAGAGAAAATGGAAATTATGCTGCCATCCATAATATTTACCTCCATTACCTGCATCAGAAATGTAGGCCGTTAAGGTAAATCCCCTTCCACACATTTCTAAAAGATTAGATTTTAGCTTTATAATTTTTCCTACACAGGCAAGATTTCGTTGTAATGATTTCCATCGTAAATGAACTCTAGTTTCCATTTTATAGATCTTTCATCTTTTGGCAAAACATCACCTTTAAATTTTATTACTTCGAAATCGTATATATTATTATAAATTAAACTATCTCTTGGCAACCCTGTTATAATTTCTTCTACTTCATGTGTTTATTTTTAACAGGCTCATACCGATCATACTTAATCTTATCCCTGCTCTGAAGCATCACCTCTTTTGATGCATTTAAATTAATGTCGCCATTGGTGGCAAACCATTTAATACTTTCTGCATTTTCAGTTATGGTTTTGCTGATATATTTGATCGTACCCATGTCAGAACAATTTAACTTTATTGCCGCTTTTGTTTACAATTTCTTTGCTGCTATGCAACTCGATATTCTCTTTTGTACTGTTTAAATTAATATGTTCTGCAGTTTTTTCGATATTGGAAGCACTTTTATTAATATTATTGTTAGCAACCATGCTGATGTTTTCTGCCATTACCGAATGGTTTTCGCCCGCATTGCTCATAATGTTTCCTCCGGCATTATAATAAAGATGTTCTCCGGCAGTTATTGAAATGTTTTGTTCAGCATTAATGGTTATATTCTTAGCCGTAATGTTAATGTTTTCTGGTGCGCTGATTTCGATACTTGATGCGCTGGTGTCAAATCTGATGATATTGTGGTTTTTGTCGGTAATGGTAATGGTTTCAGCACCCGCAGTGTCATTAAATTCAACCGTATGCCCGCTTCTGGTTGCAATTGTTTTTAAATGATTATCTTCATCACCTCCCGCACCATTTAAACCGTGGAAAATACTCCCCATTATAATTGGCCTTGCAATATTTCCTTCCTCAAAAGTTACAGCAACCTGGTCGCCAACTTCGGGAACAAACACAAACCCCCTGTTTGTATTTACCTGTGCGCTGCTGCCTGCATCTGGTGTTATTATCCTTAACCAATCAGTAACATCATTGTTGAGGCATTCCCATTTAAACCTCACCTTAATCCGTCCATGGCCAAGCGGATCATTATTATCCACCACATCAGCCAGCTGCATCTGCGGATTTGGCCTTTTATAATTTTTTACCAAAAGATATTCTGTTGAGGCGACTAAACCTTCGAAAGTATTATGGTACTTGCCCGCTACATCAATATGGTGATGAATACTGGTAATCAGGAATTTACCCAGACTTTCGGTGATGAAAGCAAGCTCCTGTTTTATGCTCATCATGATTTCGGCAACGCAACCAATGCTTAATGCTGCATTATCGCCTTTGGCATTGATTTTTAAAAACTTTGATGCATTGGCTTTTTCCTCGTTTTCTGTATAGGTTTTAATTTCCTTATTACTGTTTATAGCGATTTGTACCTGTTGATGATGTGTCTTGCTAAAGGTTTGCTTAGCAGTTCGAACTGCATGTGCAAGGTCAGGTATGCCGTCTGTTTTGCCTGTGCTTTCACTTTGCAAAATCTCGTCTTCAGTGGGGTAATACGTGAAATTTTTATTTTTGATCGGAGAAATTTCCATGGCATATTGCAGATCCTGCACATCGCGACCATAAAACAGTTGTATTTCCTTTTGTTCATCTGGTTTGCCGAAATTGAGTTGTTTCCCATCATAGAAAAACCATTCTTGATATTCGGCCGATAAACGGTTTAAAAACTCAAAATCGTTCTCCTTGTACTGGATAAGATAATCGACAGGGATTTTGCGGTTAGTATTGGTTACTATTTTAAGATCATTTTTAGCTATATCTTTTGTGGTCAGCGTTACTATTTCTTCTAAACTTTTATCAAGATAAGAACCCAGATCTGCTCCATGTTCAATTAAAATGGTAGGACTGTAGCCACTCACAACAAGTACGCCATGATAACCATGACTTTGATCAAGCGATATTTTGGTAATCAGCCCTGTAAATTCCTGTAATTTATCAGTTTCATAGCCAAAAGAAGCTGTAAGTGTTTTGCCAACAAAATCGCGGCTGTTATCAAGCGTAATAAGTCCCGGCAAACCCAATTGGTTTTGCCTGAACCTTAGCTCAAAATAATGATGCCCGTTAAATTTTTGTTCCAGATCGAACGAATCAAAGTGTTTGATGGCCTTGCCTTCGATATTGATTTCGGTAATGAGTTTGTCTTCCATAATAAGAGGTCAGAATTAGAAAACCAGATACAAATGCAATCTGCATCTACACTCTTGCAAAATTTTGTCCAAATTGTTTTGTGATAGCCTGATTTTAAGGATTTTGTGTTTGCGTGAAAGAAGTTGTTTTGGGAAAAAGTGCTCTTTTTTGTGATTTAAAGCAGATTATGGCGCTCAAAGAATAATATATTAAAGAAAATATTTGAGCATGTTTATGAAAAAAAATATCGGGGTATTATACTAATTTTCCACACTATGTATTGTAGTTGTGGAAATACTTCTACATCTTTTTAAAAATTAGATGATTAAAAGCATTTTATATTTATCTGTTTTTAAGCTTCCAGTTAATAACCCAGCCTTTTAAAAATCAATTTATTTCTTTAAAAATGGGTTAAACCCAATTGCAAAATAAGCGCGTTCGTTAGGCTTAGTTAAAATGTGTAACCTAAAAATTAGTCAATCGTTTGCGCTGTTATTTATGTTGTTTTGCTCATTTGCTTGTTCTACTTTTAAAAATACAAATCAACAAAACCCAACATAACCTAAACAAATGCGTGCCCTTTTGCTTAAAAATATAATTGCTATAGGATTGTTAATCAGCCTGAATGTAAATGGCTGGGCCCAAAAACAAAGTACTTTTACCATAGGTGCCGATGCTTTTGAACTTAATGGCAAGCCTTATGTAATACGCTGTGGCGAGATGCATTTTGCCCGCATACCAAAGGCCGAATGGAAACAACGTTTGCAAATGGCAAAAGCAATGGGCTTAAATACGGTATGTGCGTATTTATTTTGGAACATGCATGAGAAACAGCATGATCAGTTTACATGGACTGGCCAGAGCGATGCGGCAGAATTTTGCAAACTGGCTAAAGAAGTGGGTTTGTATGTAATATTGAGGCCCGGGCCATATTCTTGTGCCGAATGGGAGTTTGGTGGCTTCCCCTGGTGGCTGCTTAAAGATAAAAACATTCGTTTGCGCACACAATATCCATACTTTTTAGAAAGGTCGAAAAAATACCTTTTAGCAGTAGGCAAACAGCTGGCACCTTTACAGGTTAATAATGGTGGTAATATTATCATGGTGCAGGTAGAGAACGAATACGGGAGTTATGGCAACGATAAGGATTATATGAACATCATTAAGACCGATTTAAAAGAAGCCGGCTTTACTGTTCCCTTATTTCATTGCGATGGCCCTTCGCAGTTAAAAAACGATCATCCTGATGGGTTATTTGCCGTAGTAAACTTTGGCAGCGGACCAGAAGCCAATTTTAAAGCCTTAAGGGCCATACAGCCAACAGGCCCGTTAATGTGTGGCGAATATTACCCGGGTTGGTTTGATAGCTGGGGCAGGCCGCACCACAAAGGTGATACGCAGCGTATTGTAAATGAGTTGAAATATATGCTCGATCAGAAAGCATCTTTCAGCATATATATGGCACACGGCGGTACCAGTTTTGGCACCTACAGTGGCGCCAATGCACCGCCTTACCTGCCGCAAACCAGTAGTTACGATTATGATGCGCCTATTGATGAGGCAGGCAATGCTACCGAGAAGTTTTATGCCATCCGCAAGCTTTTTGCCGGTTACCTGCAGGAAGGGGAGGTGCTGCCTGAAGTACCTGCAGCAAACAAAATACAGAAACTACAACCGGTTACTTTTTCATCAATAGCTGTGCTTACCAAAAACCTCCCTAAGCCCGTATTAGCAGATACAGCCTTGCTAATGGAAGATTTAAACCAGGATTTTGGCGCGGTATTGTACGAAACGGCTTTAACTGCTGGTAAAAAAGCTACTTTGACTTTTAAAGATATCCACGATTATGCCCTGGTGTACATTAATGGCAAAAAAATAGGTGAACTGGATAGAAGAAAAAATAAATTCAGCATCGAAATTCCGGCCAGAACTGCTAAAAGCACATTAAGAATTTTGGTGGAGGCTACAGGTCGTGTAAACTATGGATACCAGATGCACGATAGAAAAGGCATACACGGTGAGGTAGTTTTAACTGAAAACGGAAAACAAATTACATTAAAAGGCTGGAAAAATTATCCTGTCAGGATGGGTGAGGTAAATATTCCCTTGCATTATGAAAAGCTTACAAACCAGCCTGCAACAGCAGCATTTTATAAAGGAAATTTTAATGCTGATAAACTGCAGGATACTTATCTCGACATGAGTAAGTGGAATAAGGGATTAGTTTGGTTAAATGGAATGTGTTTGGGCAGATACTGGAATATCGGCCCTACACAAACCATGCTGGTGCCGGGCAGCTGGCTTAAAAAAGGTAAAAACGAAGTGGTGGTTTTCGATTTATTCGGAAATGCAAAACCGGATTTAAGCTTTCTGGACAAACCCATTTTAGATGTAGTAAACGAAAAACAGCCCGAATTACACCGTAAAGCCAACCAGAAGTGGCTTGCCGATGCACAACAGCCCTATACCGAAGGCACCTTTTCTAATGATAATAAATGGCAAACAGTAAATTTTAAACCGGTAACAGCAAGGTACTTCTGCCTGGAAGCACTATCAGAACAAAAAGGGCAACCATACACCTCTGTTGCAGAAATTGTATTGCTTGATGATAAAGGCAATGAAATTCCCCGTAACGATTGGAAAATTGTTTTTGCAGATAGCGAAGAACTTGGCAGCGATGACGGAAATGCAGCCAATGTTTTCGACCTGCAGTTTACCAGTATCTGGCATACCCAGTGGGAAAATAAATCACCAAAACCACCGCATCAGATCGTAATCGACCTGGGCAAAAGCTACAATATTAAAGGATTGAAATTACTGCCAAGGCAGGATAACGCCAATGGAAGGATTAAAGATTACAGGTTATATTTTAACCAGAAACCATTTAAAAACCTTTAAACTAAAATGATTATTAATGCGCTGTAGATGAAGTGGTTTTGAAGAGAAAAAGGGCGAAATAACAGCTAGTAAAACGTTTGTTCAGAAATAACCGGATCAATTAAAAACTAAACAATAAATATTAAACAACACAAATGGAACGTAGAGATTTTATCAAAAATGGTGCATTTACGGCTGCTGGTTTAACCATCCTGCCAACCGGAAGTTTATTTGCATCATCAGACAGCGGAAAAGTAAGATTGGGCTATATCGGTGTAGGCGCACGTGGAATGAGCCATATCTCTGAAGGTGTTTTAAGAGACGATGTAGAAATCGTGGCAATTTGCGATACCCAGGAAAGCTCACTTAAAGTTTGCCGGGCTTTTATTGCTAAAAAAGGCAGGCCAGCCGCAACAGAATATACAGGTGGGGTAGATGCCTATAAAAAACTGATCGAACGTAAAGATATCGATGCCGTAATTATAGCAACCCCGTGGCAGTTTCACCGCGATCAGGCGGTTGATGCCATGAAAGCTGGTAAATATGTGGGCTGCGAAGTAATTGCAGGTTTAACCGTACAGGATCATTGGGATATTGTAAATACTTCTGAAAAAACCGGCATGCCTTACATGACTTTGGAGAACGTTTGTTACCGCAGAGATGTGATGGCAGCCCTGAATATGGTTAGACAGGGCCTCTTTGGCGAATTGGTACACCTGGAAGGTGGGTATCAGCATAATTTAAGAAACGTACTTTTTAACAACGGCAAAGATTATTATGGTGGTGGGGTAGAATACGGCCCAAAAGCTTTAAGCGAGGCACAATGGCGTACGCAGTTCAACATCGATCAGGATGGCGATCTGTATCCCACACACGGCGTAGGTCCGTTAATGCAATATGCCAATATTAACAGGGGAAACAGTTTTACCAGTCTGGTATCCTTCAGCTCTAAAGCCAGAGGATTGGCTGCTTATGTAGAAGAAATGTCGCCAGGCCATCCAAATGCCAAAATCAATTATAAAAACGGTGATGTAACCACTACGATGATCAACTGTGCAAATGGCGAAACCGTGTTGTTAAGTCATGATACGCATTTGCCACGCCCGTATTCTATCGGTTTCAGGGTGCAGGGTACAAAAGGCCTATGGATGGATGTAAACAAATCGGTTTATATCGACCATAAATCTAAAAAGGACGATGTTTGGGATCCCGCAAAGGAGTGGTTTGATAAATATGATCACCCGCTTTGGAAAAAATACGAAGCAGAAGCAGTAGGCGCTGGTCACGGTGGTATGGACTGGTTTGTATTTAATGGCTTTATCCAGGCCGTAAAACAGAAAAAACAAACGCCGATTGATGTATATGATTCGGTTACCATGAGTGTAATTACACCGCTTTCTACCAAATCGTTAAAAGAAGGGAACATGCCACAAAAATTCCCTGATTTTACCAAAGGAAAATGGAAAGACCGTAAAAATACTTTCGCTTTAGACGATAGCGGCTTTTAGTCTCGGTTGCGGGTAGTGTGTACAAGCCTGCCCGCATATTTTAACACGCAACTTTATCCGGGGGCATCAATGTAGATTAACCTGGAACAATTTTCATCAAAAATATTAACATCTTATGTTTCAAGAAGTCTTAGGTGCTTATGGACTTAACGTAGAAAAATTTAAAATTGAACCTTTTGGCTCGGGTTTAATTAACCATACCTGGAAAGTTTATAGTGAAGAATTAGCTTATATTTTACAGGAAGTAAATACCGAGGTTTTTCGTCAGCCTCAAAATATTGCCCAAAATATCGAAACGATAAAGAAATATCTGGATCAAACCGCTCCCAAGTATTTATTTGTTGCGCCCATATCAACTACAGATGGAAATGATTTTGTAGTAATCGACGATCACTTTTACCGTGTTTTCCCTTTTGTTGAAAATTCTTGCTCAATTGATTTTGTGCACCGTCCGGAGCAGGCTTATCACGCTGCAAAGCAGTTTGGTAAATTTACGAGGATGTTATGCGCTTTCAATGTAAAAAAGTTAAAACCCACCATCGAAGATTTTCATAACCTGCCGTTGCGTGTAGAACAATTTAAAACTGCGTTAGAGCAGGCAACCAAAGAAAGGATCAAAGAAGCAAAATTCGCGATAGAGGAAATCATCAGGCATTACGATATCGAAGAGCAATACGGCCATATGGTTGATAGCAGCGCACTTAACCTGCGTGTGGTACACCACGATACCAAAATCAGCAATGTGCTTTTGCAGGTTGATACAGGTGTTGGCTTGTGCGTAATCGATCTGGATACGGTGATGCCGGGCTATTTTATAAGCGATGTAGGTGATATGATGCGTACTTATTTATCAGAAGCAAACGAAGAGGAAAAAGATTTTAGTAAAATCGCCATCAGGGAAGATGTGTTTGCAGCGATACATAAAGGATATATGGAAGAGATGGATCCGGTTTTAAATTTTACCGAAAAACAATTCTTCATTTATGCAGGTAAATTTATGATTTACATGCAGGCCGTAAGGTTTATAGCCGATTTTTTAAATGGAGATACTTACTATAAAACCAATTATGCCGGTCATAATTTGGTAAGGGGCTTAAACCAGATCGATTTATTAAATAAATACATTGAAAAACAATCCAGATTCGAAGAAATTATTAAAAAAATAAACCAGGATAGGATGAGCGACTCTAAAACAATATTAAACTGATAAGGTAAAGGTAAGGTGTTCGGTTTTTATGCTTCATCGTTTGGGCTGGACATCCTTTTTACCTTTATTAATTAGAAACATACATATATCTATAATCAACGGTCTGTTGAATTGAAATTTTTACTTTTACCATCGCCAGATTTAAGTAGAAAAGTCGTTATTGCGAGGAGGAACGACGAAGCAATCTTTTATGCTTTTAATAATACAATAGAGATTGCTTCATCCAATGAAAAATTGGCTTCGCAATGACAATTTATAGAGATAAATCATCACCTTAAAAGCCTATCCCTTTTCTTAAGAAATTAACCCTTTAAATAGCTTTATTTTAACGAATAAAAGCGCAAACACTTGCCAGTTAGATATGGTTGGACTATTATATGATAAATCATAAAAAATAGTAGCAAAGTAATTAAGCCCTTTGTTCTCTCCCTACAGGATCAAAATACTCCTCTTCATCATCAAATTCATGGGATTTATTAATTTTAAACACCCAATATTTCATTAGAGGATAGTTAAAACCATAAGAAACAACGCTGTCAATTAATAATCTGCCGATTTTGTAATCTACATTCAGGCTTTGATGCAATAAATAAGTTCCTCCTGATTTTAAAGAAATACTTCCCAGAACTACCGTAAAAAAGCGGATCAGTTGCCCGCTCGCAGAACTGCAATAATCATCGGTGCTTTTGAAGGCCCAAAAACGGTTAATGCAAAAGTTAACAATTCCGCCAACAGTACCGGAAATTAAAATTGAAATGGTAAAATGGATATGAAGCCATTCGGTTAAAAGTACCATTAAGCCGTAATCGGTTACGCCACCAGAAAATGCAGATACCTGTGCCTTTAAAAAAAGCTTTACAGATGGCCAGTTGATCATGCTTTTTCCTCCCTGTCTTTAGCATCGCCGGCTTTTAAAAGTTTAAAGGTATCAATGGTGTTTAATATCATTAACAAAGCTACCATGGCCATAGCAAAATAGGTAATGCTGCCAGTAATTAATGTTTCGGCAATAAGAACAATCGAAATGATGATTCGCAATTCAGTTGGCCCTAAGCGGCCCGAATCGATCTGGTAATGACCGGTTATTTTGTACCTCAACTGGCTGATAATCATCGACCAGCCATAAAGCACCACAAAAAGAAAGGCTAAAACCTGTGTGAGTCCTTCTGCATAAAAATAATATCCAAAACCAATGAGGATGATGCTGAGCCAATCCATAATAATATCGAGTGCAAAACCATACCATTTTCGAGGTGTTTCGCGGTAATATGCTAATCGGCCATCCAGCGAATCGCCAAGCCAATTGATGAAAAATCCTAAAATCCCCGTCAGTAAATAAGTCCGGCTGTAGAAATGAGCTAAAATAAATGCAGAAAACACAATTATAGATCCGAACATTCCGATACCCGTCATAATATTAGGAGATACCCACGCAGGTACTTTCTTCAATAAAAAAAGGATCAGGCTTTGCTCGCCCTTACGTAAAATATTGGTACGTTCCCGATCTGCAAATACCCTTTTGCCTTTTGTATGGTTTTCGTTCTGTTTAATGTTATCCTCCAATTTATACCCCAACCAGTATTACGCTAAATAGTATCGCGGTTCCCGGCCGGTAAAATTTTAAACCGATTTTCTTCGGTATGCCCTTATAAAAATCGCTTATCCGCTTTAGCTTTCCTGATCTGACCAGGTAACTGAATAATAGTACAAATAACATATATTTATTTTACAATCCCTGCAAAACGCTGGTAAAACACCGTCGGACTATTCTCATTTTTTGGTGCGTACTTACCTGCAATAATCGGGATGTAAATTACACGGCGCCTGCTTTCCTCACCACGTACAGCCGATTCTGCAACCCTGTGCCATAAACGGCCATCGTGTATGGTTAAATCACCAGCTTCGGGTAAGATCGATACTTCATCAGCATCTGATTTGTTATCCAAAAAGTATTTCTTGCGGAACAACATCTGGTATATACTTTGTTTGTGCGTACCCGGAATAATTTTTAATCCGCCATTTTCGGGTTTTAAGGTACTTAAATGGATACCAACATTCAACATTGGGTTCAATTTGGTACCATAAAAAATATCGCGTAAACCATCTGTGTGCCAGCCCATTTTACTGAATTTGCTGTCTGGTCCGTTAATGTAATGGTTAAATACCATGCCGTCTTTTTCTTCCGTACCCAATCGCGCACCATCGCCAGCCAGTTGAAGCAGCGCATTAAAACGTGGATCTAACAATAAACCGCTCAAAGTTTGATGCTGTTGATTAAGAAAAGCGAAACGTTGTACAATCGGCGAGCCATCGAGGTCTTTTCCGTATTTAATAGGCACTCCGTTTATTTTTTTGATATCTTGTTCGATCCATTTTTTTTCTACCTCTTTAGAGGCATCAATGATGGAAGAAACCGTTGCTGGTTTAATGAAATTTTTGAAATGGATAAAACCATGGGTATTAAAAAAATCAAGTTGTTGCCTGGTTAACTGATCGGATAGGGTAAAGGTTGGATACGATGTGGCCATTGTAAGTAAATTAAAGGTTTAGAAAAAGAAATAATTTGAATAGATAGAATTATGCGCAACAACAGCACATTCGCATGGGCGAGTGGTTCGGTACTGAAGGAAAATAAAACAGGTTCGTTTTATCCGACATTGTCTATAGATTTAGTAGTATTTAATACAAACGTAACATATTTTTAATATTCCAAAGAATTTTATTTAAAATTTTTTAAAATATTTTTTTTGAGGACGGATAGGTTATTGGTTCCGTAAGATTGTCAAAGTAAAATTAATGTATTGAGGAAATGGTAAACTTTGACAATCTTAAAGGCATTGGTCCCGGAAGATTGTCAAAGTAAATTTCAGGATGACAAATCATTTCTGGCAAATTGCACGCTAAGAAATTATTTGGGTTATTTTTCTTCTAAACGGTAAACTTTGACAATCTTACAGGCATTATTCCCAAAAGATTGTCAAAGTAAACTTTAATGTTATTGGGAAGATCCTTCGACAACGCTCAGGATGACAAATCGCTTCTGGCAGATAGTAATTCCATGAAATCTATCTGGGTTTATTTTTCTTCTAAAAGGTAAACTTTGATAATCTTACAGACATTATTCCCAAAAGATTGTCAAAGTAAACTTCAGGATGACAAATCGTTTCTGCAGATTGAAACGTTGAAACGGTAAACTTTGACAATCTTACAGGCATTGGTTCCGGAAGATTATCAAAGTAAAATTAATGTATTGGGAAGATCCTCGACTACGCTCAGGATCATAAAATCATTTAGTGCGGTAGCAGTTGGTCATTACAAATTAATCATTGGTTATTAATTCCATCTTCCATCCCACATCTTCTATTTTATTTCGTCTTATAAATCCCTGCGGCCATTTTCTCGATAAATCCTTTTGGTAAAATTCTATTGGCATATACGCTGATGATATTCGTAAAACCTGGAATAATCTCTGATTTTTTGTTAAACATCCCTTTAATTGCAATTTCAGCTACTTCATCGGGCTGCATGTTAAATTTTTCGGCCATTTTGCTAAAGGCATCTAAACCTGCGCGACTGGCAAAGCCAGTATCAACCGGCCCGGGACTTAAGCAGCTTACCGAAACACCGGTGTTTTTAAGTTCGAAGCGCAATGCCCTTGTAAATGATAATATGAAGGCTTTAGTTGCCGAATAAATGGCCAGTGTAGGCACCGCCTGGTAAGCTGCAGTACTGGATACATTAAGGATATAAGCTTCTTTTTCTTTTGAAAGTATTGGAAGCAGTAAATGGCATAATGAAGTAACGGTATTCATATTTAACTGGCACATTTCCAACTGAGCGGTCAAATCCAGCGCGGCAAACTTGCCCCATAAACCATAACCTGCATTGTTTATGAGGATGTAAACAGCGTAATTTTTTGCATTTACCCAATCTGTAACTTCCTTTGGCGACTGCGGCAAGCTGAGATCGATGGATAAAATATCTACTTCAACACCATATTTTTTTTTAATGTCGTTTTGAAGACCATGTAGTTCATCTGCTGAACGGGCAACTAGCAGTAAGTTAATTTTCCTTTTCGCCAGTGCAACAGCCATCGATCTGCCGATACCTTTACTGGCACCGGTTACCATTGCATACTTAAGCTTCTTTATTTCCGACATCCTTTTTATTTAAACGGTTAGCACAAATATCAAATAAAATAGAAATTATGTCTCAATTATTTTAAAATGGCGAATGATTAATTACCAGATAGGCATCTTTTTCTGATTATTATTTTTAACAAGTCTAAATAATGTTAGATTTGCCGAAATTTCCAGTTTCATGAAGCATATTTATATCAAACTTTTAGCTATAGTTCTTTTTATCCTATCGTCCGTTACCATCTTTGCACAAACAGAGAAAGGATCAATCAGTGGTAAGGTTGTCGATTCGTTGGGAAACAGCGTACCTTTTGCCAATATCCAGATCAGGAAGCAAAACCTTAAAACCACTTCAGATAAATCCGGAAATTTTAAGTTGGTTTCTGTACCGGCCGGAAATCAACAGGTTAGGGTTTCCATAACCGGATACGACCCTTTTGAGCAGAGCGTATTGGTGAATATAAATGATACAGCCAAAGTTACTTTCATTTTAAAAGAACAGAGCGAAGGACTTAACGACGTAATTGTTTCGGCAAGCAGAAGGCCTGAATCTTTATCGCAAACACCATCCTCGGTAACCGTGCTTACGGCAAAAGAATTAAATACACAATCTGCCATTAGTCCGAATTTGGCCAACATACTTTCTTACAGTGTACCTGGATTAGGTTTTTCTACCAATCAGACAGGTAACTCTGGTCAGACATTGCGTGGAAGAAATGTTTTGGTATTAATTGATGGCATTCCGCAATCTACACCCTTGAGGGCAGGTGGCAGGGATATCCGCAGTATCGATCCGTCAGTTATAGAACGTGTAGAGGTAATTAAAGGAGCTACAGCAATTTATGGTAATGGGGCAGAAGGTGGTTTAATCAACTACATCACTAAAAAAGCCGATAAGGGCAAATCCTTCGGAGGTTATAGTCAGGCAGGGATTACGGGTAACTTAAAAGGCGACAGCACTATAGGTTATCGTTTTTCGCAACAGCTGTATGGCAAGGTAGATAAATTTGATTACCTGGTAAGTGGCATGTACGAAAAAACAGGTGTTTTCCGTGATGCTGAGGGTTTGGTAATTTCGCCTGAATATGGTTTGGGTGAAACGAAATCTTACAATGGTTTTGTAAAACTGGGCTATAACATTACTGCCAGGCAGCGTTTACAGATAATGTACAATTATTTCAGTTCAAGGCAGCACTCTAAATATATTACCAAAGATGGCGTTTATGGTCAATTGCCTGCAATTGGTGTTTACGGAACAAGATTGGGCGAAGATGAAGGGACGAGGTTTAACCACAATGCCAATTTACAATATACCAATCAGCAGATTTTCGGCAAAACCGATTTAACAGCCAATATATATTACCAGGATTTTTATACCATTTATTCAAATTCAGCATCATTTTTTGGTAGTGGCCAATCTGCCATTACTTCAACAAAGAAAGGTGCAAGGGTAAATTTAAATACACCGTTTAACATTACCCAAAAGGTGCCCATGCAATTGAACTACGGTTTGGATTTAATGAACGATAAAACTGCACAAAGCTTAACTGATGGCCGTTTATGGGTGCCGGATATGAACATGGTTAACTTTGCGCCTTATTTACAGGCTTCGGCAACTTTAATTAACGATTTAACCATTAAAGGCGGCTTAAGGATCGAGAACATCAATATCGATGTGGACGATTTTAACACCCTGGCCACTGGCGCCAACGGTGCCGGAAGCATTGCTGTACAAGGTGGTAAATTAAACTACAATGCCCTGGTGTTTAATGCAGGTGCGCGTTATTCTAAATTTAAATTCTTTAATCCTTTTGTTAGCTATGCACAATCATTTTCGGTATTTGAATTAGGCAGGGTTTTAAGGGCGGCAAAAAGCAATACTTTATCACAGTTAGAAACCAAGCCGATTATTGTAAACAATTATGAAGCTGGCTTTAGCAGCACTATCGGTAACTTAAATTTTAGCGCGGCATATTATTACAGCACATCAAAACTGGGTGCCAACCTTTTAGAAGTGAATGGAACATACATCTCTCAGCGTATTCCTGAGCGTGTATATGGATTTGAAATCCAGGCTGATTACCAGATTTTAAAAGAGCTGGGCATAGGAGGAAATTATGCACAGGTAGAAGGAAAAGGTGATGTGGATGATGATGGGAATTTTAATGGCGATAAAGATGTGTATTTAAATACAACGCGTATCCCGCCATCAAAAACTACTGTTTATTTAAAATATACGGGCATTAAAAACCTGAGCCTGGATGTAAACTGGATGCGTGTTGGTAACCGCGATCGCTTTAAAACCAACGCTGCGGGTAAATATTTAATCGGAGAAGGTCCGGTTAAAGCTTTTAACCTGTTTAATGTTGCAGCTGCCTATCAGATTATACAACCTTTAAAACTATCGTTAGGGGTAGAAAATTTACTGAATAAGGTTTATTATCCTGCTATTTCTCAGTTCTATGGCAGTAATGTAAATTATGTGAGGGGCAACGGACGCAGGTTTAACCTATCGCTAGGCTATGCTTTTTAGGCAATGAAAAATAAAAATTTTAAAAACGTCATCAGGAATATTCACCTCTGGTTAGGCCTGGCAAGTGGTTTGGTTGTTATCATCATCAGTATTACGGGTGCGCTTTACGTATTTGAAGAAGAAATAAGAGATCTAACCCAGAAAGATTTTCGTTATGTGGCAGTTCAGCAGAAGCCTTTCGTTGGTTTAGATCAGGTTATTTTAAGCTTTGAAAAACTTTCGCCAAAAGATCAGTTAAGGTTGATCCGAATTGAAGATGCTATACCGAATGCAACAGTAGAAATTACCACAAAAAAAGCTGCTGTTTATTATTTTAACCCTTACGACGCTTCTTTAGTAAAAAAAGGAAAAGAAGACTGGCTTCAGGTAGTTGAACATATCCATCTTTCATTATTGTTGGGGAAAACCGGAGAGTTTATCATGCAATGGTCGGTGGTTATTTTTGTGATCATGCTGATTACCGGGCTGGTGCTTTGGTTCCCCGGGCAAATGCGTTTATTAAAACAATCTTTAACGATTAAAAGGAAAGCATCATTTAAACGCCTCAATTACGACCTGCACAATGTATTGGGTTTTTATGCGTCAATTATACTTTTAATCACAGCATTAAGCGGTTTATATTTTGCCTTTAAAAGTGTAAAAAATACAGCGAGTTTTTTTACAGGCAGTAAACTGGGGCAGGGAAAAGCCATTTTTGCTGCTAAACCGGCGCAGATTGATTCGTTACCTGTACGTTACAATAAAATTTATACTGAAGCAAAAAATAAATATCCGGGGGCTATGGCAACCAATTTTTCTTTGCGGGGTAAAGGCGAACTGCGTTTAAGAATGATTTATCCTTACCGCTGGGCCAGAAATCAGAATACATTTTTTTACGAAGAAGCTACCGGAGCAATGCTCAGGGCTAAACTGTATAAAGATTTTAATGGCGCTGACTTAATCGAAGCGACCAATTACGACCTGCATACAGGCAGGCTTTTAGGGCTACCCAATAAAATAGTTTCTTTCCTGGCCGCGTTAATTGCCGCCAGTTTACCCGTCACCGGTTTTATCATCTGGTGGAAGAAAAGGAAGAAACCAGTTAAAAAAACGGCTACAACCGTTCAGCGTAAGCTTTAAGCTGGTTCAGTCCAGATTGGCAGAACTCCTGTTGCATGCCCAAATCAAGGTGTGCAACAGGTTCAAAGGTTTCAGTAAGGATAACCGGTTGATCTCCTGTAAAAGTGATCAAACTTTTTCTGTTATCATCTAACGTATAGGCAATGCGTTTATGTTTGATTATTTCGGTATAAGTACCTTTAAAATTGAATTTTTCGCTGCCATCTTTTTTGGCCATTACATATAAAAAAAATCCTCCTTCAGTCAGGTTATTCTCAATTTTCTCATTGATCCATTCCTCAGATGGCGCATTCCAAACGGCAATATGTACAGGATCATTCCAAAGTTCCCAAACCACCTCAACCGGTTTGTTAATCTCTATACTGGCTGTTAAATTCTTTTCGTTGCTCATGTTTTGTTGATTATGTTATAAAATTAACCCTTATCAATCAACATATAGGCGGCTGTTGAAGACATAAAAAGGGTTATTCAGGCATATTTACTTTTTTTAGTAAGATACATGCATGGTATAATAACATTCCTGTGGGTTGTATCTGTAGTATTATTTTCATGATTTTTCGTTATGTAAAGTCCTTAATCTATATTTTAGCAAGATATGCCTTGATCGGCTTATTTAAAGGAAAATTATCTTAAACTGTTAACTTGTTGGCAGTATAATTGTTAAGAAATGGAATCTTGTGTTTGTCTTCACAAGGTTACCATCAACGATAGTCGGAAATGTCAGAAATACGAAATTATGATGCAGAATTCTGCGGAAATTTACCCATACACCACATTAACTCCATTCAGGACTACGGGTACCTGCTGGTGCTTGAGAATAAAACGCTGAATATTATTCAGGTCAGCGAAAACCTGAGTAACATAACGGATGAGGCACCTGCGCAGATGATGAACAAACATTTATCATCTTTTTTTAGCCGCCCTGATGTAGAAAATATCACTAAACTCATTGCCGGTGATGCCAAAGACAGGATTCCTTTGAACCTCCTGTTTGAGAAGGAGGGCAAACAGCTGTCTTTTGATGGTTTGATCCATATTAAAAATGATTATTCCCTGCTCGAAATAGAAGCGGCATCAAAAGAAGGAAGGAAAAGCTTTTCGGATGTTTTTCAGGAAGTAAGGCAGTTTATTTCGGCAATGGAAAGCGGCTCTACCCTTGACGAAGTTTGCAATGTGGCCATTAAACAATTACGTAAAGTTTCTGGCTTTGATGGAGTAAGGATGTACCAGTTCGATGCCAACTGGAACGGAACTGTTATTGCTGAAGATATTTCAGGAGCCCTGGAAAGTTATCTCGGCCAAACCTTTCCGGCCTCTGATGTGCCTAAACAGGCAAGGGCACTTTACCTTAAAAATCCCTTCAGGCTTATTTCTAACAGGGCTTATCAGCCTGTTCGCTTATATCCGGTAATTAATCCGTTAACGAACGCGTTTATCGATCTGTCTGACTGTAATTTACGGGGTGTGGCTTCGGTACATCTGGAGTACATGCAGAATATGAATGTAAGTGCATCTATGTCGATCAGGGTGTTGCGTGAGGGTAAACTATGGGGATTAATTTCCTGTCACCACATCGAACCAAATTATCCGAATGTAGATATGCGCTATATTTTCGAATGGCTTTCGGTAGAAATATCAAACAGGATTGCAGCCATTTTAGATCAGGAAGATTACAATCAATCGGCCTCTAGATTGGAAAAACGGACCGCCATTACTGATTTTATTTATGGCAAAGATGATATTATCGAAGGATTGCTGGATGACGAAAACCTAAACATTCTTTCTTTGTTTAATGCTGGTGGAGTGGTGGTAAAGATTGGAAACCGAATAGAATACCGGGGTGATATTCCTGATAAAAGTGAAATTTATAACCTGATGCTCTGGCTTGAAGGCAAGGGGATTGAAAAGATTTTTTCGAGCAGCCACCTGGGCGAATTATATGAAGAAGCCAGGGCTTACGAAAAAACAGGAAGTGGCATTTTAGTGATTCCGGTTGATGGCAGGAGCGGCGATTATGTCATCTGCTTCCGTCCGGAGGTAATACGGCAGATAAAATGGGGCGGAGACCCGGAGCAGGTCATCAATTTTGACAAAGACGGTAAAAACTATCACCCGCGTAACTCGTTTAAACTTTGGTTACAAACCGTTTATGGTCAATCATTGCCCTGGGTCCAAAATGAACTGGAAATCGCCGAATCATTGAGGAATTTTATATTTGAATTTAGAACAAAGCAACTTTATAATTAACCTGATGGAAAAAAAGCAGGAAAAGGAAAAGCAGGATCTGGTATTGAATAAGCGTTACGATAAATATATTGTAGCTATTGGGGCTTCTGCAGGTGGTTTGGAAGCTATTCACGAATTTTTCGACCACATGCCTGCAAATTCGAGTTTTTCTTTTGTCGTAATCCAGCACCTTTCTTCAGATTATAAAAGTTTACTGGTAGAGCTGGTGGGCAAACATACCCATATGAAGGTGTTCGAAGCTGCAAATGATATGGCCATCCAACAGGATTGTGTGTATATTATTCCCAATAATAAACTTATGACTTTGGTAAATGGACGGCTTAAACTGGCAGATAAATCGCAGATTAAAGCACCAAATACGGCGATTGATCATTTTTTATATACCCTGGCTAAAGATAAAAAAGAGAAAGCCATTGCCATTATCCTCTCCGGAACAGGAACTGATGGCACCAAAGGCATCCAAAGCATTAAAGAAAACGGCGGGATGGTAATTGTTCAGGATCCGGCTTCTGCCAAGTTCGACGGAATGCCAAATTCAGCCATAGCATCAGGCAACGCCGATCATGTGATGGTTCCTTCAAGGATGCAGGAAGAGCTTTTTAGTTACGTAAATGAAGAACCCGTTAAAGTACTCGAAAACGGTAAGGTAAATGAAGAACTGCTTGATGAAATATTTAAACTGGTACACAACAGCAGCGGCAACGATTTTAACCTCTATAAAACCCCAACCATCATCAGGCGCATTGGCCGGAGAATGAATGAAAGAGGCATAAAAAAACTCGATCGTTATGTAGAATTTTTGCGGGGCAATGCAAATGAAGTGAAAATTTTAGCGCAGGATTTCCTCATCGGTGTAACCAAATTTTTCAGGGATGAACAGGCCTTTGCACAGCTTAACGAATATGCCTTGCAGGATATAGTTGCACGAAAAGAAGATGGCGATGTTATCAAAATCTGGATATGTGCCTGTAGCACCGGAGAAGAAGCTTACTCTGTTGCCGCGATGGTAAATGATTGTGTAGACCGCTCTGGTAAAAAAATCGAAATTAAAATATTTGCTTCCGATATTGATGATAAAAGCATCGAAATTGCTTCCAAAGGGCAATATCCGCTTACTGTAAAAAAGGAAATTCCGGCCCACCTGTTTAAAAAGTACTTTATACAGGAAGGGAAATACATCAGCGTGATTGCCAGCTTACGCAAACAGGTGGTATTTGCCAAACACGATGTAATTAAATCGCCGCCTTTTATAAAAAATGACCTGGTTACCTGCCGGAATATGCTTATTTATGTCAACAGCATTCTGCAGGAAAAAATTCTCTCGATATTTCATTTTTCGCTGCTGCCTAACGGTTACCTGTTTCTGGGCTCGAGCGAAACGGCATCATCTATGAAAGCCGGATTAACAGAAATTTCGGGTAAATCGAAAATCTATCAGAAAACCGGAAAAATTAATTATTCTACCTATAATACTTATAACACCGGCTCCAGGACAGCTCCTGGTTTAGACCGGAAAAAAGGAAATGTTAATGAAACTGTTCAAAGTCCGCTCGAAAAACGCCTGGCCGACTTTCTCTCTTCAGATGTTGGGTATGTAGCCGTATTTATAGATCAGGCTTATGTTATGCAGGATGCTGTTGGCGATTACCGGCAATATTTATCGCTGCCCGAACAAAGCATTGAACTGAATATTTTGAAAATGGTACCCAGAGAGGTATCAGTTGTGCTTAATACCGGACTGAGAAAAGCATGGAAAGAGAATAAAAAAATCACCTTAAAAAAGATCCGTTTTAAGGATAATTTATTTGTCAATATCTCCATTGTACCATCCGATCCTGCAAATACTAACGGCTTTACAATGGTGGTTTTTGCCGAGCATGTTTTAGAAGTTGTTGCCGGAAAAGACGAATTGGCATTGCCCGGTTTTCATGATGCTACACAATCTGAATACGTATTTGAACTGGAAGCCGAACTAAACGAAACCCGTTCTAACCTGCAGATGGCGGTTGAAGAAATGGAGACCACCAATGAGGAGCTTCAATCCAGTAACGAAGAATTGCTTTCGGCCAACGAAGAACTTCAATCCAGCAATGAGGAATTGCAATCGCTTAACGAAGAACTTCATACCCTTAATACCGAGCATCAGCTTAAAATTAAAGAACTCATTGAGTTAAACGATGACCTGGACAATTATTTCAGGAGTACAGACATCGGACAGATTTTTCTGGATGCGGGAATGATTATCCGTAAATTTAATCCTGCAGCAATCAGCATGGTTAACCTTATTGAAGCAGATATTGGCCGCTCCATTGAACATATTTCAAATAATATTAAGGCAGAAAACTTTACCGGTGATATCAGACAAGTATTATTAAGCGGGCATATAATAGAAAAAGAAGTTCAGCTAAAAAACAATACCCGTTCGTTAATGCGGATTATGCCTTATTTAAGGAAAGATAAGCGGGTAGATGGAGTCGTAATTTCTTTCGTAGATATTTCAAGGATTACCGAACTGAACAACATCATCAGCGGTGTTTTTAATGCCAGCATAAATGGCATTTTAGCTTTCAGGGCGGTAAGGGATGCCAAACATTTTATTACTGATTTTGAATGCAGTACCTATAACGATTCGGCACTGAGTATTTTAAAGAAAAATAAAGCAGAACTAACAGGTGCAAGGCTGGTTAAAATGTTACCCGAACTAACCGTAAGTAACCTGTTTAATAAATATGTTAGCGTTGTAGAAAATGGCAAGGTGCTCGAAACGGAACTACAGTTCTCTAAAGAACAATGGTGCCAGCTTATTGCCGTAAAAATGTCGGATGGTTTTGTGGCCACCCTCACAGATATCAGTCAGCAAAAACTGGCCGAACAGAAACTGAAGAAAAACTACAACGAGCTCTTGGGTGCACGCGAAAACCTGCGCCAGCTTAACTCCGACCTTGAACTGAAGGTGAAAGAGCGGACCATGAAACTTTCTGAAAGTGAAGAACGTTTCAACCTCGTATCACACGCCACTAACGATACCATTTGGGACTGGAACTTAGCACATAATACCATGTGGCGGAGCGATAACTTTACCACCATGTTTGGCTATGAAAAGGATTTGGAGACTCAAAATATTGCCTTTTGGTTTGATAAAATCCATCCGGATGACCGCGAAAGGGTAAAAACCAGTGTTTACGATGCCATTAACCACAACGAAACACAGTGGACAGCCCAATACCGCTTACAAAAAGCAGATGGCAGTTATGCTACTTTGCTCGATCGTGGCAGCATTTTACTGGATGATCTGCAAACCCCTTACCGCATGGTAGGCTCTATTGTTGATATTTCGAAACTGGTAGATACCGAAGTAAAACTAAATTCTACCGAACGTAAATTCAGAAAGATTTTCGAATCCAATGTAATCGGCATTTTGTTTAGCAATACCGAAACCGGCAGGATAGAGGATGCCAATGATATTTTCTTAAAACTTTTAGGTTATACACGGTCTGATTTCGAAAACGGAAATATAGACTGGATGCAGATCACACCCGAAGCTTTTTTACCAATCAGTAAAATATCTGCTAAATTGTTAAAAGAAGAAGGTTTCTGTCCGCCATTTGAAAAACAATACCTCCGTAAAGATGGCGTTCCTGTTGATGTGCTGGTAGGTGCTGCCCTGCTCGATGAAGAAGTGCCTAACGGTGCTGTAACTTACGTAATCGACATCAGCAAACAGAAACATACCGAGAAAAAGCGTGGAGAACTTCAAAAACTCATCAAAAAACAGCAAGACGAGTTTTACAGCATTTTTAAAAATGCACCTGCATTAATTACCATCCGCAGAGGGGAAGGACTGAAATACGAATTTGTGAATGAAGCCTTTAAAACCTTTGATGGAGGTACAGATTATATCGGCCGCTCAAGGATTGGGAACGGATCTAAATTCGAATCGCCTGAACTTCTGGAAATTGAAGACCAGGTAATGCAAACAGGCAAAACTTATGTAGCCAATGCCTATAAAATTGATCAGATAAATAAAACTACAGGTAAATCAGTAGAGAAATGGTTCGATATGATATTAAACCCTGTATTTTCTGATAAAGGTGTAATAGATGGAATTGCTTTTTTTGGTTTCGAAGTAACCGATTTAATGAAAGCGCAGCAGGCCACAAAAGAGCTGATGCACCGTAAAGATGAGTTTATGAGTATAGCCAGTCATGAACTGAAAACACCTATTACCAGTATTAAAGGCTTTTTGCAATTTGCGCTGAGAATGGCCGAACAACAGAAATTTGAAAAGATTTATGAGTTTGTAGATAAGGCCAACCGACAGATTGGAAAGCTGACGGCACTCGTTGAAGACTTATTGGATGTAACCAAGATACAAGCTGGCAAAATGACTTTCAACTTCTCTGATTTTAACATTGCCGGAGTGATAGAAGATGCCATTGATGGCTTGCAGGAAAGTTTGAACGGGCATGATATTGTGATGGAAATAAACGATGTACAGGTATTTGCCGATCGCAATCGTATTGAACAGGTATTGAGTAATTTTATCTCAAACGCCATTAAATATTCGCCCGATGCCGATAAAATTGAAGTTTCGGCAAGAACGGAAGAAGATTACCTTTTGGTTTCTGTTCGTGATTATGGTATTGGCATCCCTAAAGATAAATCGCAGTTTGTATTTGACAGGTTTTTCCGGGTAGAAGCCTCTTCGCATAGTTTCTCCGGGCTTGGTTTAGGTTTATATATCTCAGCAGAAATTGTTGAAAGGCACGGAGGCGAAATCGGCGTAAGCAGTAAGGAAGGGGAAGGTTCAGAATTCTGGTTTAAAATTCCATTGAAAGATAAATAGCGATGTAGTATATGTTGAATATTTTTTTAGCATTATCATCCTGAGCGTTTTAGGAAGATTTTTATTTACTGGTTTCAACCTGTTTCTGAAATTTATTATGTATGATAATCCATACAAAGCAAACAAAATGTGCTTTATTAATGTATTTATAATTCCTCTAACACGGGAGTAATTTGAAATGGGGTAAACATGGATGTGGATACCCTATTTCTATTTTGATAACAGATGAGCCTAAAACTTGTTTAGTTCATTTTGTTCAGTGCTAAAATCGTTTACTCTTACAGGTTGTAGGTTAATCCCAACTATTTGTACATAGCGGTGTTGGTTTTATATGGATGATAGGGCAAATTTAATTTTAGGAATAGTTTTTTTATTAGCAGGAATTTTTGTTTTCTATATTATTTTTAGGCCCGATAGAGAGAAGAAAAGGTAGGAGCTTAAATTTTTAGCGCAAAGGCAGCAGAGCAGGGAGTATAGTCATTTTCCGCTGGCTACAGAGATGCTTGCAAAGTAAGTTTATTTTTCAGTGTAATTAGGTATAATTGTTCAATGTAAATCGATCATTACTTTCATTTTCCACAATTTTCTGAATTATTCCTTTAACCATCACTATTGGTCATTGTGATTTGATAATTGTCATCAGTCCTCATCCATCTTATGTTTTACATCTTCCATAATTTTGTATTCTTGTAAAAAAGAAAATCATGGAGAAACCCCTCATAAATATTACCTATTGCCCTAAATGCGGCTGGATGCTACGCTCGGCTTATATGGCGCAGGAAATTTTAACCACTTTTGTTGATGAGGTAAAAGGCGTTACTTTATTGCCGGCCGAAACATCGGGTGTATTTACAATAACGATAAATGATAAATTAATTTTCGACAGGAAACAGATGCAGCGTTTTCCCGAAATTAAAGAGTTAAAACAGCTGATCCGAGATGAAATTAGTCCAGACAAAAACCTTGGTCATTCTGACGTTAAACAGGACGATAAAAAATAAGACTTTTATAGTTTATAAAGCCGGTAAGGCAACTTATAAACAAAAAAGCTGAATCATTTTACACGATTCAGCTTTTAATATTGTTTTTTTGTTCTTATTTCTGAACTTTAATTTCAGTTCTACGGTTCAAAATTCTACCTTCTTCAGTCGTATTCGGACTAATTGGATCTTTATCCCCGTGCCCAACAATGGTAAAGTTGTTACCATTTAAACCGGCATTAACAAAATATGATTTTACCGAATTTGCACGGTCAACTGAAAGCGACATGTTATGCTCTGGTGTACCCTCGGCAGATGAATATCCGTTAAGGATAAACTTAGTATTTGGTGATTTTTTCATTTCAGCCACTGCTCTGTCCAAAATTGGGAAAGAAGAAGTTTTAAGTACAAACGAATTAAACTCGAACTGGATGTTATCTAAATTAAAATTCGGTTTTTCAATGGGTTCTGGTTTTTCGGGTTCAGGTTCTGGTGCCGGTTTTTTCTCTTCAACAGGTGGTGCTGGTTTTTCAACAGGTGCCGGAGCTGGTTTTGCAGCCAGTTTTTTGGTTTTACAAGAATACATCGTAAGCGTACCCAAAGCAATAAGCGTAGTAAACAGGAGATTTTTGGTAATGTTCATGTTTTAAAATTAATTTAAGTTTATTGTGTGTTTGTTGCCCAAACATACTAAAAAACGATTACACGTATAACGGTGTTTTATTTAAGAAGTTATATTTTTTGCATTAATCAATCAGATTTAGTTGTCATTTCAGGATCTTTTTCAGGATAACTTATTTTAAATCAACACCATTTTAATGCGGTTTCTCCAAACATATTCCGCTAAATTTTCTTTATCTATTATAAAATATGGATATGGATCGTTTCAAAAATAAAGTTGCTTTAATTACCGGAAGCAGCCAGGGAATTGGTGCTGCATGTGCCTTAAAATTAGCCAAAGAAGGTTGTGATATTATTTTAAATGGACACAAGTTTGATGAGCGTGGCGAAAAACTGATTGCCCGGATCGAAAAAATGGGACAAAAAGCTTCTTTTTTAGCAGCCGATTTAAGTAAAGCGAAAGAAGCCATTAAACTGGTAAACGATGCCGTAAAAGAGTTTGGTCATCTTGATATTTTGATCAATAACGCAGGCGTTGAGAAGAAGGCCGATTTTTGGGAAGTAACCGAAGAAGATTATGATCTGGTAATGAATACCAATTTAAAAGGTGTTTTTTTCGGTATCCAGTCTTTTGTAAACTACTGTAGGGAGCATAAAGTAGCCGGAACAATAATTAACATGAGTTCGGTACACGAAGAAATTGTATTTCCGCATTTTGCAGCGTATTGTGCCAGTAAAGGCGGCTTAAGAATGCTGACGAGAAATCTGGCCACAGAACTGGCGCCTTTTAACATCAGGATCAATAATGTAGCACCGGGTGCAGTTTCTACTCCCATCAATCAGGATTTATTGAATGATAAGGAGCAACTTGAAAAAGTGCTGCAGAATATTCCCTTAAAAAGAATGGGCAAGGTAGAAGATGTGGCCAATGTGGTGGCTTTTCTCGCTTCTGATGATGCCGCGTATGTAACCGGATCAACTTATTTTGTTGACGGCGGTTTAACCTATCATTACGAAGAGCAATAAGCTAATCCGTTTCGCGGCTCAGCTGTTTGTTGAGCTCTACTGCTGCACTGATTAACGCCAGGTGCGTAAAAGCCTGAGGGAAATTGCCCAGGTGTTCGCCTTTTCGGCCAAGTTCTTCGCTAAAAAGTAAAAGGTGATTGGAGTAACCGATCATCTTTTCAAAATTTTCTACTGCACGCTCCAGTTCCCCGCTTTTTGCCAGTGCTTCTATAAACCAGAACGAGCACATGTTAAAGGTGCCTTCTTCGCCTTCTAATCCATCTATTTTAGTCATGCCGTTTTTATAACGGTAAACCAGTACGTCCAGCAATAGTTCTTCATCAATTACTTTCATGGTAGAAAGCCAGCGGGGTTCTAATGGGGAGATAAAATGTGTTAAAGGCATCAGTAAAGCACTCGCATCTACGTGTGTGGCACCTTTATACTGTACCCAGGCACCTAATTTTTCATTCCAGAAATTATGGTAAATGTCTACGTAAATCTCGCTGCGGATATTGTGCCATTCACTTTCAGGGTAAGGGAACGATCGGTTTTCGGCAATTTTAATCGCTCTGTCCATTGCTACCCAGCACATTAAACGCGTATGCAGGAATTCCTTTTTCTCATTCCTGATCTCCCAGATACCGTGATCAGGTTTTTTCCATTGTTTAATTACACATTGAACCTGTTTTTCAATCAATGTCCAGAATTCATAAGTAATTGGTTTGTACGATTTGTTATAAATGTACACGGTATCAATCAGTTCGCCATATATATCAATCTGTAATTGGCTTGCCGCTTCATTACCTATTCTTACAGGTTTTGAGGCTTGATAACCTTCAAACTGATCGGCTTCTACTTCTTTTATCTTCGCATTTCCATCGATCTGATAAACCAGTTGAAGGTCTATCTTTTGGCAAAGGTTAAATATCCAGTCCATAAACGCCGTGGCTTCGTCAAAAAAGCCGAGCCTTAAAAAGGCATACATGGTAAATGCCGCATCCCTGATCCAGGTAAAGCGGTAATCCCAGTTCCGGTTCCCGCCAATGGTTTCCGGCAGTCCAAAAGTTGGCGCTGCCACTGCTGATCCAAATTCTGCTGAGGTAAGCAATTTGAGGGTGATGGCAGATCTTCTGATAATTTCGTCGTAGCGACCTTTATAGGTAGTCTGGTTAATCCATTCACGCCAATAATCGACGGTTTTCCTATAACCATGTTTCGTATAATGGTTTAAATCGGCTGCAGATCCATCACCTTCAATAATTTCCATGATGATATGTGCCATTTCCGATTCTTTTAGCGTAAATTCTGCATAACCCATATCTTTTTTTATGTGGAGCGGAACATCTGCCTTTAATTTAAGCTTAATTTTTTCCGTTTTGGAAAAAAACACCAGCTCATCATTCTCATGCTGAACGGTATGTGTACTTTTAGTATAACCAAAGCTTGGCACACAATAAACTTTAAAGGTAATGTTGCCCCTTATCGCTTTAATCTGCCTCACGATAGCACTTGGGAAATCAGTTTCTTTCGATAAAGGCATGTAATCCGTAAGTTCGGCAATGCCCTGTTCAGCAAAAAAACGGGTAAGGAGTACAGCCGTTCCCGGCAGGTAAAGTTGCTTGCTGGTACAGTTTTCCAGTTGTGGCTCAACTGAAAAGTAACCACCTTTCTCCGAATCGAGCATAGAGGCAAAAACGGTAGGCGAATCAAACCTTGGCGCACATAAAAAATCGATTGATCCCTGCAGCGAAACCAGGGCCACGGTTTTAAGGTTGCCGATAACGCCATAGTTTTCTATAGGCTGGAATTTTCTTTTTTTGTGCTTTGCCATATTTAAGGTATCAACTACCTAAGCAAAGGAATAAGGCTTTGTTTTTGTTTTAGCTTTCATAGCACCAACAGAAGTAAAACCTAAACTTTCAGATTGGGCATCAGGTTTAAAAAGGCCTGTGCATTGGCCGCATATTTCTTTTTATCAAGTTTAAAATAAAATGCGCCTTTCTTTGAACCTGTTCTGTCTTTTTCAGCAAGTTTAATCAGCAGTCCGGTCGATGTAATCTTACGACTGAAATTCCGCGTATCGATTTTGGTGTCGTTTACCTCTTCAAAAAGGATGTGCAATTGCGGTATAGTGAATTTTTTAGGCAACATTTCGAACAGAATAGGGTGGAGGGCCGCCTTATACCTTAATTTTTTACGGGCATCTGCAACCATCTGGTTATGGTCGAAAATCAGTTTAGGCCTGTCGTTAATCAAAAACCATTCGGCCTCATAATCATCATTTAACTGCGCTTCGTACTTATGGATATCAATTAGTGCAAAATAGCCCACAGAAAGCGTGCGCTCTATCGGATCGCGGTTAGGTTCGCCGTAAATCTGCATTTGTTCCAGATATACGCCTTCCAAACCCGTCATTTTTTTCAATACCCTGTTTGCAGCATCATCAGGGCTTTCTTCAGCACCAACAAAACCGCCCATTAAGCTCCATTTATTTATTTCGGGCTCTAAACCGCGCTTTACAAGAAGAATTTTAAGGTGCTCGCCATCAAATCCAAATACAATACAATCAACAGCAACAAGGTAATGCGGCTGTCTGGAATATTCAATCATTTTTTATATGAGGTTTTAAGGCCTTAATATGTTCAAATTTTCACGAATATAAAAATTAATATTAATTGTCTGTTTGACAATTAATATTAATTTTATAATTTGGCGGCTTAGACGGGTGAAGTAAAATGACTTCCTTATTCTAACCAATTGAAAATATAAGATGAACCAGACATTCGAACTCGACAGTAACCCACACACCAGGTTAAATATATTAACCGGAGAATGGGTTTTAGTTTCCCCACACCGCACTAAAAGGCCCTGGCAGGGCAAGGTTGAAGATGTAACACCTGATAACCGTCCCGAATACGATCCCAAATGTTATTTATGCCCGGGCAATGGCAGGGCAGATGGCGATAGCAATCCGGATTATACCGAAAGCTTTGTTTTTAACAATGATTTTGCAGCCTTGCTCGAAGATACACCTGCAGGTGATATGAATGAAAATGATTTGTTGGTGGCAAATAACCAGCGAGGGCTTTGCCGGGTAATCAGTTTTAGCCCGAAGCATAACCTTACGCTACCCGAAATGAGTGTGGAAGCCATTACCGCAGTGATAAATGTTTGGCAGAATGAATTTAACAGTCTGGCCGAAAACGATTGGATCAAATACATTCAGATTTTTGAAAACAAAGGCGAAATAATGGGCTGTAGCAACCCGCATCCGCACGGACAGATCTGGTCGCAGGGTGATATTCCCCTCGAAATTGCCAAAGAAACCGAACGTCAGAAAACTTATTATGCCATTCATAGAAGAAGTTTGCTTGCCGATTACCTAAAACTGGAATTGAAAAAGAACGAACGTGTTGTATTTGAAAACGATCATTTTGTAGTGTTGGTTCCTTTCTGGGCAGTTTGGCCATACGAAATCATGATCATCAGCAAACGCCATGTAAACAGCATTAAATTGTTCAGCGAGGCGGAAAAGAAATCATTGGCAGAAGCAATTAAAGTACTTACAACCAAATACGATAACCTGTTCGAAACCTCTTTTCCTTACTCAGCCGGAATGCACCAAACGCCGGTAAACAATGGTTATTATCCTGAATGGCACTGGCATATGCATTTTTATCCTCCTTTATTGCGTTCGGCGACTGTTAAAAAATTTATGGTAGGTTACGAAATGCTGGCCAATCCACAGCGAGATATTACACCTGAATTTGCCGCAAACCGTTTAAAAGAAATGTCTACCATACACTATAAAATCAGCAAGACTGAAGGATAAAATACTAAAAATGAATGCACAACAGTTAAAAAATACATTTAAAAAGCTTTTCAATGCCGAACCGCTCCTGGTGCGCTCTCCCGGAAGGATCAACATTATAGGCGAGCATACCGATTACAATGGTGGTTTTGTGATGCCGGCCGCTATTGATAAGGCCATTTATGTGGCTATATCTAAAAGAGAAGATGATGAAATCCATTTATTTTCAGAAAGCTATCAGCAATTTGATATTTCATCGGTTAAAAATTTAAAAAAATCAGAAAACAGCTGGGCCAATTATATTTTGGGAGTAGCCGATCAGCTAAAAGAAAGAGGTTATAAACTGGGTGGTTTTAACTTTTATATCGATGGCGATGTGCCGTTGGGCGCTGGTTTGTCATCTTCTGCTGCGGTAGAGTGTGCTACCGGTTTTGCTCTCGATCAGCTTTTTTCGCTTTCCGTTCCGAAAATGGATATTGCTTTAATTGCGCAGAAAGCCGAACAAACTTTTGCAGGCGTTAATTGCGGTATTATGGATCAGTTTGCTTCGGTGTTTGGTAAAAAAGATCAGGCCATTATGCTCGATTGCCGGTCGATGAAACACATCTATATCCCCTTAAAACTGGATGGATATAAATTATTGTTATTAAACACCAATGTAAAACATGCCCTGGCCGATTCGGCTTACAACAAAAGAAGGGCACAATGCGAACAGGGTGTTGCCTGGGTTAAAGAGCATTACCCAAATGTAAATACCCTGCGTGATGTTGATCTAGGCATGCTGGATGCTTATGTTAAACCAAAAGACGAAGAGGTGTACAAAAAATGTAGTTTCGTAGTAAAAGAAATTGGCCGTTTGCTCACCGCATCAGAGCAATTGGAAAATGGTAACCTGCAAGGTTTGGGCAAATTAATGTTCGAAACACATGAAGGTTTAAGCAAAGATTACGAAGTGAGCTGCAAAGAACTCGACTTTCTGGTTGATGCTGTTAAACCCCTGGATGATGTATTAGGTGCCAGGATGATGGGAGGAGGTTTTGGTGGCTGTACCATAAATATTGTTAAGGAAGATAAAATTGCCGGTCTCATCGAAGAACTGGCTGCTAAATACCAGCTGGAGTTTGGGTTAAAATTAGATGCTTATACCGTCCAAACCGATAATGGAACCAGCTTATACAATTAATACAGCTTAGATACACTAACCAAAATAAATCAATGAAGAACAATTTATTAGACACGAAGGATTATATTGTATTTGCAATATACTTCGTTATTGTAGCCGCTTACGGGCTCTACATCTACAACAAGAAAAAATCAGAATCTACAGGCTCAAAAGATTATTTTCTTGCCGAAGGCTCTTTAACCTGGTGGGCCATTGGTGCATCATTAATTGCCTCGAATATTTCTGCCGAGCAGTTCATCGGCATGAGTGGCTCAGGCTTTAAAATGGGCTTAGCCATTGCAACTTACGAATGGATGGGCGCGCTTACTTTAGTAGTGGTAGCGGTATTCTTCATTCCGGTTTACCTGAAAAATAAAATTGCTACTATGCCGCAATTCCTGCATCAGCGCTATAATGGAACAGTGGCCATGATTATGGCCGTGTTCTGGTTATTGCTGTATGTGGTGGTAAATTTAACTTCGATCCTTTATCTGGGTGCTTTGGCCGTAAGCAGTATTTCTGGTTTCGATCTGCGTTTTTGTATGTATGCCATTGCTATTTTTGCCATCATCATTACCCTCGGCGGGATGAAAGTAATCGGTTATACCGATGTGATTCAGGTGTTTTTCCTGATTTTAGGTGGTTTGGCAACCACTTATCTGGCTTTAAACCTCGTTTCTACGCATTATGGTACATCAGGGATTTTCGAAGGTTATAGCTTGATGACAACTAAAGCCTCAGAGCATTTTCACATGATTTTAAAGCCTGACAACGAAAATTACATCGATTTACCAGGTTTAAGTGTATTGGTAGGCGGTATGTGGATTGTGAATTTAAATTATTGGGGCTGTAACCAGTACATTACCCAGCGTGCTTTGGGGGCAAATTTAGAAACGGCCCGCGGCGGGATTCTTTTCGCTGCATTCTTAAAATTATTAATGCCGATTATTGTAGTACTTCCGGGTATTGCAGCTTATGTTTTATATAAAGATGGCGCTTTCCAGTCAGAAATGATTCAGGGTGGTTCAGTAAATCCAGATCGTGCTTATCCGGTATTGTTAAATTTGCTTCCTGCAGGTTTAAAAGGACTTTCTTTTGCCGCATTAACCGCTGCCGTGGTGGCTTCGTTAGCAGGTAAAGCAAACAGTATTGCTACTATTTTTACATTGGATATTTATAAAAAGGTATTAAATGTTGAAGCATCAGAAAAAAATCTGGTAACAACTGGTAAAATTTCTATCGTTGTGGCTATGATCCTGGGAGTAGTAATTGCTCCGTTCCTGGGGATTGATAAAAAAGGTGGTTTTCAATACATCCAGGAATATACAGGCTTTGTATCACCTGGTATTTTTGCCATGTTTATCTTAGGTTTCTTCTGGAAAAGAACAACTTCAGGTGCGGCATTATTTGCTACTATTGGCGGTTTTGCCCTTTCTATCGTACTTAAATTCTTACCTAATCTTACCGATCTTTCATGGCTGTCGGGAAGTGGCTTTTCGGTTAAAAATGCCGCAGGTGTTTACGAAATACCTTTCTTAGACAGAATGGGTTTTGTTTTTGTTTTTTGTATCCTTGGTATGTTAATCATTAGCTTATCGAGCAATAAAGCAAAAGCAGAAGCGAAAGGACTGGCTATCGATGCCAAAATGTTTAAAACTTCAACCAGTTTTGCCGTTGGTGCATTATTAATTATAGGATTATTGGTTGCCCTTTACAGCGTGTATTGGTAAATCAATAACGGCCTAGACTTTGACAATCTTATTGTGCACTAAGCCTTTAAGATTGTCAAAGTTTTCTTAACTACCTTAATTCCTTTATGATAAATGGAATAGTTATGATAGTCAAGGGTAAGTCGTCCTTTAAGTTTATAATCAGATCATAATTTATTTATAGTTCACTTTGACAATCTTGTTATGCATAAAGCCTTTAAGATTGTCAAAGTTTTCTTAACTACCTTAATTCCTTAATGATAAATGGAATAAGTACGAAAGTCAAGGCTAAGTCGCCCTTTAAGTTTATAATCAGATCATTATTTATATTATAGTTCACTTCGACAATCTTGTTGTGCAATAAGCTTTTAAGATTGTCAAAGTTTTCTTAACTACCTTAATTCCTTAATGATAAATGAAATAGTTACGATAGTCAAGGGTAAGTCGCCCTTTAAGTTTATAATCAGATTATAGTACACTTTAACAATCCTATTGTGCAATAAGCCTTTAAGATTGTCAAAGTTTATCTATCTAACCTATACGCTCTCTGTGATTTTAGTTCTTTGCACTCTCTGAAGTAAAACAGAGCATTATCCTTCATCTTCAGTTGCCAGTTTCCTAACTAACCATGGTAAAGTAAGCCCCTGCCCGATAAGCGTAAAAAGAACCACCACAACAGAAATAAAAATAATAGCATTACGCTGCGGGAAAGCACTTCCATCAGCTAAAGTAGCTGGTAATCCGATGGCAATAGCCAAAGAAACTATGCCCCGCATACCCGACCAGCTAATAATCAGACTATTTTTAAAATCTAATAAAGCCTCTTCTGTAATCTTATGTTTTCCTTTTTGAAAAGCTTTCTGAAGGTTAAACCGTTGTAGGAAAACACGTGCCATCCTAAGCAGCAAAGCTAGAATGGTAATCACAAAAGAATAACCAATATAAGGCAGGATATCTGCGCTATTGATGTTCCTGTAAACGTAAGGAAACTGCAGCCCGATTAAGATGAAAATCAATCCGTTTAATAAAAAAATAATAATGTCCCAGATATTTTTCGACTGATTTTTAAGCTGTTCCGGGAAAACCATATTGCTGAATCTCGAGATGCTTAAGCCCAGCATTACCACAGCAATTACGCCCGAAACGTGCACTTGTTCAGCAATTAAATAGGTAACGAAGGGCATCAGCAACATAAAACTGATGGTTGCCAACCGGTTATCGTGTATCCTTTTAAGAATAAAAGCCAGAATTCTCGACATTACCATACCAATCAGGAAACCTCCCGCCATTAAAACTGCAAATTCTAACGATGCTTTCCAAAATACAAAAGCGGTTCCGGTTACTGCCGCAACAGCAAAACGGTATGCTACCAGTGCCGAAGCATCATTAACCAAACTTTCGCCCTCTAAAATGGTATTGGTTTTATGCGATAAGCCTAATCCTTTCGTAATACTCATTGCAGCAACCGCATCAGTAGCAGAAAGAATCGCACCCAGTACGAAAGATATCGGCCAGCTCATACCCGGAATTATATAATGTGCCACAACAGCAATGCCTATTGCCGTAATAAAAACAAGTGATATAGCTAATGTAAGAATCGTATTAATATTGGTTTTAAACTGCTTGAACGAAATATTAAAAGCGGCATCGTAGAGTAATGGTGGTAAGAAAATCAAAAAAATAATTTCCGGATTAATATCAACAGGCGGTAAAGAAGGAATAAAACCAACTGCTATACCGGCAATAATCAATAAAACAGGATAGGGGATTTTAATATGGTCGGCAATTGAGGATAAACCGATCATTACCGCTAAAATAAATATTACAATGGCATAATTTTCCATATCTGTTTATGTCGGTTATTTACATGAGCATCGGAACTATGCTGGCAAAATATAGGTTTAGAACCAGATAAAAAAGTTTATCGTCAAAAAACTAATTAACAGAAAGCAAATACTGATTAACAGTTTGCTGCTATAAAAACAAAGAAAACTGAAAGGGTAAGATGTTGTAAAGAAATTTGAAGAAAAATTACCGCTGTAACCTTGGTCTTTTACTTTTAAAAGGCTGGTTGGTTTTTGGTTTCACCGCTTTAGCGGTATTGTCCTCTTCCGATATTTTTACCGTAATAACATTGCCTTTAAAAGTTTCATCATTTAAAGTAGATACAATGTTTTTGGCATCAGGAAGACTATATATTTCCAAAAAAGCATAACCCTTACATTTGCCCGTAGCCCTGTCGCGCACAATTTTAATTGTTTCTACCCTGCCGTGAAGACTAACCAGTATTGCCAAATCCATCTCTTGGATGTTGTCAGGAAGGCCGCCTATAAAAATCTTAACCATTAATTCAGTAATTTGAGGAACGTCCGGCAATTCGATCTTGAATCCAGAGCTGTTCTTTTAGACCTGCAAAATAAGCAAAATGATATTCTTACCCAAAACAATTGAACGAATTTTACCTCATTTTTAACATAAATTTGCCCGGGGCAATGAATGTATTGCTGTTAACCCGTAGAAAATGTAAATTCGCTATCTAATCATCAAAATACAGATCAATTATGAGCATCCCGGGATCAAAATCTTTATTTCTACTTGCATTATTAATATTCAGCTTCCAGTTTTTACAAGCGAAAATTTTGTTGCCATCGGTTTTTAGCAATAATATGGTTTTACAACAAAAAACAAATGTTGCAATTTGGGGTAAAGCAACTGCTGGTAAAGCAGTTAAAATCACAGTTTCGTGGAATAAAATTAATTATGGTGCCATTGCTGATGCAATAGGCAATTGGAAAATTAAAGTTGGAACTCCTGCTTATGGCGGACCTTACACCATCACCATTTCGGATGGAGAATTACTGGAGCTTAGTAACGTATTAATCGGTGATGTATGGATTTGTTCAGGTCAATCCAATATGGAAATGCCACTTGCAGGCTGGGGGAAAATAAACAATTATGAAAAAGAAATCGCAGATGCGAAATTCCCAAACATCCGTTTATTACAGGCAGAACATATCACCAGTAATGTTCCGTTAAGCGATGCCAAAGTAACTAATGGCGGCTGGCAGGAATGTAGTCCAAAATATATTGCAGATTTTTCTTCTACAGCCTATTTCTTTGCCCGCGAAGTGTACGAGAAAACAAAAATCCCAATCGGATTAATCCATACCTCGTGGGGTGGTACCATTGCAGAAGCCTGGACCAGCGCTGAATCGCTTAAAAAAATGACTGATTTTTCTGCAGCCGTTGATAAAATCCAGCAAGCCGCTAAAAATTCTTCAACAGTTTCATACGATGAAAAAATAGCTGGTTGGGTTAAAATGACTACAGAAAAGGATTCCGGATATCATGCCGGACAGCTTAAATGGACTGCAGCAGAAACTACCAACTGGAAAAGCATGACTTTACCAACTTTGTGGGAAGAGGCAGCACTCAAAAATTTCGATGGCATTGTATGGTTCAGTAAAAAGGTGAATATTCCTGAAAATTGGAAAACAAGCGGTATAAAACTTAACCTTGGTACTATTGATGATAACGACATCACTTACGTAAATGGTGTAAAAGTTGGCGAAACCGTTGGTTATAATGTAGGAAGAACCTATACAATACCAGCTGATTTACTCAAACCCGGCGAAAATATCATTACCGTGCGCGTTTTTGATAGTGGTGGCGGCGGCGGAATTTATGGCGAAGGCAAAAATTTAAATTTAACAAATAACGCTGGCGGGCAAATTTCACTTACGGGAGACTGGAAATATAAAGTTGGACTCAATTTTAATAACATCGGACCAAAACCTGCCGACGAAAGCGGACCCAACCGACCAACTGTTTTATATAATGCCATGATTCATCCTTTTATACAGTTTTCAATAAAAGGAGCCATTTGGTATCAGGGAGAAAGCAATGCCGATAGGGCTTATCAATATCGTGAGTTATTTCCTGTAATGATTAAAGATTGGCGCCAGAAATGGGGGCAGGGCGATTTTCCTTTCTATTTTGTACAGTTGGCCAATTACATGCAGGTAGATAATGCTCCTGTAGAATCGACCTGGGCCGAACTTAGGGAGGCACAACAGAGAACACTAACTTTACCAAATACCGGCATGGCAACCATTATCGATATTGGCGACGCAAAAGATATTCACCCTAAAAACAAACAGGAAGTAGGAAGAAGACTCGGCCTGATCGCACTGGCTAAAACTTACGGTCAGAAAAATAACTATTCAGGGCCGGTTTACCAATCTGCTAAAGTTGAAGGAAAACAGATCCGTTTAACCTTTAGCAATACCGAAAATGGAATAAAAGTAGCAGATGGTGCAGCCCTTACCGGTTTTGCCATTGCAGGGGCAGATAAGAAATTTCACTGGGCAAAAGCCAGTATCCAGGGAAATCAGATTGTAGTAAGCAGCGATCAGGTTGCAAATCCTGTTGCTGTGCGCTATGCATGGGGAAATAATCCCGTAGCAAATCTTGTTACAAGTGATGGGCTTCCGGCATCACCGTTCAGAACGGATACCTGGCAAGGCATCACTTTCGGCAAAAAATAATTTTTATAAATAACTTTTTATAAAGCCCGGCAATTTATTAATATAAGTTGTCGGTTTTGTTTTTTTTTATGATAATTTTTTGATTATCAATTACTTATTTACCTTCTTGGATATTTACTAAATCGTTTTATTATTCGCCTATATTTGTTAGTTTTATAGAAATAATTATCTAACCAATAATCCTTTTATGAAGAGAATAGTAACACCAGTTTGTTTTCTGATTTCCAGTTTAGTTTTTCAAAATTTACAAGCCCAAAATTTAACCGAATTTAATAAAGCGCCATTAAAACAACAGGTTTATGTGCAATTGCCGCTCGGCAGTATAAAAGCCAAAGGGTGGTTATTAAAACAACTCGAGCAACAGCGCGATGGCGCAACAGGAATGGCCGAAGAACTATATCCGGAGAAAGATAACCTGGGTAAAAATACCGATTGGCTTGGCGGAGATGGTAACGGATGGGAGCGGGTACCTTACTATGTTAAAGGTTTAGTAGCTCTGGCTTATACCTTAGATGATCCTGCGCTTAAAGCTAAAGCACAAAAATATATCGATTGGACGCTCAATAATCAGCAGCCAAATGGTTTGTTCGGTCCGCCAAAAATGAAAGACTGGTGGCCGCGTATGCCCATGATGTATGCCCTTCAAAGTTATTACGAAGCCACAAATGATAAAAGGGTAATCCCGTTTCTTTCCAAATATTTTAAATACGAACTGGCCAATCTCGATGCCGATCCTTTAAAAGAATGGGGTAAATCAAGAGCTGGCGACAATATGGAAATTGCCATCTGGCTTTACAATAAAACCGGCGATAAGGACCTCTTAAAACTGGTAGAAAAATTAAAAGAACAGGCTTATCCCTGGATTGATATTTATACCAATAACGGGTTTTATTTTTATGGTGACGATTTTCAGCCAAAACACATGGTTAATGTGGCTCAGGCCTTAAAATTCCCTGTGGTTTATGCACAACTGAACGACTCGCCTGCCAACCGCGATGCCCTTTTAAAAGGTATTCAGCATATCATGCACGATCACGGCCAGCCTGAAGGTTTAGGCTCCGGAACAGAATTTCTGGCAGGTACCAGCAGTGTTGAAGGGGTAGAAACCTGTACCGTGGTAGAATGGATGCAGAGTTTAGAAACTGCTGCCAAAGTAATTCACGAGGCAAAAATTGGCGATCAGCTCGAAAAAGTAGCCTTTAATGCCCTTCCCGCCCAATTTAGCAGGGATTTTAAAAATCATTCTTATTATACCTTGCCTAATCAGGTACAAAGCGTACATGGCGAACATGGCTTTAATCAGGATTATGCTTCTGGCATCGTTTCCAGTCCTTACTCAGGCTATGGTTGCTGCCGCTATAATATGCACATGGGCTGGCCGTATTTTGTGAAAAATAGCGTGGTGGCTACACCCGGTAAGGGGCTGGCCGTAATTACCTATGGTCCAATGGAAATAGAAACTTTAGTGGCCGGGAACAAAAAAATTAAAATTACCGAAGAAACCAATTACCCTTTCGAAGAACAGATCAGGTTAAAAATCGGTCTGACAGCACCGGCATCATTTCCGTTAATTTTGAGAATTCCGGCATGGAGTATTAAACCGGTCATAAAATTAAACGGAACTCTATTAAGCGGTGTAAAAGCAGGAGAAATGTTCTCAATTAGCCGCGATTGGAAAAATAACGACCAATTGGAACTTAATTTCCCGATGGAGGTAAGTACGCAAATTCAGGTAAATAATTCGGTAAGTGTAATGCGTGGTCCAATCGTTTATGCATTAGAAATCAAGGCTGAAAATAAAATTACCAAAACGCATCCTGTTGCTGGTTTTACCGATTATGAAATCCTTCCCGCCTCACCATGGAATTATGGACTTTCATTAACTAAAGGAAATTTAAACAGTACCGTTAAAATCGAAAAATCTGCCATGCCAGAAAATCCTTTTATCGCAGCATCATCACCTGTAAAATTAAAGATTCAGGGCAAAAAAATCCCTTCCTGGGGTTTAGGCTATAACAAGGTGGCAGCTTTTGATGTGCCCTTTAGTCCTGTTGCCTCTGATGAAAAAGATGAAGAAATTACTTTAGTACCCTACGGATCCGAAAATATCCGTTTAAGCTGCTTTCCGGTAATTGGTCAGCCCAAAAAAGTAAATAAAAGCCTGACAGAAAGTTTTGATAAAGGAATGGCAGCAGATTGGGTTTTTTATGGTGGTGGTTGGTTTTGGAAAGATGGGCAGGTTAATTCAGCCTCAAACGCCGGCTCTGGTGGTTACGGCATTAAAGGTTCAAAATATGTAGCCAATGGCACAGATTTTAAAGATTTTACTTACCAGGCCGATGTAAAAATCAATACCGCAGGCGATGCAGGCCTAATGTTCCGGGTTTCTAATCCGGCCATCGGTCCTGATGCTTATCAGGGATATTATGTTGGTTTGAACCCGGTTGATGGAACGGTACAGTTAGGTAAGGCGAGCGATCAAAAATGGATTGTGCTGAGCTCAGCAAAATATCCTGTTGAAATGAACAAAATGTACACCTTAAAAATTGTTGCTAAGGGCGATAATTTCGATATTTTTATAAACGGATCTGCAAAAGCTATTCTTTCTGCAAAAGATAGCCAGTATCAGTCGGGCACTATAGGATTAAGAGCGTATAAAGCATTGGCCAGCTTCGATTCTGTAAAGATTAACGCTTTTTAACATCGGTTAGAGGCATATTAAACTTTGCGGCAGGAAATTTGTTAAACTATTAACAATAAAAAAATTAATATTATGAAATTATACAAATCAATCCCTTTAATGCTCTTTGGCCTCGCCCTTGCTGCAGGTTGTGTAAGTAATAAAAAATACGCCGAACTTCAGGATACTTATTCGAAATTAAGAGAAAGAAATCAGGAACTTAGCAATAAATATCAGGATAGCCAACGCGAACTTAGCGGAAGCACCAGCAGGGTTAAAAGTTTAGAAGAACAGATTGCATCAGAAAGGGCAAATGTTACCGCCTTACAAGATGCCCTGAATAAATGTTTAAACTCGAGTAACCAGGGTAACGTGAATATCTCGAAGCTGGTTGATGAAATTAACAGTTCAAATAAATACATCAAACAACTGGTAAATGCCAAAAACAAAAGCGATTCGCTTAATATGGTGTTAACCAATAATTTAACCCGCTCTTTAAGCCGGGAAGAACTTGGCGATGTGGATGTACAGGTGCTTAAAGGGGTGGTTTATATCTCTTTAGCTGATAATATGCTTTATAAATCAGGTAGTTACGAAGTTTCTGATAAAGCAGGAGAAACTTTAAGTAAAATCGCCAAGATCATTAAAGATTACGATACTTATGATGTGTTAATTGAAGGTAATACCGATAACGTGCCCATTACACAGCCCAATATCCGCAATAACTGGGATTTAAGTGCTTTACGTGCCTCATCTGTAGTGCAGGTATTGCAAACCAAATATGCTGTAGATCCTAAACGTTTAACAGCAGGTGGCCGTGGCGAATATAACCCAATTGCAGATAATGCAACTGCTGGTGGAAAAGCCAAAAACAGGCGTACACAGATTATTATTACACCCAAGCTGGATCAATTTATGGATCTGATAGGTAAAGCGCCTGAGCAATCACAAAAATAGCGCGTATCATTAATAACATTTTAAAAGGCCTGAATTAATTTCAGGCCTTTTTTATTTGCGGTGCTTTTTAATGCGTAAATAAAATATATCCTGATAACCAGACTTCTATGACTGTTTTAACCATTTAAAAATGTATATTTGTTTATATCAGTAATACAATTACTTCTTTCTCTCGCTGATGTACCATTATGGTATTCGCTAATCTTATTTAGATGAGTATTTCTTATTCCAACCACCGAATTGTTTATGCAATGATGATTGGTCTTATTTATCATAAACATTAAGATTCATGAGTAGAGACAAAAAGAAAGAGGCCAGTGTGAACAAAAAAGCACCCTCAGATTATCAGTCCGGTAAAGGTAAATCGGCAAAAACTGAAATCGATCCATTCGCCGAAAAACCGGGTAAAAATGGCAAATAACGATCAAAAAGTTCAGGCAAAAGTTTTTTTGTATGAATTGAACAATACCAGGCACGAATATGGCTTTTCAGCAAACGAAGAGTGGACATTGGACTTAGCTACCAATACACAGAAAAAAGACCTCGAAAATAAATATTACCCTATTTTATCATTAATTGTAGCGCCAGAAAATATTATGGCTATGCTTGATCTGTTAGAAGATAAACTTGGAAATGCGGTTAGTAATATCAAAGATAGCTTTCTTCAAAAGAAAATTTCGAAGGAATCCATCAACCTATTGGCTTATAGTGTGGCGAGGTTAAAATATTAAACAGATTGAGCGTGATTGGGTTTTTTAGAAAACAAAAGAGGAGGATGAGAAGTGTAGTTTGATCTTCATTTCAACCAGCAGATTGAAATGAAGACCCTCTGTTAAGATCATTTATAAAATCAGGAAATACTCACTGCTTTCTTTTGCTGGTTTAAATAAGCCGTAATCTGATGCAGTGTAATGCACCTGGTGGCCCTAACGGCCGATTTCAATACTTCAGAACTCACGCCAAGACGGTTTGCCCAGTAATTACGGTCTGTTTCTTCGGATAATAGGATAATTTCTTCTTTAATGCCTGTGGTTTGATTGAGATTTTTCATAGGGGGATGATTAATTCGGTAATAACACTTACAAACCCATTTTGTTTTGATAAAATTAACTTTTTTTATTGGAAATAACAAGCTGTAATGCAGTGAGTTGTGTTAAATAATCTTAATCACTATGTTTTCTGTAGTTAATTATAGTAAAAATCGGTTTATATGTTTCATTGCCATCGGTATCATCTAAATCTAACTCAATAGCTAAAATTGTTTTTGTTCATAAGAATTGTTCATTTATATGATTGGAAAAACCATAATAGATATATTAACTTATTTAACCACTACAAAACGTTTTAGTATAGCTCTAAGTTGTGCATAAGAATGTGTTTATGTATTTTTAATTCTACGTTTTTTGATTATAATTGTCGAGTTTTTTACAAGTGTTTATGAGTGATAAAAGAAGAGGAGAAGTTATTCAGATCAATATTGAACTTGGCATTGGAATCATAATGGATGAAAATGGTCAGGATATTCATTTTCGTCTGGACACAATACCCAATGAAATTGAAATAAATTCGAAGGTAACTTTTGAGATACAATTAACAGCCCAGGGGCTTTCTGCCATGAATGTTGAGGTAGAAAAAGAAAAACTCTGGCCCAGCCTATGTAATTTATAACAGCTAAGAACTTATTATGGGAGCAGGCAGGCTAAAATAAAAGGTAGAGCCTTCACCAAATTTACTTTCTGCCCATATTTTTCCGCCGTGCCTTTCTATCACTTCGGCGCAGATATATAAACCCACGCCAAAACCAGCAATGGTTTGTGTAACCTGGCTCTCTACGCGGAAAAACCGGTCGAACAGTTTAGGAAGATCGTTTTCTTTAATGCCAATTCCCTCATCTTCTACACTTACCACTAATTCACCTTGTCTTTTTTTACATTTTATGGCAATTAGAGATTCTTTTTTTGAGTATTTGGCCGCATTGCTGATCAGGTTATTCACTACATTGCCGATTTTTTCCCGGTCAGCATTTACAATCATTCCCTCTGATCCGATTACCTGTATAAAATGACTTGGTAAAATTACCCTGTTTTCTTCTGCAATGGTTTCAATCAGGTCTGCCAGGTCGAAATCAATTTTATTAAGTAAAATTTTGCCCGATTCCAGTAGAGATACATTTAAGAAACCATCAATCATTAACGACATTCTTTTCAGCTGAACGTTAATTTTATCCAGTGTTTCTGCAGTAAATTCATTCCCGGTTTCTTTAAGCTTATATTGTAAAAGCTGTACATAAGCATTTAAGGCGGTTAATGGTGTTTTAAGTTCGTGACTTACCATCCCAATAAAATCATTTTTTCTGATTTCATCCTGTTTATGCTCAGTAATATCCAAAACCGCTCCAGCAATATAAACACCCTTTCCCTGTTCGTTATAATAAGCCTTTCCGGCCGTTCTCAGCCACTTTGTTTTGGCTTTAATCCCGTTTAAATTAATCTGGTATTCGATATTAAACGCTTCTTTGTTGTGCAGTGCTTTTCTGATACTGCCGGTTAGAAACGTTAAATTTTCGGGACTAATAAGCGACTTTGCTTCATCCAGGCTTAATTTATTGCTATCCAGTTCGTAAATCTGCTGTGCCCTTTCTGATAGAAGTACTTTTTTGCTTTCTATATCAATATTCCACGATCCCATTTCTGAGGCATCCATAGCAATTTTTAAAATGTCTTTTGCCTTAAGCAATTCCTTTTTAAAGTTTACCTGTTCTGTAATATCTTTAATAATAACAAGAATGCTGGTTACTTCATTTTTATCGTTTTTTAGCGGCTGGTACATGGCTATAAAGTAACCATCAGCCGTAGATGTCGAAATTTTAAGTTCATTTAATGTTAAAGGCTCGCCTGTTTTAAAAATATCCTTCACACGGCTTAATATCTGTCTTTGCAGGCCAAGTTCCTGTCTTGATTCTTCCTGCGGAATGCCGATTACTTCTTTTCTGGTTCTGCCCCAGAGTTTTAAAATATTATCATTTGCATACTCCGTAATTAATTCCCTGCCCCGTAATACGCACATACCTAGCGGCGCCTGTTCAAAAAAGCCCCTAAACCTTGCTTCGCTTTCAGATAGTTCGAGTAAAATATGTTCGAGATCATTTTCATTAGTAGGGATTTCTTTAAGCGAACAAACAATATATTCAACCGGGTGCTCAGCCTGAAGCACAGGTGAAAACTCCAGCTCCCAGTTCACATTTGGCGAATTGGAATAAATGGGATGAATAATTATACTGTTGTTTGTTTTAAGCTCGCTTACTTTATGTACCGTTTTAACCAGTAAATCTTTCTCTCTGTCAGATAGCAGGTTAGGGATCGCATCAATATCGTAAAACTTTAATTCACCTCCAATCCGCTCTATTAAAGCCTGATAAGCATCATTGTGCTCCACCACCACCAATACGGGTTTTATTTTAAAGATAATAAGGGGCGATTTGGAGTGCTTTAATAATGCTTTTAAGAATGAAGAGGTTAAATTGATCATAAAATTGAATTGGCGCTTTACCAAATATAATCTTTACGACGTTAATTGCCAATAGATTTGCTGGGATTGCATCATATTTATACTACAAAATTGTAGTAGATATACGGAGCTAATGTAACTTTTCAATATATAATGATCCGAAAACTACAGCGAGCATTTATTTTTATGGATAAATTATTTTTAGCTAAACATTTTTCCTGTATCTGTGTTTCAGAAATAGGTAGATAATATTTTCGTTTGTCGTTCTTTTTTGAACGATTAGTTTGCAGTTACACAATAGATAAAACATGAATCCCGAAAACATTTATTCAGAAGATAAGTGGCTACCTTTTAATGGCTTTTCGCCGTTGATAAAAGTATATAGATTGTTTCACGATCTAACGCCTGATATAGAATTTATCATTAATAGCCATACCTTTCCCGTTAACTTTAAGAAAAATAAGTTTATAACTTCGCCATTGCACCGCGATAAATGTACATACCTCATTTTAAATGGTATTGTGAGGGGCTATATGAAAGAAGATAACCAGGAAATAACCACCTGGATTGCAAAAGAAAACGAGTTTGTTGGCAACGTTAGTAATTTTTGGGATGAAAGCGAACCCATTGAGGAATATGTACAGGCGCTTGAAGATGTGGTTGCTATTGCTGTTCCCTACACGATGTTAAAATTACTATATCTTAATTACCAGATTGTGAATTATGTAAGCCGGAAAATGACCCAGCTTCATTATTTGCAAGCCTGCGAAAGGGCACTTATTTCGAGGTTACAATCCGCAGAGAAACGTTACCTCCGGTTTATGAAATCTTATCCTGAACTGGTTAACAGGGTGCCCTTAAAATATATTGCTTCTTTTTTATGTATGCGATTGGAAACCTTAAGCCGTATCAGGTCAAAGCTGGCGCTGCAGTTTGCAGAAATACCATCACGATAATCGCAAATAAGAAGCACTTTAGCCTGAATTATTTTGAGTGCAATGTTATTTTAATATCAAAAAAATGTAAAGCCAAATTACCGAAATAACGGTATGGAATTTAAAATGTAATGGCATACTGAGTAAAAGTGACTTATTTGTAATACATTTTTCATGATAATGTTATATAAAACGTCACGTTTTTGTCTCTTAAAATAGTTTTTTTATCTTTTTAATAAAAATTATTGAACTGTTAATCAGGAGTTTATATTTTGTTTTAGATTTAAATACCTCATTTTAACGATTTAACATTTCTTGCATACATTTTTTTAAAAATTTATATATATTTGTTCTTACCCTTTCGAGGGTATGTTTTTCATAGGTAGATGTAGGGTCAGAACAATGTTCTGGCCCTTTTTTTATTTTTAATCCCCCCAGAAAACCTATTTTTGTTTCATGATGAAAAAGAAAGTAATTGTTGCTGTTACCGGAGCGAGCGGATCTATTTATGCCAAAGTTTTATTCGACCAGTTATCGGTGTTGAAAGATCAGATTGAAGCGGTTGGGGTAGTAATGAGCGATAATGCGAAAGAGGTTTGGCAGTTCGAACTTGGCAATCAAAACTACAATAATTTTAAAGACTTTACTTTTTATAATAAGAACGATTTTAATGCGCCTTTTGCGTCAGGATCAGCAAAATACGACACCATGATCATCGTTCCCTGCTCTATGGGTACCTTAGGCCGTATTGCACATGGCATATCGAACGATCTGATTTCGAGGGCTGCGGATGTAGTGTTAAAAGAGCGGAGAAAATTGATTGCGGTGGTAAGAGATACGCCTTTCAGCCTGATCCATATTAATAACATGAAAACCGTTACCGAAGCAGGAGGAATAATTTGTCCGGCAAACCCCTCATTCTATAGTTTACCTAAAACTATTGAGGAAGTGGCAGGAACAGTGATCAGCAGGGTGCTTGATTTGGCAGGGTTTGAACAGGAAAGTTATCGCTGGCAGGAGTAGTTGCTATTTTGCCAAAGTTTAAATATTTTTAGCCTTTAAACCAAACCAATATCATGAAACTATTTTTACGCTCCGTTTTATGCTGTGCATTTCTATGCGCGTTTTTTTTTTCCAGACTTAATGCACAGGATTTTCTGATTACTTCTAAAAACGACACCCTGAAAGGGGAAATCAAAAAGCAATTTATCGGTTTTTACAGATTCAAACCTGAAGGAACGGATAGTTTTAATAAAATTAAACTTCGCGAAACTAAAGAATTCTTTAAAGCCGAAAAGGAAATCAACTACCTCGTTAAAGAACGTCCGGATAAAAAGAGTCCTGATTTTTTGCAAAGGCTTGTAAGGGGTAAAATAGATTTGTTAGAATATTACCGTCAGTCTGGAAACAACCATGTTGATATCGTTTGGTATGCAAGCAAACAAAACGGAGAACTTTTAGAGGTAAAGAGCAATCGCATTTTTGGATCAAGAAGTGAGCGTAAAGATAATTTATATAACCTGATCAGCGACAAACCTGAATTGCTGGAAAAATTTAAAAAAGACGACAGCTATAGTTTCGATGCTGTAAAAGATTGTATTAAATCGTATAACGCAAACTAAGCAGCAACATCATGTCGAAATCAGTTTTTATTTTAGTTGTTTTATTCGCTTCGGGATTATTTCTATCCGGATGCGAAAAAAAAGCCTGCCCGGAGGGGATGCACGAGTTGCGCTTAAAAGATGGTACAACTATCTGTGTGCCCAATAATTTATAGTCTGTATTTTGTCAGTTATTCACTAACAAATATATTGTATCCAATCTAATATCTAAAAATTGTATCTTTGCAGGCTCAATGAAAAAGGTCGCATTTTATACATTAGGTTGTAAACTCAACTTCTCTGAAACTTCAACCATAGGTCGTTTATTTACCGATGCAGGTTATGCTGTGGTAGAATTTCAGGATCAGGCCGATGTGTATGTAATTAATACCTGTTCAGTTACCGAGCATGCGGACAAAAAATGCCGTAAAGTTGTTAAAGAGGCCTTAAAATATTCTCCCAATGCATTTGTAACCATTGTAGGTTGCTATGCGCAATTAAAACCACAGGAAATTGCCGAAATTGAAGGCGTTGATATGGTTTTGGGCGCTGCAGAAAAATTCAGGATTGTAGAATACATTACTGATTTAACCAAACAGCCTAAAGCGGTTGTGCATCAACAGAATATAGAAAAAGTAAACCATAATTTTATCGCTTCTTATTCTATTGGCGATAGAACGCGTACTTTCTTAAAAGTGCAGGATGGCTGCGATTATCCTTGTACCTATTGCACCATTCCGTTGGCACGTGGCGCAAGCCGTAGCGATACCATCGAAAATGTGGTTAACCGGGCAAAAATGATTGCCGAAAGCGGTGTAAAAGAGATCGTGTTAACAGGGGTAAACCTTGGCGATTTCGGTATCCGTAACGGTCAGCGGGAAGATAAATTTTTTGATTTGGTTAAAGCACTGGATCAAGTTGAAGGAATTGAAAGGATCCGTATTTCATCAATTGAGCCAAACCTTTTGAGCAATGAGATTATTCAGTTCGTATCAACCTCAAAAAGATTTGTACCTCATTTTCACATTCCCTTACAATCGGGCTCCGATAAAATTTTAGGCTTAATGCGCCGCCGTTACCGCAGAGATTTGTATGTAGAGCGTGTTGCTAAAATTAAAGAGGTAATGCCACATTGCTGTATTGGTGTAGATGTGATTGTTGGTTTTCCCGGCGAAACAAAAGAAGATTTTTTAGATACCTATCAGTTTCTGAATCAGCTTGATATTTCTTACCTGCATGTATTTACTTATTCTGAGCGCGAATTAACTGCAGCTGCAGAAATGAAAGGTGTTGTTACAGGTAGCGAACGTAATGAGCGTAGCAAAATGCTCCATATTTTATCTGATAAAAAACGCAGGGCTTTTTACGAATCTCAGATTGGCAGCGAAGGAGAAGTGCTTTTCGAAGCCGATCAAAAATCGGGCTACATGCACGGTTTTACCAAGAACTATGTAAAAGTACGTGCCAAATATGATCCGGTTATGGTTAACGAATTAAAAGCTGTTAAGCTATTAGAGATTACCGCCGATGGCGAAGTAGAAGTAGCAGAACTGGAAACTGCTTACGCACATCACTAGTTAAGTCCAAAGTCGGTAGTCCTGAGTCCGAAGTTCACATCAACTTGTTTGTCATTCTGAGCGTATTCGAAGGATAGATGATGGAAAATGTAAGATGGATGATGGAGTTGATATCGACTGGTTAAAATTTTCGCGAAGAACTAGTGTAATAAGTTAATTAAACCTGATCGGAGCGGGCACGAATCCCGATTTTTTTCAATCGGGTGAGTAAAGCGTAGAGCAGGGCTGTATTAACCGATGAAATACAGAACCACTCTTTTTCAAAAAAAACTTAGATTTTAACCTGTTTCTTTCTGCTTTAAACGCTGGTCTTTAGTCTTTCCACTTTAGTCTTTAAGCTTTGGTCTTTCTTTCCTATCTTCGCTTCAAATTATTTGTATGTTTCCTACCGTTTCACATTTTTTAGAATATCTTTTCGGCATTAATTTACCGCTTCCGTTTAATACTTTCGGCGTTTTTGTGGCGCTGGCATTTGTGGCAGGTTATTGGGCATTTACCAAAGAACTTAAGCGTAAAGAAGCACTTGGCATACTCCATCCAATTAAAAAAACAATTGTAATCGGTAAACCTGCTACAACATCAGAACTGATTATGAATGGCCTTTTTGGCTTTGTTATTGGTTATAAACTGGTTTACGCCTTGTTAAATTACAGGCTTTTTGTTAGCGATGCGCAGGGCATACTCATGTCGGCTAAAGGAAATATCATCGGTGGTTTGTTCTTCGCCGGTTTATTTGCTTATTGGGATTACACTGAAAAAAATAAACACAAACTCGATAAACCAAAAGAAACGCTGGTTACTGTTCATCCATACCAAACCATGAGCAACCTGATTGTTTGGGCAGCGATCTGGGGCTTCTTGGGGGCAAAATTCTTTGATAATTTAGAATATTGGGATGATTTTGTTCAGCATCCTATCGAAAGGTTGTTATCATTTAGCGGCTTAACCTTTTACGGCGGTTTAATCTGTGGCGGTGCTGCAGTATTAATTATTGCTAAAAGAAACGGAATTAAGCCCCTGCACATGCTCGATGTTGGTGGACCGGGAATGATGCTGGCTTATGCTGTTGGCCGTATAGGCTGCCATTTAGCCGGCGATGGCGACTGGGGAATTGTAAATCCGAACCTAAAACCTTTTTCATGGATGCCAGATTGGTTATGGTCGTACAAATATCCTAATAATGTGGTAGGCGAAGGAATTCCAATTCCGGGTTGTAATGGTAAATTCTGTAACGAACTGGCCCAAGGTGTTTATCCGACACCAATTTACGAGGTAATTATCTGTTTAATCCTTTTTGCTTTCTTATGGAAAATCAGGGATAAAATCAAAGCGCCTGGTTTAATGTTTGGTATTTATATGATTTTAAACGGTTTAGAGCGTTTCTGTATCGAATTGATTCGTGTAAATTCAAAATACCATGTTTTTGGTCTTCGCTTTACCCAGGCCGAAATGATTTCTACCTTCCTTGTAGTTGGCGGTATCGCGTTAAGTGCTTATGCCTTAAGGAACAAAAATCAACTGGCTTAAACTGCTTTCTAAATATTCATTTAAATCCAACAACAACTATGTTTGGTTGTTAAATAGCTATGAATTACGAATTACTATGCAATAAAGTGATATCGATTGTAAAGCTTACCGGAAACTTTATCCGTAAAGAAGCCATGCAATTTGATGCACAAAAAATCGAATACAAAGGATTAAATGATATGGTTTCCTATGTCGATAAAACAGCAGAACAGAAACTTGTTCAAAATCTCGAAAAATTAATTCCCGATGCTGGTTTTATTACCGAAGAGAAAACAATCAGCAGGGAAGGTAAAACATATACCTGGATCATCGATCCTTTAGATGGTACCACCAATTTTATCCATGGCATACCGGCTTATGGCATCAGCGTGGCCCTTTATGAAGATGGTTTGCCTGTTATCGGAGTAGTTTATGAATTAAACAGGGGCGAAATGTTTTATTCTTACAAAGGTGGCTTAGCTTTTATGAATAAAAAAGAAATTAAAGTTTCTGTTAATCCTGATTTAAAATCAAGCTTATTGGCTACGGGCTTTCCGTACTGGCAGTTTGATAAACAACCTCAATATTTAAAATTACTGGCCGAAATGATGCAAAAAAGCCATGGCGTACGCAGAATTGGTGCGGCAGCCGTAGATCTGGTTTATACCGCCTGCGGACGTTTTGATGCTTTTTTCGAATTCAACCTGCAACAGTGGGATTTTGCCGCCGGATGTTTTATTGTACAGCAGGCAGGAGGAGAGGTGTTCGACTTTTCGGGAGGAAATGATTATTTTGAAAAAAGAGAAATATTAGCCACCAACGGCAAACTTACTGCAGAGATGCTAACTGCGATTAAGCAGTATTTTTAATAACTCGTCATTGCGAGGCACGAAGCAATCCTAATGCGGTCGCAGGTAGCGATCGTCGTAATATTGCTTCGTCGTTCATCCCCGCAATGACGACATTTTTTACAGATCTCTCCATTTCGCGTTGCCTCAGTCGAGATGACGGGAAAGAGGTTCAAATAAAAAAAGTCCCGGTTTACACCAGGACCTTTTCACTATATATGTACTATGAAAAATGCAATTTAAAGCGCTTCAGAAACTACTTCTGTAACTTCTGGTACCATTCGCTGTAATAAATTCTGGATACCTGATTTAAGCGTAATGGTAGAAGATGGACAGCCACTGCAAGATCCACGCAATTCTACCGTTACCACACCTTCATCAAAAGATTTATAGGTAATTGCACCGCCATCCTGCTCAACAGCCGGACGAACGTAGTCATGTAAAATCTGCTGGATTTTAATTTCAGTTTCCGAACCTTCAAAAGCCGGAGCTTCTTCAGCAGTTGCTTCTTTAATTTTCAATTCAGATTCTACCGCTCCTTTAACAAATTCTTTCAAAATGGCTTCAATATCAGCCCATTCAGCATCATCTGTTTTGGTAACAGTAACAAAGTTACTGGCGAAAAACACACCAGAAACAAAGTTGAACTTAAATAACTCTTTAGCAAACGGAGAGTGTTCTGCACTTTCTTTAGTCGCAAAATCTTCACTGCCATTAATTAACAGCTTATTTACCATGAATTTCATGGTAGCTGGGTTTGGAGTCTGTTCTGTATATACGTTAATCGTCATGTCTTAATCAATTTGAATAAACAAAATTAACAATAAGTCATTAATAAAACCTTTAACTGCTGTCTGCTTAACGTCAATTTAATCAGGTTAAAAAACGCCGGTATAATTAAAAGGGCTGATGGTCCTTAATTGCACTTTTATCTCTTCCGAAACGGCAAGTCCTTCAATAAAATCAGCAATACTGGCTGCGTTGATTTTTGAATTGGTCCTGGTAAGTTCTTTCAAAGCTTCATAAGGATTAGGAAAGTTCTCTCTTCTCAACACCGTTTGGATGGCTTCTGCTACAACTGCCCAGTTATCATCTAAATCAGCATGTAGAGCTGCTTCATTTAATAAAATTTTATTCAGGCCGCGTAAAGTAGAATTAATGGCAATTAAAGTATGACCGAATGGAACCCCAATATTTCTTAAAACAGTAGAATCGGTTAAATCTCTTTGTAAACGCGAAATAGGCAATTTCGCAGCAAAAAACTCGAATAAGGCGTTTGCAATACCTGCATTACCTTCTGCATTTTCAAAATCAATCGGGTTAACTTTATGTGGCATAGCCGACGAACCGATTTCTCCTGCCTTAATTTTCTGTTTGAAATAATTTTTCGAGATATAGGTCCAGATATCCCTGTCCAAATCGATAATGATATTATTGATGCGTTTTAGGGCATCGCATTGTGCCGCAAACTGATCGTAGTGTTCAATTTGTGTAGTATGTTGCGCACGGGTTAAACCCAAAGTGTTGTTTACAAACTCATTTGAAAAATCAACCCAGTTTACTTGTGGATAGGCAATATGGTGTGCGTTAAAATTTCCGGTTGCGCCACCAAATTTTGCGCTGTTCGGGATGGCTTTTAAACTTTCTACCTGAATACTCAAGCGCTCTGCGAAAACCAAAAATTCCTTTCCAAGTTTAGTAGGAGAGGCCGGTTGACCGTGCGTATGTGCCAGCATCGGAATATCTTTCCATTCAGTTGCCAGTGCATTTATTTTTTCGATCAAGGTATCGATCGCCGGATAATAACTTTCATTTAAGGCAAGCTTAATAGAGTATGGTATGGCAGTATTGTTAATATCCTGAGAGGTTAGGCCAAAATGGATAAACTCTTTATAATTTTGAAGTGCAAGTGCATCGAATTTGCTTTTGATAAAATATTCTACCGCTTTAACGTCATGATTGGTTACTTTTTCAGTCTCTTTTATTTCCAGCGCATCAGCTTCTGAGAAATTTTCGTGTATTTTACGTAATCCGGCGTAAAGATTTTTATCAAAACTTTCCAAGCCAGGCAAGTTGATCTCACAAAGTGCGATAAAATATTCGATTTCTACAAAAACACGATATTTAATCAATGCTTCTTCCGAAAAGTAAGCAGCTAAACTTTCGGTTGTTTTTCTATAACGACCATCAACAGGTGAAATAGCTTGTAGTGATGTTAAATTCATTATGCGGATTATATTTTTGCCGCAAATTTACTACAATTGATGGATTTTAAGGTCTAGATACCCAAATAAAAAAAAGCCTTAGGTTAACTAAGGCTTTTCAAATGCTTTGATAAAACTATTTTTTAACAGCAGTAGTATCAGTTTTAACTGTAGTGTCTTTAACGGTTGTATCTTTTACAGTAGTATCTTTAACGGTAGTATCAACAACTGTAGAGTCAACTGTAGATGAATCGGTTGTGCCATCTTTTTTCTCTGATTTACAAGCTACAACTGATAAAGATAAAGCTAGTGCTAAAAAGCCCATTTTGAATGCATTTTTCATTTTTTTTGATTGGTTTGGTTTTAAAAATTAATTAATTACCAATTAATACCAGAAAAATTAAAAAGTAACCCGGTTTTTCTAAATAAAAAAGGTCGCGATGTAAAAATCGCGACCTTTTTTATAATATTTAGTTAAATTAACTAGTGTTTTACTTCTTCTTTAGTAGTAGTAGCTTTAACTGTAGTGTCTTTTACGGTAGAATCTTTAACTACTGTATCAACTTTAGTTGTATCAGTAACAATTGTAGAAGAATCTGTAACTGTTGTATCAGCGCCATCAGCTTTTTTGTCTGAACCACCACAAGCAGCAACTGTTAAAGATAAAGCCATGGCTAAAAAGCCTAATTTGAATGCATTTTTCATTTTGATATATGTTTTAGGGTTAATATATACTCTTAATACCCAAATACCTGAAAGGTAACCCTCATATGGGGGTTAAAATAAAAAAACCTCCCGATTTGCATCTGGGAGGTTTTTTTTATGTTATTTAAACTAGTGTTTAACTTCTGTTTTTTCAGTAGTAGTTTTTACTGAAGTATCTTTTACTGTAGAATCTTTAACTACTGTATCTTTTTTAGTAGTATCAGTGATAACAGTTGAAGAATCAGTAGCTGTAGTATCAGCACCTTCTGCTTTTTTCTCTGAGTTACAAGCAACAACTGATAAAGATAAAGCTAAAGCTAAGAAGCCTAATTTGAATGCATTTTTCATTTTGAATATTTTTTAAGTAATTAATTAATTTACCTGTTAATACTGATTATTAAAAAAGGTAACCCAAAAAAATAAAAAAAAATAAAATAAAAATAAAAAACGCCTTAAAGCTTGCTTCAAGGCGTTTTCTTATGATAAAGTTAGACTAGTGTTTAACTTCTTCTGTAGTAGTTGTAGTAGCTTTTACAGTAGTATCTTTAACTGTAGAATCTTTAACTGTAGTATCTTTTGCAGTAGTATCAGTAACGATAGTAGAAGAATCAGTTAAAGTAGTATCAGCTCCTTCAGCTTTTTTCTCTGAGTTACAAGCAACAACTGATAAAGATAAAGCTAAAGCTAAAAAGCCTAATTTGAATGCATTTTTCATTTTTGAATTTTTTTAAAGTAATTAATTTCTTATTAATGCCGCAAAGGTAGAAAGGTAACCCGATAAACAGAAAAAAAGTTAAAATATTTTTTATCCGGCCTTTTGGGTTACCGATGGGCTTAAGTTTGTATTAAGCAATTATAGTAGCTATAAATATTTTTTTGTCTAATATTGGGTTACTATTTACCGAAAAATGTATTAACTAGTGAATAACAGTTTAAAAGGTTCAGTTCCAACAGATAGAGAGGTTATTTTAGGTATTCTAAATAACTCCGAAGATGCACTTAACAAGTTATACAAGGCTTATTATGCAATGGTTTTGCAGTTTATCCTGAACAATAATGGTGATGAAGATGATGCAAAAGATGTTTACCAGGAGGCCATTATTATTTTATATAACAAAATTAAGGAAGGCAACTTTGAGCTGAGCAGCAAACTTAAAACCTACATTTATTCGGTTTGTCGGCGTATCTGGTTAAAGAAACTTAACCTGAACAGTAAAAAGGCAGGCAACATTACCGATTATGAAGATGTGTTTGCCGTTGAGGAAGATGTAGAAGAACACGAAGAAAAAGATGCCGCATTTGTAAAAATGCAATCGGCACTCGATCATCTCGGAGAACCTTGTAAAACCATTATTCAGGATTTTTATATCCACAATTTATCCATGCAGGATATTTGCGAGAAGTTTGGTTATACCAATACCGATAATGCAAAAACGCAGAAATATAAATGCCTGCAAAGGTTAAAGAAAATATTTTTTCAACCATAATAATTGAAATGAGAAACGATTTGGAGTTAGATGCAATTATTGAAGATTATCTTTTAGGTAAACTTAATGCAAAGGAAACTGAAGCTTTTGAACAGTTACGTCGTAATGATGCCACAGTAGATCATAAAGTAGTTTCGCATAAATTCTTTTTAGAATCTATGGAAACGTTTGCCGGGCAGTTGCGTTTAAAGGAACAATTGAACCAGATCCATGCAGAAATTGATGTAGAAAGCTTGGCCAACGCGCTAAGGCCGCATCCATCGCGTGTGGTGCAGTTATGGCGCAAACATAAATCTGCCATTGCCGTTGCCGCTTCATTTTTAATACTTTCACTGGTTTCTATTTATTCTATCCAGCATAGCAGTAAACAGGAAGAACATTACAGGCAATTAAGCAATCAGGTAAATAAAGCCATAAAAACGCAAAACAGCCTGATCAGGAAAATCAATAACAATACCACCACATCTGATAAGCCGAGTGTTCAGAATAGTTTTGGCGGTACAGGTTTTGCCATTTCTACCAATGGTTATATTTTAACCAATCTTCACATTATTAATGGTGCCGATTCTTTATATGTACAGAACAGTAAAGGCGAATCGTTTAAAGTAAAATCTGTTTATACCGATCCACAGAATGATATTGCCATCTTAAAAATCAGCGATAAACATTTCAGTAATTTATCATCTATACCTTATACCATTAAAAGAAGCATGAGCAGTATTGGCGAAATGGTTTATACTTTGGGTTATCCAAAAGATGATGCGGTACTTGGAGAAGGTTATGTGAGCTCGAAAAACGGTTTTATTGGCGATACTACTCAATATCAGGTGGCTATTTCGGTTAACCCGGGTAATAGTGGCGGACCGGTTTTAGATAATAACGGAAATTTAGTGGGGATTATCAGTGGTAAACCGGATCAGACTGAAGGTGCTGCATTCGCAATCAAATCAAAATATATTTTAGAAGCCATGAGGGCAATCCCTCAGGATTCTTTAGGAACAAATAAGCTCTCAGCTAATAAAAAGAGCTTGCTTTCAGGATTAAAACGCACCAAGCAGATCGAAAAAATACAGGATTATGTATTTATGATTAAAGCCTACTAGTTAAAACCCCCAAACAAATTAATATTCTTAAACCCTGTTGATCGAAAATCTTCAGGGTTTTTTATTGCAATTGTAATTTAGAGGTCTTAAAATAATATAATGCCTATGTATTTACTATACTATTGTTTAGATTTGTTTTAATCAACTTAAAAATTATCATATTATGAGCATAAGACTAGGCGATACCGCACCAAATTTCCAGGCCAGTACTTCTATTGGGGAAATCGATTTTTACGAATATTTAGGTGACAGCTGGGGCGTACTGTTTTCTCACCCTGCAGATTATACCCCAGTTTGTACTACAGAATTAGGCAGAACAGCGGCATTAAAAGGTGAATTTGAAAAAAGAAACGTTAAAGTTTTGGCGCTGAGTGTCGATTCTGCCGAATCGCACAAAGGCTGGATCAACGACATTAACGAAACGCAAAATACTTCTGTTGAATTCCCGATTATTGCCGATCCGGATAAAACTGTTGCAAACCTTTATGATATGATCCACCCGAATGCTTCAGAAACATTAACGGTAAGGTCATTGTTCGTCATCAGTCCCGATAAAAAAGTTAAATTGATTATTACTTACCCAGCTTCTACCGGCAGAAACTTTAATGAAGTATTGCGGGTAATCGATTCTTTACAACTTACGGCCAATTATAGCGTAGCTACTCCTGCCGATTGGAAGGATGGAGAAGATGTAATTGTGGTTAACAGCATCAAAACCGAGGATATTCCGGCTAAATTTCCGAAAGGACACCAGGTAATTAAACCTTATTTACGTACAACACCTCAACCGAATAAATAATTTTGCGATTTCCTTTTTTGAAACGCAACATTCTTGTTGAACGGCCAAAAAGGGGTTGCATTATAGGCGTAAATTATTATATTTGATAGTTTTGTTTCAATATTAACGCTCAAACTGATTGTTTATCCCATTTTTAAGAGTCAATTGGTTGAATGAAATGCTGATCAAAGCGTAAAAGGTTTATTTATTTTATACAATTTTTTATTTTTTTATGGCAACCGGAAAAGTTAAGTGGTTTAACACTCAAAAAGGCTTTGGATTTATTGTGCAAGAAGACAATAAAGACTTATTTGTACATTTTAAAGATGTTTTAGGTGGAATCGAAAGCTTGAAAGAAAACGACACAGTAGAATTTGAAGTAGCTGAAGGCAGAAAAGGTTTACAGGCAGTAAACGTTAAGAAAGTTTAAGCAAATCACATAAAGATTATTTCTTCATCCCTGCAAAAGGCCTTTCGAAAGAAGGGCTTTTTGCATTAATAGTATTGTCATTCTGAACCTAGTGAAGAATCCCTGGCCGATGAAATACGGTATTCCGGACTTTACTTTACATAAAGGTCAATTGGCATTTAGTTAGGATTTCACTACCCGCAAGTTCTTGATTAAGTTCAGGGGCACTTATAACTAGAGTTATTTAATTTAATTTTGTTTTGTTTTTTGAAAAGCAGCAGCAGTAGTACTTCGGTTTCGCTAGTCCCGCCATTTGCTTAATCCCGATTGAAATGCGCTAAGGATAAAATATAATACTTAAATCGGGATAACGCTGTCTGTCGGGTTTATTTTACAAACAACAGCTGTACTATTTAAGCAAGCTAAACCCGATCTTAGCGAGATGCCGATATTTTCATCGGCAGAAGCGGGAGCGGGACTGTGGTATCCCAAAAGCTTCTGAACCTGCTTTCCTAAAAAAGTTAGCTGGATTTAAATTTAATATTTTGTATATTAAAGATTCTTCACTGCGTTCAGAATGACAGTTCAATTAAATGGCCATCATCTCGACTGGAATGCCTGCCCGTACAGGCGGGGAGAGATCTATCTCGGGTTTAGCTTCGCTGAGCACTTTGTGGTTCCCGGCTGCGTTGCACTCCGCTCGAAATGACGATAATTGAGGGGTCATACCTAGAATAACAGCTAATAATACTGTATAATCGACGCTTTTAAAATTACATTTTCTCCGTTGGCAACCTTGGTGAAAATCAAAAACTGTTCCTGATCTGCTTTGATTTTATATTTCTTAACCAGTTCTTCTGCTTTTGCAGGGTAATTACGGACAATCACGTTACCTCTTAAATTCCCTGCTTTTTTGAGTTCAGTGGTGTTCAGTATTGCATCTATTTTAAATATCCTACCCGCAAATACCTTGTTTATCGCATCAGATGTAAATAGCTGCGTTTGAGGATGCAGTTTTAAGAGATTATAAGTTGATCCGATTAAATTAAAAGCGCCTGACTTTAAAAGCGCCGCATCTGGCTCGTACAGAAAATCGCCAATATTTAATTTTTCTGCAAATTGAACAGCTCCGTTGGCTGCTGACCGGTAGAAAGAAAAATCTTTTTCAATTCCATTATTTAAAGTTGCTGCAATAATTTTGGTGTCTTGATCAAATCCCTTATCTATTACCCACAAAAGCTCCTTACATTCATTTTTCACGCTCACAATGTGAATTTCGCTAACTTGTTTCAGCTCGGCTAGGCCAGCAGAAATATCAAGTAATGGAGCCGTTTTAATAATAATCCTCGATGATTTTTTTAACAATGTATCCAAATTACCCACTACATCCGGACTACAGTCTTTCAGCATAAAAACCTTGCCTTTTTCTGCCCTACGAGCAGGATCTACATAAATAGTATCGAATGCTTTGTCAATATTTTGAATATAAGCAATGCCATCTTCTGATTTAAATGTGATGTTTATTACTTCTAATGCATTTGAATTATGCTGTGCTATTACCGATAATTCAGGATTGATTTCGCAGTGGATAACTTCTTGTATTTTTTTAGAAAAATAATAACTATCTATGCCAAAACCTCCTGTAATATCGATTAAAGTATTTCCTTTGACCAGCTTTGATTTGTAATTCGCTGTAACTTCGGAAGATGTTTGCTCTATAGAAAGTACGGGCGGGTAGTAAATATTTTCGGTATTGAACCAGGTGGGTAATTTCTTCTCCGATTTCTTTTTTGCGGTAATCTGTGTAGCTAATTCGGCTGAAGTTACGCCTTCGAACGGACTTTTGGCTAAAGCAATCTGATTTACATCTGCACTTAAGTTTGCGTTGATATAATTTTGTACAGATTTAGCTAAAAGTTTGTTGTTCATTTATATTATTAAAAAGGATCATCATTCCGACTGAAGCGCAGCGAAATGGAGAAATCTGTTTAGGTAGGTTTCTCCACAGCGGTTGAAATGACGTACGCGTTTAATGTTATTCAATAACGTTATGTTTTATTCTTCATCACCATCTGGCAGGTGTGGCGGCTTTTAACTTCGAGTAAAATATCTTTTTCTACGGTTACACGATCAATCGTTTGCTGATTGTAATAACGGATGGTTACCAGTTCCAGGCCCTTATTGTATTTCACGGTAAATTCATCTGATAGGTCATTGATCAGTTTTTCTATCTGAACCGGATGATCATCAATACTTACCGAGAAACTGATTGCAGAATTGAGCATGGTATTGATTTTAATTTTATGCTTATGAAAAAGTTCAAAAATATTGCTCAGATTTTCTTCAATAATAAAGGAATAATCTTTCGGGAAAATAGAAATTAGCGCCTGGTTCACCTTAAAAATGAAAGAGGGGATTGGCAAGGGATTATTTTCTTTGGTAATGGCAGTTCCGGAACCTTCCGGCTGGATAAACGACCTCACAAAAAGCGGAATACCTTTGTTTTGAAGCGGTTTTATCGTTTTTGGATGGATTACCGTTGCGCCATAATAAGTAAGTTCTATGGCATCGTGGTAAGAGAGCTGGGCAATTTTTTCGGTTTCATCAAACCACTTTGGATCGGCATTCAATACACCTGGAACATCTTTCCATATGGTTAAAGCAGCGGCATCTAAACAGGAAGCAAATATAGCTGCTGAATAATCAGAACCTTCACGACCTAAAGTTGTGGTGTAATTTTCACTTGTTCCGCCGATAAAGCCTTGGGTTACAATGATGTTTTCGGTCAAAAGCGGGACCAAATCTTTCCGGATAATCTGATTGGTTTTTGCCCAGTCAACTTTTCCTTCACGATAAGTATTATCAGTCTGGATATAGTTGCGCGCATCTGCCCATAGTGTCTTACTACCCGTTTCATTTAACCAGGCTGCTACAATTTTGGTCGAAACTACTTCACCGATGGATACAATCTGGTCGTAAATATAATCCGGATTGTTGTCCGGTTCATCTTCGATCAACCAATCGATTTCTACAAAAGTATTGGCTACATCATCGTAAACCGGATGGTGTTTTCCTTGAAAAAGTTCGTCTATGATGTTGAAATGAAAATGTTTAATTTCTTCAAAAATGGCATGCGCCTCATCATTTTGTGCTAAAAATGCCTGGGTGAGCTTTTCTAATTTATCGGTGATTTTGCCCATCGCCGAGATTACGACCAGCAAGTTTCCTTTTTTGTAATCGCGCACAATATTGGCCAGGTTTTTTACACCTGCCGCATCTTTTACCGAGGCACCACCAAACTTAAAAATATCCATATTAAAATGCCTTGATTTGTTCTGTAGATAAAGCTGCGTTTAACCAGCCACTTTCTAAATGTGCTTTGTATTTATTGTAAAAATTAATGGCGGGTTCATTCCAGTCGAGCACCTGCCAAACCATTCCGCTATAATTGCCGTTTTTGGCTTCTGCTATTACTTTTTCGAATAATATTTTGCCCAGGCCTTTTCCACGGAATTCTTCGGTTACGATAAAATCTTCGAGGTATAATCTGCAGCCTTTCCAGGTAGAATAGCGGGTGTAATAAAGCGCAAAGCCGACAATAGTGTTATCCACTTCTGCTACAAAAGCCTTCCAAACCGGGTTTTTACCAAAGCCTGCATCAATAAAATGATCTAAAGTAACGGTTACTTCTTCAGGAGCCTTCTCGTAAACGGCTAACTCATTAATCAGCTCCAGTATTCTTGGGCAATCTTCTGCCGTTGCAAATCTGATGTTAAAATCCATACTAATTGGCAGAAATATCGTTTTTAAAATGTTTAATTACTCTTTTTCCGAAAATACTGCTTCCAATGCGAACCATGGTACTGCCTTCTTCGACTGCGATTTTATAATCGGCGCTCATTCCTGTTGATATTTCTTTAAAAGAATCCTCTTTACGGAAAAAGCTTACTTTTATACCATCAAAAAATACTTTTAATTCGTTAAACTCAACAGTAATCTGTTTTTCGTTTTTTGTATTGGTAGCGATGCCCATTAAACCTACAATACGGATGTTTTTTAATCCGGCGAATGCTTCGTCGCGTAGCAATTCAATCACTTCATCAAAACCAAGCCCGAATTTGGTATCTTCATCGGCAATGTAAACCTGTAACAAACAGTCAATTACGCGTTTGTTTTTTGCGGCTTGTTTATCAATTTCCTGCAGCAGTTTTAAACTATCAACTCCATGTATGAGTTTAACAAAAGGGGCAATGTATTTTACTTTGTTGGTTTGCAGGTGGCCGATGAGGTGCCATTCGATATCTTTAGGGAGCTGGGCTTCCTTTTCAACCATTTCCTGTACATGGTTTTCTCCAAAAATGCGCTGTCCGGCGTTATATGCTTCTAAAATTGATTCTATTGGTTGTGTTTTTGAAACTGCAATCAGTTTTACCCCGTCCGATTCAACTTCGCTTTTATATTTTTTAAGATTATCAGCTATGCTCATTTATAACTATTTTTGGTAAAATTAATAACCTTGCTGCAATTTGGGCAAAAAATAATATTTTAATTAAGCATGAAGAGATTAATATGGGTTTTAATGACAGCTATATTATGGTTTGGTTGCAAACCGGGCATACCTGATGACATTATTAAACCTGATAAGATGGAAAAGATTTTATATGATATGCATATTGTTGATGGCTACATAGCTAGCATCTATGTGGCAGACTCTGCTAAAAAGGTGGCAGCAGCATATTATAAAGGAATTTATAAAAAATTCGGAATAGATTCTGCGGCGTATAATAAAAGTCTGGTGTGGTATAATACCAATCCGAAGGAGCTTGAACTGATGTACAAAAACATACAGAAATCTTTAACCCAGCAGAAAAAAGCGGTAGAAATAGCGGATAAAATGATCCAGAAAAAGAAATTTAAAGCCGATTCACTGGTGATTGCGAAGAAGTTTAAGGCCGATTCTCTCGCGATCAGAAAAAAAATGAAACCCGATTCTTTATCGAAGGTAAAAGCTACAGCTGAGATTGCGAAAAAGAAAAAACAGGCCGATTCACTCATTAATATAAAGAAAACCGGGGCAATGCAGGTGGTTTCGGCCACCACGCCGGCACTGGTACAATAAAATAATATGTTATATCCCGATAATTGTTTAGAACGTTTAGGTTTTGTAGAGATCAGGCAGCTGATCAGCAAGCATTGTTTGAGCCCCATGGGACAAACAATGGTGGGCAAGATGCAGGTGATGAACCGTTTTGATCAGATTGATAAATTTTTACGGCAAACAAACGAATTCAAAAGCATCCTTCAAAACCAGGAGCCTTTACAGATTAATACTTTTTTTGATATTAAATCGCTGGTTGAAAAAATCAGGGTAGAAGGCACTTATCTTTTAGAAGATGAGTGGTTTCAGGTATATACTTCCCTGCAAACTGTTTTTTCGGTATTGCGATTTTTTGAAGAGCGGGCCGAAGTTTACCCCACGCTCGAAGCTTTATTTGAGCATTTACCCATCGAAAAAACAATTCTCCGTAAAATTGAAACGGTAATTGATGCCAAAGGGAAGATTAAACCCAATGCTTCAAAAGAATTGCAGGAGATTACAGGTGCGATTGCAAAAACGGAGCAGGACGTGCGTAAACGGATGGATTCGATTTACAAGCAGGCCATTGCCAATAACTGGGTTGCCGATGGTAGCTTAACCATTCGTGATGGCCGGATGTGTATCCCGGTTTTGGCCGAGAATAAGCGTAAGCTTAAAGGTTTTGTGCACGACGAATCGGCCACAGGACAAACTGTTTACATTGAACCGGAAGAAGTTTTTACTTTAAATAATAAGCTGCGCGATTTAGAATTTGATAAACGCCGAGAAATCATTAAGATTTTAATTGCATTGACGGATGATCTTCGTCCATATTCGCCATTATTGCTTTCTTATCATGGTTTCCTTACCAAACTCGATTTTGTGCGTGCCAAGGCGTTATTTGCTTTAGATATTGAAGCAGAAATGCCCGGTTTATTAAAAGAGCCTAAAACCAAACTGATCAATGCAAGACATCCTTTGTTATCGATTTCTTTTACAGCAGAAAAGAAAACCGTTACGCCCTTAAACATTCATATAGATGCCGAAACGCGTGTGGTTTTGGTATCAGGGCCGAATGCCGGAGGTAAATCTGTTTGTATGAAAACCGTTGGTTTACTGCAAATTATGCTGCAAACAGGTTTGTTGATTCCCGTTGATGCGAATAGTGAGGTGGGTATTTTTGAGAATATTTTTGCCGATATTGGTGATGATCAATCAATAGAAAGTGATTTGAGTACCTACAGTGCACACCTGAAAAAGATGCGTTATTTTGTAGAACATGCCTCGCCAAAAACAATGGTGCTGATTGATGAGTTTGGTACAGGTACCGATCCGCAATTTGGCGGACCAATGGCAGAAGCTGTTTTAGAAGTATTGAACAATAAAAAAGTAAGAGGCGTAATCACTACCCACTATTCTAATTTAAAGCTGTTCGCAGGGAATACGCCGGGATTGGAAAATGCATCAATGCTTTTTGATAATGCAAAGATGAAACCGCTTTACATTTTAGAAATGGGAAAACCGGGTAGTTCTTACGCTTTCGAAATTGCACAGAATATTGGTTTGCCAAAAGAGGTAATTCAATTGGCCAGAGAGAAAACAGGTTCCAACCAGAACCGGGTAGATACCATGCTGGTTGATCTGGAACGTGAGAAGAAAAACGTTTATGATGCAAAAGTGAGCCTGGCCAATCAGCAGAATAAAGCTAAAAACCTCGTTGCTGAAAATGAAAAGTTAAAAGCGTTTTTAGAGGAGAACAAAAAGGTACTCATTAAAGAAGCGAAGCAGGAAGCGCAAAATATCATTAAAAATGCCAATAAGCTGGTAGAAAACACCATTGCAGAGATTAAAGAAAAACAGGCCGATAAGGAAGTAACTAAAGAACTGCGCCAGAACCTGCAACGTGAACTGGTTAAAAATACGGTGCCAAAAGAACGTCCAAAGCCGGTGCCTGTGGTGGTTACAGGCGAAATTGAAGTAGGCGATCTGGTAAAATTTACGGATAGTGAAACCATTGGTCAGGTTTTGGAAATTAACCGGAATGAACTGGTTCTGGCTATTGGCGATTTACGGTCGACAGTTAAAAAGAACCGTGTGCAAAAGGTTAGCAACCGCGAAGCAAAAAAAGTGATACAAAGCAGTGCAAATTCTTTTGCCGGGCGTATGAACGATGCTGTTTCGGGCTTTCGGGCCGAATTAGACCTTCGTGGCAAACGTACGGAAGATGCCTTGCATGAAGTAGAAAAATATTTGGATAAAGCCATTATGCTTGGCTTCCCGTCTATTAAACTGATTCATGGTAAAGGAGATGGGATTTTGAGGAAAATGATTAGGGAGTATCTGCGTAAATACAGCCAGGTAAACAGAATGGAGGATGAGCATGCGGATAGAGGGGGAGATGGAATTACTTATGTTTATTTGAATTAGAGGGGTTTTAGACACAGGATTCGAGACACGAGATGTGAAATAAGCTGTTCAAGAAAGCATCATCTTCTCGACTGAAGCGTAGCGGAATGGTGAGATCTATCTAAGCAGATTTCAATAAAAAGAGTTGTTATTGCTTCGTCGGCTGAAAAAGCCTTCTCGCCATGACGGTAACACCAAAACTAAAACTTTATAGCCGTAACTATGTTATTTCTAAAACGTTACGGCTATGAAAAAAATCTTGCTCTGCTTTTTTGTGGTATTGGTTGCCACAACTTGCAAAAAGACTGACAATGGTAATGAAGATCCGGAAACACTACCTGATGTAGAATTAAAAGCAAAAGTTGTTGTTTCCGGGTTAAGTCTTCCGTGGGAAATGGTGTACGGACCTGATAATTTCATCTGGTTTACCGAAAAAGCAGGTAAAATCAGCCGTTTAAATCCTTCTACAGGTCAAATTACGCCATTATTAACCATTTCTGAGGTGCGCACCAACGGCGAAGGTGGTTTATTGGGCATGGCATTGCATCCTGATTTCACTGCTAATCCTTATATTTATGTTATTTACGGCTATGGAAATACCTATAAAGCAAAAGTGGTGCGTTATACTTATGGCGGAGGAAATTTAACCAGTCCACTCATATTGTTAGATCAGATTCCTGCTGCTTCCATTCATAACGGCTCGCGTCTGTTAATCAGTGGCGGCAAATTATTCATTAGTACGGGTGACGCTTCCGATACGGCAAATCCTCAGAATATAAATTCGTTGGCTGGAAAGATTTTAAGGATCAATTTAGATGGGACCATTCCTTCAGATAATCCTTACCCGAATAATCCGGTTTGGAGTTTAGGACATCGTAATGCGCAGGGTTTGGTGCAGGTTGGAAATAAAATATTTTCCTCAGAACATGGTCCGGATTCAGATGATGAAATCAATATTATTGAAAAAGGCCGGAATTATGGCTGGCCAAATATTAAAGGTTTTTGTAATGAAAGTGGCGAGCAATCGTTCTGCAGCGCTAATAATGTGGTAGAGCCTTTAATCAACTGGACGCCAACCATTGCGCCAAGTGGCCTGGCTTATTACAATAACAATTATATTCCGCAGTTTAAAAATTCGCTGTTATTGGCGGTATTAAAAGGAACTAAATTAATGCAGCTAAAATTAGATGATGCACAGACTAAAATCACCGGAACAAAAGATTTTTATGTAAATACTTATGGCCGGATCAGGGCTGTTTGCCAATCGCCTGAAGGTAAAATTTATATCTGTACCAGTAACGGAAGTGATGATAAGATTGTAGAAATAGCGAAATAAGCTTATTTCTTTTTATTGCCGGGGCATTTTTTGCAGCGTTTACCTTTTTTAAATTTCTCACAGCATTTTTTGTGTTCGGCTGTACAGCTGAAAATAAAACCCATTCCTTTTTGAAATTCCGGATCGGTGGGTAATATGAATTGGTTTTCTTCTCTCTCGTAAATCATTGCAGCACAAAGGTAATGGTTATTTAGATTAATTCCAATCGATAAATATTCCCTGTAGATTTAAAATTTATAATTGCTGCATTTTTGATGGCAATTTGTAATTTAGCGGACTAACCAAAATTTCATAAAATGATAAATAAAGTGGTATCTGGCGCTGAAGAGGCCATTAAAGATATATCAGATGGGGCAACCATTATGCTTGGCGGTTTCGGTCTCTGTGGTATTCCGGAAAATTGTATTAATGCTTTAGTAAATAAACAGGTCAAAAATTTAACCTGTATCTCCAATAATGCCGGTGTTGATGATTTTGGTATCGGATTGATGCTAAAACAGCGTCAGGTTAAGAAAATGATTTCTTCTTACGTAGGCGAAAATGCAGAATTTGAAAGGCAGTTATTAAGTGGCGAACTGGAAGTAGACCTGATTCCTCAAGGTACTTTAGCCACTCGTTGTCTCGCCGCAGGATATGGTATGCCGGCAATTTTTACCCCCGCAGGTGTAGGTACCGAAGTGGCAGAAGGTAAAGAGGTACGTAATTTTGATGGTAAGGATTATTTGATGGAATATGCTTTTGATGCTGATTTTGCTATTGTAAAAGCCTGGAAGGGTGATACGGCAGGGAATTTAATCTTCAGGTCAACAAGCCGCAACTTTAATCCCGTTATGGCCATGGCAGGTAAAATAACCATTGCAGAGGTAGAAGAACTGGTAGAGGCGGGCGAACTTGATCCTGATTATATCCATACTCCAGGTATTTATGTGCACCGGATTTTTCAGGGGAAAGATTATGAAAAGAGAATTGAGCAGAGAACGGTGAGAAAGTCCGGAGTCTGAAGTCGGCAGTCTGAAGTCGAATAGCAGATTAGAACATTCAATCATTCACTCATTCACTCATTTAATTATCCATTCAATCAATCATTCAAAATTCATTAATTCAATTTTATGTTTTCAAAAGAAGAGATCGCGCAGCGTATCGCTAAAGAAATAAAAGACGGATACTATGTTAACCTTGGCATAGGCATACCTACGTTGGTGGCCAACTATATACCGAAGGGAATTAATGTAGTATTACAATCAGAAAACGGTCTGTTAGGCATGGGGCCATTTCCGTTTGAAGGAGAAGAGGATGCCGATTTAATTAATGCCGGAAAACAAACCATTACAACTTTACCCGGATCATCTATTTTTGATTCGGCTATGAGTTTTGGGATGATTCGTGCACAAAAAGTAGATCTAACCATTCTGGGTGCCATGGAGGTTTCCGAAAACGGGGACATTGCCAACTGGAAAATTCCGGGTAAAATGGTGAAAGGAATGGGTGGAGCAATGGATTTAGTAGCCTCGGCCAAAAACATCATAGTAGCCATGCAGCACATTAATAAGGCCGGCGAAAGTAAATTATTGCCAAAGTGCACCTTGCCTTTAACCGGTGTGAAATGCATTAAAAAAATTATAACCGAACTGGCAGTTTTAGATATTTTACCTAAAGGTGGTTTTAAACTTTTAGAACGTGCGCCAGGGGTGAGTATCGAATTTATTAAGCAATCTACAGCCGGGCGACTGATTGTGGAAGGAGATATTCCGGAAATGAGATTGGATTAGGGAGTGATGTGGTTTGTGAGGACATAAACCACATCGGTAAAGCGTTACGATTTACTATAAATAAGAAGTCAAGTTTTTTAAAACTTGACTTCTTTGGTGGTTTTATTGTATATCTACTAAAATACTATTTCTTAAATCATTTGAAATATCTTCTGTAATGGCGATAATTTCATCAGGTTCGTTGGTGTTGTTCATCACTACCTTATTACATTGTTCGCGGTAGGGCAGCAGGTATTCTTTATAAGCGGGCACTACGTGGTTGTGCCATTTGTATAATACATCTTCTTCAGGATAACCACGTTCCAAACCGTCGCGTTTTATACGACGGTCTAGGGCTACCTGTTCATCAGCATCCACAAAAATGGTATGATTCAATAATGCAGCAATTTCTTTAAAGTGAAGGATAAAAAGGCCCTCTACAATAATAATAGGTGCCGATTTAATTTCCAATATTTTAACCACAGCCAGTGGATTATTAAAGTTGTATTCTTTTTTGTAAACCACTTCTCCACTCATCAATTGCTTAATGTCTCTTAAAAACTGTTCACTATCAATTGTAGATGGAAGATCAAAGTTATACAACTTGTTTTCTTCTTGTGTCATATCACCGGCAGGAATATAATAGTCATCCTGCGATACCAGGGTAACTTCATCTTGTTTAAAATGATGAAGAAAGCAGTTTAGGAAAAATGTTTTGCCCGATCCGCTACCGCCGGCAATACCAATTATAAAAGGCTTTTTGTTTGAACTCATTGAGCACTGTATGTTAAATTGCAGAAAAAACGTTTGTCTAAAGCACCTAATGAATCGGCTACAGCTTTAGTCATTACAATGATAACATCTTTTGTAGATTCGTTCTCTGTAAATTTACCAACAACTTTGGCAAAGGTGGTGCGGTTAGTCATCGGGTTGGTAATTTTAATAACCCTGCCTACAGGTGCTGTACGGTGTAAAACCAGCATTTTTGTGCCATCAAGGTCCTGATCTGCAATCCAAACGGCTGTACCTTTTTCTTCAATCTGACTTAAGCCATAAACACTTGGGTCGCGGCGCAGTTTAGGGTCTTTAACCATCGTACTATCAGGCTCATTTCCCTGGTCTTCTTTTGAAGCTTCGTTTACCGATTTTGGTTGCGGTGGCTTAGGGATAATCAGTTTCTGGTCTACTTTAATATTGTTGTCGTCCAGTTTATTTGCCGTCCTGATCTGATAAGCAGTTAAATTGTATTTTTTTGCGATTGAAAAAATGTTTTCGCCAGTAGCTACCGTATGGATAAAACTCTCTTCTTTTGCTTCTGCAGGAGTTTCTTTTGTTTTTGTTTCGGCCTGTTTTTCTTTTGGTACCTGTACATCAGCAACAATGCCACCCGGAACTTTTAAAACCTGTCCGATGGTAATCGCATTATCAGGCAGATTGTTCATCGTTCTGATCTGATATGCCGTAACCCCGTATTGTTTGGCAATGGTGAAAATCGTTTCGTTTCTCAAAACCGTATGCGTACCCGCTGTATCACTAGATTTATTCTCCTGTGTCGGTTTTTCTTCAATGGCAGCAGTAGAAACTACTTTATTTTCGTCGATATTTTTGGTTGCCGGAATTTTCAGTTTCTGACCGATCCGCAGGTTATTGCCCGAAAGGTTATTGGCTTTTTTCACTTCCTCAACCGTGGTTCCGTATTTCTCAGCAATTTTCCCTAAAAACTCTTTAGGCGCAACGGTGTGCTCAATCATGGTTTGATCTGAGGGTTGCGTATTGGCTGCAGGTACTTCGCTGTTATTTTTTGCTGGTGGAGCTGGTGGAGTAGCTGTGGCAGTTTGTTCTCCGTTTTTTGCAGGGATTTTTATAACCTGGCCAATACTAAGGTTGCTGCCCGTTAAATTGTTTAAGGCTTTAATTTCATTTATAGTAGTACCATATTTTTCGGCCAGCATGTTTAAGTTTTCCTTTGGCTTAATGGTATGTTCTATCACATTACCCGCTGATGATGAAGAAACTTCCGTACTTGATGATCCATTGCCTGTAAAAGGAACATTGGTAGGAACTTTAATGATTACGCCAACCTGCAGGTATTTGTTTTCGTTAAAAGCCATAATATCCTTTGGAGAAACATTATACCTTCTCCCAATGGAATAATAAGTGTCTTTTGCTACAGTTTGATGGATGATCAGTTTTTTGCCTTTATTATTTTCTACACCGATAGAGTCTCTTGCTGTGTTGGCTTTGGCATTTGCAATATTTAAGGCAAATAACACTACAGCAGATAAATATATTTTATGCATTTATTTTTATGTAAATTTCTAAGTCAAAGGGAGCAATTATACGAATAATATTATTAACCATCTTATGTTCTGTAGCTCGTTTTTACGTAAAAATAAGATGACTTTGATCTCGTATTACAGATATAATATTCATTAACAAATGTTTATAAAATTGCTGTTCCCTACAATATTGAATATTAAACGGTCTATTAAATAAGGTATTGTATAAAAGCAATATTTGAGCAAAACTTTTCTAAATTTGGTTTGTTAGGTACACATTAAAAATACATCATAAATTATAATAAAATGGACGCTAAAGAAATAAGCTTAAACGAAAAAGAAGTTAAACCGGTTGTAGATCTGTTAAACGATTATCTGGCTAACTATCATATCCATTATCAAAAATTAAGAGGCTGCCACTGGAATATTAAAGGACAGAACTTTTTTACCCTTCATGTTAAATTTGAAGAACTTTATACCAACGCACAGTTAACCATTGATGAGATTGCTGAGCGTGTTTTAACTTTGGGCAAACCACCGCACAGCCGTTTTGCAGATTATATTAAAGAATCGAAAATTAAAGAAATTGATACCATCGGACTGAAAGACCTTGACATGGTTGATGCCATTTTAGATGATATGGCTACTTTAATCGAATTAGAAAGAGAACTTTTAGAAGCCACTGCTGATGCCGGCGACGATGGTTCTAACGATATGGTGAACCGTTTTATGCAGTTTAAAGAGAAAAATACCTGGATGTTACGCTCTTTTGCCGGTAAAAAATAACAGGTTATTAGTAGGTTAATAGCCCTGTATAAGTAGCTTTATTGTAAAATCTGCTTATATAGGGCTTTTTTGTTTCGTAGAAAATCTAAATATTTATCTTTGGGCATGGCGTACAAAAGTTTAGCAGAATGCGTATCCGATCTCGAAAAGCATGGTCATTTAATCAGGATTAAGGAGGAGGTAGATCCTTATTTAGAAATGGCAGCCATCCATTTGAGGGTGTACGAAAACCAGGGACCAGCGTTATTGTTCGAAAAAGTTAAAGGAAGTCCTTTTCCGGCTGTTTCCAATCTGTTTGGAACGTTGGAACGATCAAAATTCATTTTCAGGGATACTTTGCCAAAAGTACAGCAGCTGGTATCGTTAAGAAACGATCCGATAAAGGCATTAAAAAATCCATTTAAATATGCAGGCTCAGCCATGTCGGCCTTGTCTGCTTTGCCGCTGAAAACGCCCTCTGCAAAAAATAAATTTTTAAAAACGAGCATCAGCCAGCTGCCGCAGATTGTAAACTGGCCGATGGATGGCGGTCCTTTTGTGACCATGCCGCAGGTGTACACCGAAGATGTTGACAAACCCGGTGTGTTGAACGCCAATCTGGGCATGTACCGCATTCAGTTAGGCGGAAACGATTATATTCAGGATAAAGAAATTGGTTTGCATTACCAGATCCACAGGGGGATAGGCGTGCATCAATCGAAAGCCAACGCTTTAGGACAGCCTTTAAAAGTGAGTATTTTTGTCGGTGGTCCGCCGTCGCATCCTTTAGCTGCTGTAATGCCATTGCCCGAAGGTTTGTCGGAAATGACTTTTGCCGGAGCACTTGGCGACAGGCGCTTCCGTTATTTTTACGATGATGAAGGTTTTTGTATTTCTGCTGATGCTGATTTTATCATTACCGGTACTGTTTACCCCAACGAAAATAAACCCGAAGGGCCTTTTGGCGACCATTTGGGCTATTATAGTTTAACGCATCCCTTTCCTTTAATGAAGGTGCACAATGTGTACCATAAAAAAGATGCAATATGGTCGTTTACTGTGGTTGGTCGTCCGCCGCAGGAAGACACCAGTTTTGGTGCCCTGATACACGAAATTACAGGCTCCGCCATACCGCAGGAAATACATGGCTTAAAAGAAGTTCATGCCGTTGATGCTGCGGGTGTGCACCCTTTACTTTTTGCCATCGGTAGCGAACGTTATACGCCATATTTAAAGGAAAGAAGGCCACAGGAAATTTTGACCATTGCCAATCATATTCTGGGTAAAAACCAGTTGAGCCTGGCGAAATACCTTTTTATAGCCGCTAAAGAAGATGATCAGCAACTCAGTACCCATCATATTGAAGATTTTATCAAACACCTATTAGAGCGGATTGATTTAACGAGGGATATCCATTTTTATACCAATACTACCATAGATACGCTGGATTACAGCGGAGACGGCTTAAACAGTGGATCGAAAGTGGTAATTGCAGCAGCGGGAGATAAAAAGCGGGAATTGTGGAATGAAATTCCTGAAGGGTTAAAATTGAGCGATGGCTTTTACCAGCCAAAAATTGCCATGCCGGGTGTTTTAGTTTTAGAGGGCAATAAATACCTTAACCCAGAGAAAACAGCTGCAGAAATTGCGATGTTGAATATGTCGCTCATTGATCAGGATTTAGCTGGCTTGCCCCTGATTATATTGGCCGATGATGCAGCGTTTACTGCCGAAACGATTGATAACCTGGTTTGGGTAGCTTTTACAAGAAGTAATCCGGCAGCCGATGTTTACGGTATTAACGATTTTACGATCAACAAACACTGGGGGTGTAAAGGTTCGATGATTATAGACGCCAGAAAAAAGCCTCATCACGCACCCGAATTAATCAGAGAGGAAGCGGTAGAGGCTAAAATTAATGAAATGGGTAAAAAAGGGGGAGCGTTATTTGGCGTAATATAATTGATTTTATACCCTATAATTAGTCACTATTTGGCGATAATTTGATAATCCAGGTTAAAATGTAGATTTTTAGGTATATCATTCTAAATATGCCTTCAAAATTTCTCATTATCCTTACCCTGATCTTACTTTTTTTAATAAAGGCGAGGGCACAGGATCCAAAACTGGATAGTATTGCCTTAAATCTCAATCGTTATGGCTTAAAAAGCACTCAATCTAATTTGTTCGTCCATTTTGACAAAACTGTCTACACCAATAACGATCAGGTTTGGTTTAGCGGATACCTGCTAAAAACAATAGCCAACTTAGATGATTACCATACACTTTATTTATCGATGATCAACAACATGGATAGTAGTGTCGTCATCCAGGATAAATTTCTCATTGATAAAGGATTTGCCTTCGGATCGCTTACATTACCTGATTCGCTGCCGGGAGGTTCGTATCGTTTTGTTGCGAATACCAATATCAAAAAAGGTAACCAGCCAGATGGTGAATTTGTTCAGCCTGTTACCATTAGATCTTCAACAATAAATCCTTTAACGGCCAATATTTCTATTTTTAAGGCTTATGATGAGCAGAGCAAAAATGGGACAGCGCTTTTAAAAATTTTATCAGGTGATAACCATTTTGTTGAAAATGCAGAGATCAAATATCAAATTGGTAAGGATAAGCAAAAATTAATTTCAGGTATAGCTAAAAGTAGTGTAATCGGTGAACTGATGATCAACTTTCCTGCGGATGAAATTACCTCCGACAATAACCTGCTGCGTATTTCTGTTAAAAAAGGTAAAGATGTCAGGTATGTAACGTTTAACCTTCCGGTTAGAAACCTTTCAAATTATAAAATTCAATTTTACCCGGAAGGAGGCTACCTGGTTGACCGTTTACTATCTAAAGTGGGGTTTGAAATTAAAGACCTCGAAGGGAATGTTGTAAAAGCCAAAGGTATCTTGTATGAAAATGATATCCCAATTGACACCCTTCAAAGCAATTCTACCGGACTTGGCTCATTTTCGATCCGTCCTCAATCATCAAAAAAGTATAATGTTAAACTTTTTGGGCATAAGCAGGAAGATACCAGCTATAATTTGCCGGCAATATTAAAAAATGGGGTGGTTTTATCGGCAGGTACTGCAATTGCTGAAAATGATTTCAGAATGCATCTGGAAGCAAACAACAATCAAAAAGTACATGTTTTGGTGCATAATTTCTCTGATATTTTTTTACATACCGGTTTGATGTTAGCGGCTAACAAAAGCCAGAGCATAAGGTTAAAATTAGACTCTGTTCCCATTGGATTAAATACAGTGACCATCCTGGATAGCAATTACCGGCCAATGGCCGAAAGGATTTTCTTTGCGCATTACGATCAGCTAAATCAAACTGAATTATCGGCAGATAAAAAAGAATACGGCACAAGGGATCAGGTGAACTTAAAACTGAATGTAACTGATAAAAATAACGCTTCAGTTGTAGCTCTGGTATCCGTTTCCTGTACACAAGCCAATAGAATTTCGGTTGGTAATCATCAAAACATTATTGATTACTTTTATTTACAACAATACTTAAAACCACTTCCTAAGCACCCAATAGGGTTAAAATATATTGATCAGGATTATCTGAATGATGTACTCCTGGTGAAAACCTGGAGCAGGTATAAATGGCCTGAAACGTTAGTAGATAATGATACAACAAAACTTACGAACTTTGAATACCGGGGTGAAATAACCAGAAGAAATAAGCCGTTAGATAAACCGCTAGAGTTAACAACCATCGCCGGAGAAAACCTGAATTTTCTGAATACCGATAGCGTAGGGAAATTTAATTTGCCCTTTGCCAATCTAGTTATTAAAGAGCCGAAGTTGCCTGTTTGGTTAGGGATGACAACAGCTAAATACGACCTGTATAAAGTTAAAATCAACAATCCTGAGGATGAGATAAAGAAATATTTAGTAAAGCAAAATTTAGAGCAATTAAACGTAAAAGGTAGTGTGTTGATTGAAGATAACCAAAACTTAAGTTCAATTACCGGCACCAGGCTAAAAGAAGTAACGATTACGAAAAAAAGGGATGAAAGAATTGAATTTGTTAAAAATTCTTATGTTAACAGATGTGGGGATTATGTTTGTATGAATAATATTTTAAACTGTCCCAATCACATGTCCGATAGTGGAAATAAGATTCCTGTAAAGGGTGAGGTTTATGTTAATGAAATCGGACTTGCAGTGATGTACCATGGATGTGTGGAGCCTGAGTCTAAACCCAATGTGATTCTTTTGAAAGGAATTAATCTCCCGAAAGAATTTTATGTATCTGATATCACCAATAAAAATGAGCCTATCAATTTTTCAACCGTTTATTGGAACTATCAGGTAAAGGTTAATGGGGAAACATCAGTTAGTTTCAATACCGGCGATTTAACAGGCACTTTTAAAATTGTTGTACAGGGCGTAACTGATGGGGGAGTGGTTTATGGGGAGAAAGAGATTGTGGTGAGGGGTAAATAGAAAACGGCCTCAATTATTATATTGAAGCCGTTTTTGTATGACGTTTCTAAATTTTAGAATCTTACTCCAAAAGTTAAAAATACATTGTTTCTATTACTTTTTACATCGGCAACAGGCTCAGTATAATTATCTAATAAATAAGGACTTGAACTAAAATTCGTTTGATAGTTCTGATAAGCTACGTCGAAATAATAGTTGTCGATGCGATAGCCAAGTCCACCAGTATAATACTGGCCTTGGTAAAATTTATTATCGCCGCCTTTAACACCGTTTCCATTTACACCATAACCGGCACGTAAGCTAAATTCGTTAGTTACTTTAACCTCAGCGCCTACTCTATAGTTAACTGCTTCTTTATATGATGCTTTAATAAAGGCATTATTATCGTTAATAGTTGCACGGTCAGATCCGTTAGAATCAGAAAAACGCATCGAAGAGTAATCTACATAATCCACATCAGCAGATATTAACGCTGTACCAGCAATTACGTAACTGATACCAGCAGAAGCTTTTAAAGGTGTACGTAAATTGTAGGTGAATGAATAATATTGAGTAGGGTTATTTGATTTAGTTGGAGAAGTATTCGCATTGCCGGCAGTAGTGGCCTGTAAGGTTTCACTCGTATTATCTTCAATGTTCATCCAGGTTGGTGTCTGGAAATTTAATCCGATCCTTAACTCGCTAACCGGCCTGAAAATAGCACCTAATTTTAAATTGAAACCACCACCTTTAGTTTCCTGATTTCTGAAATGGGTAAGGCTATAATTTTCATTCCCGTTGTATTTAGGAACATTTGGTAAAGTCGCGTCGTCGTCATACGAATTAAGGATACCTGATTCGGTAAATGTAGCATCACTGGTATATTTTACATTTACAAAACTTGCTGTCGCACCAATATATACTTTATTTCCAAAATTCAGGGCTCCTGCCACATTAAACTCTGAAGTAGAACCTAAACGTGCCTCATCCCAATTTTGATTAAAGTTGGTGCCTGATGGCTCTGCAGAATACTGATTAGGAAAAGTAGGAGTATTTCTGTTTATTAAATAACTGTTATAAGCATCACCAGCTATACTATTGGAAGTGCCGTAATTGTTGGCTTGCTCGGCGTAAGAATTTCTTATTGAGTTGTTCTTATTAATCCCGCCATAGTTAATGTTATTTAAGAAATCATTGTTGCGCGTATAACTTAAACCGAATACGCTACTTACTAATCCTTTATCTACATCAGCACCTTTCATTTTAGCAGCCGGACTATAAAATACAACACCAATATTGTTCAGATTGAGCTGGCTTTTATTTGCTGAGGTATTATTTCCTAAATATGCACTACCGTTAGATACTGAGTTAAATTCGGGTGTAATACTGAATTCCGATTTGGTAAATAAACCTAACCCGGCAGGGTTGGCATTAATCGAACCGATATCGCCACCAACACCAATTTGGGCACCGCCCATTCCTTTAAACCTTGCCGAGCTGCCATAATTGGTTTGCGAGAAACGGAAGGCATCAGGCGCATAACTTTGGGCGTATGTTGTTCCCATAGCAGCTACTGTAGCTACTAGAGAAGCCAAGATGATTTTTTTCATTTGTGTGTTTAGATTTTAAAATTAACCTCTTCCTGCTCTTGATGGACGTGAACCGCCACCACCGCCGCCGCCTCCAATTGAACCACCGCCGCCGCCATTTGATGGTGGAGGTGAATAACTTGGCCTGCTTTCGGTTCTGGTTGGCTGTTGAGGAGTGTAGTTTTCGTTTCTTGTAGGTCTGCTGCCTTGGGCGCCTTGTGGTGCATAACCATCATTTCTTGTAGGTCTTCCGCTTTGATTACCTTGGTTTTGAGTATATCCTCCCTGGTTTCTTGTTGGTCTGCCTGCGTTATTGTTTGGTGCATAAGAAACACCGTTTGGATTACTTATACCGGATCTGCTTGGTCTGCCAACATTTCCTCCATTAGAATTTCCATATCTTGGCACACCTCTGTCGTTACTTCCCGGTCTTGGTCTGTAGCTGCCTCTGTTGGTATAAACGCCACCACCATAGTATCCGCCGCCGATACCCCAGCCACCGCCGTAATATCCGCCACCGCCCCAACCATAACGGTCGTAGTAAGAGTTAGGTCCCCACGAGTTCCAGCCGTATGGATTGTTCCATCCGTAACCGTAATTGCCATAGTAAAAAGGGTTGTTCCAGATGCTTCCATATCCGTAACCATATCCAAAGCCTCCGCCCCAGCCACCTAAGCCGTAACCGTTACCCCAACCTAATCCAATACCTAAATAGTTGGATGGTCCGTAGCTGCTGCCGTAATAATAATTGTCGAAATATGGATCATAGTAGCCCTGAAAACTGTAACCATTGTAAAAACGGTTAATCCTTGACGAATAATCCATATCGTAATAAGGATTACTGGTACCATAATATTCATCGTATTCTTCCTGACCCTGGGCCTGATATTGCTGGCCTTGTCGGTTTTGAGGTTGAGGTGCAATTTCCACCTCCCTGGCTTTCGCCACAGAATTATAAACATCATCAGCCGGCTTGGTTTGAGCCAGTTTTGATGTAGAGCATGAAGCCACCAACCCAGCAGCAGCAATCATAACAATGGGTAAAAATTTAATTGGTTTCATTGTGTTTATATTAGTTGTGTGTGTTCACGAATATTGATAAACAGGTTTCAAAAGTAATTAATTCTTAACTATTTAGTTAGTCTAAAAACGTTAAATTATAATTGATTTCAATTCTTAATCGTTTGTAGGCATAAATTTATAAATTTGCTATCGAATTTTACACTTTTTAACGTACAAATTACGTTCCAAATACATAACATGAGCAAAGAAATTACAAGTAGAGAAGCAGATTATTCCCAGTGGTATAATGACATCGTGATTAAAGCAGATTTAGCAGAGCATTCTGCAGTGCGTGGTTGTATGGTTATTAAGCCCAATGGCTATGCTATTTGGGAAAAAATGCAGGCTGTTTTAGATAAAATGTTTAAGGATACAGGCCATCAGAACGCCTATTTTCCATTATTCATCCCAAAGTCATTTTTCTCTAAGGAAGCTTCTCACGTTGAGGGCTTTGCGACAGAATGTGCCGTTGTAACACACTATCGTTTAAAAAATGACGGTAATGGTAATATTGTAGTTGATGAAACTGCCAAACTGGAAGAGGAGTTAATTGTTCGTCCGACTTCCGAAACCATTATCTGGAACACTTACAAAGGCTGGATTCAATCGTACCGCGACCTCCCAATATTAATTAACCAATGGGCCAATGTGGTGAGGTGGGAAATGCGTACCAGGTTGTTTTTGCGTACTGCCGAATTTTTATGGCAGGAAGGTCATACCGCACATGCTACTGCACAAGAGGCCATTGAAGAAACAGAACGTATGTTGCATATTTATGCCGATTTTGCCGAAAACTGGTTGGCTGTACCGGTAGTAAGGGGACGCAAATCGCCTAATGAAAGGTTCGCCGGAGCTTTGGATACTTATTGTATTGAAGCTCTGATGCAGGATGGAAAGGCTTTACAAGCGGGTACTTCGCACTTTTTAGGACAAAATTTTGCTAAAGCTTTTGATGTTAAATTTACAGGTAAAGATGGAAAACTAGATTACGTTTGGGCCAGCTCATGGGGTGTTTCTACCCGCTTAATGGGCGCCTTAATTATGGCACATAGTGATGATTCGGGATTGGTTATTCCGCCAAAACTGGCACCAATCCAGGTTGTTATTGTTCCGATTTATAAAAGCGACGAAGATCTGGCAAAAATTTCTACTTATGTAAACGAATTAACCATGCGTTTAAAAGGTTTAGGTGTTTCTGTAAAATATGATGACAGGGATACACAGCGCCCGGGATTTAAATTTGCCGATTACGAATTAAAAGGTGTGCCGATCCGTGTTGCCATTGGCGGACGTGATCTTGAAAATAAAACTGTTGAGGTTGCCCGCAGGGATACCAAACTAAAGCAGACTGTACCACAGGAAGGTTTGGATATTTACATTGTAAAACTACTGGAAGATATTCAGCAAAGCATGTTTAACAAAGCATTGGCTTACCGTGATGAACATATTACAGAAGCAAATTCTTACGAAGAGTTTAAAGAACTGTTGGATACAAAAGCCGGTTTTATAGCTGCACACTGGGATGGAACACCAGAAACAGAACAAAAAATTAAAGAGGAAACTAAAGCAACTATCCGTTGTATTCCTTTAGATAATAAACTGGAAGATGGAGTTTGCATTTATTCAGGCAAACCATCTATTCAGAGAGTATTGTTCGCAAGAGCGTATTAAGTAGATATGAGAAGGGAGATTTGAGATTTGAGACGAGATGTAATCTCCTGTCTCAAATCTCGTTTCTCAAATATAATGTCTCAAATCTAGTGTCTCACATCTCAAATCTAAAAAAAATGAAATTCGCAACAAAAGCCATACATGCAGGCCAGGAGCCTGACCCAACAACAGGTGCCGTAATGACACCGATTTATCAAACCTCAACTTATTGGCAAAAATCTCCTGGCGATAATAAAGGTTATGAATATTCTAGGGGAACCAACCCAACGCGTAAAGCTTTGGAAGATTGTTTAGCTGCTTTAGAAAATGCCAGATACGGTCTGGCTTTTTCGAGTGGGATGGGTGCTACAGATGCAGTATTAAAGTTATTGCAACCGGGCGATGAAGTAATTACCGGAAATGATCTTTATGGTGGTTCTTACCGCATTTTCACTAAAATTTATACCAAATATGGCATCAAATTTCATTTTCTGGATCTTTCTAAACCAGAAAATATGTTGCCGTACATCAACGATAAAACGAAACTGGTATGGATTGAAACACCCACCAACCCAACTATGCAGATTATCGATATTGAAGGGGTAGCTAAAATTACTAAAGAGAAAAATTTAATCCTTACGGTTGATAATACTTTTGCTTCACCATATTTACAAAACCCGATCGATTTAGGCGCTGATATTGTAATGCACTCGGTAACCAAGTATATTGGCGGTCACTCTGATGTGGTAATGGGTGCTTTGGTAACCAATGATGAGCAATTGTACAAAGACCTTTGGTTTATTTACAATGCCTGTGGTGCAACTCCGGGTCCGCAAGATGCCTTTTTAGTGTTAAGGGGAATTAAAACGCTTCACCTGAGGATGAAAGCCCATTGCGAAAACGGCGAACGTACTGCACATTATTTAAAAACTCATCCTAAGGTTGATAAAATTTATTGGCCGGGTTTTGAAGATCATCCTAACCATGATGTGGCTAAAAAGCAGATGCGTGGTTTTGGGGGTATGATTTCGATTACCCTAAAAGGCGCTGACCTGGCGGAAACGTTCAGGATTTCCTCTAATTTTAAAGTATTTACCCTTGCCGAATCTTTAGGTGGAGTAGAATCACTGATCAATCACCCGGCTACCATGACACACGGCTCTATTCCGAAAGAGGAGAGGGAAAAAGTTGGTGTGACGGATAATTTATTGCGTTTAAGCGTAGGGGTAGAGGATATTGACGATCTTTTGGAAGATCTCGAAAGGGCATTGGCATAAAATTTCAATCGGGCATTATGAATAGCATTTGCCCGGTTTTTTATTTTTTTTGTAAAGCCGGTTCCATTCCAGGGTTAATGTTTGTCCGGCTTTACATTAAATCTTTTTTGTTGAAGTACCTGCTTCATTAAAATCTGCAAACAAAAAAGGATACCGTTTCAATCCGGTTTAGGTGGCTACTGTTGTGCTGCTATTTTCGTTTAAATAATTACTTATATGCAATTTCTGGAGCTGAAAAATTTTCTTGATGGTAAAGTTGAACAATATAATCAGCCTAATTTTATAACAAACGATCCGGTTTGTATTCCACATCTTTTTGAAAAAAAGCAGGATATAGAAATAGCTGGTTTTTTTGCTGCGGTTTTGGCCTGGGGCCAGCGGAAAACGATTATCAATAAATGCAGGGAATTGCTTAACCGGATGGATAATGCACCTCACGATTTTGTGCTTAACCACACCGATGATGATTTGCGGCGTTTGCTGAATTTTAAGCACCGTACTTTTAATGATACCGATCTGCTTTATTTTATTTCATTCTTTAAGCAGCATTATCAGAATTTTAAGAGCCTGGAAGATGCTTTTATTCCCCGGCAGGATACTTTCAGAACTGAATATCCGGAGGTTTCGGCAATGGGAAATAACATAGCGGTTTCTTCTGTTGCTGATCTTAATTTTTCGACAGAGCAGGCACTGAACCATTTCAGGGCTTATTTTTTCTCGCTGGAAGATTTTCCGCACCGTACAAAAAAGCATATCTCTTCGCCAAAGCAGAAATCAACCTGTAAGCGTTTAAATATGTTTTTAAGGTGGATGGTAAGGAATGATAACCATGGGGTTGATTTCGGGATCTGGAATACCCTTAAACCGGAAGGACTGATTTGTCCGTGTGATGTACATGTAGATCGGGTAGGGCGTTTATTAGGCTTGATTAGCCGGAAACAAACTGATTGGTTAACTGCAGTTGAGTTAACCGAAAATTTAAGGCAATTTGATCCCAAAGACCCTGTAAGATACGATTTTGCGTTGTTTGGGCTAGGCGTAGAAAAAGTGTTTTAATCATGTTAAAAATTTTATAAATTGAAAAAAAATTCTTTTTTCAGTTCTAATCTTCTTATAATTACCATGTGATTGTACTTTCTACAGTGTAATTGCAGTCTATCCCAATCGTTATCTCTATGCTCACAGTTAATTTATCTGATGAAGATAGGTGGAAAAAATACAATAACTTTTCTCCTCTAGTCTCGATTTTTAAAAAATTTCATCCCCTTAATGCTGAGATTGAAAAACGCATCAATCAGCATACATTTCCGGTTAGTTATAAAAAAAATAAATACCTGGTTTCTCCGGTCGACCGTAATAAATTCCTTTTTTTAATTGTAAAAGGGGTTGTCAGAGGCTTTATTAAGGATGGAAGTAACGAAATTACCACATGGATAGCCAAGGAGAACGAAGTAATCGGCACGATACGCAATTTGTGGATAGAAGGCGATTCGGAAGAGTATCTTCAGGCTTTAGAGGATGTAGATTTAATTGCTATACCACATGTTTTATCAGAGTTCTTATACGAAAATTTTCCGGAGGCAAATATAGTGGGCCGAAAGATGATGGAACTGTATTACCGATCTGCAGAGGAGCGGGCTTACTTGTGCCGGATCTCGTCTGCAGAAAAAAGATATAAACGTTTTCTTGTTTCCTTTCCGGGTTTAATTAACAGGGTTTCACTAAAACATATCGCGTCCTTTTTAGCAATCAGGTTAGAAACGCTGAGCAGGATCAGGGCAAAAATTTAGCCATCCGAATAACAATTATTTTCCTGTTTTCTTCAATTAAGAGGGTTAAAATGTAAAGACATTTTAACCCTCTTTTTTCTTCTTTTAAATTTTCATTTTTCTATTTTGTTTGTAGTATAAATAAGTCAATTTGTTATATAGTTGTTGATTATTGTCAAAAAATCATACCGGCGACCGACAGTCAAAGGTGTGAGTTAGGCAGGTCGATTTCTATTTTTGTTTGCTTTGTAGTATTGCAAAGACAGTTTTTTACAATTGAAGTACATAAAATACTGCTCAAACCGGCACTTTTTGGCACTTGTATGAATGTTAAAAATAATATACTTTTGCCGCCCTCAAAAACGAAGTTTTTTTATAGTGTCTATCTCTTCAAAAGTGTTTTATAATCAGTGTATATACGCTGTTTTTACCGCATTTCTTAAAGGGAAATTTTTTATAAGCAAACTCCTTTTTCAGGAAGATTTTGTGCTCATCGTATGAGGCCAATTTTAAGCAGTAAAAACCCGGTTATCCCAATGGGAAGAATGAATAAAATTATACAACATTTTTTTTATAAAACTAATCTACCTAACAGGATATTATGTTTTGTTTTGCTTCTTTTTGTATTAGGAATTAGTCGGGTATCTGCTCAGTATAGCGTTACTGGTTTATTTACAGATTATAAGGGTTACTGGACTTCAAAACAAGGGGCAATTAATCCTGTTTGGCCTGATAATAAAAACAACCTGCTTGCATTTACATTTAATAATATAAATTATTCTACCGGTGTAAATGATTTATTGCTTACATCGAAACTTGTTTCTTTTACACCTGGTATTTATCAGGCTTTTCCTGTTAAAAACATTCCACTACCCGGAACAGCTTCAAATTTTGTAGGCCTTGGTCAAATGGAAGATGGTGTTGATAATGGTGGAATATATCCTTATTCTGTACCTGTTACCGTTGCACAGATTCTTACCAGAGGTGTCAGGGGCTTAGATATGGGGTCGTGTATCACTAATATTCCGTCAACAGCCGCCCCGTTAAGTTTTAATTTTGGTGCAATTACTAATGATACTCAAATTGGTGATGGTATTCCTGATATTTTGATTACACAGGTTGCTCAGGCTACAGGTGCATTAGATCAGGTATATTTTGAAGATGGAAACGGAAATCTGGTCGGGAATAAGATCAGTATCGATCAATCTGTTATTCCGGTGATAGGTACATGGCTGCCTGATTTCTATGATCCCAATACAGGGGTAATACAACCAGGTTTTATCAAAACAGACCGACCTATCCGGATCTGGGCAGCAGATGCGAGTGCCTTTGGTATTAACAGTTCAAATTATTCGCAGCCGCTTGTTTTAAGATATAAACTTGGTGGGAGCAGTGATCCTGCTTTTATCGCTTTCAATACCAAATTTATCAGTCTGGTAACAGCAAATGACGATCAGGCGGCAACTACGTTAAATGCTCCGGTAAACATCAACATACTTGCAAATGATCAGCCTAACAATCAGGCAGCGCTATCTTCTTATACCGTTCCGGCTTCATCTGCACATGGTACAATTGTTAAAAATGCAAATGGCACTGTTACCTATACACCAAACAGCGGTTATTATGGCCAGGATACATTTACCTACACCATTTGTACGAACATTAACGGAACGGTTACCTGCGATGATGCTATTGTGACCATAAACATATCTCCTGATGTTATTGCGCCAACATTTAGTTCAGGCATTAATTTGAGGTGCCAGGGTACAGGAAATACTTCATATACGGCAAGTTCAGGTTTTGCAACTTCAATGGCATTTGCCATCAGTCCGAACAATGCTGGTACAGTTAGCACTTCAGCCATGACGGTTAGTGCCAATGTTGGTACAGCTTCGGCAACGGTAACATGGGCTGCAGATTATTACGGACCAGCAACGATAACTGCAATTGCTTATGGCTCAAACGGACCAAAATCAACCGCATATAATATTACCGTTAATCAGGCCCCAACCTTAGTTACAGGTGGTAATGCTACTCAGACCGTATGCGCCGGATCGCCTATTGCATCTACAACATTTACCTGGGGAGGCAGTGCTACGGATGTAACGGTGACTGATCTTCCGGCAGGTTTAACTACTTCTAAAAGTGGAAAAGTACTGACTATTAGTGGCACGCCAACTGTTTCAGGACAATATACGGTTACAACAATTGGACAAACATCACCATGTGGTGCGCTAAGTGCGACAGGAGCAATCACTGTAAACCCTGCAGGAACATTGACAACCGGGGGTGGAAATATTGACCAAAGTACTTGTGCCGGCGGCGCAATAACACCGATAACTTATACCTGGGGTGGTGCTGCTACCGATGTTAGTTATACTTCACTTCCAGCCGGTTTAACAGCTGGTAAAAATGTAGCCACAAAGGTTTTAACTATTAGTGGAACGCCTACTTCGGGTGGCACATATACGGTAAGCACAATAGGTCAGCTTAGTCCTTGCACTCCGGCTGCCGTTACAAGCAACATAACTGTTAACTCTTCAGCCGGATTAGTAGCTGGAGGCGGGGCAAATAACCAAACTGTATGTGTAGGTAGTCCGATTATTCCGATCACTTATTCCTGGTCGGGCGCTGCAACAGATGTAACTGTGAATAATTTGCCTGCCGGACTTACGGCTTCAAAGAGCGGCAATACTTTAACCATTAGTGGGGTACCAACTTCAGCAGGAAATTTTAGCGTGAGTACGGTTGGGCAAACTGCTCCGTGCACAGCAGTTTCTTTAAGTGGTACAATAGGAATTACAACAACACCTGCACCCACAGCCAGCAACCAGACTTTCTGTGAAATTTCTAACGCAACGGTTGCAAACCTTACTGCCACAGGAACAGCTGTTAAGTGGTATAGCCAGTTAACCGGTGGAACAGCTTTAGCTTCGACTGCTGCCTTGGCGAACGGAACTTATTATGCCAGTCAGACCATTAACGGTTGTGAGAGTCCGGCCCGGGCTTCGGTTACCGTAACGATTTATCAAAGTCCGAAAGGATTTAATGATACCAAAACTTTGGATTGTACCGGAGCTTTTAATTATAATATCCAAACGCAAAATATCAATAGTTCAGCAAATGGAGGTAATTCAGTTCCTTCGTCGTTTATCTGGACGGTAAATCCGAACGCTAATGTAGCTGGTGCAGCTAACGGATCGGGTAATACTATCAATCAAACTTTAGTTAATACCAGCAACACTGCGCAAACCATAATTTATACGGTAACACCAAAAGCAACGGTTGCGGGTGCCTGCGATGGCAATCCATTTACTATTACTGTAAATGTACCTGCTTGTTCGTCAATATCGATTACAAAATCTGCAAATGTAAGTTCGGTTAATCAGGCAGGAAACGTAATTAACTATTCGGTTACTGTAGCGAACACAGGTAATACGAATCAGAACAATGTTGTGGTGAGCGATCCGTTATTGGGTGGAAACTTAAACAATCCTGTAAAAATTGGAAATACCAATAATATTTTAGAAAAAGGGGAGAGCTGGACTTATACCGGAACTTATACCGTACTTCAGGCTGACTTAAACAATAACGGTAATCCAACCAATAATTCAGGAAAGATCAGTAATACTGCGAGTGTTAAAACCACAGAACTTCCTGCGGAAAAAACTGCGACGGCTGATGTAAATATTATTTTAAATCCTGCTGTTACTTTGGTGAAAACAGGTACATTAAACCTCAGTGGAAATACCATCAGTTATTTGTTTACGGTTAAAAACACTGGTAATGTTACGCTGAATAATCTTGTTTTAACAGATAGTAAAATTACCGGTGCAATTACTTTGGGTGCTACAACTTTAGCGCCTGGTGCGAGTACAACGGCAACGGCCTCTTATATGATAGCTGCGGCAGAAAAAGCAGCTGGATCTGTGAGTAACTCGGCTACGGTGACGGGTAAAAATCCGTCGAACGGTAATGTATCTGATATTTCGGGTACAGCAGAGGGCAATGATAATCCAACTGTAACCAATACCGGTGTTTATGCGGTTGATGATGAAGGAACTTTAAGCGCGGTAACCGGTGGTGTGGCAGTTAATAATGTTTTGATTAACGATAAAATTAACGGTAATCAGGCTACACTGGTGAATGTAACGATCAGTCAGGTTTCAACTACAAACCCAAATATCACTATTGATCCTGCTACCGGAAAGGTTAATGTATTACCCGGCACCCCGGTTGGTGATTACACCCTGGTTTATCAAATTGAAGATAAAGCTAACCCGGGAAATGTGAAACAGGCAACGGTTAGGGTTCATTTAATCACGGGCGCTTTGCTTGCAAAAGACGATGCCGGCTCAGCCAACTCGGTAAGCGGTGGCACTGCGGTTGCAAATGTTTTGGCGAACGATACTTATAACGGAACCACTACTGCTCCGACATTGACTGATGTAACCATCACTGCTGGTGCAAATGATAGCAATGGCAAAGTAACTTTAGATCCTTTAACCGGAAAAGTGGATGTTGCTGCAAATACCCCGGCAGGCATTTATACTTTAACTTATACCATTACCGATAAACTTGATGCTTCAAAAACATCAATCGCTACTATAAAAGTAACAGTTGCTTCGGGAGCTTTGACTGCTAAAGACGATGCTGGTTCAGCCAACTCGGTAATCGGTGGTATTGCGGTGGCAAATGTTTTGGCGAACGATACTTATAACGGAACCGCTACTGCTCCGACATTGACTGATGTAACCATTACCGCTGGTGCAAATGATAGCAATGGCAAAGTAACTTTAGATCCATTAACCGGAAAAGTGGATGTTGCTGCAAATACCCCGGCAGGCATTTATACTTTAACTTATACCATTACCGATAAACTTGATGCTTCAAAAACATCAATCGCAACCATTAAGGTAACGGTTGCTTCGGGAGCTTTGCTAGCGAAAGATGATACAGGAAATGCAAATGGTTTAATAGGAGGGGTAGCAGTAGTCAACGTACTTACCAATGACAGCTATAATGGAACTACTATTGCGCCAACTTTAAATGAAGTAAATCTTTCACAAATTTCTACTTCAAATCCTAATGTAACACTAAATGCTACGACCGGCCAGGTAGATGTAGCACTTGATACCCCAGCTGGAGTTTATACGATAATTTATAAAATTGTTGATAAATTAGATGCTAGTCAGGCATCAACTGCTACTGTAACCATCACCGTTTCTGCACCAGCAATGGTTGCTACAAACGATTCAGGAAATGCAAACGGCTATACCGGTGGAACAGCAGTTGGAAATGTATTAACAAACGATACTTACAATGGCAACTCGGCTACTTTGAACGAGGTTAAACTAAGCCAGGTTTCAAGCACTAATCCTAATATTATTTTAGATGTAAATACCGGAAAAGTGAACGTTGCACCAAATACTCCGGCAGGAACTTACGAATTGGTTTACCAGATTGAAGATAAACTAAACCCTGGCCAAACAAAACGAGCTACTGTAACCGTAACGATTGGTGCGCCTGTACTGGTTGCCACAGCCGATTCAGGAAATGCAAACGGCTATACCGGCGGAACCGCAGTTGAAAATGTATTGTTAAACGATACCTACAACGGCAATCCGGCTACTTTAAACGAAGTAAAACTAAGCCAGGTTTCAACTACTAATCCTAACGTAACATTAGATGTAAATACCGGAAAAGTAAACGTGGCGCCAAACACTCCGGCTGGAATTTATGAAGTGGTTTACCAGATTGAAGATAAACTGAATCCTGGTCAAACGAAAACTGCTACTGTAACCGTAACTGTTGTTGCGCCAGCGATGGTTGCCACAGCCGATTCAGGAAATGCAAACGGCTATACCGGCGGAACCGCGGTAGAAAACGTATTGGTTAACGATACCTACAACGGTAATCCGGCTACTTTGAATGAAGTAAAATTGAGGCAGGTTTCTAGCACAAACCCTAACGTAACATTAGATGTAAGCACCGGAAAAGTAAACGTTGTACCGAATACTCCGGCAGGAAATTACGAATTGGTTTACCAGATCGAGGATAAACTTAATCCTGGTCAAACGAAAACTGCTACCGTAACCGTAACGATTGGTGCGCCTGTACTGGTTGCCACAGCCGATTCAGGAAATACAAACGGCTATGCCGGCGGAACCGCAGTTGAAAATGTATTGGCTAACGATACCTATAATGGTAACCCTGCAACATTAACAGAAGTTAAATTAAGCCAGGTTTCAAGCACAAATCCTAATATTACTTTAGATGTAAATACCGGAAAAGTGAACGTTGCACCAAATACTCCGGCAGGAACTTACGAATTGGTTTACCAGATCGAGGATAAGCTGAACCCTGGACAGAAAACAACCGCTACTGTAACCGTTACTGTTGGTGCGCCTGTATTGGTTGCCACAGCCGATTCAGGAAATGCAAACGGCTATACCGGAGGAACCGCTGTTGAAAATGTATTAACAAACGATACTTACAATGGCAACCCTGCTACTTTGAACGAAGTAAAACTAAGCCGGGTTTCTAGCACAAACCCTAACGTTACTTTAGATGTAAATACCGGAAAAGTAAACGTTTCGCCGAATACTCCTGCAGGAATTTACGAAGTGGTTTATCAGATTGAAGATAAACTGAATCCTGGTCAAACGAAAACTGCTACCATTACCGTAACTGTTTCTGCACCAACGATGGTTGCCACAGCCGATTCAGGAAATGCAAACGGCTATACCGGCGGAACAGCAGTTGAAAATGTATTGGTTAACGATACTTACAACGGTAATCCGGCTACTTTAAATGAAGTTAAACTAAGCCAGGTTTCAAGCACAAACCCTAACGTTACTCTAGATGTAAATACCGGAAAAGTAAACGTGGCGCCAAACACTCCTGCTGGAATTTATGAAGTGGTTTACCAGATTGAAGATAAACTGAATCCTGGTCAAACAAAAACTGCTACCGTAACCGTAACTGTTGGTGCCCCTGCACTGCTTGCCACAGCCGATTCTGGAAATGCAAAAGGCTATACCGGTGGAACCGCTGTTGAAAATGTATTAACAAACGACACCTACAACGGCAACCCGGCTACTTTGAACGAGGTTAAACTAAGCCAGGTTTCAACCACTAACCCTAACGTCACTTTGAATGTAACCACAGGAAAAGTGAACGTTGCACCGAATACCCCGGCAGGAATTTATGAAGTGGTTTACCAGATTGAAGATAAACTGAATCCAGGCCAAACAAAGAATGCTACTGTAACCGTAACTGTTAGTGAGCCAGTGATGGTTGCCACAGCCGATTCAGGAAATGCAAACGGCTATACCGGCGGAACCGCAGTTGAAAATGTATTAACAAACGACACCTACAACGGCAACCCGGCTACTTTGAACGAGGTTAAATTAAGCCAGGTTTCAACTACCAACCCTAACGTTACTCTAGATGTAACTACCGGAAAAGTAAACGTGGCGCCAAACACTCCGGCAGGAACTTACGAAGTAGTTTACCAGATTGAAGATAAACTGAACCCTGGTCAAACGAAAACTGCTACCGTTACCGTAACTGTTTCTGCACCAGCACTGGTTGCCACAGCCGATTCAGGAAATGCAAACGGCTATACCGGTGGAACAGCAGTTGAAAATGTATTGGTTAACGATACTTACAACGGTAATCCGGCTACTTTAAATGAAGTTAAACTAAGCCAGGTTTCAAGCACTAATCCTAATATTACTTTAGATGTAACTACCGGAAAAGTAAACGTTGCACCAAATACCCCGGCAGGGACTTACGAGGTTGTTTACCAGATTGAAGATAAACTGAACCCTGGACAGAAAACAACGACTACTGTAACCGTAACTGTTGGTGCTCCTGCACTGGTTGCCACAAACGATTCAGGGAATGCAAACGGCTATACTGGCGGAACAGCAGTTGAAAATGTATTGGTTAACGATACTTACAACGGTAATCCGGCTACTTTAAATGAAGTTAAACTAAGCCAGGTTTCAAGCACTAATCCTAATATTACTTTAGATGTAAATACCGGAAAAGTGAACATTGCACCAAATACTCCGGCAGGAACTTACGAAGTGGTTTACCAGATCGAAGATAAACTGAACCCTGGTCAGGTTAAAATGGCTACCGTAACCATTACTGTTTCTGCACCGTCGCTGGTTGCCACAGCCGATTCAGGAAATGCAAACGGCTATACCGGAGGAACCGCTGTTGAAAATGTATTGGTTAACGATACTTACAACGGTAATCCGGCTACTTTAAATGAAGTTAAACTAAGCCAGGTTTCAAGCACTAATCCTAATATTACTTTAGATGTAACTACCGGAAAAGTAAACGTTGCACCAAATACCCCGGCAGGGACTTACGAGGTTGTTTACCAGATCGAAGATAAACTAAACCCGGGTCTAACGAAAACCGCTACCGTAACCGTAACTGTTGGTGCCCCAGCGATGGTTGCCATAGCCGATTCTGGAAATGTTAACGGCTATACTGGTGGAACAGCAGTTGAAAATGTATTGTTGAACGATACATATAACGGTAATCCGGCTACCTTAAACGAAGTAAAACTGAGCCAGGTTTCAACTAGTAATCCTAACGTAACATTAGATGTAAGCACCGGAAAAGTAAACGTTGCACCAAATACTCCGGCAGGAACTTATGAATTGGTTTACCAGATTGAGGATAAACTGAATCCAGGCCAAACAAAGAATGCTACTGTAACCGTAACTGTTGGTGAGCCAGCGATGGTTGCCACAGCCGATTCAGGAAACGCAAACGGCTATACCGGTGGAACAGCTGTAGAAAACGTATTATTGAATGATACTTACAACGGCAATCCTGCGACACTAACAGAAATAAAATTAAGTCAGGTTTCAACTACCAACCCTAACGTTACTCTAGATGTAATTAACGGAAAAGTGAACGTTGCGCCAAATACTCCGGCAGGGACTTACGAGGTTGTTTACCAGATCGAAGATAAACTGAACCCTGGTCAAACGAAAACTGCTACCGTAACCGTAACGGTGGGTGCGCCTGTACTGGTTGCCACAGCCGATTCAGGAAATTCAAACGGATATACCGGCGGAACCGCAGTTGAAAATGTATTGGCTAACGATACCTATAATGTTAACCCTGCAACATTAACAGAAGTGAAATTAAGCCAGGTTTCAACTACCAACCCTAACGTTACTTTGGATGTAACCACTGGAAAAGTGAATGTTTCGCCAAACACTCCGGCAGGGACTTACGAGATTGTTTACCAGATCGAAGATAAACTAAACCCGGGTCTAACGAAAACCGCTACTGTAACCGTAACTGTTGGTGCCCCAGCGATGGTTGCCATAGCCGATTCAGGAAATGCAAACGGCTATACCGGCGGAACCGCAGTTGAAAATGTATTGGCTAACGATACCTATAATGGTAACCCTGCAACATTAACAGAAGTTAAATTAAGCCAGGTTTCAACTACCAACCCTAACGTTACTCTAGATGTAACTACCGGAAAAGTAAACGTAGCGCCAAACACCCCGGCAGGAACTTATGAAGTGGTTTACCAGGTCGAAGATAAACTGAACCCTGGACAGAGAACAACTGCTACAGTAACCGTAACGGTAGGAACAAGTGTCATCCTCGCTAAAGATGATTCCGGAACGGCAAACGGTTTCAGTGGGGGAGTTGCGGTCGAAAATATATTGATTAACGATACCTATAACAACATAAATACTGCAACCCTTGCAAATGTTACCCTCAGCCAGATTTCAACTTCAAATCCAAAAATAACTATTGATGTTGCAACCGGAAAAGTAAATGTTGCTGCGGGAACGCTTCCGGGGATTTATAATTTAAACTATCAAATAACCGATAAATTAGACGCAACAAAATCTTCTGCTGCGGTAGTAACGGTAACTGTTCCTAACTGGATCACTGATCTTCAGATCAGTAAAACAGCTAATGTTACTGGTGTAGAAAGCAATGAAAATATTGGTTATACCATTAATATTAAAAATAACGGACCAGCTACTGTTTTAAGCGGTGAGTCGATTGGTCTGATCGAGAATCTTCCGGCAGGACTGGAAAATATAACCTATAATGCATTTGGTGGAACGTATAGTTCAACTGGAAACAGCTTTACTTTAACAGCCGATTTAGTCGCCGGACAACAGGTTAGTTTAGCTGTTAATGGACGAGTTGCAGCAGGTTTTACAGGGACAAATTTAGTTAACAGTGTTTCCTTAACACCAACGTCTAAAACAAATGATCCCGAAAGTGTAAATAACCAGGCAACCGTTACCACGCCATTATTGAAAGGGAAAATAGCCTTAATTAAAACAGGTGTTTTAAGCGCAGATGGCAATAATATTACTTATTCTTTCAAGGTTACGAACGTTGGAGATGTAGAATTAAACAGCATCACATTAACAGATGCCAAGCTGGGTTTGAACAAAACTTTTCCGAATGTATTGGCAGCAGGGGCAAGCTTCATCTACAGTCAGGTTTATATTTTAAGTCAGAATGATAAAGATGCGGCTTTGGTAACCAATTCGGCTTCTGTTAGTGCTCAAACACCTGCGGGAAATATCATTACAGATGTTTCGGGAACAGATTATTCGAATGACAACCCGACCGAAACGCCGGTTTCAGGCGCTTCAAAATTCATTTTTACGAAAGTTGCAACTGCTGTTGGAACAAAAGTTGGCGAATCAATTGATTATACTTTCACTATCACCAATACAGGAACGGTTACACTGAGCAATTTAAATTTAACTGATGCAGCAGCTGATGCGGGTTCGATCAATCCTGCAAATATTTCAACATTAGCACCTGGCGCCAGTGTAACGGTTACAGCGAAACATACTTTAACACAGATTGATGTTAACCAGGGATCATTTACCAACCAGGCCTCGGTAAAATTGACTGATAATAAAGGCAATGTCATCAATCAGGTATCCGACGATCCTTCTACTCCGGCGCCGAATGATCCGACTGTAACCAAATTAACACCTGCACCAGGTTTTACATTAACCAAATCGGCTACCAATGGCGCAACTAAAGCCGGTGACGTAATTAATTACAACATTGTATTCGAAAATACGGGTAATGTTACCCTAAGCGATATCACTTTAGTAGATGCCAATGCAGATGCGGGCAGTTTAACCCCAGCCAATATTACTTCGGTATTGCCGGGTGCTATCGTGAATATCACGGCTAAACATACTGTAAAACAAAGTGATGTAAATGCAGGAGGTTTCAGTAACCAGGTTAGCGCAACGGTGAAAGATCCTAAAGGAAATACAATTGCAAAAGTATCTGATGATCCGGCAACACCTGCTGCAGATGATGCAACCTTTACTGCAATTGTGCCTGATCCATCCGTAAGGTTTACCAAAATGGTTGCCAATAGCGCAGGTATCGTAAAAACCATTGAGTACAGCATCCAGGTTACCAATACCGGTAATATTACCTTAACCGATATAGTTGTTACGGATCCGGGAGCAGATGCGGGAAGTATCACTCCATCAGTAATTAGTAAACTAGAACCTGCCGAAACGGCTATGATCCTGGCCAGACATACACTTGTACAGTCGGAAATTGATTATGGTAAGTTTATAAATCAGGCCGGTTTAACGGCAAAATTTGCCGGCGCTGGTAAATTAAGCAAACTGTCGGATGATCCGAAAACTTTGGCACCTGATGATCCTACTATGTTCCTGATCAAAGAAGCACCAGGTTTAGCCCTGATTAAGACAGGCGTTTTAAGTGCCGACGGAAATTCGGTAACCTATACTTTTACTGCTAAAAATACCGGTAATGTAACATTAACGAATTTCAGTTTGGTTGATCCAAAAATCTCATCAAACATTACCTTCAGCCCGGCCAGTATTGCACCTGATGAAACCGCAACGGCTACGGCATTTTACACCATTAGTCAGGCTGAGAAAAATGCAAGTTCGGTAAGAAATACCGCTACATTAACAGCAACTTCGCCAGCAGGAACCTCAATTTCTGATGTTTCAGGAACGGAAGAAGACAACGATTATCCTACCATTTTGGAATTGCCAAAAATTGTGAGCGCTAAAACCGTTACCGATGCCAATAACAATGGTAAAGCAGAAGCCAATGAAATTTTAACTTATACCATTACGGTTAAAAACAATGGTAACACCGCAAGGACAGGGGTTAAAATTGTAGATCCAATCCCGGTAAATACTACTTATGTAAATGCCAGCGCTGATCATGGTGGTATCTTAACTGGTAACACCATCAATTGGAGTAATTTAATTATTCCGGCCAACGGACAAGTGGTGGTTAACTTTAAAGTTAGTGTAAATGCGGCTCTTCCTTTAGGTACTTTGGCCATCAACAATACCGCCTCAGTAACTGATCCGGCAAATGCTTCAACGCCTTTAAATCCTGGTGTTTCAATTCCTACCGAAGGCATGTTGGAAGGAAGTAAAGCCGTAACTGATATCAAAGGGAATAAAGATGGCAGGGCACAGGCCAACGAAATCTTAACCTATTCGTTAACTGTAAAAAATACGGGCGGATCTGCATTGAACGGCGTAACCATTATTGACGAACTTCCGGCAGGATTAACCTATGTTCCGGGGTCGGTTTCTGGCTATGGCACTGTAATGGGTAATACTTTAAAATGGACCATCAACATGCAGGCTAACTCGAGCACAGTGTTAAATTTAGATGCCAGGGTGGCTCCGGATGTGAACAGTTACAATACCATTAAAAATGTGGCTGTAATGACTGCTCCAAATGGAAAAAATTTAAGTCCGGAAGCTGCAATAGAGGTGGATAAATCGGCTGATTTAATGGTTACCAAAGAGTTGTTGACTAAAGGCGAGATCAAAACGGGATCGGATGTAATGTATAAGATTACCGTTACCAATAAAGGACCGAACAGGGCAACCGGTGTTACCATTACCGATCGTCTTTCTACCATGATCGATGCACCGAAAGGGATCACCGTTACCATCGGTACCACCACTTACTCTGCTACAACAAGAGATTTTGTCTGGTTGGCGGGAAGTCTGGATTTTAATCAAACTGCAACCTTAACCTTTAAATCGAGAACGCTGGCGGCGGGTACATTAAACAATTCGGCAGCGGTAAAAGCAGATCAGCCAGATCCGGTAAATAATAATAACCTGGTACTTGCAGATGCGGCTACCATTTCGGGTGATGATTTATTGATCCCGAACCTGTTTACGCCAAATGGTGATGGTATAAACGATACTTTCGAAATAAACGGACTTGCTGAGTTTGCAGAAAACGAACTAACCATTGTAAACCGTTGGGGCAATGAAGTTTTCCGCGCCAAAGGTTATAAAAACAACTGGACAGGCGAGGGCTTGAACGAAGGTACTTACTATTACCTGCTGCGTGCTAAAAAAGGTGGAAATAACGAATGGAAGGTATTTAAAGGCTATATCACCCTGATCAGGGCGTTTAAAAATTAATGAGCGGAGATATGATGAAGAAAATATTAGGCTTAATAGCAGGAGCGTTGCTATTGCTTTCGCGGCCGGTAGCGGCACAACAGGATGCCCAGTACAGTCAGTACATGTTTAACGGAATTTACATTAATCCGGCCTATGCGGGCTACAAAGAAGTACTCAATGTGCACAGCTTTTACCGTAGCCAGTGGACGGGCATTACCGGAGCACCAAGGAGCATGTCGCTTGCAGTAGATGCCATTGCCAATAGTGGTAACGTAGGGCTTGCCCTCCAGGTGGCCAGCGATAAACTGGGTGCGCAGAATAACCTGAGCATTTATGGCAATTACGCTTATCGCATCAGGATGAACGATGATGGCAGCTCGAGGTTAGCTTTAGGTCTTGGGGTAGGGATGGTGCAATTGGGCATCGACGGCTCTATGCTGAACCCAAATAATCCGGAACCTAACCAGCCTGTAGGCATGCAAAGTACCATTGTACCCGATGCCAGGGCAGGGGTGTATTTCGCCAACGATAAATATTATGCCGGTTTTTCGGTTGATAACCTGATTGCTACCTACATCAATATCGACCGCTATGCCTTTATCCCACAGCCAAAACCGCATTATTATTTAACCGCCGGGGCATTGTTCCCGCTGAACGAAGATTTTCAGATCAAACCTTCTTTTCTGTTAAAAGACGACCGTGGCGGCCCGACCAGTTTAGATGTAAATGCATTCTTAATGATTAAAGATTTTTTATGGGTTGGCGGCTCTTACCGTACAGGTGTAAAGTTGTATGATAAAAGCTATTTACAGCGGGATCTTAGCCCGCGTAACTCAGCGGTAGCAGCAATCCAGGTTTTTCCTTCAGAGAAAATCAGGATAGGTTATGGCTACGATTTCTCAGTTGGTCCGTTGCAAGGTTATAGCGGCGGGACGCATGAGATCTCTCTGTCTTATTCATTTATTAAACCAAACATCAGATTGGCAACCCCAAGAGTGTTTTAAACAAAAATTTTTAATTGTGTATAATAATATTTACACATTTAAGCGAAAATTTTACTACAATTGCGTACAAAAAAATAACTTTTTACTAACTTGCAGAATATTCTTATAAATAATGAAAACAAAAAATGCAGTAAGTACTTTTACAGTACTCATCGCTGATGATCATGAAATCATCCGCCGTGGTTTAAAAGGTTTAATATCAGACTTTTGGCCTGGTGTTGAAATCATCCATGCATCCACATTGGAACAGGCGCTTATCGAAACGGAAAAATCGCCAAGCTTAATTATTATTGACGTTAACTTACCGGGGGGTAATAACCTGAAAGTAATTGATCAGTTAAAGTTAGTTCAGCCGAATGCTAAAATCCTTGTATTTTCATCTTTAAATGAGAATATTTATGCGGTTCCTTATTTAAAATCTGGTGCATCAGGTTACCTGACCAAAAATGCAGAAGAATCAGAAATTGTAACTGCCATCACAACTATTTTAGCCGGAAGTCGCTATTCAAGCAGAAACGTGAAAGAAAATATGTTCAATAGCATATTGGGTAACGATGCTGATAATCCTTTCACCAAACTTTCGGGCAGGGAATTAGAAGTAGCAGAATTACTTACAAAAGGTATTGGCGTATTGGAAATTTCTAATCAGCTGAATCTTCAGATGGGTACCGTAAGTACATATAAACTTAGGCTTTTTCAAAAACTGAAAATAAAAAGTATTATAGAACTTGCTGAAAAGATGAGTATCTACGAAAGATAAAAAGAGTATTTTACTCTTTTTATCTTTTCTATGCCTTTTTATCCTTATTAACGGTACCGGCTCCTGCCGTTCCTGATTCGTTCGGGGTTGATCCGGCCTGTCCAAATTTATCTGAAGCGCCTTTTCCGTTCTGGTCAAATGATGCTTTTTCTTTTGAACTTCCTTTGGTTTTAGTTCCGTTTTCTTTATTATCCGTTTTCATATCATTCAATTTAATTACTGATATAACAAGATAAAATACCTAAAGTTTTATGTTTAATGGTATATCCTTAATCCTACCTGAAATTATCGTCTTTACAGATTATCCTGATATAACTAATTATTAATGCTGTTAGCATGATTTCAATTGGATATTCTCAGGCGTAACTGCTAAAATTTAAGCACCAGAATACAGTCGTCTATTATGACAAAAATATTATATAGCTATTAGTTGTGCTCAATTAATTGATCTAAATCAAATGCGCTTGGATTCCAGGCTTTTAAAAAAGCGGCCATATTTAGCCTATGACCATATTTTTTATGACAAATATCAAATTTTGCATTTTTTGTAGTTTTTATACTACGTATATTACCACTTAAGTAAAAAGAAACATACTGAATAATATATCTTTGTGGCCTGAAATGAACAGAATGAACATTTAGCGATAAATAATAAGTTACGTTCATTTTTTTTAAACCATAGGTTTTGAAATTACGTAAGTGGTTCTAAAACCGACAAATAGCTTATAATGGTTACATTATCCCCAATGAGGTAGCCGCTCTATCATCCCGTGTATGAATAAAATTTTACTCTCTTCGTGTATCCCTGCGCGAAATTTTTCGAGGACTAACAATTATTTAACGAATGGTTTCGGTAAATATTTCGCACAAATAGCACTCATTTCAATATTGTTATGTTTTGGAGCAAAAACATCTTTTGCACAGTTTACCATCACAGAAAACTTTAAAAATAATAATGCTACCGGAATTACCCTTGGGGGTGGAGGAGGTACCCAAGGTACCGCTTATTTAACTTCTGGCAGCGACGATTTAGCTGGTGATGGCTGGTTAAGATTAACAAAAGGTACGGGTAATCAAAAAGGTTATGCCTATGTAAATAAATCGTTTCCATCTACTTTAGGAGTATTGGTGGATTTTGAATATAAAACCTGGAGGAGCGCAGCAGATAGTTATAACGGAGCGGACGGTATAGGGGTATTTTTGTTTGATGCCAATGCCAATTTTGCTTTGGGTGGATTGGGTGGATCACTCGGATATGCACCTAATACTGGTGGTACTAATCCGGTTACAACGGGCCTTGCGGGAGGCTATGTAGGCGTAGGTTTAGATGAGTACGGGAATTTCTCTAATTCCAATGAGGGTAGAAACGGTGGTCCGGGTTTGAGACCCAACTCTGTAACGATGAGGGGACCAACAACAACCAATGCCAATCCAACAGTAGTAAACGGGATAGATCCTACCAATAAATATTTAACAAGTGTACAATTAAGTACCGATGCTACCGCAAATGAATTAGATTATAACACCGTTACGGCCACAAGACCGGCTGACGGTACATTTTACCGCCGGGTTCAGATCGAGATCACCCCGACGGCTGACGGAAAATATAAAATTACGGTTAGATGGACTAAAACACCTAATGGTGCATTTGTTGATCTGATCAGTTATACGACTACTACTGCTCCACCACAGTATCTTAAGCTGGGCTTCGCTGCGTCAACAGGTGGAGGATTTAATTTTCATGAAATCAGAAATTTACTGGTTACTACTCCTGGGAATTTAAGGGTTGTTAAAACCACTACTCAAAATAATTTAACGCTTGGCACAAATCAAACCTTCAATTATACGATTAAAGTTATAAATGATACAGATGCAGATCTTTCAAATATTAATGTAACTGATACGATCCAGAATGCCGCCGGAGGAACCTATCCACTGGCTGATTATAGCATTAACAGCATTAGTTATTCAGGTTTTAACGGTGGAACTTCGATGCCTTCAACCTCCGCTGTAAATAATTTTGCGGCAATTGTAAATATGCTCAGAAACTCCACTGGTACAATTACTGTTAATGGTACTTTTAAGGCGGGAGCTGGCATGCCTCCGGGAAGCAAAATTATTAATAAGGTTGTTGCATTACCAACAGATATAACCGACCAGGATCTGGACAACAATACTTCTAAAGTTGAAACACCGATATATTCTTCTGATGTTGACTTAACTTTAAATAGTACCATTAATAATCCCTGTTTAGATTTAACCAATGGAAATACATACACTTATACGGTTACGAATCTTTCATCAACTACGGCCACAACTACCACAAACAGAAGGATCAGTGTTACTGTAAATATTCCGGCCAATTATACGGTGGTTAGTGAAACCCACACTGGCTGGACAGGACCAACCATAACCGGGACAGCACCGGCGGCAAGAACCTATGTTTTTTATAAAAGTAATACTGCACTGGCTGCCGGTGCTACCGATGCCAATCCGATTGTAGTTACGATAAAGGCTCCGGCAGGCACTACCAGTTATAATAACAGTGCAAGTGTTGCTTATACACTTGATGATACACCAACATCAAATGTTGAAACAAATACAGCCAATAACGTAGCATCGCTTAATGCTGTAACAGCTCCTACAGTTGCACCAACGGTAACCACAAGTACCTATAACTATTGCGTTGGTGCAACGGCAACAGCAATTTCTGCTACCAGGACAAATAGTGCTTACACTTTACTTTATTATACAAATTTAGGCGGAGTTAGTAGTGTAAATCCACCAGTGCCTAATACAAGTGTTGGTGGTACATTCTTATATTACATTACACAATCTAATGGAAGTTGCGAAGGACCTGCTGCAACTGTAACTGTTAATGTTACACCTACTACTGCAAGCGCTGGTTCCAATCAGTCAAATTGCGGAAGTGGTACCTTTACTCTGGCCGGCAATCCGACAGCAAATGGCACTGGAGTGTGGTCAATTGTAGGAGCAGCAAATGGTGCTACCATCACTAATCCAACAAGTAATACTTCAACAGTTACAGGATTAACATCAGGTAATTCGGTAACGTTACGCTGGAGCATTACAAGTGCAGCCTGTGGAAACTCAAATAGTACGGTAGTTTTAACGAATTCGACTGCCAATCCAGGAGCTCCAACATCAGTTGCAGGTAAAACAATATGTAGTGGTAATACAGCAACGTTAAATACTACGGATATTTTACCGGTAAATGCTTCGCTTTCCTATTATGTTTATGATGCGGCTACCGGCGGAAATTATTTAGGAACGGTTCCGTACACAACAGGCGCTTTAACAGTAAATACGACTTACTACGTTCAGAGCGTTACATCAGCGGGATGTGTGAGTTCGGGCAGAACTGCATGGACAGTTACGATTGGCGGCACTAAACCTGCAACGCGTACCATTACAGCGGGCAGTTCTACTACATTTTGTAGTGGTTCTTCAGTAATTTTATCATCTAGTACCACAGGTACGCCTAGCCCGGTTTCTTATCAATGGTACAGAAATGGTGTTTTGATTTCCGGAGCCACTTCTTCTGCCTATACAGCTAGTACCTCAGGAAGTTATACCGTTGTTGCGAATAGTTCAACATGTACCAGTGATATGTCAAATGCTGTAACAGTAACGGTAAATAACCTACCCTCTGATTTTAATATTACGGCAACAGGATCTTTGTGTACCGGCGGATCTACTACTACTTTTGGATTGGATGGAAGTGAAAATGGGGTAAGTTATCAGCTTCTCCTAGATGGGGTGAATTCCGGAGCACCGGTAACAAGTACCGGCAATGGAAGTTTAATTTCTTTCGGATCAAGAACAGCTGCCGGGACCTATACGGTTTTAGCAACCAATTCTACTTCATGTAGCAAAACTATGCCAGGTAGTAAAGTGATGACCGCTACACCAACTACGCCAACAATCACATCTGGTTCATCTACTACATTTTGTAATGGAGGAAGCGTGGTTTTAACTTCATCTGCTACTACGGGCAATCAATGGTATGTAGGTGGAATAGCCATTAGTGGCGCTACTGGTCAAACCTATACGGCCAATGCAACAGGAACCTATACAGTAATTACTACAAACAACGGAGGATGTTCGAGTTTGCCTTCAACAGGTACGGCCGTAACAGTAAACCCACTTCCAGCAGCACCAGTTATTGGAACAATTACTCAACCCACCTGTGCCACTGCAACTGCAAGTGTTGCACTTAGTGGCCTTCCTTCGGGTAATTGGACGGTTACCAGATCACCAGGCAATGTAACCACAACGGGTAATACGACTACAACAACGATAAGTGGCATCCCAGCTGGTGCGACATATACTTTTACAGTAACTAATTCAAATGGCTGTACCTCTGTTGCATCTAACAATGCGGTTGTAAATGCACAGCCGGTAACACCAGCCGCTCCTACAGCGAGTACAACTGTACAGCCAACCTGTTCAGTAGCGACCGGAACCATTGTAGTGAGCAGTCCTGCACAAGGTGCTGGTATCACTTATTCATTAGATGGCGGTGCTTTCCAGTCTTCTTCAACGTTTACCGGTGTTGCTCCGGGTACACACAATGTTACCACCAGTAATGGAAGCTGTACTTCAGCGGCAACGAGTGTGGTTGTAAATGCACAGCCGGTAACACCAGCCGCCCCTACAGCGAGTACAACTGTACAGCCAACCTGTTCAGTAGCAACGGGAACCATTGTAGTGAGCAGCCCTGCACAAGGTGCTGGTATCACTTATTCATTAGATGGCGGTGCTTTCCAGTCTTCTTCAACTTTTACCGGTGTTGCTCCGGGTACACACAATATTACCACCAGTAACGGAAGCTGTACTTCAGCGGCAACAAGTGTGGTTGTAAATGCACAGCCGGTAACACCAGCGGCTCCGACAGCGAGTACAACTGTACAGCCAACCTGTTCAGTAGCAACGGGAACTATTGTAGTGAGCAGCCCTGCACAAGGTGCTGGCATCACTTATTCACTGGATGGCGGGGCCTTCCAGTCTTCTTCAACGTTTACCGGAGTTGCTCCGGGTACACATAATGTTACCACAAGTAACGGAAGCTGTACTTCAGCGGCAACAAGTGTGGTTGTAAATGCACAGCCGGTAACACCAGCGGCTCCGACAGCGAGTACAACTGTACAGCCAACCTGTTCAGTAGCGACCGGAACCATTGTGGTGAGCAACCCTGCACAAGGTGCTGGTATCACTTATTCACTGGATGGCGGGGCTTTCCAGTCTTCTTCAACTTTTACCGGAGTTGCTCCGGGTACGCATAATGTTACCACCAGTAACGGAAGCTGTACTTCAGCGGCAACAAGTGTGGTCGTAAATGCACAGCCGGTAACACCAGCGGCTCCGACAGCGAGTACAACTGTACAGCCAACCTGTTCAGTAGCAACGGGAACCATTGTGGTGAGTAGTCCTGCACAAGGTGCTGGTATCACTTATTCACTTGATGGCGGGGCTTTCCAGTCTTCTTCAACTTTTACCGGAGTTGCTCCGGGTACACACAATGTTACCACCAGTAATGGAAGCTGTACTTCAGCGGCAACGAGTGTGGTTGTAAATGCACAGCCTGTAACACCAGCGGCTCCGACAGCGAGTACAACTGTACAGCCAACTTGTTCAGTAGCAACGGGAACCATTGTGGTGAGCAGCCCTGCACAAGGTGCTGGTATCACTTATTCATTAGATGGCGGGGCTTTCCAGTCTTCTTCAACGTTTACCGGAGTTGCTCCGGGTACACATAATGTTACCACCAGTAATGGAAGCTGTACTTCAGCGGCAACGAGTGTGGTTGTAAATGCACAGCCTGTAACACCAGCGGCTCCGACAGCGAGTACAACTGTACAGCCAACTTGTTCAGTAGCAACGGGAACCATTGTGGTGAGCAGCCCTGCACAAGGTGCTGGTATCACTTATTCATTAGATGGCGGGGCTTTCCAGTCTTCTTCAACTTTTACCGGAGTTGCTCCGGGTACGCATAATATTACTACCAGTAACGGAAGCTGTACTTCAGCGGCAACAAGTGTGGTTGTAAATGCACAGCCTGTAACTCCAGCCGCTCCTACAGCGAGTACAACTGTACAGCCAACCTGTTCTGTAGCAACGGGAACCATTGTAGTGAGTAGCCCTGCACAAGGTGCTGGTATCACTTATTCACTGGATGGCGGTGCTTTCCAGTCTTCTTCAACTTTTACCGGAGTTGCTCCAGGTACGCATAATATTACTACCAGTAACGGAAGCTGTACTTCAGCGGCAACAAGTGTTGTTGTAAATGCACAGCCTGTAACTCCAGCCGCTCCGACAGCGAGTACAACTGTACAACCAACTTGTTCAGTAGCAACGGGAACCATTGTGGTGAGCAGCCCTGCACAAGGTGCTGGTATCACTTATTCACTGGATGGCGGGGCTTTCCAGTCTTCTTCAACTTTTACCGGAGTTGCTCCGGGTACGCATAATGTTACCACAAGTAACGGAAGCTGTACTTCAGCAGCAACAAGTGTGGTTGTAAATGCACAGCCGGTAACACCAGCGGCGCCTGTAATTACCCCCGGGCCTTCAACTGCTATATGTAGCGGTGGAAGCGTAGTATTAACCTCATCCGCAGCAAGTGGGAACCAATGGTATTTAGGAGGCATAGCAATAAATGGTGCTACCAACAAAACATATACGGCCAATGCTGCTGGTATTTATACTGTAACCACAAATAATGGCAGTTGTACCAGTGCTGCTTCAGCAGGTACAACCGTAACAGTTAACCCATTACCAAACGCCACAATTGCCGGAACTACTACTGTAAATATTGGTGCTACCAATCCGAATGTAACTTTTACAGCTACTGCAGGAACGGCTCCATTCGTATTTACTTATAATATCAATGGCGGTACAAATGCTACCTTAAATAGTGCAACAGCAACTGCAACGGTAGCGCAATCGACTGCCGCCCCGGGCATCTTTACTTATAACTTAGTAAGTGTTTCTGATGCAAATGGCTGTTCAAGAGCAATTGGCCAGAGTGCAACCATTACGGTGAAGCCTACAGGTGTAAATGATAATTTCAGTACATCTATTAACACTTTAAAAAATCTGGACGTAAAAGCCAATGATGGTGCAGCGGTATCAGGTGCAACTGTAAATATAGTAACTGCACCGGCTAACGGTACGGCTATTGTTCAGGCGAACGGAACGGTAAATTACACGCCTGCAAATGGATTTAAAGGAACCAATACCTTTACTTACACGTTAAATATAAATGGAGTAACTTCTGATCCGGTTACGGTAACTATCACTGTTGCAAATGGTGCTATTTTGGCTCAAAATGATACGGGCAACCAAAACGGAACCGCAGGTGGAACGGCAATTACTTCTGTATTAACCAACGATACCTATAATGGTATCGCAAATTCAGCAACTGCAGCCAATGTAACCATTACCCAAAATACAAATAACAGTGCGGGCAAGGTTACACTTAACACAACTACTGGTGAGGTAACGGTAGCTGCTGGTACACCAGTTGGTACTTATACCATCAATTACACCATTACCGATAAACTTGATGCAACACTAACATCATCTGCAAATGCAGTGGTAACGGTAACCAATGGAACCATTGCTGCTTTCGATGATTCAGGTACACAAAATGGAACAACAGGTGGAACAGCAATTGCTTCTGTTTTAAGTAACGATACCTACAATGGTACGCCAAACTCAGGTGTAGCCTCTGCCGCAAATATTACCATTACCCAAAATACCAATAACAGCAACGGTAAAGTAAGCCTAAATACAACAACTGGCGAGGTAACCGTAGCTCCAAATACCCCTGTTGGTACTTATACCATTAATTACACCATTACCGATAAGCTTGACGGCACAAAATCATCATCTGCCAATGCCGTGGTAACGGTAACCAATGGTACAATCTTAGCGCAAAACGACTCTGGCACTCAAAATGCAACCACAGGCGGAACAGCAATTGCCAATATTTTAGCAAATGATACCTATAATGGTGTTGCAAATGCTGCTACTACTTCAAACGTTGCCATTACAGAAAACACTAATAACAGCAATGGTAAAGTAACCTTAAATGTTGCTACAGGAGTAGTGAGTGTTGCTGCCGGAACCCCTGCAGGTACTTATACCATCAATTACACCATTACCGATAAGCTTGATGGCACAAAATCATCGTCCGCCAATGCAGTGGTAACGGTAACCAATGGTACAATCTTGGCGCAAAACGATTCTGGTACACAAAATGGAACAACAGGTGGAACAGCAATTGCTTCTGTTTTAAGTAACGATACCTACAATGGTACGCCAAACTCAGGTGTAGCCTCTGCCGCAAATATTACCATTACCCAAAATACCAATAACAGCAACGGTAAAGTAAGCCTAAATACAACAACTGGCGAGGTAACCGTAGCTCCAAATACCCCGGTTGGTACTTATACCATTAATTACACCATTACCGATAAGCTTGATGGCACAAAATCATCGTCCGCCAATGCCGTGGTAACGGTAACCAATGGTACAATCTTGGCGCAAAACGATTCTGGTACTCAAAATGCAACTACAGGCGGAACAGCAATTGCCAATATTTTAGCAAATGATACCTATAATGGTGTTACAAATGCTGCTACTACTTCAAACGTTGCCATTACAGAAAACACTAATAACAGCAATGGTAAAGTAACCTTAGATCCCTCAACAGGAATCGTAAATGTTGCTGCCGGAACCCCGGTTGGTACTTATACTATAAACTATACCATTACCGATAAACTTGACGGAACAAAGTCATCATCTGCCAATGCAGTAGTAACCGTTACCAACGGAACTTTGCTGGCTAAAGATGATACAGGTACTTCCGGAACTTCTGGTGGAAATGCAGTTGCCAATATCTTAATCAACGATACTTATAATGGCGTAGATAATGCCGCAACCACTTCTTCTGTTACCATTAAGGAAATCACCAATAACAGCTCAGGAAAAGTTACCCTTAATTTAGTCTCCGGTTCGGTTGATGTGGCGGCAAATACACCAGCCGGCGTTTATGTGATTGAATATCAGATTATTGATAAATTAGATATCACCAAAACTTCAAATGCTAAAATTACCGTTACGGTAAGCTCGGCGAATATCCTGGCTAAAAACGACAGTGGAAGCATTGGTGGTTTATTAGGTGGTGCGGCCATCAATAATGTATTGGTTAATGATGAAGTAAACGGAGGTCAGCAGGCTACCTTAAGCAACGTAAAACTAGAGCAGGTATCAACAGATAACATTAAGGTTAACCTCGATGTAACCACAGGTAAAATAAATGTTGATCCGAAAACCCCTGCCGGTACCTATACCATTAATTATAAAATTACCGATTTGCTCGATGCTTCTAAAGTATCGCAAGCGGTAGCTACCGTGCTGGTAAATGCACCTGTTATGGTTGCAAATGCAGATAATGGCAGCGTTAACGGATTTACAGGTGGTGTTGCATTAACAAATGTGCTGGCAAATGATACCTACGATGGTAATCCGGCCACTTTAAACGACGTTACTTTAGATTTTGTTTCTTCATCAGATCCGAAAATTAAATTAAATACCACCAATGGTAATGTAACTGTTGATCCAAATACCCCGGCAGGAACCTATACCTTAACTTATAAAATTACCGATAAACTTAACCCGACTTTAAGTAAAACGGCTGTGGTAACCATTATTGTTGGTTTGCCAACGATGGTTGCAGTTGATGATTCAGGTACAATAAACGGTTTAACCGGCGGAACAGGCATTGCGAACGTATTATTGAACGATACCTACAATGGAAATACTGCTACGCTGAACGAGGTTTCGTTAGCACAGATTTCAACATCGAATGCAAATGTTCATTTAGAACCCGCAACCGGAAAAGTAATTGTAGATGCCAAAACACCTGCGGGAACTTATACTGTGGTTTATGAAATTACAGATCTTTTAAATCCTGCGCAGAAGAAAAGAGCAAATGCGGTGATAACGGTTGAAGCACCGGAAATGATTGCCAATGCCGATAATGGTACTGTAAACAGTTATACCGGAGGTGCCGCTGTAAACAATGTTTTAGCAAACGATAAATACAACGGAAATACAGCTACTTTAACAGATGTTACCTTAGCGCAGATTTCGACCTCAAATCCAAATGTTACTTTAGATGTAACTACCGGAAAAGTAAATGTAGCACCTAATACACTTGCCGGAACTTATACGGTGGTATATCAGATCACTGATAAATTAAATCCAGCATTAACCAAACAGGCAACTGTAACCGTAACTGTTGAGCCTGCACCGATGATTGCCAATGATGACAACGGATCGGCTAATGGTTTAACCGGTGGGGTAGCAGTAGCTAATGTTTTAGCAAACGATACTTATAACGGAAGCACTGCAAATCTAAGCGAAGTTAATTTAACCCAGGTTTCAACTTCTGATCCGAAGGTTACCCTGAACACCTCTACAGGAGAAGTAATTGTTGCTGCAAATACAAAAGCCGGAACTTATACTTTGGTATATCGTATTGAAGATAAGGCGAATCCGGGTTTGTTTAAAAATGCAACTGTTACCGTTACCGTAAATGCACCTGTAATGGTTGCAAATCCTGATAATGGCACGGCAAACGGATATACTGGCGGTGTTGCTGTTTCAAATGTACTGGCAAACGATACTTACAATGGTGCTACTGCTACGGTATCGAATGTTAACCTTACCCAAATTTCTACTACTAACACTAACGTTACCTTAGATCCTGCTACCGGAGCAATTAATGTAACTGCCGGTACACCTGCCGGATCTTATACTGTAGTTTATCAGATTGAAGATAAATTAAACCCTGGTCAAACTAAACAGGCTAGTGTAACGGTAACCGTAACGGCTCCTGCTATTATTGCCAACAATGATAATGGTACAGCAAATGGATTTACAGGTGGTACTGCAGTAAACAATGTGTTGGCTAACGACTCATATGATGGCAGCACTGCTTTATTAAGCAATGTTAACTTATCGCAGATTTCTACTTCAAATCCAAATGTTACCTTAGATGCCACTACAGGCAAAGTAAATGTAGCAGCGGGTACTGTTGCCGGAAACTATACTTTGGTTTACCAGATTCAGGATAAGGTGAATCCGGTTCCGTCACAAACCAAAACAGCTACAGTTGATGTTATTGTAACCAGTCCTGCTTTAGCGGCGAATGCCGATGCAGGAACCACTAACGGTTTTACAGGTGGCACAGCCATTAATAATGTGTTGGCAAACGATAATTATAACGGCGGACAGGCAACCTTAACCAATGTTACCTTAACCCAGTTATCTACTACAAATACTAAAGTTTCCCTCGATCCGGCGACCGGAAAAGTAAACGTTGTTGCGGGCACTCAGGCCGGAACTTACACTGTGGTTTACCAGATTGAAGATAAATTAAACCCTGGTCAAACCAAAACCGCTAACGCTGTAGTTACGGTTATTACACCAGATATGACGGCGAGCAACGATGCCGGAACTATAAATGGTGCCACAGGAGGTACTGCCGTAGCCAACGTTTTATTAAACGATACCTATAACGGCAATGTAGCTACCTTAAATGAAGTAACCTTATCGCAGGTTTCTACTTCAAATCCGAAAGTTACTTTAGATGTAACCACAGGAAAAGTAAATGTTGATCCGAATACACCGGGCGGTACTTATACCTTAACTTATCAGATTGCTGATAAACTGAATCCGGGTTCTACCAAAACGGCAACAGTCACCATTACGGTAGATGCACCGGCGCTTGTAGCCAATGATGATGCAGGTACTGCCAATGGTTTTACAGGTGGCCTGGCCATTGCAGATGTATTGGCCAACGATACTTATAATGGTAATCCGGCTACTTTAGCCCAGGTTACTTTATCGCAGGTTTCGACCACTAATGCAAATGTAACTTTAGATCCTGCTACAGGAAAAGTAAATGTTACAGCAAACACAGCGGCAGGTACTTATACCGTGGTTTACCAGATTTTGGATAAAGTAAATCCGGCTCAGGTTAAAACCGCCAATGCGGTGGTTACGGTTACCGCGCCACAAATGATTGCAAATGCTGATCTTGGCACGGCGAATGGTTTTACAGGTGGGGTAGCGGTTCCTAACGTTTTAGCGAATGATACTTATAACGGAACTCCGGTAACTTTAACCAATGTAACCTTAACACAGGTTTCTACCTCAAACGCAAATGTAACCTTAAATCCGGCTACCGGACAGGTAAATGTAGCAGCCAACACCCAGGCGGGTACTTATACCTTAGTATATCAGATTGAGGATAAATTAAATCCCGGTCAAAAAACAACGGCAACAGTAACCATTACTGTTACTGCACCTGCACTTGTGGCTACAGCAGATAATGGCTCGGTCAACGGTTTTACAGGTGGGGTAGCCGTTCCTAATGTTTTAGCGAACGATACTTACAACGGTAATCCGGCAACTTTAACAAATGTTAATTTAACGCAGGTTTCTACTACCGATCCAAAAGTTACCTTAAATGTAACAAACGGTGAGGTTAACGTAGCACCAAATACAGCCGCAGGAACTTATACCTTGGTTTACCAGATTGAGGATAAATTAAATCCTGGTCAAACCAAAACGGCTAACGTAACAGTTACCGTAAATGCACCTGGTATTCTGGCGGTAAACGATTCGGGCTCTATTAATGGTTTCGCAGGCGGAACAGCTGTTAACAATGTGCTGGTTAACGATACCTACAATGGAACAACTCCAACACTTAATGAGGTTATTCTTTCACTTGTATCTACTTCAGATGCTAAAGTAACCTTAAATACGGCTACTGGAGCAGTTAACGTTGCGGCAAATACACCGGCAGGAACCTATAATTTGGTGTATCGCATTGCAGATAAGGTAAATCCAACCTTAACTTCAGATGCCACGGTATCGGTTACCGTTACTGCTCCGGCAATTGTTGCCAATGCAGATAATGGCTCGGTAAATGGTTATGTTGGTGGCGTAGCGGTACCAAATGTATTGGTGAATGATACCTACAACGGTGCTCCGGCTACCTTAACCAATGTTATTTTAACGCAGGTATCAACCACAAATGCCAACATTACTTTAGATCCGGCAACCGGAAAAGTTAACGTAGCACCGAATACTCCTGCAGATACTTATACACTGGTTTATCAGATTGAAGATAAATTAAACCCTGGCCAAAAAACAAATGCCAATGTAGTTGTTACGGTTAATGCTCCTGTATTAACTGCAAATAACGATACAGGTTCTGCCAATGGATTTACAGGCGGGGTAGCAGTACCGAATGTACTATCGAATGATAGTTACAACGGCGATCCGGCTACCCTGACCAATATTACTTTAACCCAGGTTTCTACTACAAATGCTAATGTTAGCCTGGATGTAACTACCGGTGCAATTAACGTTGCACCAAATACAACCGCAGGTACCTATACCGTAGTTTATCAGATTGAGGATAAATTAAATCCTGGTCAAACTAAACAGGCTTCGGTAACCATTACAGTTGCTGCACCGGCAATTGTCGCCACCAATGATGCCGGTTCGGCCAATGGCTATACCGGTGGGGTAGCTGTATCGAATGTATTATGGAATGATACTTATAACGGTACCGCTGCAACTTTAACCAATGTTGCCTTAACACAGGTTTCTACCACAAATGCGAATGTAACGTTAGATCCGGTTACTGGCACCGTAAATGTTGCGCCAAATACAACTGCCGGAACTTATACGGTGGTTTACCAGATCGAAGATAAATTAAATCCGGGCTTTAAAACTACAGCTAATGTTACTGTAACTGTTGATCCGATTGCATTGGTTGCAAATGCTGATGCCGGTACAGCAAACGGTTTCACAGGTGGAACAGCCGTAAACAACGTATTGGCTAACGATATGTACAATGGCGGTCAGGCAACTTTAACCAATGTTACCTTAACGCAGGTATCAACCACCAATGCAAATGTAACTTTAGATCCGGCTACAGGAAAAGTTAACGTCGCACCGAATACAACGGCCGGAACTTACACAGTGGTTTACCAGATCGAGGATAAATTAAATCCGGGTCAGACCAAACAGGCAAGTGTTACCGTTACAGTTAATGCTCCTGTAATGAACGCGAATGGTGATACCGGAACGGCTAATGGCTTCACCGGTGGAGTTGCGGTACCAAATGTACTGGCAAACGATACCTATAATGGCGTAAGTCCTGCAACTTTAACCAATATTACTTTAACCCAGGTGTCGACAACTAATCCGGGTTTATCGCTTGATGTGACCACCGGTGCAGTTAACGTTGCGCCAAATACTCCGGCAGGAATTTATACTTTGATTTACCAGATTGAGGATAAATTAAATCCGGGTCAAATTAAACAGGCTTCGGTAACCATTACAGTTGCTGCTCCTGCAATTGTTGCTGCAAATGATACTGGTTCGGCTAACGGTTATACCGGTGGGGTAGCAGTATCAAATGTATTATGGAATGATACCTACAATGGGGCTCCGGCAACTTTAACTAATGTTGCCTTAACACAGGTTTCTACCACAAACGCGAATGTAACTTTAGATCCGGCTACAGGTGAGGTTAATGTGGCTCCTAATACAATTGCCGGAACTTATACGGTGGTTTACCAGATCGAGGATAAATTAAATCCGGGCTTGAAAACTACGGCTAACGTTACTGTAACTGTTGATCCGATTGTATTGGTTGCAAATGCTGATGCCGGTACAGCAAACGGTTTCATAGGCGGAACAGCCGTAAATAACGTTTTGGCGAACGATATGTACAATGGCGGTCAGGCAACTTTAATCAATGTTACTTTAACGCAGGTATCAACAACAAATGCAAATGTAACTTTAGATCCGGCTACAGGTTCAGTAAATGTGGCTCCTAATACAACTGCCGGAACTTATACAGTGGTTTACCAGATCGAGGATAAATTAAATCCCGGTCAGACCAAACAGGCAAGTGTTACCGTTACGGTTAACGCCCCTGTAATGAATGCTAATGGTGATACCGGAACAGCCAATGGCTTTACCGGTGGAGTTGCGGTACCAAATGTACTGGCGAACGATACCTATAATGGCGTGAGTCCTGCAACTTTAACCAATGTTACCTTAACCCAGGTTTCGGTTACTAATCCAGGTTTATCATTAGATATAACCACTGGTGCAGTTAACGTTGCGCCAAATACTCCGGCAGGAATTTATACTTTAGTTTACCAGATCGAGGATAAATTAAATCCTGGTTTAACCAAACAGGCTTCGGTAACCATTACGGTTGCTGCACCTGCAATTGTTGCCGTGAATGATGCAGGCGCAATTAATGGAATATCAGGCGGAACAGCAATAGCAGATGTACTGGCAAACGATAACTACGATGGCAATACCGCAACACTGGCGAATGTTACTTTAAGTCAGATTTCTACTTCAAATCCGGGTGTAACTTTAGATGTTGCTACCGGAAAAGTAAATGTAGCCGCTGGCACACCAGAAGCTGCTTATACGCTGGTTTATCAGATCGAAGACAAGTTAAATCCAGGCAAAACCGCTCAGGCAACTGTAACCATCACGGTAACTGCTGCACCAATGCTGGCGGTTGATGATAACGGTACCGAAAATGGTTTCGAAGGTGGGGTAGCCGTTTCAAATGTATTAACCAACGATTTATTCAATAACGCCCCTGCTACATTGGCTGGAGTATATTTAACTGAAATATCTACAGATAATCCAAAAGTGAAATTAAATGTAGGTAATGGCGAGGTTTACGTTCAGCCAGGTACTACGGCAGGCGTTTACAAAGTGGTTTATACCATTACCGATCGTATTAACACCACAGAAGTAAAACAGGCAACAGTTACCGTTACTGTTACTGCACCAGCAATAGTTGCCAATGCAGATAACGGGCAGGTAAATGGTGTAACTGGTGGTAATGCCATTGCAAACGTGCTGGCTAACGATAGCTATAATGGCGCAGCAGCTACTTTAACTACGGTTAACCTGAAACAGATTTCATCAGATTATGCTGCTAATGTAAATTTAGATCCGGCTACTGGTCAGGTAAATGTTTCGGCAGGTGCCAAAGCTGGGACTTACCACGTGGTTTACGAGATTGAAGACAAGTTAAACCCGGGCTTAACTACACAGGCAACTGCTACTGTTGTGGTAGATGCCCCTGTGATGGTAGCCAACACTGATGCCGGTTCGGCAAACGGATTTACCGGAGGCGTAGCGGTTCCAGATGTACTGGCGAATGATTCGTACAATGGTTCTCCGGCAAGCTTAGCTAATGTAAACCTGAGTCAGTTATCAACTACTGATCCGAATGTTACTTTAGATCCAGCAACCGGGGCAATAAATATAGCTCCGAATACCAAAGCAGGTACTTATACTATTGAGTACAGAATCGAGGATAAATTAAATCCGGGTTCATTCCAAACCGGAACAGTAACCATAACGGTTAGTGCGCCTGTACTGGTTGCGAATAATGATAGCGGCTCAGCAAATGGTTTTACAGGTGGAGCAGCCATTGCTAACGTATTGGCGAACGATACTTATAATGGTACTGCTGCAACTTTGGCCAATGTTAAACTGGCACAATCAGCAACCGATAATCCGAATGTTACTTTAGATATTGCTACGGGTACTGTAAATGTAGCTCCAGGCACTAAAGCCGGAACCTACACGGTAACCTATAGCATCGAAGATTTATTAAACCCTGGATCAATCAAAACTGCAGTAGCTACAGTTACCGTAACTGCGCCGGCATTAATTGCTAATGATGACAACGGGCAGGTAAACGGCGTAACAGGTGGCAATGCCATTACAAACGTGCTGGCTAACGATAGTTACAACGGCGCAGCAGCAGCCTTAACTACGGTTAACCTGAAACAGATTTCATCTGATTATGCGGCCAATGTAAACTTAGATCCGGCTACGGGCCAGGTTAATGTTTCGGCAGGTGCCAAAGCAGGAACGTACCACGTGGTTTATGAGATTGAAGACAAGCTTAACCCAGGTTTAACCAAACAGGCTATGGCTACCGTCGTGGTAGATGCTCCTGTGATAGTAGCCAACACTGATGCAGGTTCGGCGAACGGATTTACCGGAGGTGTAGCGGTTCCAAATGTACTGGCAAACGATTCCTACAATGGTTCTCCGGCAACTTTAGCTAATGTAAACCTGAGTCAGTTATCAACTACTGATCCGAATGTTACCTTAGATCCAACAACCGGGGCAATAAATGTAGCTCCGGATACCAAAGCAGGTACTTACACTGTTGAGTACAGAATTGAGGATAAGCTAAACCCTGGTTCGTTCCAAACGGGAACAGTAACCATTACGGTTAGTGCCCCTGCAATGGTGGCCAATAACGATATCGGTTCAGCAAATGGTTTTACAGGAGGAGCAGCCATCGCTAACGTATTGGCAAACGATACTTACAATGGTGCTGCTGCAACTTTAACAAATATTAAACTGGCGCAGGCATCAACTGATAATCCGAATGTTACTTTAGATATCACAACAGGTACTGTAATTGTAGCTCCGGGTACCCAGGCTGGTAACTACACAGTAACCTATACTATCGAAGATCTTTTAAATCCGGGATCGACCAAAACTGCAGTGGCTACAGTTACCGTAACTGCACCTGCAATGGTTGCAAATGGCGACAATGGATCGGCAAATGGTTTAACAGGTGGCACGGCCATATCAAATGTACTGGCAAACGATACCTATAATGGTATTGCTGCAACTGCTGCGAATGTTAAATTAACGCAGGTTTCAACAGATAATGTCAATGTAACACTAGATCCGGCAACGGGTGCTGTAAACGTAGCACCAAACACACCAGCCGGAACTTATACAGTGGTTTACCAGATTGAGGATATCCTGAACCCTGGCTTAACCAAAACTGCAAATGCGGTGATAATTGTAACGGCTCCGGTAATGGTTGCAAATGCAGATAACGGTACCATAAATGGAGTAACCGGTGGAGTAGTGGTTACAAACGTACTCGCTAACGATACCTATAATGGTAATCCGGCTACTTTAGCAGATGTTACCTTAACACAGGTATCAACTACAAACGGAAACGTTACCCTAGATCCGGCAACCGGATCTGTAAATGTACTTCCAAATACACCAGCCGGAACCTACACTGTGGTTTACCAGATCGAGGATAAATTAAACCCTGGTAAAACCGTAACTGCAAGTATAACCGTAACGGTTGCTGCACCGGCATTGGCTGCAAATGCTGATTCAGGAACGGCAAATGGTTACAGTGGTGGTACAGCAGTAAGCAATGTACTGGCCAACGATACTTATAACGGTGGTCTGGCGACTTTGGCAAATGTTACTTTAACACAATTATCAACTTCAAATGCCAGCGTGAGCTTGGATCCGGCAACCGGACAGGTTAATGTTGCACCAAATACTCCTGCCGGAACCTATACTGTGGTTTATCAGATTGAGGATAAATTAAATCCTGGTCAAACTAAACAGGCAACAGTAACCATTGAGGTAACTGCACCGGCAATTGTTGCAAATGCAAACACAGGTACAGTTAACGGTTTAACAGGTGGTACCGCATTGAGTAATGTATTGGCTAACGATACTTACAATGGTGCACCGGCAACTCTTGCTCAGGTAACCTTAACACAGGTATCAACTTCGAATGCTAATGTAACCTTAAATGTTACTACAGGATCGGTTAATGTTGCGCCGAATACGCCTGCCGGTACTTATACCCTGGTTTATAGAATTGAAGATAAATTAAACCCTGGTGAGTTTGCAGATGCAACCGTAACCATTATTGTAACAGCTCCTGAACTGATTGCAACCAGCGATTCTGGCACCGCAAATGCAGTTACAGGTGGTACAGCAGTAGCAAACGTACTGGCAAACGATACCTATAATGGTAACCCGGCTACATTAGCTAACGTTAATTTAACACAGGTAGCTACCTCTAACCCGAATGTTACCCTTGATGTAACCACAGGAAAAGTGATCGTAGCGCCAAATACGCCGGTAGGAACCTATACGGTTACTTATCAGATTGAAGATAAGCTGAACCCTGGTCAAACCAAAACCACCAGCGTAACCATTACGGTAACTTCTGGTATTATTTTGGCCAATGATGACAGCGGAACGGCAAACGGATTTACAGGTGGGGTAGCAGTGGCTAATATCATAAGCAACGATACCTACAATAATGGTACTGCTGCAACCCTTGCAGGTGTAACCATTACGCAGTTATCAACCAGCAATGCAAACATTAATATTAATCCCGCAGATGGAAGTGTTAATGTAGCTGCGGGTACATTGCCTGGAACCTATACTTTACAGTATAAAATAACTGATAAGTTAGATCCGGCACAATCATCAACGGCTATCGTAACGGTAGTTATTCCGAACTGGATTACTGATCTCTCGGTAAGTAAAGTGGCCAATAAAACTTCAGTAGAAAACAATGGAACAATCAGCTATACCATTACCATCACCAACAACGGACCAGCAACGGTTCTGGCTGGAAAAGCGATCGGTATAACAGAGAGTCTTCCGGCAGGATTGGAAAATGTAACTTATATAGCAACTGGAGGTACATATAGTGCAACCGCAGGCACATTTACTTTAGCTGCAGATTTAACTGCAGGTCAATCGGTAACGCTCGTGGTAAATGGAAGTGTAAATGCAACCTTTACCGGAACGTTAACCAATCAGGTAACTGTAGCTGCGGCAACAGGCACCAATGATCCTGATCAGGCAAACAATTCGGCAACCGTGAGTACACCAGTGTTAAAAGGCGGAATAGCTTTAGTGAAGACAGGGGCGATTTCTGCTGACGGAAACAATATTACCTATACGTTTACCGTATTCAATACCGGTACTACTGATTTAAATACCATTGTATTAACCGATGCTAAGCTAGGCTTAAATAAAACAATAGCCGGACCATTGGCAGCTGGTCAGAGTTTAACCGATACAGAAGTATATACCTTAACCCAGGCAGATAAAGATGCCGGTTCGGTAACCAACTCTGCTTCATTAAGCGCTAAAACCCCATCAGGAAATACAATAAACGATGTTTCGGGTACTGATAAAACAAATGATACCCCAACGGTTACTTCGTTAACGCCATTGCCGGCATTTACCTTTACCAAGGTAGTTGCAGGTACGGTGCCAACAAATGCAGGAGCTACATTAACCTATAACCTGGTGGTAACCAATACCGGTAACGTAACCCTAAGCAATATTGTGGTAACTGATGCCAATGCAACTGTTAGCGGTTCGCCGGTTGCAACACTTGCTCCGGGTGCAACAGTAACTTTAACAGCAACGCATGTATTAACTCAGGCCGATGTTAATGCAGGTAGTATAACCAACCAGGCCAGTGCAACGGCGAAAGATCCAAATGGCAACAACGTGACCAAGGTATCTGACGATCCGAATACCACCACACCAAATGATGCAACGATCACGCCACTTGCTCCATCACCATCATTTACCTTTACCAAGGTAGTTTCAGGTACGGTGCCAACAAATGCAGGAGCTACATTAACGTACAACCTGGTGGTAACCAATACTGGTAATGTAACCTTAAGTAATATCGTGGTAACTGATGCCAATGCAACTGTAAACGGATCGCCGGTTGCAACACTTGCTCCGGGTGCAACAGTAACTTTAATAGCAACGCATGTATTAACTCAGGCCGATGTTAATGCAGGCAGTGTAATCAACCAGGCCAGTGCAACGGCGAAAGATCCAAATGGTAACAACGTGACCAAGGTATCTGACGATCCGAATACCACTGCGCCAAATGATGCAACTGTTACGTCGTTAACGCCATCGCCGGCCTTTACCTTTACCAAAGTGGCTTCTGGCACGGTTCCGACAGTCGTAGGTGGTACTTTGAATTACAACTTAACTGTAATCAATACCGGCAATGTTACCTTGACAAATATTGTGGTAACCGATGCCAATGCAACCGTAAGCGGATCGCCGGTTGCAACACTTGCTCCGGGTGCAACGGTAACTTTAACGGCAACACATGTATTAACTCAGGCCGATATTAATGCAGGTAGTGTAACCAATCAGGCCAGTGCAACGGCGAAAGATCCGCAAGGAAACAACGTGACCAAAGTATCTGACGATCCGAATACCACCACGCCAAATGATGCTACGGTTACATCAATCACTGCAAATGCATCAATGAGCCTGACCAAAGTAGCCACCAACAGCGTAAGCAAAGTTGGCGATGTAATCAATTACAACATCGTGGTAACCAACACGGGTAACGTAACCTTAACAAATGTTGCGGTAACCGATGCAGGTGCCGATGCAGGATCAATCACTCCTGCAGGCATTGTCAGCTTATTACCAGGTGCAAGTGTAACCGTAACCGCTAAACACACCGTTACTTTAACCGAGGTGAATGCAGGTTCGTTTACCAACCAGGCTTCAGCAACTGCACAAACGCCGGGTGGTACAACAATCAGCAAACTATCTGATGATCCGAATACACCTGCTACTGGTGATGCAACCGTAACGGTAATTGCTCCGGCATCTGCCATTACCCTGGTTAAAACAGGTACGCTAAGTGCTGATGGAAACAGCATCAGCTATAACTTTACCATAAGGAATAGCGGAAATGTTACCCTGCACGTGGTAAACTTATTGGATGCCAAACTTGGATTGAACAAAACCTATTCTGGCAATGTTGCCCCGGGCGGTACCATTACCGATACCTATGTATATCAGTTAACCCAGGCCGATAAAGACGCGGGCAGCGTAACCAACTCTGCTAATGTGAACGCAAGGACACCGGCAAACCTTCCGGTAAGCGATGTTTCCGGTACAGCCGAGAATAATGATGCCCCAACGGTAACACAGGTTCCGAATGCCGGATCAATTGCCCTGGTTAAAACGTCGGTATTTAATGGCAATAAAGTAACCTATACCTTCACCATTAAGAATACAGGTTCTATTACTTTAAATACCATTACCTTATCTGATGCAAAACTGGGCTTAAACAATAAGGTGGTTACCGTTGCCGGCGGGCTTGCCCCGGGTGCAACCACAACCGATGTGGAAGTTTACACCTTAACCCAGGCCGATAAGGATTTGGGTACGGTAACCAATACCGCAACCGTAAATGCTAAAACACTGGGTGGTGCAAATGTATCAGACGTTTCCGGAACAGCCGAAACGAACAATACACCAACCGTTACTACTTTCCCTAAATCGCCGGCAGCTGTTGATGATAAGGCGCAAACCGTTGCCAATGCACCGGTGGTGATCAATGTACTGGCAAATGATGATCCGGGCAACTCAACCTTCGATAAATTAACAGTCGAGATTGTAAGCCAGCCTAAACATGGTACCGTAAAAGTAAATGCCGATGGTACGTTAACTTACACCCCGGATCCGGGTTATGTGGGCGATGATGTATTTACCTACCGCGTAAAAGATGCTTACGGCTATTATACCAATGTTGCATCCGTAACCTTAACGGCAAACTTCACCGGCATTACCATTCCAAACCTGTTTACGCCAAACGGCGATGGTATTAACGATACCTTCGAGATCATTGGCCTTAACCAATACCAGGCCAGCGAACTGCAGATCGTAAACAGATGGGGTAATGAAGTATTCCATGCCAAAGGTTACCAGAACAACTGGACGGGCGAAGGATTAAACGAAGGTACCTATTACTATTTACTGCGTGTTAAAAAGGCAAACAGCGAGGAGTTCGAAGTGTACAAAGGTTACATCACATTAATCAGGGCGTTTAAAAAATAGGATAAGACTTAGTTCGGCCAGGTTTCTAAAACCAGGCCGAACACTAAGATGTTAAGATAATGAAGAAATTAATATGGTTAATAGCAGGTTCGTTTTTGTTGCTTTCGCGACCGGTATCTGCACAACAGGATGCCCAGTACAGTCAGTACATGTTTAACGGAATTTACATTAATCCGGCCTATGCGGGCTACAAAGAAGTGCTCAATGTGCATAGCTTTTACCGTAGCCAGTGGACGGGCATTACCGGAGCACCAAGGAGCATGTCGCTTGCAGTAGATGCCATTGCCAACAGCGGTAACGTAGGGCTTGCCCTCCAGGTGGCCAGCGATAAACTTGGTGCGCAGAACAACCTGAGTATTTATGGCAACTATGCCTACCGCATCAGGATGAACGACGATGGCAGCTCGAGGTTAGCTTTAGGCCTTGGGGTAGGGATGGTGCAATTGGGTATCGACGGCTCCATGCTCAACCCAAATAACCCGGAGCCTAACCAGCCTGTAGGCATGCAGAGTACCATTGTGCCCGATGCCAGGGCAGGGGTGTACTTCGCCAACGATAAATATTATGCCGGTTTTTCGGTAGATAACCTGATTGCCACTTACATCAATATCGACCGCTATGCCTTTATCCCACAGCCAAAACCGCATTATTATTTAACCGCCGGGGCATTGTTCCCGCTTAACGAAGATTTTCAGGTCAAACCTTCCTTCCTGTTAAAAGATGACCGTGGCGGCCCGACCAGTTTAGATGTAAACGCCTTCTTAATGATCAAAGATTTCCTTTGGGTGGGCGGCTCTTACCGTACAGGTGTAAAGTTGTACGATAAAAGTTATCTTCAAAAAGACCTTACCCCGCGAAATTCAGCGGTAGCAGCAATCCAGGTTTTTCCATCAGAGAAAATCAGGATCGGTTATGGATACGATTTCTCCGTTGGTCCGTTGCAGGGCTACAGCGGCGGCACGCACGAAATTTCGCTATCTTATTCATTCATTAAACCAAACATCAGGCTGGCAACTCCAAGGGTGTTTTAACCAAGTATTTCAGTATTTTTGACTAAATTATCCAAACAACATAATGAAGAAAATTTTAATAGGTACCTGCCTTTCTGCATATTGTTTACTCGCTTTCAATTTTTCAGCAAAAGCACAGTATGTACTCAAAGATGCCGATAAACAGTACGAGCTGTTTAATTATAGCAAGGCGATTGATTTGTACGAACAGGCCTATAAAAAGAAAAAATCCTTACACGTTGCAGAGCGCTTGGCCAGTGCCTATGCATTGATTTATAACTACAAACAGGCCGAAAGCTGGTACGCCATTGCCTCTAAAATGCCGGAAAGCAAACCTGAAAATATTTTAGGTTATGCCAAAGCTTTACAAAGCAATTCGAAATACAGCGAAGCCAAACTTCAGTATTTAAATTACATCGATAAAAAGAAAGATGTATCCGAAAAACAACAGGCCGTTTGGATTGCTTCCTGCGATTCGGCTTTAAAATGGATCAAAAACCCTAAAAAAATCGAACTGATCAATCAGGTTGCCTTAAACAGTGCGCAGTCTGACTGGGGTGCGGTTAATTACCAGGGCGGGGTAGTGTTTACTTCCGATAGGTCTGCCAAAGGTTTAACATCAGAAGAGAGCAAACCTTTCCTGCGTTTCGACGGATCAAAAGAACCCGATAAACAGGTTTACGGCTGGACAGGTAACGGATATTTGAAACTGTATTCCAAAGCTTCACCAAAAGATAGCCTTCAATTATTTCCAATCAAAGCAGGAACAAGGTACCACGTAGGTTCTGCAAGTTTTACCGCCGATGGTAAAACCATGTATTTTACCTTAACCCGCATCTCTAACGAGCTCGAAAAAGTAAAAAACAGGCCGAGTACCGTAAATGTAGAAATTTATAGCAGCACCAAAAATGCAGATGGCAAATGGAGCGAGCCGGTTTCTTTCGCCTATAACAATGTAAACGAATATTCTGTTGGCGATCCTTTTATCACCACCGATGGAAACAGCCTTTATTTTGCTTCCAACATGCCGGGCGGATTGGGCGGTACCGATATTTATGTATGTTTAAAAACCGATGCAGGCGAATGGGGTAAACCAATTAACCTGAAAGAAGTAAATACCGAAGGTAACGACCGCAGTCCTGTTTTTGATGAAAAAGACAACTTCTATTTCTCAAGCGATGGCAGGGTAGGCATGGGCGGACTGGATGTTTATCAGGCTTTAAGAGAAGGTGGTGGCATTGGTAAGGTCGAAAATATGGGTTATCCTTTTAACTCGCCACAGGATGATTTCGGCTTTAGCCTGAACGAAAAAGGCGGTATTGTGTACCTTTCTTCTAACCGCGATGGTGGTTTAGGCAGCGATGATATTTATACCATCGATCAGAAAATGATCCTGGCTTTTAAATTAGAGGGCCGCGTTTTTGATAAAAATACAAATCAGCCTATTGCAGGTGCATTGGTAACCTTAGCAAAAGTAAACGGATCGATCTTAAAAACAGAAACCGACGATAACGGGGGATATAAATTTAATCTGGCCAAAGAAACCGAATACAATGTTTCAGCAGAAAAAACAGATTACCGGTCTGACGTAGAAAACCTGGCAACCATTGGTTTAACCACTTCGGGCGTACTTACCCAAAACCTGTATTTAGAAGGTGTGGTGATTGATAAAGCCATCAGGTTAGAAAACATTTACTACGATTTCGATAAGTGGAATATACGCCCCGATGCTGCTGTTGAACTGGATAAGCTGGTTAAAATCATGAAAGATAACCCAACCATCTGGATCGAATTAGGTTCACATACCGATAGCAGGGGTAAAGATAATTACAACCTAAACCTGTCGCAAAAAAGAGCCGAATCTGCTGTACAGTATATCATTTCAAGAGGGATCGATAAAAACCGCATTACCGCTAAAGGTTATGGCGAAACTCAATTGCTGAACAAATGTGCCAATGGAGTAGATTGTAGCGACACCGAGCACCAGTTAAACCGACGTACCGAGTTTAAAATTGTAAAACAATAGAACACAGATAAGGAAACAATATATTCAATTTTTTAGTATATGCCTCTGGTGAAATCAGGGGCATTTTTTGTTTATTCCGTGGTTCGTGTCCTCACGCACCACCGCAATCCGCTAACTGAATATCTCCTCTGCTTAATTTTCTTAACTCCTTAATGGTCAAAAATGATGGAAAATGTAAAATGGATGATGGAATAATTTAATGCTGTCCAAATAGATCTCTCCAATTCTTTAATCCCGTGGTTCGTGTCCCCACGCACGACCGCGATGCATTAACTGAATATCTTCTCTACTTAATTTTCTTAACTCCTTAATGATCAAAAATGACGGAAAATGTAAAATGGATGATAGAATAATTTAATGCTGTCTAAATAGATCTCTCCACTTCGCGTTGCTCCGGTCGGGATGACGATCTTTCTATTGGAATCTGTCAATGTGATAACTTAGCTAATTCCGTGGTTCGTGTCCTCACGCACCACCGCGATGCGTTAACTGAATATCTCCTCTGCTTAATGTCCTTAACTTCTTAATGGTCAAAAATGATGGAAAATGTAAAATGTAAGATGGAATAATTTAATGCTGTCCAATAGATCTCTCCACTTCTTTAATTCCGTGGCTCGTGTCCCAACGCACCACCGCGATGCATTAACTGAATATTTCCTCTGCTTAATTTTCTTAACTCCTTAATGATCAAAAATGATGGAAAATGGATGATGGAATAATTTAATGCTGTCTAAATAGTCTCTCCACTTCGCGTTGCTCCGGTAATCCCATGGTTCGTGTCCTTACGCACCACCGCGTTATTTTCAGTGCCTTTAACCAAACCTTAATTTCAAAATTCATGCCTGTTCAGAAAGACAATTTTTAAAATTACTTCAAAAAATAAAACTAAAATATTTAGTATTATGTTTAAAAATTACTAAATTTAAATCAGTTTAAAACTAATAATATTAGTATTTTTGTTTTCAATCATCCCAATTGTATAGTAATGGAAAAAGAAAGGCAGATTATTCATATGGATCAAGATGCATTTTTTGTGTCGGTAGAAATCAGAAAAAATCCCAACCTAACAGGCAAACCTGTTATTATAGGCGGGGGCGGCGATCGGGGCGTGGTAGCCTCCTGCAGTTACGAAGCCCGTAAATACGGCATACATTCCGCAATGCCAGGCCGGACAGCTAAATTACTGTGCCCGCAAGCCATATTTTTAAAGGGCGACATGGAAGAGTATTCCAAGGCATCACATGATATTACCGAAATCATTGCCGATAAAGTCCCGCTTTTTGAAAAGGCCAGTATCGACGAACATTATATCGATATGACTGGTATGGACCGCTTTTTTGGTTGCATGAAATTTGCTTCAGAACTGCGGCAAACCATTATAAAAGAAATGCGTTTACCCATTTCCTTTGGCTTGTCCATTAATAAAACGGTAGCAAAAATTGCCACTAACGAATCAAAACCGGGTGGTGAATTACAGGTTACCTATCCCGAGCTGCGCCCTTTTCTCGATCCCCTCGCCATCCATAAAATTCCCGGCATCGGTCATGCCACCTATAAAAAACTGAGCGAAATGGGCGTCCGCGAAATCCTTACCCTCACGCAGATTCCCCAACAGCTTATGTTTAAAATCTTAGGGCAGCACGGATTGAGCCTTTGGCAAAAAGCAAACGGAATCGATCTCGCACCCGTAGTACCTTACCGCGAAAGAAAATCGATCGGTACACAGGCTACTTTTGAAAGTGATACCATGGACATGTCCAAACTCAAAGCCATCATTACCGGTATGGTTACCGGACTTACTTTTCAGCTCCGCAACCAGAAAAAACTGACCGCCTGCATTACCGTAACCGTGCGTTATACCAATTTCGAAACCGTTACCCAGCAGGAGCGGATCCCTTATACCTCGCTCGATTCACTGCTAATCAGCAAGGCACACAGCCTGTTCGAAAAAGTATATTCCAAGCGGATGTTACTGCGTTTGGTGGGCGTTAAATTGTCGCATCTGGTAAGCGGTTACGAACAGATCGGCCTGTATAATATCGCCGAAGAAGAATATAGCCTTTACCAGGCCATGGATAAAGTGCGCAATAATTATGGTGCCGAAGCCGTGGTAAAAGCCTGTATTGTTACCCAGCCACCCCGCGATGAACAGGGGAAAATAATCAAGTACAATCCACGAAAAAAGAAAGTATTGCTTAAAAATACTGAAGAAGAAGAGCCAAATCAGGAGCCGGAAGTGAGAAAACGTTCAAAAATCAGGAGTTTTATGAGCGAAAAAGGAATAACAGGCACTAAATCTTACGAATAGTTATGTTTTTGAATGTACATTCTTCTTACAGCCTGAAATATGGTACACAGAGCATCGATCAGCTTATTGCTACTGCGCGGCATTTGGGGATCCATCAGATGGTATTAACCGATATCAACAACTCAACCGGGGCGGTAGAATTTATCCGCGAGTGCTACAAACAGGGTATTGCCAAAGAAGCCGACGAAATACACAGAGGCAACATTCCTTACCAGATCAAACCTGTGGCCGGGATCGAATTTAGGATCGGTAACAAGTTGTTGTATGTCGGGATTGCCAGAAATAAGGAAGGTATGCGCGAGCTGAACGAGTTTTTAAGTCACCATAACATTTATCATATTCCATTGCCGGAAGTTCCGCCCGAAATGGAAAATGTGTACATCATTTATCCCTTTCAAAAAACTTTTAACCAAACATTAAAAGAGAACGAATTCGTAGGCATCCGGGGCAAACAGCTCAATTTTTTGTATGGGCATCCGATTTTAAAACAGAAAGAAAAATTATTGGTATGGCATCCCGTTACCGTGGGCGATAAAATTACTTACCGGCTGCACGAATATTTAAGGGCAATAGAACTCAATACCCTTTTAAGTAAAGTGCCCGATGAGCAAAAATGCAATCCCGACGAATTTTTGATCCCCGAAGCAATCCTCACGCAGCAATTTGAGCAGTATCCTTTTATTGTTCAAAACACACAAAAGTTGATCAATAGTTGCGATTTAAGTGTTTATTTTGAAGATACGCCCACGCCTTCCTCAAAAAATAAGTTTTTTTATACTGCTAATTTCGATGGTGATAAAAAGATGCTTCGCGAACTGGCCGAAAAAGGACTTAGAGACCGTTATGGTGAGAACAATGCCATTGCCATTAAGCGGTTGGAAAAAGAACTGCGGATTATCGAACTTAAAAACTTTTGTGCCTATTTCCTCATTACTTATGATATTGTACGTTATGCCATGGAAGATTGCGGTTTTTACCACGTAGGCCGTGGTTCCGGTGCCAACAGCATCGTAGCGTATTGTTTGCGCATTACCGATGTAGATCCCATTGATCTGGACCTTTATTTCGAACGTTTTCTGCACGAAAAAAGAACAAGTCCGCCGGATTTTGACATCGATTTTTCATGGGACGAAAGGGAGATCATACAGCAATATATTTTTGACAGTTATCCCAAATGGCATGTGGCTTTTTTGGGCACCATGAGTACTTTTAAAGACCGCGCAATCATCAGGGAAATTGGCAAGGTAATGGGCTTACCTAAAGAAGAAATAGACAGTTTTACCGATCCCACCAAAGAACGCGAAAACCTGCTCAATGCCACTTACCAGAAATTATTGGCTGTGCACCGCTACATGAAAAGTATGCCTAACCAGCGCTCTATCCATGCCGGGGGGATCCTGATCTCGCAGGAGCCAATTACCTATTATACCGCATTAGATATGCCGCCAAAAGGTTTTCCAACGGTGCAATGGGACATGTACGAAGCCGAAGCCATAGGTTACGAAAAATTCGATATTTTAAGCCAGCGGGGCATCGGGCACATCCGTGAGGCCGTGCAATTAATTAAAAAGAATAGAGGAAAAGAGGTCGATATCCACGATTTTCCAAAGTTTAAAAAAGATCAGAAGCTAAATAATATTCTTAAAGAAGGACAACCTATCGGATGTTTTTACATCGAATCGCCGGCCATGCGGCAACTGCTTAAAAAGCTGAAATGTGATGATTACCTTACCCTGGTGGCGGCCAGCTCCATTATCCGCCCGGGAGTAGCCAGCTCAGGCATGATGAAATCCTATATCGAGCGTTATCATGCGCCCGAAAAAGTAGTGTACCTCTGTGACGTGATGAAAGAGCGGCTTGGCGAAACCTATGGTGTAATGGTTTATCAGGAAGATGTAATTAAAGTTTGCCATTATTTTGCAGGGCTGGATCTGGCCGATGCGGATATTCTCCGCAAGGCGATGAGTGGTAAATACCGGTCTAAACTCGCTTTTGAAGAGTTGGTGAACAAATTTAAAGTTTCGGCCAGGAACCAGGGGCATTCCGAAGAACTGGTTAACGAAGTATGGCGGCAGATTTCATCTTTTGCGGGTTATAGTTTTTCTAAGGCCCATTCGGCCTCATTTGCCGTAGAAAGTTATCAGAGCCTTTACTTAAAAACCTATTACCCTAAGGAGTTTATGGTTGCGGTGCTCAATAATTATGGTGGTTTTTATAGTCGCTGGGTATATGTGCACGAACTGCAAAAAACAGGCGCGAGGGTGCATCTGCCCTGTGTTAATCAAAGCGATGAGGTGGTAACCATAACAGGCGAAGATGCCCATCTGGGTTTCATTGGCATTCAGGGTTTGGAAGAAAAAAACATTAAAATTATTCCTCAGGAACGCAAAGCAAACGGGCCATATCTCGATCTCGAAGACTTTGTGAAACGAACCTGCGTTTCGCTCGAACAGGCCATTCTCTTAATCCGCCTGGGTGCATTTCGCTTTACCGGGAAAGACCGCAAAACCCTGCTTTGGGACGTGCATAATTACCTTGGCTTTAAACAGAAAAAGATAAACCATGCGGAGCTTTTCAAGCTGAGTTACAAAACTTACGAGCTGCCTGCATTAATGGATTCGGAACTCGAAAATGCCTATACCGAACTCGAACTACTGGGGTATCCGCTTAATTATAAAATGTTCGATTTTCTAAAAACACCTTACCGCGGTGATGTAATGACAGCCGATCTGCACAAATATTTAGGTAAAACCGTAAGGATGGTAGGCAATTATGTATGCGAAAAAACAGTGCATACCATTAAAAATACCAAAATGTGGTTCGGTACCTTTTTAGATGCAAACGGCGATTTCTTCGATACCACCCATTTCCCTAACACCACACCGATGTACCCTTTTAAAGGAAAAGGCTGTTACCTCATTTTAGGTAAAGTGGTTGAAGATTTCGGATTTCAGAGCATTGAAGTATTAAAGTTTGCCAAGCTGGATATCCAGATGAACCCGGTGGCGATTGATTAAAAAATAAGGATTCGTCATTCCCAACTTGATTGGGAATCTTAATGCAATAAGCTTTAAAATTCATGCCTGCGCGGGAAGGATGATATTAAACTTATATGTTCTTAAATGCCTCCTATGGTACAAACAATAAAGCTCAACTGTTATAAATTTCAAATACATTCTAAATATCATGAGCCGAATAATTTTGCTAATCGGCTCATAAAATGGCTTTTTTTTGAGCCGAATAAATGGTATATTCGGCTCATGCAATATAATTGGGAACTTCCTACATGGCCAAATTTTACTTTTTCTACCAGAGAAATTGAGCATCAATTGTACGATTTTGCGCAAGAAACAGGCGAAGTTAATGCCTTATTAAAGTTATTGCCTGAAGATGTTGGGCGGGAAGCACTATTAGAAACGATATTGTCGGAAGCAATAAAAACCTCTGAGATTGAAGGCGAGTTTTTAAGCAGGAAAGATGTAATGTCTTCAATCAAAAATAATTTAGGACTTAATAAAACACCTGATATTATTAAAGATAAAAGGGCTTCTGGAATAGCCAATTTAATGATTGATGTTAGGAATACATTTTCTGACGTACTGAGCAATGAAACCTTATGGAATTGGCATAATTATTTGTTCGGGGAAAGTAAACATATAGCTGCGGGTGCATGGAGAAAAAGTGACGATCCGATGCAGGTTGTATCCGGTAGCTTTGGAAAAGAAGAAGTCCATTTTGAGGCACCGCCATCTGCCCGTGTTGTAGGAGAAATGAAGGCATTTATAACATGGTTTAACGAAACAAAGCCATTTGGACCTAAAGAAATTAAAGATCCTTTGATAAGGGCAGCAATTGCTCATCTGTATTTTGAAACAATTCATCCATTTGAAGATGGTAATGGCCGTATTGGAAGGGCAATTGCTGAAAAGGCAATTTCTCAAACATTGGGAAGACCAGTAATGTTAAGTTTATCAAAAACTATTGAAGGCAACAGGTCTGCATATTATCAGGCTTTAAAAGTTGCTCAAAGAAGCAATGAAATTACTGAATGGTTAAAATTTTTTGTAACTGTTGCCCTGCAGGCACAGTTTGATGCAAAGAAAATGATTGATTTTACACTTAATAAAATTAAGGTTTTTGATTTATTTAAGGAAAAGTTAAATCATAGGCAAAAGAAAGTCTTACATAAAATGTACAGCTTCGGCGTAGATGGTTTTGAAGGAGGAATGACGGCTAAAAAATATATATCTATTACTAAAACCTCAAAAGCTACTGCTACCAGAGATTTGCAAGAATTAGAAAGTTTAGGTATTCTGGCCGCTTTTGGTGGTGGAAGAAACATACATTATAAAATAAAGGAATCTTAATTTCTAGAGCCATGATCCACTTTAAAGCAGAAATAGAACGTTTCGAAGCCATGGGCGAAAAAACCGGCTGGAGTTATGTATTTATTTCTGCTGCTTTAGCCAGCGAAATGAAGCCAGGTTGTAAAAAGAGTTTCAGGGTAAAAGGGAAAATAGATCAGGTTGAGGTAGTCGGACTGGCAACCATCCCAATGGGCGAGGGCGATTTTATTATTGCCTTAAAAGGCGAACTCCGTAAAAAACTGAAAAAAGAAGCAGGAGCAGCTATCGAACTGTATTTAGAAGAAGATAAAGATTTTAAAATCGAAATGCCTGAGGATCTCGAAATCTGCCTTTCGGAAGAGGAGCATCTAATGGAAAATTTCTTAAAACAACCTAAATCACACCAGAATTATTACATCAACTGGATCAATCAGGCGAAAACCGAAGCCACACGCACAAAACGACTTACCATGACGGTTAAAGCAATGGATAAGGGGCAGGATTTCGGCGCAATGATGAGGGAAAGTAAGTTGTAAGTTTGGAATTTTGAGTGCGGAGTTTACAAAGAGCAGAAACATTTAACGGTTAAATTCAAATTTCTGAGCTTGGGACGATTGACATTTAGCAACTCTCAACTACAGTCTCCCGGCTCCAAACTTAAACCTTCCGACTATAATTTCTAAACCAACTGTTCATTTTCATTTGAATAACCCCTAGAAAAGCCTCTCTAAAAATTTTGGTACTCATTTTAGAAGTTCCTTCGGTACGGTCGGTGAAGATAATAGGCACTTCGACAACCTTAAAACCGAATTTAATGGCGGTAAATTTCATTTCGATCTGAAAGGCATAGCCTACAAATTTAATTTTGTTGAGCGGAATGGTTTCTAACACGATTTTGCGGTAACATTTGAAACCAGCAGTAGCATCCTGAATATTAATTCTGGTAATGAAGCGTACGTACATCGAAGCAAAGTACGACATTAAAACCCTGCCCATTGGCCAGTTTACCACATTTACACCTTTTACATAACGCGAACCTATGGCCACATCTGCACCGTTTACACAAGCTTCGCGTAAACGGGCCAAATCATCCGGGTTGTGTGAGAAATCGGCGTCCATTTCGAAAATATAAGGGTATGCCCTTTGTAAAGCCCAGTTAAAACCGTAAATATATGCAGTGCCCAGGCCTTGTTTACCTGCACGTTCTTCGATAAAAAGATGCCCGTCGTATTCGGCCTGTAAAGATTTTACAATTTCGGCAGTTCCATCCGGCGAACCATCATCAATAATTAAGACATGAAAAGGCTGGGTTAAAGAAAAAACCTTTCTAATGATCTTTTCGATATTTTCCTTCTCGTTGTAGGTGGGAATGATGACTAAACTATCTAACACGTTTGTTGTGGTTTTTTAATAAGGTAAGCTCCTGCTTTTGTGTTTATACGATGCGCTTTGCTTTCAAAAGGCGAAAGTAAAGATTTAATATGAAATCATCATGAATTTTCTTTTGTTGGTATGGATTTGTATCCGGACCTTATCTGTTAGATTTCTCCACTGCGGTCGAAAGGACGAATCTATTAAGATCTGCGCAGAATTAGAATTTAAGGCACTGAACCATTGTACCTAAACCCGATCGTAGTGTAAAGCCTGCAGACCGAAGCATGAGGGCAAGGACTTGTAACGAAGAGCGGGACAGCAGGCCTCCAAGAACTACTATCCGCCCATTTTCTAATAGTCATCCTAAACTCTACGGTCAAAATGACGATTCTATTAAGATCTGCGCAGAATTAGAATTTAAGGCACTGAACCATTGTACCTAAACCCGATCATAGTGTAAAGCCCGCAGACCGAAGCATGAGGGCAAGGACTTGTAACGAAGAGCGGGACAGCAGGCCTCCAAGAACTACTATCCGCCCATTTTCTAATAGTCATCCTAAACTCTACGGTCAAAATGACGATTCTATTAAGATCTGCGCAGAATTAGAATTTAAGGCACTGAACCATTGTAACTAAACCCGATCGTAGTGTAAAGCCCGCAGACCGAAGCATGAGGGCAAGGACTTGTAACGAAGAGCGGAACAGCAGGCCTCCAAGAACTACTATCCGCCCATTTTCTAATAGTCATCCTAAACTCTACGGTCAAAATGACGATTCTATTAAGATCTGCGTAGAATTAGAATTTAAGGCACTGAACCATTGTAACTAAACCCGATCGTAGTGTAAAGCCCGCAGACCGAAGCATGAGGGCAAGGACTTGTAACGAAGAGCGGGACAGCAGGCCTCCAAGAACTACTATCCGCCCATTTTCTAATAGCCATCCTAAACTCTTGTTTCAGGATCTTTTTAAATAGATTTCTCCACTGCGGTCGAAATGACGATTCTATTAAGATCTGCGCAGAATTAGAATTTAAGGCACTGAACCATTGTACCTAAACCCGATCGTAGTGTAAAGCCCGCAGACCGAAGCACGAGGGCGAGGACTTGTAACGAAGAGCGGGACAGCAGGCCTCCAAAAACGACTGTCCGCCCATTTTCTAATAGTAATTCTAAACTCTTGTTTCAGGATCTTTTTAAATAGATTTCTCCATTTCGCTTCGCTACAGTCGAAATGATTGTTATGATAAAAACAAATTTTAAGCGGCAATATTAAAGTTATTTTTATAGCTCTCCTGGTTTTTAATAACAGCAGCAATTCTTAGCGCTATTTTGTTTCTAACGGCATTAATTACG
>NZ_BAABBY010000013.1:0-162867 GCF_039538295.1 Pedobacter jeongneungensis | reverse complement strand
GTATATTGTTTATTATAACTGGGAAAGACCACACCAGGGAATTAATGGTAAAAAACCGGCGGAAATGGCAAATATAAATAACAAAAAATAACTCTAGTTCATTACCGAATTACTAAACCTTTACAGCGATGACGAAAGCGTAAGAATATGAAAAATTACATTAAAGCAGATGAGTGGAATATTATCGAAGAAGGCTTTGATCCACATTTAAATAAAATTTCAGAAAGTATTTTCAGTCTGGGCAACGGCCGTATGGGGCAGCGTGCCAATTTTGAAGAAACCTATACCGGAGAAACCTTACCCGGAAACTATGTTGCAGGCGTTTACTACCCCGACAAAACCCGTGTGGGATGGTGGAAAAATGGTTACCCCGAATATTTTGCAAAAGTTTTAAATGCAGCAAACTGGATAGGTATTGGAGTGAAAATTGATGACGAGATCCTTGATTTGGCAACTGCCGGAGTAAGCGATTTTAAACGTGTGCTGAATATGCACGCCGGATATTTAGAGCGTAGTTTTACTGCGAAATTAAAAAGCGGTAAAACCCTGAAAGTTAAATCAACACGTTTTTGCAGCATAGCCGATGATGAAGTTGGGGCCATCCGTTACAGCATTACGCCGCTGGGTTTTGATGGTAAATTAACTTTAACACCTTTTATTGATGGTGATGTTAAAAATCAGGACAGTAACTACGATGAAAAATTCTGGGATCTGGTTGCTGATGAAATTTCAGGAACTGAGGCTTACATCAAACTAAGAACAAAGAAAACCGAATTTGAAGTTTGCACCGGAAGCAATATAGAACTGTATAAAAATGCAGAAAAATCAGACTTTAATCCGGAAGCTGTGCGCAAAGAGAAATTCGTCGGACAAACTTTTTCGGTAGATGTTAAAGCTAATGAAGAAATCACTCTGGTTAAAATTGCGGCTAATTTATCTTCCGAAAATTATCCAAAAGAATCACTTTTAAAAGAAACCAAATCGGTAATTTCCAAGGCCTCAGCCAAAGGTTTTGATACTTTATTAAAAGAGCAAACCGAAGCCTGGGCAACCAAATGGGAAGAAAGCGATATCATTATCGAAGGCGATGTTTCTGCCCAGCAGGCTATCCGTTTCAATATTTTTCAGCTTTTCCAAACCTACACCGGTAAAGATGACCGCTTAAATATTGGCCCGAAAGGTTTTACAGGTGAAAAATACGGAGGTTCTACCTATTGGGATACCGAAGCTTATTGTGTGCCTTTTTATCTGGCCACGGCCCCGCAGGAAGTAAGCAAAAACTTATTGGTTTATCGCCACAAACAATTGGGTAAAGCCATCGAAAATGCAGCGAAATTAGGTTTTAAAGATGGTGCAGCGCTTTATCCAATGGTAACGATGAACGGCGAAGAATGCCACAACGAGTGGGAAATCACTTTCGAAGAAATCCACCGTAACGGCGCCATTGCCTTTGCCATTTTTAATTACATCCGTTATACCGGCGATGAAAGCTACCTGTCTGATTTCGGTTTAGAGGTACTAATCAGTATTGCCCGTTTCTGGAAACAGCGCGTTAACTGGAGCAGCGATAAACAGCAATATGTAATGCTTGGCGTAACTGGTCCAAATGAATATGAAAATAACGTAAACAATAACTGGTACACCAATATTCTGGCCACGTGGTGCATGAAATATGCCACAGAAGCTGCTAAAATTGTAGAAACACAACAACCAGAAAAATATAACAGCCTGCTAAAAAGCTTAAACTTCGACCAAAAGGAATTTGCAGACTGGGCTGATATTATCGAAAAGATGTATTATCCGCAGGATGAAAAACTAGGCATTTTCTTACAACAGGATGGTTATTTAGACAAAGAACAGATTTTGGTTAAAGATTTACCTGCCAGCGAAAGACCGATTAACCAGAAATGGAGCTGGGACAGGATTTTACGTTCAAACTTTATTAAACAGGCTGATGTATTACAGGGATTATATTTCTTTGAAGAAGATTATGACCTCGAAACCCTGAAACGTAATTTCGATTTCTACGAGCCACGTACCGTACACGAAAGTTCTTTATCGCCCTGCGTACACAGCATTTTAGCTGCGAAGTTAAGCGACGAGGCCCGTGCTTACGAATTTTATTTACGTACCGCCCGTTTAGATCTCGATGATTATAACAACGATACCGAAGATGGTTTACACATTACCTCTATGGCCGGTACCTGGATGAGCGTGGTAGAAGGTTTTGCGGGCATGCGTGTGCGCGACGGTAAACTGCAGTTTAACCCGTTTTTGCCTGGCAAATGGAAATCGTTCTCCTTTACCATTGGGTTTAGAGGGGCAACCTTGAAAATCAATATCACTGAAAACGGTATCAGCATTAAAAACCATGCCGCTGTTGATTTAGAAATCGGGATCCGGAATCAGAACTATAAACTGGCCGGAAATGCCGAAATTGAAGTTAATAACGCCGAGTTGGTATGATTGTAGAGGTAAAATGTAAAATGGAAAATGTCACTTTCTCAACACTTCGTTATTGCGAGGAGGAACGACGAATCAATCTTAATGCGATTGTTTGCATGATGACAATTTTCTATTTATTTATTTCATCATCATCTTTTGCACAAAAACATCCCAAAATGAACGATAAACAGATCGTTATATACCAGTTACTGCCCCGTTTGTTCGGGAATAAAAATACCACCAATATCCCATATGGTACCATTGAGCAAAATGGTTCGGGTAAGTTTAACGATATTACCGATAAAGCACTCGATGGCATAAAAGCACTCCATGTAAACTATGTTTGGTACACAGGGGCTATTGCACACGCCAGTTTAACCGATTATTCTGCTTACGGAATCAAGGTTGATGACGCCGATGTGGTAAAAGGCAGGGCGGGTTCGCCTTATGCCATCCGCGATTATTATGATGTTGATCCCGATCTGGCAGTTGATGTTAAAAACAGGATGAAAGAGTTTGAAGCATTGGTTAAAAGAACACATGCCAAAAATTTAAAGGTGATTATTGATTTTGTTCCAAATCATGTTGCCAGGAGTTACCATTCTTATGTAAAGCCAAATGGCGTAACCGACTTTGGCGCACAGGATGATGTAACCAAAGCCTTTAGCACAAAAAATGATTATTATTATATCCCGGGTCAGGCTTTAACGGTTCCAACAAACGGACAAAAAACGCCGCTTTCAGCGCTTCAGGATGGTAAATTTGTGGAAAATCCTGCAAAAGCCACAGGTAATAATGTATTTTCTGCCCGGCCCAAATATGATGACTGGTACGAAACCATTAAGTTAAATTATGGGGTAGATTATCAAAACGGGGAGAAAACATATTTTGATCCTATTCCTCCGGTATGGCTTAAAATGCGTGATATTTTAATCTACTGGACGCGTAAAGGCGTTGATGGGTTTAGGTGCGATATGGCCGAAATGGTACCTATTGCATTCTGGAACTGGGTAATTCCGCAGGTTAAAACAGTAAATCCCGATCTGATTTTCCTGGGAGAAGCTTACAATCCGAAAGTGTACCAACAATATTTAGAAGAAGGTAAATTCGATTACCTGTATGATAAAGTAGGTTTATACGATGGCCTTAAAAAATTAATCAGAAATGAACCAACTGCAGATGTAGCAGCGATTAAACACGTGTGGCAGGTAGAAAGTGCTGGTTTTGGCAAACACATGTTACGCTTTTTAGAAAACCACGATGAAGAACGCATTGCATCGGCAGGATTTGCAGGTAAAGCTGAACTGGCTTTACCTGCAATGGTTGTTTCGGCAACATTGGGCGCTGGTCCGGTTATGCTTTATTTCGGACAGGAAGTCGGCGAACCGGGCAAAGGTCAGGAAGGTTTTGGCGGCGATGATAACCGCACCACAATTTTTGATTATTGGGGCGTTCCTGATCACCAGAAATGGATGAACGGCGGATTGTTCGATGGAGGAAAATTAAGCCCTTCCCAACAAAACTTAAGGGCTTACTATCAGCAATTGATAAAAGTAACTTCAACGAGTGATGCCGTAGTTAATGGCGAAATTTATGAGGTGCCACTTACCGGAAATATGAATAACCGCATGTATGCTTTTATCCGTTACTCTGGCAAACAGCGTTTATTGATAGTAGCCAATTTCGACCGGACAGAAACTTTAACCGCTAACATCGAAATCCCTGATCAGATTTTAAAAGTGAAAAATTCATCTCCGGTTACGGAACTGTTAACAGATAAAAAATTAAATATTCCCGCAGGAACAAGCATACCCGTAAACCTGGCGCCGGTTAGCGCTCAGGTGATTGAGTTTTAAAAGTCTTTGCTATGCGCCTGGCCCCACTCGTTTAGCGATAAAAAAAGGTGAACAGATGAATAGTATTTAAAATAATTTATTTAACCGAAAGAACGCTATACGCCCTGCGCTAAGCGCTTAAACCAAACAAAATGAGCTTAAAAACAATATTCGAGAACCCCAGATTAACACTCGCACAAATCATTAATATGAGCGTGGGGTTTTTCGGGATCCAGTTCGGTTGGGATTTACAAAGGGCCAATATGGGGCGTATTTACGAAAACCTGGGTGCTAATCCCGATCAGGTTCCATTGTTGTTTTTGGCAGCACCTTTAACCGGATTACTGGTACAGCCTGTAATTGGTTACCTGAGCGACCGCACCTGGCATCCAAAATGGGGGAGAAGAAGACCATATTTTATGATTGGTGCCATTGTGAGCAGTATTGCGCTCATTTTTATGCCGCATAGCAGTGCTTTATGGATGGCTGCGGGATTGCTCTGGATTTTGGATGTTTTCGGCAACATTGCCATGGAACCTTTCCGTGCCTTTGTTACCGATAAATTACCTGATAGTCAGGTTAATCGCGGTTTTATTATGCAAAGCATGATGATTGGTTTAGGTGGAAGCGTGGCTTCAGCATTGCCGTGGATCATGAACAATGTTTTCCATTTAACCAATACCGCAGAACAGGGAAATATTCCCGAAAATGTGAAGTTTTCGTTTTATATCGGCGCATTTTTCTTTTTCGCCGCGGTATTGTGGACGGTTTTTACCACCAAAGAATATCCGCCACAGGATGTTGATTTTAAAGAAAAAATAAAAGAAAGCAACAAAGGTTTTGGAGGTGGTGCCCGCGAAATTTTTCATGCTTTAAGGAACATGCCCAAAAGAATGCAAATCGTTTCTTTAGTACAGTTTTTCACCTGGCCGGGTTTATTTTTAATGTGGTTTTATTACACCACTGCCGTAGCGGTTAATGTTTTTGGCGGTAGAGATGCTGCAGATCCGGTTTATGCCCATGGTGCCGATTTTGGCAGTTTAACCCTGGCTTATTATAGTGTAATTACTTTCTTGTTCGCACTGGTTTTACCAAAAATTGCCGATGCGCTCGGACGTAAAACTACCCATGCACTTTGTTTAATCTGCGGCGCCATTGGTTTGATCAGTGTAGCCTGGGTGCACGACAAAAACATGCTTTACCTGTGTATGACTGGGGTTGGGATTGCCTGGGCCAGTATCCTTTCTATGCCTTATGCCATGTTGAGCGGTTCGTTACCAAAAGATAAAATCGGGATTTACATGGGCATTTTCAACTTCTTTATTGTACTGCCAGAAATCATTGCTTCATTAGGTTTTGGCTGGTTAATGCGTAATGTACTGAATAACGACAGGCTTTTAGCGGTGCAATTAGGTGGTGGTTTAATGATTCTGGCTGCTATAATCTGTTATGTTTTTATTCGGGAAACTAAAAATACAGATGACGCTTTAGCTTCGAAACTCGAAGTAGAAGAAAATCGATCAGTCTAAAACATTAACTCCATGGTCTGTGTCCTCCCAGGCCATTACCCATATTTCGGCCTGTGGCGACACGGATCGAGAACATACATATTTATTTTCAGTGCACGCTGTGAAAAACCCGGTGTTCTCTGTAGTAAAAAAACTCGCTCTGGTTCGTGTCGCCACGAAACAGTATAAGCTAAATCCTGAAATTTTAACCAAATGAAAAAAATAATCAACCGCGTTGCTTTGTGTCTGCACGAAACAAAAAGAGCCAAAACAATCATTTACCTGTTGCTATTGGTAACAGCGTTTAGTACCGCCTGTAAAAAAGCGTCTGATGGTGGTGTTGAGCCAACGCCAACCAACCAAAAAGCCGATTTACCTGCTGGCGCTAAAGATGGTGTCGTGTTTATCAATAACGGAACATCGGCCATTGTAACTTTGTATGCGCCTAATAAAACATCGGTTGCACTGATCGGAGAATTTAACACCTGGTCTGTAACTGCAACACCGATGAAAAATACCACCGATGGAAATTACTGGTGGGTACAAATTGATAACCTAAACCCGGCTAACGAATATGCCTATCAGTTTTATGTAGATGGAAACCTGAAAGTTGCCGATCCTTATTCTGAAAAAGTGCTCGATCCTGATAACGATCAATACATTTCGGCTGCAACTTACCCAAATTTAAAAATTTATCCCACAGGTAAAACCACAGGTATTGTTAGTGTAATGCAGGCCAATCAGCCCACTTATACCTGGAAAAATAACAGTTTTACCCGTCCGGATAGAAATAACCTGGTGATTTACGAATTACTGGTTCGCGATTTTACAACTGATCATAATTATGCTTCAACATTGGCCAAACTCGATTATTTAACCGGCCTGGGCATAAATGCCATCGAATTAATGCCGGTAAATGAGTTTGAAGGAAACTTGAGCTGGGGTTACAATCCGTCATTTTATTTTGCGCCAGATAAGTACTACGGTACTAAAACAGCTTTGCAAAATTTTATTGATGAATGCCATGGCCGGGGTATAGCGGTGATTATGGATATGGTACTGAACCATTCTTTCGGACAATCGCCGATGGTACAATTGTATTTTGATGGTTCAAAACCTACAGCGAATAGCCCGTGGTTTAATGTTGATGCCAAACATCCTTTTAATGTAGGTTATGATTTTAACCACGAAAGCCCGGCCACTAAAAAATTCTCGAAAGACGTAATGAAATTCTGGATGCTGCAGTACAAAATTGATGGCTTCCGTTTCGATCTTTCGAAAGGTTTTACCCAGAAAGCATCAACAGATGATGCGCAGTTCAGGTTATACGATGCCAGCCGTATCGCCATCTGGAAAGATTATAATGCTTTTATTAAAAGTGTGGATGCCAATAATTTTTATGTGATTTTAGAACATTTTGCCGAACAATCAGAAGAAAAGGTATTGGCCGACGATGGCATGATGCTATGGAACAACCTCAATTACAATATGAACGAGGCTACCATGGGCTGGCTGGATAATTCTAACTTTCAATGGGGCTTTTATGCCAATCATGGATTTACCAAATCTGACGGTTTGGTTACCTATGGCGAAAGTCACGACGAGGAGCGTTTAAACTTTAAGAATATCACTTATGGAAATGCTTCTGGCAGTTATGTAATTAAAGGAAACCTGGCCACCTCATTAAAAAGAGAAGAACTAGCTGCCGCCTTTTTATTCAGCATCCCCGGACCTAAAATGGTTTGGCAATTTGGAGAACTGGGTTACGATATCAACATCGATTTTAATGACAGAACGGGCGAAAAACCAATTAAATGGGATTATTACAGCGATCCGAGCCGCAAAGCATTGTACGATGCCTATGCAAAATTTATCCGGTTAAAAAAGAACAACAGCATTTTTAATTCAACCAGTTCAACCTATAACCTGGCAGGCGGAATTAAATACATCAAATTAACTGAAGGCAGCAATACCGTTGTGGTGGTGGGTAATTTTGATGTGGTAAATCAAACTGCCAATATCGATTTCGGATCGGCTGGTAGCTGGATCGATGCAGTAGGTACAGGTATTAATTTAAACACCAGCATTTATGCCCAAACTTTAGCCCCCGGAGAATACCATATTTTTAGTAAAACAGCTTTAAAGTAAATATTTAAACCCATCAGGTTTCCAAAACCAGCAAGGAGTCGTCATTGCGAGAAGGCTTTTTCAGCCGACAAAGCAATCTTACAGCGATCGCTATTAAAGCGTGCTTTAAGATTGCTTCATGCATCGCAATAACGACTTTTTTTATTTATTCAACCTTAGTTGATTATTCCATCTTTCGCTAACGCTCGTTTCTTAACGGGCATTAATTAGTTTATCGTTTGAAAACGAGCGCAAACATTTTTCCCTCGGTTCGTGTCGTCACGAACTGAAACTTAGTAATAATCTTATTGTTTTTAGTTAATATTGCGATAACAACTAACAACTTAATGGATAACAAATTAGCGCATCATTTATTATGGGAACGGTTACGGACTGGCGATAAAAATGCGTTTTTTGACCTCTATGCCGCACTATATTATCCTTTGGTTAATTTCGGGATCAGGGTTTGTGCTGATGCAGATACTGCCAGCGAAGCCACCGACCTGGTTTTTACCACCATTTGGGAAAAACACGAGAGCCTAACCCGCGTTGATAATGTTGAAGCCTACCTGCGCACCTTTTTAAAAAGGAAATTGCTGAGGATTCTCGAAAGAAAGCGCAAAATTAACGATGCGCTTTTTAATGCCGGCGCCGATGGCGATTGGATGGAAATGAGTTACGAAGAGTTTATAGTAAAGGTGCAGAGCGACGAGCTGGTAAAATATCAACTCAAAAATGCGCTGGAAAAACTCACTTTTAAGCAAAAACAACTGATCCATTTAAAATTTTTCGAGGGTTTAAGTTACGAGCAGATTGCAGAACAAAGCAATCAGACAATAAAAACTGCCTACAATACCATTTACGATGCGCTTAAAATCCTGCGGAAGGAATTTAACGCATAAAATCTTCGCGTTACATCATTTGGGGCCTGAGCAAAAGGATGACTTCGTAAATCTTATCGATCCGTCATCTCGATTGGAGCGTAGCGGAATAGAGAGATCTATAGGGGATCAACTGCAGTTGCGATATCTCTTTTTATGTTATTCAGAGTCTAATAGAAAGGTAACGACACTTTTTATCCGAAAACCAGCGGTCTGTTTTTCATCGGTGCTGTTGCCCTGCCATTTGCTATAGCCCTCATGAAAAATTCGGGGCTGTCGCTCCTGTCACGTTTATTTAACAAGGTCCTGTTCCGGCGATAGCCAAAAACCTTTAATAGTTCTGCTCACCCTGCAAGCTAAACCCGGGCACAGTGGAAAACCCACAGCCCGAAGTATGAGGGCGAGGATTTGTAACGCAGCACGGGGCAGGTGAAACCCAAAGGTGATACACTTGCTTTCCAGATCATGAAAAATTAGGTTTCCCATTAAGTGGGATAGAGATTACCTGTCACCCTGCGCGGAATCGAAGGGTAACCAGGAGCTATAGCGGATTAAAACGCCCAAAAAATAATCAGAAAACGCCCAAAGTTATTTCCGTGTTTAACCCCTTTTAAACTTCATAAATTTAGTTTAAACAAATTAAATTTCTTTATTTAAAGCTATTGCAGGGCATATGTTCGGTGATGTTAAAAGAAAGTTAAAATTTCCTTAGGAAAAAGTAAAGCTTTTGGGCACTGTTATATAAAAGGCAAAAAGAATGGTTGATAGAAGTAAATTCAATGCAGAAGATTTTCTTGTCGATAGCACTTTCCAGCAATACTGCGCCGGAACGGATAAGCTATGCATTGGATATTGGGAGAAGTATATTAATGCACACCCTGAGCAGGTGGAAGTAATTGCAGAGGCAAAAAAGCTTTATGCAATATTGAGCGGAAATAAACGTCCGCTGGCCAAGCAGGTAGAAAATTTTAAAGAACATATGTTTCCTGCCCCTGAAGAAAAGGTGGTAAAACTGCACCGTTATTTGTGGGTTAAAATTGCAGCAGCGGTAATTTTGGTGTTTGGTGCCGTTTTAATTTATAATACTTTTTATAAAAACAGTGGGGCAAATAAACCGGCTCAGATGGTTTATACTTTTGCCACAAAAAGCGGCGAGCGGAAAAAAATCATTTTACCGGATGGTACTTCGGTACTTTTAAACGCCAAAAGTGTTCTATCATTAACTAAAGATTTTAACGATAAATACAGAGAAGTTACTTTAACTGGTGAAGCTTTTTTTGATGTAAAGCACAATAAGGATAAACCTTTTAAAGTACATACCAGCGATTTTAACATCAATGTACTGGGTACTGCTTTTAATGTAAAAGCTTATCCGGATGAAATTAGTTCAGAAGCTACCTTAATCCGCGGTTTAATTACCATGGAAGGCGTAAACGGAAACGGCGGTGTAATTACTTTAAAGCCGAGCCAGAAGGTTACGTTTTACAAAGTAATGCCGCAGCAGCAAAAAAACAAACTGGTTAAGCCGATGGCGCCACAGCCCGAAATAACCATTAATCACTATACCAAAATTAAGGACAGTACTATTGTAGAAACGGCCTGGACACAGAACCGGATCGAAATTTACGACCAGAATTTTGATGAGATTAAAAATGTGCTCGAGAAATGGTATAATGTTGAAATCAGATTTACCGATCCGGCTTTGGAAAAATACCGTTTTACGGCAACCATTACCAACGAGAGTATAGAAGAGGTATTACACGCCTTAAAAGCAACTGAAAATAATTTTAAATATGAGATAAAGGGGAAACAGGTAATCATCTCAAAATAGGAAGAAAAAAGGACGGTGTTGGAGCACCGCCCTCTTGAATTTCTTTTTTGATCAATTAATGGCAGTTTATGCGCAAACAGATTGCTGCCAGGAACTTATGCAACCAAAAAAAACAAAAATATGATTTATTATTACTTACTGCAAGGGCGCCCCAAATATAAAGCGCTCCTAAAATTCATTATGCTAATGAAACTAGCCTGTATTATGGTGTTCATTACCTGCCTTAATGTTTCCGCATCGGTTTTTTCGCAGGAAAAAATTTCATTAGATGTTAAGAAAACAAAACTGGCCAGGGTTTTACAGATTATTGAGCAGCAAAGCAGTTACCATTTTGTTTACAGCTCGTCTTACGTTCCTGTTAATAAGGATGTAAGCATTACTGTAACCAATACTTTGGTTACCGATGTTTTGGCAGCCATTTTAAACAGAACAAACCTGAAATATTCTGTTTCTGATGGTGGCTTAATTGTCATTAGCAAAAATAAAGAGGTTCCTATTTCGGGAACGGTAAAAGATGCCCAGGGTGGCAGCTTACCAGGTGCCAGTGTAAGGGTTAAAGGAACGGGGATAGGTACCTCAACAGATATAAACGGAAAATTTGTTTTAAACGCACCTGAAAATGCAGTTCTGGTGGTTTCTTATGCCGGTTTTCAGACCAAAGAAGTAGCCATTGGTTCACAAACTACCATTAATATTGTTTTAACTGAAGATACCAAACAGCTTACCGATGTGGTAGTAACGGCTTTGGGTATTAAAAAAGAAAGAAGGGCTTTAGGTTATTCGGTTACGCAGATTGGTGGCGAAACCTTAACCCAGGCGAGAGAAAATAATGTGGCTAACTCTTTGGTAGGTAAAGTAGCTGGTTTAGATATCAGCTCAACATCTGGTGGTGCTGGTGCCGCAACAAGCGTAACCATTCGTGGGGTATCAAGCTTAAGCCAAACCAACCAGCCTTTATATGTTATTAACGGTGTGCCAATGGAAAATAAACCGGTAGGTTTAAATAACTTAAATGCTAATGGCAATTCGGGTAGTCAGTACGATAATGCTCCAGATTTAGGAGATGCGGTCGGAAACTTGAATCCAGATGATATTGAAAGTATTTCAGTATTAAAAGGCGCTGCCGCTGCGGCCCTATATGGATACCGTGCTAAGGCAGGCGTAATTTTAATTACTACGAAAAGCGGAAAAGGCAACAGCATCGAATTTAATACCAATTATGTTGCAGAACAGGTAATGGACAGAACCAACTGGCAATATGTTTACGGACAAGGCGCCAACGGAGTAAAACCAACTGATGCTGCTGCTGCAGCACAGGTAGGAGGATCAAGCTGGGGTGCAAAATTAGACGGATCTAATGTGGTTCAGTTTGATGGTGTAAGCAGGCCATATTCTGCGCAGAAAAATAATATCGAAGATTTTTACCGCACGGGAGGCACATGGTCTAACACGGTTGCTTTAAACAAGAGTTTTGATGGGGGTACTATCCGTTTATCTGCAAATGATGTTCATAACAATTCTGTTGTGCCAAACTCTGGCTTAAACAGGCAGTCTTTTAACCTGGTAGGTACTTTTAACCCAATTAAACGCTTAACCATTGATGCCCGCATGAACTATATTTTAGAGCAGGCCAAAAACAGGCCAATGGTTTCGGATGGTGCAGGTAATGCCAACTATAACGTAGCTTTTTTACCAACCAGTGTAAGTGTAAAAGATCTCGATCCATGGAAAGATGCCAATGGAAATGAAATCCAGTATAATAAAGGCAATGCATATGCAACTAATCCATGGTTTGCGGCAAACGAATTTGTAAATGATACCAAACGCGACCGTTTGATCAGTTCTTTTAACGCCCGCTATACTTTCGATAACGGTTTATTTTTACAGGGACGTGCTGGTCGCGATGGTTATAACGATACGTATAAAAATGTAGTTCCATCTGGTACAGCGTATTATGCGCCTGGTAAAATTGTAGAACAAGCCACTAAATTTGCTGATATCAATGTGGATGTATTAATCGGAAAGCCTTTTAAAGTAGATGAAGATTTCTCTGTTACACCAAATATAGGTGGTAGTTACCGCAGAACAAGTATAACTCAAACCACAAACAGTGGTTCTGATTTTGCCGTGTTTGGGGTTTATAATATTCTAAATGCTAAAAATAAATCGGTGGCTTATGTGGCATCCGAAGCTGAAACACAATCGGTGTACGGTACGCTTGAACTTGCCTATAAAGATATTTTATATTTAACCGGTAGTGGCCGTACTGATTGGTTTTCTACCCTGGCCACTCCTGGTAAAGATAATAAGTTAAATGTGATTTATCCTTCCATTAGCGGTTCATTTGTTTTCTCTGAACTTTGGAAACCATCATTCTTAAGCTTTGGTAAAGTTAGGGCAGGTTATGCTGTAGTTGGTCAGGCTACCGACCCTTATCAAACCTTGCTGACTTATAGTTTAAGAAGCGAAGTTTTAAACGGACTGCCATTGGGCACCATTTCGAACGTAAATATTCCAAATTCTGCCTTAAAAGCTTCAAAAGCATCAGAATTGGAAATAGGAACCGAAATGCGCTTTTTCGGCGATCGTTTAAATCTTGATTTTACCTGGTATAAAAAAATATCTAAAGATGAAATCACTTTTGTAACCACTTCTACCTCTACTGGTTTTAGTGGTGCGGTTTTGAACTCTGGTAAAATCGAAAATAAAGGGGTAGAGCTGCTATTATCTGGCCAGGTGGTAAAGAACCAGGATTTTGTATGGACTTCTTCTTTAAACGGATCATATAACGATAATAAAGTGATCTCGCTTGCTGATGGGGTTACCTCAAACCTGATTGCTACTTCAAGATCGGGCGTAGGCTTTTTACAGAACATTCCGGGTAAAGCTGCGTCTCAGGTAATGGCTTACGATTATAAGTATGATGCATCAGGAAATATTATGCTGGGTGCAAATAATGCCCCGCAGCGTGGCGACCTGGTTGCCTATGGTTCTGCTTACAATAAATGGTTTGCAGGCTGGAACAACGAGTTTAATTATAAAGGTGCAACCCTATCTTTCCTAATTGATGGTAAATGGGGGGGTAAGGTATTCTCTGCAACTGATTATTATGGTTATGTTTTTGGTTTACACCAGGCTACGCTCGAAAACCGCGAAGCATTGGGTAACACGGCCGCAACTTACTATCAGCTATCAGCAGATAATGTGTCTAATAAATTTGTGCAGGATGCAAGTTTCATCAAGTTCAGGCAAATGACTTTGGGTTATAATTTCCCTGCAAAAATGTTCAACAACAAAATACATGGTTTAAATGTAAGCCTTGTAGGCAGGAACCTGTTTATCCTGATGAAAAAAACGGATAATATCGACCCTGAATCGAGTTATAACGCAACTTTTCCAGGACTGGAACTGGGTGGTGTACCACCGGTTAGAACGTTTGGTATAAACCTTAGTGTGAAGCTTTAAATTTTAAACAGACAGAACAATGAAAACGAACATATTAAAAAAATATAGCCTGTTATTTTGTAGCGGCATGTTAATGATCTCGGCTTGTACCAAAAATTTCGAGGATATTAATACCAACCCATCTGCTTACGGCGCAGCAACATTTGATCCTAATTATACCCTAACCACTGCACAACTTACTTATACAGGCAGTATAGATTTTGCTTACGATACCTGGAGGGGAAATTTAATTTATTCTTCTACCATGATGCAGGGACTTTCTACCGTGGTGAGTTATTGGGCAGGAGATAAATATTTACTGAACGAAGGTTATACCGCAGCTTACTGGGGCAGTACTACAGTAGGTGCTTATGTAGAACAGGTTAAGCCGATTGTAGATATTGTAGAGTTTACAAAAGGTGTTCCGAAATATAATAATGTACGCCAGGTTGCCCGCTTATGGAAAGCATTGATTTTTGAGCGCATTACCGACCTGTATGGCGATGCACCTTACTCAGAAGCTGGACAAGGCTATTATACCGGCAATCTTGCACCAAAATATGATAAACAACAGGCCATTTATACCGATTTATTAAAAGAAGTAGAAGAGGCTACAAATGCATTGGATGTTAATGGCGATAAAGTAACCGGAGATGCCATTTACAAAGGTGACATTAATAAATGGAAGCGCTTTGGAAACACTTTGCTGTTGCGCATTGCTATGCGTTTAACCAAAGTTGATGAAAATACGGCTAAGGCCTACGCTCAGAAGGTAATCGGTAAAACAATGATCAGTAATGATGATAATGCTTTTGTAAAACATGATGTCTCAGGTGCGAGGGTAACTCAAAATCGTAATAGCCAGGTATTGGCAGGCGATGGAGGGCAGGAAAATTATTATGTGAAATGGTCGCAGACTTTTATCAATAAATTAAAAACAGCAAACGATCCACGATTAGGAAAAGTTGCCGTTACCGGACTTTTTCTTGATGAAAACAGCAAAGCCCAAAATCCTAATTACAGTGCTGATCCGCTTGTGCAGAAAGGAATGCCTAACGGGAAAGATTTAAGCGGGATTGCTGGAAGGGATGTGAGGCAGGATGCCTCTTATACCACGTTTCCGGCTTATTCTTCACCAAATCCGGCAATGATTAAAAAGGACGGTGTAACTTTTATTTTAACCTATGCCGAAAGCGAACTTTTATTGGCAGAAGCTGCGCAAAGATGGGCAATAGGTGGTTCTGCTGCTAACCATTACGCCAGTGGATTGTCAGCTGGTATTACTTTCTTATCGCAGTATGATGCAAGCTTAGCCATTTCGGGTACTGTTGCTGATGCTTATGCTGCAGCCAATCCATACATTGCAGCAAACGGTTTAGAAATGATCAATACTCAATATTGGTTACATACCTGTACTATGCTCGATTTTTATGAAACATGGTCTAACTGGCGCAGATCTGGGTTTCCGGCTTTAACCCCGGTAGTTTATCCAGGCAATGCTACTAATGGTACTATTCCACGCCGTTTCCCATACCCGGTAGAAGAAGCGGCTAAAAATAACGCCAATTACAAAGCAGCCTCTTCAGCTGTACCTGGTGGCGATAACCTCACCGGCAGGGTTTGGTGGGATAAATAATATATAAATCATCCCGGTTTATCATTCAGCCGACAATGCATTATTGCGTTGTCGGCTTTTTTATCTGATCTGATTTTGGGCAAACGTTTGCGCAGCATTTTTGGTAAAAAGCTGATAACTAAAATTTTAACTTAGCTACTGCGGTGGCACCCCAAACAAAATCCATTGTATAAATCTCAACCTGTTTAAACCAGTTAAATGAAAAATCAATTACCTTATTGATGGCAGTATTCGCTTTTATCATTTGCATTTTTAGCAGTTTTACACCTGCTCATGTTAAAGTTGCTCCAAAAAAATGGTTAGCTGATTACTTAATATAGGTCTACTGCTTTATTTGCAGCAGTTTTTTGCAGAACCGGCATTGCCAAAAGCTTTGCTGGTTTTTTATGTTCTACAAGTAATCCATTTTGATTAAGGCTCAATATTTTTGGGGTTAAATTTCTACATTTTGTAGATGATTTTCCCCGAATCGAATTGCAGGTAAATTCATTCTTTTGTTTTCTTTCAAAAAAATGGAATTTCTTTATGAATAAAAATAGCAGCGCTAAATGATTCTGGAACTATATTTTGTCGTACACCCAAAATATCAGTAATGGAATAAACAGAAATTTTATTGCTGGTATTGTATTTGGATTAAGTTCTAAAAAAACTTTAACTAAATATTTAACCTATGAAAATCTTTAAAAAAGCAGCTTTGGTCATTCTTACCTCAGCTGTAATCGTTAATTTGAGCAGCTGTAAAAAAAATGCTGTTGATGATCAACAGGAAAATCAGTTGTCATTACAAAATAAACAGTCTGCTTTAGCATCAGGCACCAGCCTGGAGAACCTTATTGCCTATAAAAAAAGTGATCACCAGATAACCGCGGGGTTTTATCGTACCTGGCGTGATAGGGTAGTAAGTGGAAATGCGAATGATCCGGTTATGACTGAATTGCCTGATAGCCTGGATGTAGTGATTGTATTTACGAATTACACCCCAAGCGATTCGCCCTACTGGACAAAACTAAAGGATGTTTATATTCCATACCTGCATGCGAGAGGAACAAAAGTGATTATTACGGGCTCTTTAACCATGCCGGCAGGTGCCGGTCAGAATGCTGCCGGTTACGCTGCCGCAGCCAAAAAAATAATGGATGAAACGGTTAATAAATATGGTTTAGACGGCTTCGACATCGATATTGAGCATAATGTTACAGGTGCCGAATTAACAGAGAAAACGGGAATTTATACAGCCCTATCCGCCTACCTGGGGCCAAAATCAGGAACAGGGAAACTGCTCACCTATGATACCAATCAGGATGGCAATACTCCGTTTTTTAAAAATGTATGTGGGATGATCGATTATGTATGGCTTCAGGCTTATGGCAGTGGCTCGTCTACATTACAAAATACCTGGAATACCTTTTCACCTAATATCCCGTCGAAAAAATTTGTGCCCGGGTTTTCTTTTTATGAGGAAAACGGATATCCGGGTAATTATTGGGATGATGTTCTCTATCCCCAAAATGGTACAGGCAGGGCATATGATTATGCAAGGTGGCAGCCAACCGGAGGCAGCAAAAAAGGTGGAGTGGTTAGCTATGCAATTGATAGAGATGCTGCACTTACTTCGCCACATGATAATACAATTGTTCACCCTAATTTTAAGGTTACCAAAGATCTGATTAAAATAATGAATCCGTAAATACTGGACATAAGTTAGATCAGAAGACTTTTTAAAATAGTGTGAACCTTATGCCTGCCTTGCCCAAAAAGCAAGGCAGTCTTTTTTATGGTAACATTTCTAATCAGTTTTTTTGATTAACGGCGCATTAATTTGATATTTATGCACCAAACTAACTTTCAAATGAAATTCAGATTTATACTCACCACATTTTTGTGTGCCACATTGTTTGTACATGCACAACAGGCACCGAAAAAGAATCAATCGAAAGAAACCGTAACCACTACACAGGTTACCGTTAAAGATGAACCCAAATCATCAGGCAATGAGCGAACCATCAAGGTAGAGAGTTCGGTTGTAACCAACCACTCGGTAACCATTGATGGAAAAGCTGTTCCTTACAAAGCTACCACAGGTACACTTCCGGTTTGGGATGAAGATGGTAAACCCATTGCCGGCTTATTTTATACCTATTACGAGCGTAGCGATGTACAAAACCGGGATAAGCGCCCTTTGGTGATTTCTTTTAATGGCGGACCAGGTTCTGCTTCCGTTTGGATGCACATTGCCTATACCGGCCCGGTGGTGCTGAATATCGACGACGAAGGTTATCCTGTACAACCTTATGGTTATAAAGAAAATCCATATTCTATTTTAGATGTTGCCGATGTAGTTTACATCGATCCCGTTAATACCGGTTATTCGAGGGCGGTGAGCAAAGATATCCCGACTAATAAATTTTTTGGCGTACGTGCCGATATTAAATACCTGGCCGAGTGGATCAATACTTTTGTAACCCGTAATAACCGCTGGGCCTCGCCAAAATTTTTAATTGGCGAAAGTTATGGCACCACCCGTGTTTCGGGTTTGGCTTTGGAGCTGCAGAACAATCAATGGATGTATTTAAACGGTGTGGTACTCGTATCGCCAACTGAGCTGGGTATTGAGCGTAGTGGCCCCGTTGATGCGGCGCTGCGTTTGCCTTATTTTGCAGCCACTGCCTGGTACCACAAAGCTCTGGCAGCCGATTTAGAGGGCAAAGATTTAACCGCAATGTTGCCCGAAGTAGAAAGTTTTACCATCAACGAGCTGATTCCGGCCATTTCGCAGGGCGGAATGTTAAGCACCGATAAAAAGAAAGCCATAGCAACAAAAATGGCCCGTTATTCTGGCCTTTCAGAAAAAGTGATTTTAGATTACAACCTCAACGTACCTACCGATTTCTTCTGGAAAGAATTGTTAAGGGACAAAGGTTTTACTGTTGGCCGTTTAGATTCGCGCTACCGTGGCATCGATAAAATGGGCGCAGGTGAAGGACCTGATTATAATGCTGAATTGACTTCGTGGCTGCACTCCTTTACGCCGGCCATTAATATGTACATCCGTAACGAACTTAATTATAAAACCGATTTAAAATATAACATGTTCGGTTCGGTATATCCCTGGGATAAAACCGGTGATCAGACAGGGGATAACCTCCGTCAGGCCATGGCGCAAAACCCATACCTGCATTTATTAGTCCAATCTGGCTATTATGATGGCGCCTGCGATTATTTTAATGCCAAATACAGCATGTGGCAGTTAGATGCTGCGGGTAAACTTCAGGATAGAATGAGCTGGGAAGGTTACCGCAGCGGGCACATGATGTACCTGCGTAAAGATGACCTGAAAACGGCGAATAACCATATCCGCGAGTTTATTAAAAAAGCATTGCCAAAAGCAGGCGAGGCTGCTAAATTTTAAAAAAATCGGTCGTCGTTTCGATTGAAGTGCTACTAAATGAAGAAATCTCTAGCGATTTCAGGTAAATCGTTAAAGATTTCATCACCAGGCTAATTATTGTAAATGCTTTAAAATAATTTTTATTTTTTTTTGGAGCGCAGATGCTGTACAATGATTAATTGTTCGTCCTGCTTTACATTACAAGTCCTCTCCCGATGAAAAACCGGGATTGCGGGCTTTTCATTTCAATCAGGGCTAAGGGGATTGGTCTGCGGCACGGAGATCCTGCATGGTTGCCAGATATTTTTCTTTTAGCGAAAAATGAAACGATCCTATGGAACGACACAAAAAATAAAATATTATTTTTTTTCTACCTGGTAAGCGTCCCGATGGGACGCCTTATCTAACGATAGTTGAACCGGCTAAATAATATTGGCAGATGGAACGTAAAGTTTTATAACACAGAGCGTCCCATCGGGACGATTCCCGGATAGTAGCCAATTATGATCGGCGTTTACGTTCCGTAGGAACGTTTGGTGTAATCAGGCGGTGGCACGGAAACCCTTCATAGTAGCAGGAACTGTTGTAATCTAAACCCGACTTAGTGGATGCTCCCGATTTTTCATCGGAGCAGGAACGATGGCGGGAGAGCACCCAACCCAAGCACCATTGCATTTGCTTTCCAAAAAAAAGAAGTAAATCACATTTGTAACGCTCTTTTATCAGCCTTGCTAAAATGATTTATCCTCTCTAAAACGCAAACAAAAAAACTGTTCGCTACAAACTAAAAATAATTACTTATTTTTGTGGTTCAATTATGCAGCAGATAAAAACATCATTCGATTTTGAAAAACCTATTGCCGATTTAGTTCAGCAGATAGAAAAGGTTAAGCAAGTTGCCGAAAAAACCAAGGTAGATATGTCTGCCACGTTAGACGAGCTTGATGGTAAATTAAATGAAACTACCAATAACTTATATAAAAATTTAACCGGTTGGAACAAGGTTCAGATGAGCCGTCACCCTGATCGTCCGCAAACCCTCGATTATATTAACATGATTTGTGATGATTTCATCGAAATGCATGGCGATAGAACGGTAAAGGATGATAAGGCGATTATTGGTGGTTTTGCTTCCATTAACGGTCAAACGGTTATGGTTATTGGTCACCAGAAAGGTAAAAATACCAAAGAGCGTCAGTTCCGTAATTTTGGGATGGCTAACCCTGAAGGTTACCGTAAAGCGTTACGTTTAATGCGTTTGGCAGAGAAATTTAATAAACCTGTGGTTTCTTTTATCGATACAATGGGCGCTTACCCGGGTTTAGAGGCAGAAGAACGTGGACAAGGTGAAGCGATTGCCAGAAACCTGTTGGAAATGTCGGTATTGCGTGTGCCAATCATTTGTATTGTTGTTGGCGAAGGTGCCTCTGGTGGTGCTTTGGGTATTGGTATCGGCGATAAAGTGTATATGCTGGAGCATACCTGGTATTCGGTTATCTCTCCTGAATCGTGCTCATCTATCTTATGGAGAAGCTGGGATTTTAAAGAGAAAGCCGCAGAATGCCTTAAGTTAACCTCTGACGATATGTTTGGCAATAAACTGATTGATGGCATTATCCCTGAGCCGCTTGGTGGTGCACACCAGGATCCGGAATTGATGGGCAAAACGTTGAAAGAGTATATTGTTAAAGATTTAACCGCTCTTGGTAAATTAAAAACCGATAAACTGATCGAACAAAGAATTGACAAATTCTGTGCGATGGGCGTTGTAAACGAATAATCATTTTAAAAATAAAATTGGAAATCCTGTTCGGTAATGCTGAACAGGATTTTTTTGTGGGTTGCTCACGCTCGCTTCTAACGAGCGTGTAAATAGGATTCCGTATTTTACGGTTTAATTAATGGGCTATCTGTTTTACGATAAAATCGTAAGGCTATTGCTGCACTCGTTAGAAACGAGCGCAAGCATTTATCAAGCTTGCTCTCGTTAGAAACGAGCGCAAGCGCAATAGGTTTGGACAATAAAAAAGCAGCTACAAATTAATGCAGCTGCTTTATAATCTATTTCAATATCCGCTTATTGCTGCGGACCCTGTTGCGGGAAGAAAGCTGATAAACGGCTCTCTAAAGCATTAAATGTTTTCTGTAGTTTATCACTCAGTTTATCCTGACCAGCAGCTTTACTGGTTTTAATCATCCTATCCAGGTAATATAAACCAGTTTGAATATTCTGCGATCCGGTTAAACCTTTCGATTGAGAAATATCAGCTAAGTAGGTTAATTCTTTGTTGATATACTCTCCGGATTTATCCATGATATCATTCGCTCTTGCCGTTTCGCCCAATTTATATAAGTTTTCGGCCATGTAGAATTTCACTACAACAGTACGGATACCGAAGAATTTATCAGTTGGCATTACCGCAAAATATTTGTCTACAACTTTTTTCGCTTCATCAGTTTTACCATCTTTAATCAGGCTGCCGGTTAAGCTGCTGAAAATGTTGGTGAAGATAAAAGTATCATCAGATGATTGTGGATCTAAGTATTTGGCAGTTTTCATATTGCCCCATTTAAACTTGGTCATCACATTATTGTACATCGCAGGCGTATTTAACTGCTCTGGTCTCTCTTCTGACGCTGTTGTATCAGCTTTTAACGGCAATAAACGCAAGGCTAAACCTTCGCTGTACAAATATTTATCTAAACCATTATATTGCTCAGAAGGCACGGTAGATGCGAAATAAATAGGACGTTTCCAGTTATTGTGGGCAAGGATATCGAACATGGCCAACGTACCTTTGGTTACATAACCTTTGTTAAACTTCCAGTCCATTTCTGTTGCTATTTTCGAAGCATCAGCTGCCGGCACCGTTCCTGTGCTCACCACTTGTTGCGGATCTATTGTAATTTTTAGATTTTTAGTCGGCAGGAAGTTCGATTTTGTTCCATCCTGCATCGGTACCTTATCACTATCGTCGTTTGATAACAATAAATCAACTACGTTTTTAAGTTCGATACTGCCTGCAATTTTATAATCATCGTACGGCATTACATCCCTTTCGCCCTGTACATACTGCTCAGGTTTCATGGTGATAGGCAATGGTGCCGACTCGTTTTGTTTTTGTCTTAAACCATTGATGTACCAATCCGTATCGAACAAACTTAAGTTTACAATACGCACATCCGGACGTACATTTTCAACCTCCTGGATATACCAAAGCGGGTAAGTATCGTTATCACCATAGGTAAATAAGATGGCGTTTGGCGCACAAGATTGAAGATAATCCAATGCAATATCATGTGGAACCAGTTTGGTAGAACGATCGTGGTCATCCCAGCCCTGCTCAGCCATAATTACCGGAGCGGCCAGTAAACCGATTACCGTGGCACCAATGGCACCCGTGGTTGGGGTTAATTTTTTAAATAACCATTCCTTTATGGCGAGCGCCCCAAGACCGATCCATATGGCAAAGGCATAGAACGAACCTACATATGCATAATCCCTTTCGCGTGGCTCTAATGGTTTCTGATTTAAATACAATACAATCGCAATACCGGTAAAGAAGAACAATAAAGCCACCACACCAGCATCTTTCTGGTTGCGTTTGAAATGCCAAAGCGCACCGATTATTCCCATAATTAATGGTAAAAAGAAGAAGCGGTTATAAGCTTTATTATCAAAAGTTGAAGGCGGTAAGTGACTTTGATCGCCCCTCAACATAGTATCAATTGGTTTAATACCGCTGATCCATTCCCCTTCAAAACCACTTCCCTGACCTTGCTCATCGTTCTGGCGACCAACAAAATTCCAGAAGAAATAACGCATGTACATGTAACCGATCTGGTAACTGGCCAAAAAGCCCACATTATCAACCAGGTTAGGGTTTTTTGAATCATCCAGGTGCATCCATTCTTTGTAAAAACTTGCATGCCTTGCATCATCGCTGTACATACGTGGCAGTAACGTATTGTTGTTGTACTCGTAGTCGGTTTTTTTACCCGCTACTTCGTATTTGTCTTTACCTTTTCTCCAGATGGTTTTTCCTTCCGTTACCCCTGTTCTTTCAGAGTTATAATTTGGTCCGTAAGCCAGTGGCCTGTCGCCATATTGTTCGCGGTTTAAGTAGCTAAGAAAAGAGAAAGCATCTTTAGGAGCACTGTTATTTAAGTTTGGATCTGCCTTCGCACGGATGATGATCATCGAGAAAGATGCATAACCGAAAATGATTAATACCACAGAAAGTAAACCTAAATTCAATAATTTCTTTTGGTGTTTAATCGAATAACGGATGCCCCAAACCATTCCACCTATTAATAATATAGCGAAAAATAAAACTCCGGTTCCAAAACCTAAACCTAAAGTATTTACAAAGAAAAGATCGAAATAAGCACCGAACGAAACCAGGTATTGGATAATTCCATATTGAATTACCGCTAAAATTAAGATACCAACAATAAGTGTTTTGAAAATCCCTGCTGTTGTTGCCTTATCTGTTCTTTTAAAGTAATAGATAAAAGCAAGCGCGGGAATAGTTAATAAGTTTAACAAGTGGATACCGATTGATAAACCCATGATATAGGCAATAAACAATAACCAGCGATCGGCACGTGGCTCATCGGCATGTGCTTCCCATTTAAGGATGGCCCAGAAAACGATAGCAGTAAATAACGACGATTGCGCATAAACCTCTGATTCTACAGCCGAGAACCAGAAACTATCAGAAAAAGTATAAGCTAAAGCACCAACGGCACCGGCACCCATAATGCTGATCAGTTTGCCTGTAGTCAGTTCTTCGCCAGCTTTTAATATTGTTTTTTTAGCCAGTGCAGTGATTGTCCAAAATAAGAATAAGATAGTCGCTCCGCTTGAAACAGCCGAACCCACGTTCATCCAGTAAGCAATTTTGGTTAAATCTCCTGTTGCGAAAATAGAGAAGAAACGCTGGATCATTAAGAATAAAGGTGCACCCGGCTGGTGTACAACCTGCATCCTGAATGCCGATGCGATAAATTCGCCGCAGTCCCAGAAACTTGCAGAAGGCTCTAAGGTTAAAACGTAAGTTAGTGTAGCAATTAAAAAGCAGATCCAGCCTACTATATTATTAACTTTTGAATAATTCATTGGTTTGTTTAATGATATTAAAAATTGTTTTCACATAAAAATGCTGCCGAAATTAACTATTCTAGTCGATAAAACAGGTAAATTTTTAGATTGATTTAACAATTTTTAACGGCCTAAGCCAGTTAACATAAAGGATTTAAAGCGATTTGGAAAATAAAGACCCATAAGCAAAAATCTTAAAATCTGCCTATGGGTTAAAATTTAGAATGTTTTTGAGTTAACCGTTTGCATAAGGTGCGAAACGCGCAAACAAATCATTATATTGTTTTTCGAGGCTTTTGCTCAACCCGGCTTGCTTAAATACCTCTGTTAATTTTACCATCTGACCTAAATAACCAAGGTAAAAACGTACGTCCTGCTCAGAAGTTAACTGGTTTTTACTTTCCGAAACATCGGCTAGGTGGGTCAGTTCTTTCCCAACATAATCAGCTGTTTTTTTAATCATTGCATTGGCATGGTTTAAGTCGTTTAAGCGGTATAGACTTTCGGTAAAATAATAGGTGCTCATTACCTGGCGCATGCTGTAAAATTTAGCTGGGATTACTTCAAGGTATTTATCTGCCACTTTTTTACTTTCCGCCATCTTACCTTCGTTGATCATGCCGTTTAACAAACCGTTAAACATATTCGAGAGCATGGTTACATCATCAGCCGATTGCCTGTCTAAATGGTTGGCATTTTTAATGTTGCCATAACCATAAACATTCATGAGGTTATTGTACAGAGGTTTAATATTAATGCGTTCATAATCTTCCGTGATGGCTGTATCGGGTTTCAAAGGAAGCAGCCTTTTGTTCAAACCTTCCGAATAAAGGTATTTGTTCAATCCTAAATACTGCTCATCAGGCATGGCACCAGTAAAATAAATCGGCCGCTCCCAGTTATTGTGAACTAAAATATCAAATAAAGCAAGCGTTCCCTTGGTTACGTAATTTTGATTGAAAGTCCATTCCATACTATTTGCAATTTTCCCCGCATCTTCTTTGGGTACAGTACCGGTATCTAAAACCTGTTGCGGACTTACGGCAAGTTTCAGGTTTTTAGTCGGCAATACATTGTACTTGGAACCATCGTTCATGGTTACCTTATCATCGTCATTATCGGAGAGGAGAATATCTAAAATCTGCTGTAATTCAACGCGTTGGGCAATTTTATAATCCTGATAATACATAATGTCTCTCGTACCCTCAACATATTGTTCAGGTTTTAAGGTGATGGGCAATGGAGCTGATTCGTTTTGCTTTTTCCGCATGCCATCAATGTACCAATCGGCAGTAAATAGGCTCAGGTTTACCACGCGTACGTCCGGACGCACATTTTCTACCTCCTGCGCATACCAAACCGGATAGGTGTCGTTATCACCATAAGTGAATAAAATGGCGTTGGGCGCACATGATTTTAGGTAATTTACCGACATATCTCTGGCTACATGACTTTGAGAACGATCGTGATCATCCCAGCCCTGGTTGGCCATTATTATTGGCGCACCAAATAATGCAATAACCGATGCAAAAATACCCGCCCGTGCCGGTGTTAAATTTCTAAACACCCATTCCTTCAATCCGAATACACCTAAGCCAATCCATATCGCAAAGGCGTAAAATGAGCCTACATAGGCATAATCCCTTTCGCGGGGCTCAATAGGAACAGAATTTAAGTAAACAACAATCGCAATTCCGGTAAAAATGAATAACAAACCGATAATGCCGGCATCTTTCTGGTTGCGTTTAAAATGCCAAACGGCTCCGATGAGGCCGATAATTAAAGGTAAAAAGAAAAACCTGTTATAAGCTTTGTTCTCCACAATAGAGGGGGGAAGGTTTTTTTGACTGCCCAATATGATCGCATCAACCGGTTTAATGCCGCTAAGCCAGTTGCCGTCTTTTCCGCCAAATTGCCCGTCTTCATTGTCCTGCCTTCCAACAAAATTCCACATAAAATAACGCATATACATTTGTCCGGCCTGGAAAGAGAACAGATATTTTAAATTATCTGCCAGCGTAGGTTTATGTTCCTCATCAAAACCCATATAGTTTTTATAAAACCGTACATGCTCGGGTTTATCGCTGTACATCCTTGGCATTAAAGTTTTATCGGCAAAAACATAGGCCGATTTTGTTCCGGCAGATTCATATTTTTTATCCCCTTTGCGGAAGATTTTACCTGTTTCCTTAATGTCGGTTTTTTCTGAATTGTAATTCTCGCCATAAAGTAAAGGCCTGTCGCCATATTGGTCGCGGCCTAAATACCTCGAAAGTGAGAATACATTATCTACATTGTAATTGTTGAGATTGGGTTTGGCCTGCGCCCTGATTACCAACAGTGCAAAAGAGCTGTAACCGAACAAAAGCAATACGGTGAATAGCAAAATCAGGTTTAAAGCCCTTTTATTTTTAAGGATAGAATAACGGATACCATAAACTAAGCCTCCGATTAATAAAACAGCAAAAAATAATATTCCTGTGCCGAAACCCAGGTTCATGGTGTTTACAAAAAAGTAATCGAAACTCGCGGCAAGCGATACTACATATTGAATAATGCCAAATTGCACCACCGCTAAAGCTGCAACAGAAACAAAAAATATTTTTACAATGCTTTGCCAGGTAGGGCTTGGGTTCTTTTTAAAATAATAAACAAATATTAATGCAGGGATGGTAAGCAGGTTTAAAATATGCACACCGATAGAAAGCCCCATAATATAAGCTACAAAAAGTAACCACCGGTCTGCTTTTGGTTCATCGGCCTGCGATTCCCATTTTAAGATGCCCCAAAATACAATAGCACTGCAAAGCGACGACATGGCGTAAACCTCAGCCTCTACCGCCGAAAACCAGAAGCTATCAGAAAAGGCATAAGCCAGCGCACCAACCACACCTGCACCCATAATGCCGATGATCTGTTGCTTGCTGATTTCTTCGCCTTTTTTAACCACTGTTTTCTTCGCCAGGGCAGTAATGGTCCAGAATAAAAACAAAATAGTACCCGCACTGGCAAGTGCCGAAGCAATATTTACGAAGTAGGCTACTTTGGTTTTATCGCCAAATGCCAATGTTGAGAATAATCTTTGGATCATGGAGACGATAGGGGCGCCAGGCTGGTGCACTACCTCCATTCGGAAGGCTGAGGAGATAAATTCGCCACAGTCCCAGAAACTTACGGATTGATCTAAAGTTAAAATGTACGTGAGTGCGGCAACGGTAAAACACAGCCAGCCTCCAATGGTGTTGATCCTTGAGTAATTCATAGTAAAAATTTAGTCTTTGATAATAAATGATTTAAGTGGTTCGCAGTAAAAAAAGTCGTAGAAAAAAATAAAATGTTGCATCAGATATGATCATTTTTTTATCTTTGCATCGCAAACAAAGAACAGCAGGAAAGAAATTAAAAATATTTTAAAATCACTCTTGCATAATTAAAATAAGGTTCCTACATTTGCATTCCCTTTCGAGGAGAATATCCTTGATAAATTTTGTCCGATAGTATAAGGGTAGTACAACGGTTTTTGGTACCGTTTGTCTTGGTTCGAATCCAGGTCGGACAACAGAAATTTAACGTCGGATCATGTTTAAATCTACATGATCCGATTTTTTTTAACCGTAAACTACACACGGACCATGCCATTGCAGTTTAACCCGGTAAAACTTTTTTCCGGAACAGGTTCTAAGGGATTATCACTGAAAATTGCCGAACACTACGGCAAGCCACTTGGTAGCGTAACCATCCACAAATTTAGCGATGGAGAGTTTCAACCTTCCTTTGATGAGTCGATCCGTGGTAGCGATGTTTTTCTAATCCAGTCTACTTATCAGCCCAGCGATAACTTAATGGAACTTTTGCTAATGGTTGATGCCGCTAAAAGAGCATCTGCACATTACATTACAGCAGTGGTTCCTTATTATGGTTTGGCCCGTCAGGACAGAAAAGACAAACCGCGTGTAGCAATCGGCGCCAAACTGGTGGCCAATTTATTAAAGTCGGCAGGTATTCACCGCATCATGACGATGGATTTACATGCTGCACAGATACAGGGTTTCTTCGATATTCCGGTTGATCACTTAGATGGATCGGTAATTTTTGTTCCCTATATCAAAAGCTTAGGCTTAAAAAACTTAACCATTGCATCGCCAGATATGGGCGGTTCGTACAGGGCGCGTACTTTTGCCAAGTTTTTTAATGCAGAGGTAATTATTTGCGATAAACGCCGTAAACGTGCCAACGAAATTGAATCAATGTCGATTATTGGTGATGTTACCGGACAGGATGTAGTATTGATAGATGATATCTGCGATACTGCCGGAACCTTATCAAAAGCTGCTGCCCTGATTATGGAAAATGGTGCTGCAAGTGTAAGAGCCGTTTGTACACATGCCGTATTATCAGGCAAAGCAATAGAAACCGTAGAAAATTCGGTGTTAACTGAGCTGATAGTAACCGATACAATCCCGTTAAAACAGGAAAGTTCGAAAATAAGGGTTTTAAGTACCGCAAGTTTATTTGCAAGGGCAATTGCCAATGTAAATGAGCATGGATCAATTAGCGATCTGTTTAGGGTATAGTTGGGTTAACTGTAGAAACTGGTTAATCGGTTAATTGTAGATTTATTTTCAGTTAACCAATTTGAACAATTAACCAGTTAAACATAAAAAAGAGTTTAAATAAGGTTGAAGGTAAAAAGTTAAAGGCTTAAAGTCTTGATACTCGATACTTAATACTTACTACTAATAATTAAATAAATAAAAAAATGAAAACAATCGCAATTAGCGGTTCTCCAAGAGAGAACGTAGGGAAACGCGATGCCAAGGAACTTCGTTACGAAGGTAAAGTTCCGGCGGTATTGTATGGTGGAAAAGAGCAACAACACTTAGCTGTGGTTATTGCTGATTTAAGAGATGTTATTTATACCCCGGAAGTTAATTTTGTGGAAATCGATGTAAACGGTACTAAAACTAAAGCTATCGTTAAAGATACTCAGTTTCACCCACTTACCGACGTATTAATGCACATCGATTTTCTTCAGTTATTCGACGAGAAAGAAATCGTTATGGAGATCCCGGTTAAATTAACAGGAACTTCTCCAGGTGTTAAAATGGGGGGTAAATTAATCCAGAAATTACGTAAACTACGTGTTAAAGCATTACCAGCTGATATGCCACAAAACGTAGAAGTAAGCTTAGAAAAATTAGAAGTAGGTAGCTTGTTCCGTGTTCGCGATCTTCAAGGTCAGAAATATGTGATCACTAACACTCCTGAAGATACTATCGTTTCTGTTGCAATGTCTAGAGCATTAAAACAAGCAGAAACTGAAGCTGCTAAAGGTAAAAAATAGTACACTGATATCACAGATTAATGTGATTACACAGATTTTAAAAGCGGTACAAAAGCAATTTTGTGCCGCTTTTTTTATTTATATGAGATTAAATCCGCTAATCGCCCCGCCATTCATTAAAAACTGTTTGAAAATGAATGAATTAAATTCGTGGTACGAACTCCCGACTTCGGACTCCTGACTTCGGACCTTTTTTTTATCTTTGCCCCATGAAATATCTTATAGTTGGCTTGGGGAATATCGGACCGGATTATGCACATACCCGACATAATATTGGTTTTGATATTGCCGATGAACTGGTTAAAGGTTTAGGTGGTAGTTTTGATAATATCCGCCTCGCATATTATTCGGAAGTGAGCTTTAAAGGTAAAAAACTGCATGTAATTAAGCCAACAACCTTTATGAACCTGAGCGGTAAGGCGGTTAACTATTGGATGAAAGAGCTGAAAATTGCGCCTGAGAACGTGCTGGTAATAGTAGATGACCTTGCTTTGCCATTGGGTAAGTTAAGATTGAAATTACAAGGCTCGAGTGCAGGCCACAATGGTTTAAAAAGCATTGAAGAAGTTTGCGGAGGACAAAATTATGCACGCCTACGTTTCGGCATCGGTAACGATTACCCGAAAGGACGACAGGTAGATTTTGTTTTAGGCTTATTTGATACAAACGAACAATTGGAACTGCCTGCTTTAATTGATAAAAGTGTAGAACTGATTAAAAGTTTCGTTACCATCGGGCCAGCGCATACTATGACGGCTTTTAATAAATAAGGTTGGTTAATCGGTTAACTGTTTAAATTGGTTAATTGTTCACGCTGTCATCCTGAGCTTAGCGGAGGATCTTTTCTCTGCATCATGCAGCCCTTATAGCATTACTGGCAGTGCCACCTAAACCCGATCGCAGTAGTTCCGATGCTTATCAATAAATTATGGTACCAGATTAATCAGCATCGGAAAAAACGGAGAGTGGGACTGCAGCAAACTAAATGCATCTGCACCTGATTTCCAAAAAAAGATGTTCTTTTTTGTGAGCCACCAAACATGGAATAGCACTCTAATCCATGGTCTGTGTCCTCACAGGGCATTGAAGACAATTTTTCTGCATCTTGCAACCCAAAATAGCATTACTATCCCTGCCACCTAAACCCGATCGCAGTGGTTCCGATGCTTATCAATAAATTACGGTACCAGATCAATCAGCATCGGAAAAAACGGAGAGCGGGACTGCAGCAAACTAAATGCATCTGCACCTGATTTCGAAAAAAAAAATGTTCTTCTTTTGTGAGCCACCAAACATAGAATGACACTCTAATCCATGGTCTGTGTCCTCACAGAGCATTTGAAGACAATTCTTCTGCATCCTGCAACCCAAAATAGCATTACTATCCCTGCCACCTAAACCCGATCGCAGTGGTTCCGATGCTTATCGATAAATTACGTTACCAGATTAATCATCGGAAAAAACGAAGAGCGGGACTGTAGCAAACTAAACGCATCTGCACGTGATTTCCAAAAAAAAACGGATGTTCTTAGTTGTCGTCATCTCGAGACTGAAGCGAAGTCCAGAATGTTCGGGAGAGAGATCTATCTTGACAGATTTAGCTCCGCTGAGCAATACGTGGTTCTCTACTTCGTTGCACTCCTATCGAAATTACGGATTCTGATAGCGTATCATTATCAGTAAATCCGAGATAACGAAAAGCCACTAAACAAAAAAAGACCATCTTTCGATGATCTTTTAATAAATATAGTTAGTTAATGATTATTTAACTTTTTCCTGAGCCCTTGCTATGTAAGCATCAATTAATTGCGCTTCTGCACTCTCCGGATATTGTGTTTTTACTTTAGTATAGGCTTCAACAGCGCCTTTAAAATCATTTTGACTTTCATTAACCAATCCTAATTTTTTTAAGAACATTGGCGAAGTAAATTTACTGGCTTTATCTGCTGCTTTTTTATAATAAGTTGCTGCTTGTTTAAAATCTTTCAATTCGCTGTAAGCATCACCCAATAAACCTAAAGCCAATGGATCTGCAACAGGACTACCTGTAGCGCTATATTTACTTAACGATTCGATCGCTTGTTTGTATTCGCCTTTACGTAAATAGATACCGCCTAAATAAAGGTTGGCTAAGTTTGCCGATTTGGTGTTATCGTATTCTTTTGCAATCTGCTCTAAGCCCGGGTAACCACCTTCGCCTTTTACTGCTTTGTTTGATAGTGAATCTACCCCAACAAATTGCTCTGCTTTGTACATTTTGCTGGCGGCTTCTTCAGCACGACCTTTTAAATACACGCCTTGATACCAAAGATATATTAAAACTAATAAAACTACAGCACCTGCAATAAACAGTAAGCTCTTATTATTCTCTTGTAAAAATGAACCTTTTTTAGTTGGTTGAATTGTCTGGTTATCTGTTGTAGACATGTTTGTTTAAAAAATTTAAGATTGCAAAAATACATTTTTCAATCAAAGTATCAATCTTTATTTTGAAGTATTTAATTAAACATTAGTTATTTAGGATAGGAAAGATTAAAATACCTTCAACAATTAACGCAGCAGGCTAATTAAGGTATTAAACCAGGTTTGGTTGTCGCTAAAAATCCCCGTATGGTTAATTACGAGGTACACGGTTTGGCTTTCGGAACGGCTAATGGTCGACCGGATCCTGATTGGTTGCCAGAACAAACCGAAGTTTTTTGCAGATGAGGCCGGGAAAACATCATCAAAGCCCATGTAAACTTCTTCTATATGGGATAATGGAAGTTCCAGTTGCTCATCGCCGGTAATAAAAAGACCATTTGATGCCAACAGGATATTACCTTCATGATTATGAAGCGGTTTTAAAAACGAGAATAAACCGGCAATTTTTTTGATCCAGCCTGAACTTTTTTCATTGGTCAGTTCGTGGTCGTAAGACCAGAGAACATTTCCCTCTAACATTTTTTGTGCTACCATCTAAATTTTTTCCTTGCTATGAAAGTACAATTTTTTTAAATGTAATTAACGTTAATTTTAAACAATGGATGTTAAGAGGTTAAAAAACGGTAAATTTGTGACATATTTATGTGGTTGAAAAACATTACCCTTCTAAATTTTAAGAACTATAGCGATGCAGATCTCCATTTCTCGGAAACTGTGAACGTTTTTACGGGTAACAACGGTTCGGGCAAAACCAATATGCTCGATGCCATCCATTACCTCTGTCTATGTAAAAGTTACTTTAACCCGATCGATAGTCAGCAGATAAAAACCAGCGAAGAGGTTTTTATGATCCAGGGTGATTTTGACCGCAACGAAAAAAACGAAAAAATCTCCTGTGGGGTAAAACGCAACCAGAAAAAACAGTTTAAACGAAATAAAAAGGAATACGATAAACTGGCCGATCATATCGGACTTTTCCCGGTGGTAATGGTTTCGCCTTATGATGTAAATCTGATTATGGAAGGGAGTGAGGAGCGGAGGAAGTTTATCGATAACGTAATTTCGCAAACCGATGCACATTACCTCGATCAGCTGATTACCTATAACCGCATCCTGTTAAACCGCAACGCTTTTTTAAAGCAGATTGCCCTTACCCGAAAATACGACCCAACCCTGCTCGAAATTTTAGATGAGCAACTGATTATTGCCGGGAATAAAATTTTTGCCATCCGTAAAGCTTTTATGGATGAATTTATTCCGTTGTTTAATCAGTATTATATCTACCTTACCGAAAATAAGGAAATTGTTGAGCTGAATTACCAGTCGCAGTTAAATGACGCTACTTTCGAAGAGCTGTTGAAAAAATCGGTAGAGAAAGACCGTGTATTGGAACGGACCACAACCGGGATCCATAAAGACGAACTCGCTTTTGTAATCAGCGATATGCCTTTAAAGAAGTTTGGTTCGCAGGGACAGCAGAAATCATTTCTAATTGCTTTAAAAATTGCCCAGTATGCTTACCTCGCGAGAAACAAAGGCTTTAAACCGCTGCTGTTACTGGATGATATTTTTGATAAACTAGACGATCACCGCGTTCAAAAACTGATGCAAATGGTTTCCCACCATGATTTTGGGCAGATATTTATTACAGATACCGGAAAAGAAAGGGTAAAATCAATTTTCGAAAAAATAGAAGTTGATGTAACTTTGTTTGAAGTTGATAACGGAACCATAGAAAATGCGTAAACCCAATGATGTTACCGTAAAAGATGCCATCAGCAAAATGCTGGATGTGTATCGTTTGCGCCGTAAATTTGATGAAACATCTATCTTGTCTATCTGGCCGGAGATTATGGGCACCGCCATAGCTAACCGGACGAAACAGATTTATATCCACGATAAAAAACTGTTTTTGCGCATAGAATCATCAGTAATCAAAAACGAACTGATTATGGTGCGCCAGGGCATTATTCAAAAGCTGAATGAGCATGCCGGGAGCGAGGTAATTACCGAAATGATATTTTTATAGGCAAAATAAAAAGGACATCAGTTTAAAACTCATGCCCTTTATATTTTAATGGGAATTAAACTCCCGACTAAGGATTGTAGACTCAGGATTAACTCCTTCCTCCGCCGAATATTTTGGATAAAATCCAGATTACCAGCGCAACCACTACTACAACTACAATTACGCCCACCCAAACGCCGGCTTTAAATATACCTTCTACTAGTTCACAACTACTTAAGGTAGTGCATAAAAATGCGATCAGTGCTAAAGGGAATGCTTTTTTCATATCTATGTTAATTTGTAATAGCTAACATCGAATATTAAAGAAAGTTTTAATTGTGGGGTTATTTAGCTCAATTCTAAAGAGATTTTTTGTGGTTAGGGGTTAACAACTAATCGACTCGGCAGATTTGCTTACTTCATTGCACTTCGCCCGAAATGACGGACAAAGGATTATTCAAAAAAAAAAATCGTCATCTCGACTATAACGTCCCGAATATTCGGGAGAGAGATCTGCCTGGATAGATTTCTCAACTTCGTTGCACTTCGCTCGAAATGACGAATAGAGTTTATTTTCCGTTAACCTTTAACAGCTCAACTTCGAAAATTAAAGTGCTGTAGGGTGGAATATCCGCCCCTGCACCGCGCTCGCCGTAAGCCAGGTTGTAAGGGATGAAAAATTTGTATTTAGAACCAGCCGGCATCAATTGTACGCCTTCTGTCCAGCCTTTAATTACCTGGTTTAAAGGGAAAGAAATCGGTTCGCCTCTGTCGTAAGAGCTGTCAAATTGTTTTCCGTTTAACAATGTGCCTTTGTAGTGTACCAATACCGAATCGGTAGCCTGTGGTTTAACGCCTGTACCAGCGGTTAAAACTTCATACTGTAAACCACTTGCAGTTGTTTGTACACCTGCACGTTTTTTGTTTTGTTCTAAGAAATCCTGTCCTTCTTTCATAATTGGTGCGTATTTAATTTTATTTGCTTCAGCTTCCGCTTTGTTTTTTACTGATGATGCCTTAGATAACGCTTCGTTGATGCATTGTTGTGCCTGTTGCTGAGTTAAAATTACCTTGCCACCTGTAAAAGCATCTTTTAAGCCTTTCAATAATACATCGTAATTTAAGGTAGATAAACCGGTTGTTTTTAAACCTGTACCGATAGAGGTACCAAAGGCATAACTGGTAGAATCCAGGGACGATTGTAAGCCAGCAGCTTTAACTGTTGATGTTTTGGTGGCTGTGGCCGGTTTTTTGGCAACAGGTTTTTTTGCTGCTGTTTTGGTTTGTGCGTAAGAGGCAACAGCGATACCCGATAAACATACCGCTAAGAAAATTCTTTTCATTATTTATTTTATAGTGTTGATTATTTTTAAGGCCGAAAGATACAAAATAGATAAAACAATAAAACCCCGAAATTTCGGGGTTTTAAATAAATATTGTGTTGGTGAAAATTAGAAACGCTCGTCTGCCTTGAAGAAGAAGTTACCTTCAATTTCTGCATTCTCGTCAGAATCTGAACCGTGAACGGCATTTGCATCGATAGATTTTGCATATTTCTGACGGATAGTTCCTTCTGCAGCTTCGGCAGGGTTAGTAGCACCGATCAGTTTTCTGAAATCTTCAATCGCATTGTCTTTTTCTAAAATAGCTGCAACAATTGGTCCTGAAGACATGAAGCTTACTAAATCTTTGTAAAACGGACGCTCAGCGTGTACTGCATAAAACTGACCAGCAGTTTCGTCGGTAAGTTTAGTATATTTTAATGCAATGATTTTAAAACCTGCATTGGTAATGTCGTTAATGATCGATCCGATGTGGCCGTTTGCTACTGCATCTGGCTTAATCATGGTAAAAGTTCTGTTAGTGCTCATTGTGCTTTTGATATCAAATTTTTTGCAAAAATACGTTTTAATTGATGAATAATCAATAACCATCAATTCAGGAAGGTAAAAATGCATTAAATCGTTAATCAGGCACGATAATTCAGGTTTTTAGCCACCGGCTGTCTGTGGTAAAATATACCAAATCGCCTAACTTAATCATGTTGCCCCATCATCCTGCAAATCCCAAAATCTTTTAATCCTATTCTATATGATCCTGTTAATCCTAAAATCCTTTAATCCTATTCTAAATTTACTTAGCTTTGCTGCTCGAAAAATATATGCTTACACTAACTGAATTAAAAACATTATTGGCTACGCCACAACGGATTGTGATCACTACGCATCATAAACCTGATGGCGATGCGATGGGTTCATCGCTGGGATTATATGGATATTTAATTCAGAAAGGCCACCATGTAAGGGTAATTACCCCAACCGATTATCCTACTTTTTTACATTGGATGCCGAACAATGGTGATGTAATTATCTTTACCGAGCAGCAGGAACAGGCGGCCAAACTGGTAGATGAAGCTTCAATCATTTTCTGCCTTGATTTTAATACTTTAAGCCGCATTAACGAACTGGGCGAACTGGTGAGGGCAGCAGGTGCTAAAAAAATCATGATCGATCATCACCTCGAACCGGAGGATTTTGACGATTACCGACATTGGGATATTAATGCCTGTGCAGCGGCACAATTGGTTTATGATTTTATTGTGAACCAGCTGGATGATCAGGCCGGGATTAATAAAGATGTAGCTTCTTGCTTGTACACGGGTATTATGACCGATTCCGGATCGTTCCGTTTCGAGTCTGCAACTTCTGAAGTGTACCGGATTGCCGCAAATCTGATCGATTTAGGTGCCGAGCACTGGAAAATCCATCAACTGGTATATGATAATGCCAGCGAAAACCGTTTACGCTTTTTAGGTTACTGCCTGTCAAACAAATTAGAGGTTTTAAGAGAATACAATACTGCTATAATTTCGGTTACAAATGAAGAATTAGCCCAATACCACAGTGTAACCGGCGATACAGAAGGGGTGGTAAATTACGCATTATCAATCAACGGAATCCGTTTGGCAGCTTTGATTATCGAACGTACCGATAAGGTTAAATTGTCGGTAAGGTCTACCGGAGATTTCCCTGCAAACGAAATCTGTAAAAAATATTTTAACGGTGGCGGACATAGAAATGCGGCCGGTGGCGCAGCAGAAAAACCCTTAGCTGATGTAGTTAACGAATTTAAATCGATATTAGCAGAATATAAAGAACAATTGATCGCCTGAGGGCAAGAAATAAACACTAAAACTTAAAAAAGTCAAATTAATAAATGAAAAAGGGAATTATTATTCTAGCAGCAGCTACTTTAGGCTTAGCGGCATGTAAACAAGAGAAAAAGGGAGCTGGTGGTTTATTATATACCATCCACCACTCGGCAGGTAACGAAAAAATCAAAGAAGGAGACATCGTTAAAATGAATTTTATCCAGAAAAACGATAAAGATTCAGTTTTATCAAGCACTTTTGATAGCGAAACTCCTGCTGTATTTCCTGCACAGAAAAAAATGTATGCTGGCGATATGAACGATGTATTAACCTTGTTCGGAGAAGGCGATAGCGCAACTTTTAAAGTGAACCTGGATACGATGGCTTTCCATAGCAAACAGCCAAAACCAGAGCAGTTTAAAAACGATAAATACATCACTTTCACTGTTAAAATTGAGAAAGTATTTAAGAAAAAAGCTGGCGAAGCTGATTCTACTTTCAACAAAAGAGCAACAGAATTTTTCCAGGCTGACTATAAAGCTTCTTCAGAGAAAAAGAAAGCTGCAGAACCTGCTAAACTTAAAGCTTATTTAGAAGATACAAAACTGGCAACCAAAACTACTGCAAGTGGTTTACACTACATCATCGAAACACCTGGTAGTGCAGAAAAGCCAGCTTTAGGCGATACCGTATTAATTGATTATACTGGTAGAGTAACTAAAAAAGGTAAAGATGGTAAATACAAAATCTTCGATACAAGCGACGAGAAACTGGCTAAAGCTGAAAACGAATTTAAAGCAGGCAAACCTTACGGACCTCAAAAAATGCCGGTTGGTGGTACTATCCCAGGATTTACCGAGGCTTTACAGTTAATTGGTAAAGGTGGTAAAATCAAAGTTATTATTCCTTCTAACCTAGGTTATGGCGAGCAAGGCGCACCACAAGTTGGTATTATGCCTTTCAGCCCGATTGCTTTTGATCTTGAAATTAAAGACATTATCAAAGGAAAACCAGCACCAGCAACTCCGGCTCCGGTAGCAGCAGCTCCAGTTAAAAAATAATTTTTCGAAAACATATTTCAAATCCTGCTTATTAAGTTAAGCAGGATTTTTTTTGCCTGATTTTTTTTTGACGCAGAACCAAGAAATAAAAACTTTGCAAAGATTCGTAAAAACTTATTATAGTCTATCTTTGTCTGATCTAATAAAATGGCCTAACATCCCTAAACGGATTAAAGGTTGATTTTTAATTAATATATTAAATGAAAAAAGGAATAATTATTCTCTTGGCAGCAGCATCAGGACTATCTGCCTGTAACAAATTCGAAAAGGGTGAAGGAGATATGACTTACAAGATCTATAAAAGTGACGGTAAGCCAAAAATTCAGGATGGCGATTATGTAAAATTAAACGGCGTACAAACCGTAGAAACCAATACCAATCCCGATTCGGTAATGGTGAATACTTACGATAATGAGCGGCCTGCTTTTTTTGCCATCAGTAAATCGATGTTTAAAGGTGATTTAGCTTCTGGCTTGAAGCTGCTTGGAGAAGGCGATAGCGCAGTTTTTAAACTAAACCTCGATTCGATGGAGAAATATTCCGGTCAGCCGAAACCAAAAGGTTTAAAATCGAATATTGCTTCTTTCACCATTAAAATTGAGAAAGTATTACATAAAGGAAAAGATCCTGATTCTATTTTTGAGGCAAAGAAAAGGCTTTTCTTTGAGGCAGAATACAAAGCTTTAAACGAGAAAAACAAAACGGTAGAACCGGCCAAAATAGCTAAATACGTAGAGGAGAATAACCTGAAAGTAACTACTGCGCCATCTGGTTTGCAGTATGTGATTACCGCGCCGGGAAATTCAGAAAGGGCAACTTTAACCGATACAGTGCTAATGGACTACACCGGTCAGTTTACCAATAAAAAGTCGAACGGAACATTAAATGTTTTCGATACTTCGGATGCTAAAATTGCAAAAGAAGCCGGAATTTTCTCAGAAAGCGTACAATATGTACCGCGCAGTTTACCCTTAGGGCAATTGCCACAAGGTGTTATTCAGGGTATTCAGCTGATTGGGGTAGGCGGTAAGATTAAACTGATTTTACCATCTAAATTAGGCTTTGGTGAAAATGGCGGCGGACCGATCAATCCGTTTACACCGTTGGTTTTCGATGTAGAACTAAAAGGCATTATTAAGCCAAATGCAGGCTTGCCATTAGCTAAATAGATTATTATTGATTAGACCTCGCGGGTTTTAAAACCTGCGAGGTCTTTTTTTATGCCTGTGCTTCCAGGTATTGTGCATAACAATAACCTTCTTCGCCATCCTTGGTTCTAACCAGCCACCACAAATCATTGCTTCTGTTAACCAAAGTAATCACTTCACCATGTGCCGCTTTACCTACAACGGGCTGATCGGTACCCGGGCCTTTGCGGATATTTAAATTACTGCTTTCTGTAATTACCTTTGCATGCGTTACGGCCGCATCAATGGCTACATTTACGTTCAGCACCAAATCGCCGGAAGTAAAGTTCGGATCAATCTGGTTGTACACTTCCCAAAGGTGGTCTTTGGTTGCGCCGTCGGCTGCAGTACCATCTACGTATAAAACGCCATCCTGTTCCCTTACCAATAAATCAGTTATACCTGCTGCACTTGCAGCATCGGTTAATGCCTTATATTTATCTGTTAATGCCATCACTAGAATTATTTAACGGTTAGTTTATTGTCGATTTTTTTAGGTTTTAACGCACTTAAATGTTGCATTAAGGTAATTAACGACGCCTTTTTAATTTCGCCGGTTAATAAAACCACACCATCTTTAACCGCTGCCTTCACCGTTGGGAAATCTTTTGTGGCATCGGCAACATTCTTAATTAAAACAGCATCATCTGCAATTACTACCGGTAAATCAGTTGGTTTAATGATTAAGTTATTGGTAACTGTTTTTACTCCTTTTTCGGCTTTTGCAATTTCTCCTGCTGTGGTTTTTATTGCCTCATCATCAACAACGCCGGTTAAGGTTACGTTCCCTTTGGTAACAGCTACCGTAATGCCAGCCGCTTCTTTGGCCTGAATTGCAGCCTGAATAGCCGCATCGTTTGGTTTACAACCCACACAAAACAGTGTAGCCGCAACAACCATGCTCATTAAAAATTTACTTGTTTTCATCCTTTTGGTTTTATAATTGATATTATTTGAATTTGCAAATCACAGAAACTGGGATAATTTCTTTTTTGCTATCGATAGGATGAATTCGATAAGGCTAATATAGGAAATGAGTTTAAATAGAAAAGAAAATCCGGTAGAAAATTTAAATAAATTTTAAATGCTGTATAGACCTCACAGGCTTAAACCGGGTTATTCATGTTTTTATAGGCCTCATTGAGGGCTGCATCGTTTAAAAACCTGCAAACTAAGAACTGCAAACTGAGAGCTGTAAACTGAGAACTGCAAACTGATTTGGGCGTTCCCCAAAGGGCGGGCTTTTCAGGGCTGCGCTTCGCTACGGTACCGATGAAGAACCGGTACTGAACCCTTACAATCCCTAACGCAAACCCAACTATTACGGAACAGACTTTGAAAATTTAAACCCAATCTTTAAAAGGTTTAACGGTAAGGTTAGAATTGTAATATTTTGCATCTTCGGTAACTTCATTGCTTACCCAATCCGGTAAATCAAAATGTTCATCTTCGCTTTCCAGCTCAATTTCGGCAACAATTAAGCCTTTGTTATCTCCTGAAAATACATCCACTTCCCAAAGTTTGCTGTTAAATGTAATTTCGTACCGTGTTTTAGAAAGTTCTGATTGCGAGAAATGATCTAATAATTCTGTGGCCTCACCAACCGGGATCTCGTATTCATATTCCAGCCTTGTGGCCCCAACGGTTTGGCCCTTTATCGTTAAAAACCCTTTGGTTTCCGTAGCCCTTACCCGTATGGTTTTATCTTTATCAGTAAGTAAATAACCCTGCCTGAAGAGTTTTCCTTCAGGTTTGTTAAGGTTATCCCACTTTTGCTGATCAATTAAGAATTTGCGTTCTATTTCTTTTCCCATTATTAATATTTTCGTCTTTCCCGCGAAAGCGGGAATCTTAATGCTGATTGTTTAACGGGCCCTTTTCTGTAAATCCGCAACAGGCATACTAATCAGTCTGCCGATGGGTTGTTTACCACGATAGGTAATTACACGCAACATACTGGCATCTTTCGGAACCTGCAGTGCAGTAGTATATTTTGGATAAAAACGATCTGGAGTAGAATTATCAAAACTGTAATAAATATCCAAACCATCAATCTCAGGCGTAAGCTCTATCATCAGTTGTTTATCAGCACTGCGTTTTACGGTAAAAATAGGATCGTAAATGGCCGGCGAATATTTGATCTCTGCTAAATCCAGGCGTTTAAAATGTTGTTGCGTACGATCAACAAAATTGGTCCAGTTTTTCTTTTCAATAGGGCTCCAGATGGATTCAGCAATAGCAAATGCACGTGGATAAACCATATATTCTACCTGGCGGAAGGTGAAAATCTGTTCCGTCCAAAGGTTTGCCTGCCCGCCGATAACATACTGCGCATTTACACCAGCCGGAACCGGGTTAAACTGATAAGCCTTGTTTAACCTTAACGAGGCATAAACTTTTGGTTCTGTAATCTGATCTGCCTGCATATAATCCAGGTAAGCAAAATCAGTAGGGCTCATTACTACATTATGTTTATCATTAGCGGCCTGAATACCGTATTTCATTCCCCGCCAGCTCATTACTGCAGCTGTTGGCGATACGCCACCTTCCAGAATCTCATCCCAGCCCATAAATTTTTTACCTTTCGAAATCACAATCTGTTCTACCCGTTTTTCAAAATAAGCCTGTACCTGCGGAATGGTTTTTAAACCTTCGCGCTGCATTAATGCCTTTACCTGATCGTTCTTTTCCCAAAAATTATGAGGCGCTTCATCACCGCCCATGTGGATGTATTCGAAAGGGAAAAGTTTGGCTACCTGCGTAAGTACTGAATCTAAAAAAACATAAACTTTTTCATTTGCAGGGCAAAGGGTATTATCAACCAGGGCTGTTGGCGGCGCACCACGGCTCCAATCCATAATTTTTTCGCCTGAGCGTACTTTATAATTTACCGCATCCGGTGTGCATGATAACTCCGGATAAGAAGCAATAATGGCTAAACTATGGCCCGGAACATCAATTTCGGGTAATATATTTACAAAACGATCCTGTGCATATTGTACCAGTTCTTTAATATCTTCCTGGGTATAAAAACCACCATAAGTACGGGGCTCATCAGGAGTTGGTGGCGTAAAATCGCCAAAGGTTCCTGTTTTTTTAACGCTCCAGGCACCAACTTCGGTTAATTTAGGCAAACCTTTAATTTCAATTCTCCACCCTTCATCATCCGCTAAGTGCAAATGCAGCAAGTTAAATTTATAACGTACCATGTCATCAATAAACTGTTTTACTTCCTGTTTGGTAAAAAAGTGACGGGCTACATCGAACATTAAACCGCGCCAGCCCAATTTCGGATAATCTGTTACATCCACACAAGGTGCTTTCCATTTCACGTCGTTAACCAGTTCTTTGCTCTCTATTTCGGCAGGAAAAAGCTGGATTAACGATTGTACGCCATAAAAAATACCTGCTGGCTGGTTTGCGGTAATTACCACTTGCGTAGGGTTAACATTTAGCTTGTAACCTTCTTTGCCGAGTTGAGTATCCTCCTGCGTGTTTAAAATCAGTTTAATGGTTGGGTGACTGGAATTACTCACCGTGCTTACAAATTTTCCTGTAGCAGTGGTAATACGATCTGATAAATAAGCAATAGATTGCTTTAACTCCCCGCTTTTAACCGCTTGAATAATTACATTTTCGGGTAAGGTAAAGGTTCCGGTTTTTTTTACCAATGAAACAGGTTCCGGAATAATGGCAATTGGTGTTTGCGCTACAGCGCTTTCAGCATCGCCGGTTTCAGTTTCTGTAACAATAGATTGAGCGAATGTATTGGCTGTAAAGAAGCAGCAGGAGATAATCAGAAATAACTTTTTCATTAAAATAATTAAAACGGGTTAACCGGATAAGTATAATCCGCAATTTATTAAAAAAGATTTAATTTGAGCAATTGGCAGAGTGCAATGAGAAAGGGGCGTGGAGAATAGAAGACTAATTATCAAACTTTTTTTGGCCTTCTCTTCTTAATAATATGGTTTGGACAACGCTATATAGAATTCTGGTATTCCAGTTATCTAGGTAGCTGTAACCTTTATTGATAAGTGATGGGGCTTGTTTCGAAAATATGGCAAAATAGGTTTGGTAATCTTTGGTACCTACATCATCCCAGGGCAATGATTTTTCTTCTTCTTTAATGAAGCTTGCGGATTTAATTTTAATGCCAAACTCATCAAATTTCACATTAGCCAAAGTAAATGGTATTTTTTGCTTGAAAAGCTCCAGATATTGATCAACTAAACCATCGAAATAACTTCGCCATAATTGGTTTAATATTTCTATATATTGGTTAAATAGGGAGATTTTATTTATGCCATAATAAGAACCGAAACTTATTTTAATCGTTTCCCCATCTCCATTTTTAATAAATAGTTGATACTTTCTCCCAACCGTAAATTCAAATCCTCTAATCCATTCGATGCCAAACCTGTATTGTAGTGGCTCTCCCTGGGATAAATCGCTTATTGTCGAAACCGATAGTTTTTGATTGCCAAATGATATGAATTGTGGGGTAAATAATAATTCTTTGGGATGCCGGTTAAAAAAACGTTGCTTAATTAACCAGCTATTTTTAGTGTGCGCTGGAGTAGTCATGATTTAGATTTTATTAATGGAATAACAGGAGTTTTTACTCGGCTGACTCTACCTTTTTTCGATTAAATCTCTTTATTATTGTGGTTAATGAACCTTTAGCTCCTGAAATAATTTTTAGGATGGTCGCATCATTATACCTTTCATAGTTTTTGCGGATATCTTCTATCTATCGGAATCATTGTGTTTTACTCTTGTAAAGCGTATCTGCCAGCTTAATCGCCTGATCGATGTTCTGTCTTAAATTTAAAATAGATTTTTGGTTTGGCAGGTTTTCTTTCTGGTATTTTTTGATCAATGGGAATGTTCTGGAGACTTTTAATGCCAGTTCCAGGTCGTTTAAAGAAACCATTTTGGCATTTATCGTTTTAACCAGTTTTCGATGCGATGAAACCTTGTCGTTATATTCTTCGAGATTTTTGGCTATTAGTGTGGTTAAACTTTTTCTTAACAGAGAATCTTTGATCTTTTTTAAATGGTAATTGGCAGATGTGAAGTACTCCTGGTTTTTTCCATCATAAATATCAAATTTCTTTAACGAATCAGTTTTTTCATCCCTGATTTCATTGATACTTTCTGCCAATTTCTTTAGCGCAGAATCTTTACTTACTGCATCAGCATATAAATTTTCTATTAAATCCCCACTGCCTCTTTTCGAAATAATATTGTACGATTTGTCGTCCTGTAGTGCTGCAGGTGTTTCTTTATTATTGGTTTGTGTTTCAGCATCATTACACGAAAATGCCGTACAGAGTACGATACCGTAAATCATGTTTTTTTTCATGGAGTGTTAAATATTTAGTAATATTTAATGATACAAATAAAGGTTCACTTATAAAAACTGCTTCAGCCATTCCATTGCTTTTTTATCATCTGTAAAAGATTTCATGGGGATAGGCGGAATCTGGAACTTGAAAAGAATCTTCATAATCAATTGCGCCAAACCAGGTTTCGAAACCATGGCCATTGCAGTATAAATTTGGGGCAGTTGCTCTGTCGAGAATTTTCTTGTTTCTTTATCCGGAACCGGCGAATTTTTTAAATAAATTAACAGTGGAACTTTTTTATTTCCCGTGATTTTCTTCACCAGTGCAACATTGGCCGAAATATTTTCTACGGTACGTAAAATACTTTTACTGTACGAAATCAGTATTCCATCATCAGTTAATAAATAATCGGCAATTTCGCCTTCAATGAGCTGTTTATCTTCCATATTAATTATAATATAGCTGGATTTTTTGACATGATATTAAATTCGTTTATCAAAGAAGCGTGGTCAAATTATCTTTTCTAAACTGGTAGTAATTTCTTCAGTTACCGGGTTAATGATTTGCATATTCTTTGTTTTTGCAACAGATCTTCACAGATAAACACCGATTTAAAATGTAATAATCATAAGAATCTGTGTTAACCCTTTTTAGCTGTGGTTAATATTTAACTTTATCGCACGAATAAATGCCTCGTGTATATTTTTACTAAACGGACTTTGCTGATCTTTTAAACGCTCGGGATGCCATTGTACAAATAATAAAAACGATTTTCCTTCTGGTTCCAATCGTTCCATAGCTTCAGTAACCCCGTCAGGAGAGATTGCGCTTACTACAAGCCCTTTTCCAGTTCTATCAGTGCTTTGATGGTGGTTACTGTTTACCAGGCCTTTGTCAGTATTAACAATCTGGTTAAGCCATGAAGAAGGATTCACCAAAATTTCGTGATAGCGGTCTGATTTATCGTGCATTTTTGAATGATCAAATTTGCCCCAGGTTGCGATATCGGGGATTAAAGTGCCGCCAAAAAATACATTCCCAACCTGTATGCCACGGCATATGCCTAAAACCGGAATTGAATGGGCTTCGGTATAGGTTAAAACCTGAAATTCAAATTCATCACGTTTTTCATCGATATCATCCTCGTAGCAATAATGATAATATTCGGGATGGTTATAAAATCTTGGGTGTACGTCTTCACCTCCGGTTAAAACGATACCGTCGCACTTTTTAATCTCGTCGAAATTGTTAAGCTTGTATCCGAGCTGGATTACTTCTACATTTTTGTTGTAAGATAATACCCAGTCACGGTAAATGGCGTACTTGCTGCAGTCGGTAACACCAATAATTATTTTATCAGACATAGTCTTTTAAGTTTTGCTACAGGTTTTCACAGCTGAACCGGATTCTGCGCATAGTAGCCTGTCGAAGGATCACTTAAATATGCTTTAAGGTGTTTCGACAGGCTCAAAAATGGCAGCGCCTAAAGTGAAATCGCTAATGATACAGCCGCTAAGCTTTACTCAGCACCACGGTTTTTATTCACAATCTGGCTGTCTCTCGTATTTTTCTGCACCGTAATGGCACCAAACAGAGAGAGTAGAAATGCAAAAGCATAGAAACCCTTTTCGCTGGGCAATAAAGTGGCATTCCACAAACCAATTACCAGTAAGGTGATGGTTAACAGCGTAGAAAACCAGCTGATGCCGTAATAAATTTCAGTAACCGGAATTCCTTCCAGTTTATCGCGAACAGCTTTTTGTAAAGAGATTACGGCAAAAAGGCCGAACATCAATACCGTAAAATAATATCCTTTTTCGTTGAGAAGCATATCCGAACGCCACAGGCCTACAATAAAGCCGATCATTCCGATACCTAATGCCATCCAGGCCGCAGCCACGAATGCATTCGATGGTTTTTGATTCATTGTTTTGAGATTTAATTTAATTCAATAGAAAACGTTAAAGATTTCTTAATGTTATTATTTGTCTAATATATACATTGCTTGCAAATAAGGACTAATTTAAATCGGTCCGTTTTACTTTAACCTATTTTGACAGATTGGATAAAAACATTATCTGTGCTTTAGGGTTAATCATTTTAAACACTTTATCTTAGTAAGATGCGAACGTTGCTAACTTCTGCCCAAATGCGCAGTGCCGATCAGTTTACCATTGCAAACAAACCAATTGCTTCAATTGATCTGATGGAGAAAGCCGCCAGGGCCTTTGTACAAAGTTTTTTGAGAGATGAGTTTGATCCCACTAAAAGTGTTGCTATTTTTTGCGGCAAGGGAAATAATGGCGGCGATGGATTGGCTGCTGCCCATTTGCTGCTGGCTAATGGTTATCAGAATATAAAAGTGTATATCATCAACTTCAGTAACAAGCAAAGCGACGATTTTGCCATTAACCTGCAACGGATAGACGAATCGCGCTGCAAAAAAGTATTTATTAACCAGCCTTCCGAGCTGAAAAGCCTTAAAGCAGATTTAGTGATCGATGCCATTTTAGGTTCTGGTTTAAATAAAGCGCTGGCTGGCGATTATGAAGAGCTGGTGCAGTTTATTAACAAACAACATAAAAAGGTGTATGCTGTTGATGTACCTACAGGTTTTTTTGCTGAAGGAAAATTGCCTGAAGTATATAATGGCATCAAAGCCTATAAAACAATCTCCTTTCAACGTCCAAAAATTAACTTTTTCTTTCCCGAATCTGCAGCTGCAACCGAAAAATTTGAAGTAGTAGAAATTGATTTGGATGAAGGGTTTATTCAAAAACAGGATGCTGCTTTTCAGTTGATTGAAGAAAGTGATATTCAAAATATCCTTCGCCCGCGGAAATTGTTTAGCCATAAAGGAACCTATGGTCATGCATTAATTATCGCCGGGAATACCAATACCATGGGGGCCGCTCTGCTTTCGTCAATGGCTTGTTTGCATGCCGGTGCAGGTTTAACTACGGCTTGTATTCCGCAGGGTGGTTTAATTGCGTTAAATACGACCTTGCCCGAGGTGATGGCATTGCCCAGAGATGAATACACCAGAATTGAAGACCTTAAAAAATACCAGGCCATAGCCATCGGACCGGGTTTAGGAACAGATCCTGAAAATGAAAAATTACTCGAAAGTTTAATTCTGTCTAAACAACCTTTAATAATTGATGCGGATGCCTTGAATATATTGGGCGAAAAACGCGATCTGATCGATAAACTTGCCCCAAACACCATTCTTACCCCCCATATAAAAGAGTTCGATCGGTTATTTGGCGAACATGAAAGCTGGTGGGACAGGGTGCAATCGGCCAGAGAACAGGCAAAAAAATTAAAGATTATTATCATACTTAAAAACCAATATACTTTCATTTGTCTTCCAACGGGCAAAGTATTGATTAACCCGACTGGTAATCCGGCGATGGCGCAAGGGGGGATGGGCGATATTTTAACTGGAATTATTGCAGGCTTTGTGGCGCAGCGATATACAGCTGAAGATGCTGCCATTTTAGCCTGTTACATTCATGGGAAAGCTGGTGATGATCTGGCTCATGAGCACTTTGTGGTTACCGCTTCACAAGTGGTTAGAAGAATATCAGGAGAAATTAAATTATTGATCCCCAGATAGTTTTAAGTTAGTGTGTAAAAAAAAATAACCCTGTTTCTACTATATTTATAGTTAATAATTTATAGCTTAAGGGAATATTTAATCAGATATCTAAAAACGGAAAACGAAATTATTATGGCACAAAAAGAATACACGCTGAACGAACTCATAAAGGAATCAGCAGAAAACCCGGCAGAAAACGATTTTTTTGAATTGGAAAAACCCGCCATGCTCGAAGTTAACCTGAAAAACCAAAAGATTTTGGCCAAAGCAGGCTCAATGGTGGCATATATTGGTAATATCGATTTTAAAAGAGAAGGTTTATTAAGCAAGGGCTTGGGCGGCTTATTAAAGAAAGCCATCTCTGGTGAAGGAACATCACTGATGCACGCAACCGGAACCGGTAAATTGTACCTGGCTGATGAAGGCAAAAAGGTTAAAATCATTAAACTTCAAAACGAATCGGTTTTTGTAAACGGAAATGATGTTTTAGCATTGGAAGAAAACATAAAAAACGAAATTAAAATGCTCAAAAGCATCGCCGGAATGATGAGCGGCGGTCTATTTCAGGTGAAATTATCTGGAAGCGGTTATATTGCCATTACCACGCATGGCGAACCGATTTTATTGAGGGTTACAGCTAATCAACCGGTTTATACCGATCCTAACGCTACGGTGGCCTGGTCTGAAAACCTTACCCCAAACATTAAAACCAATTTAACTTTCGGTTCTTTTATTGGCAGGGGAAGCGGCGAATCGTTCCAACTGGAATTTTTTGGAGAGGGCTGGGTGCTGGTGCAGCCTTATGAAGAAGTGAAATACGCTGCGAAATCTTAATTACCGAATCGTCATCTCGACCGAAACACAGTGGAGCGGAGAGATCTTTATAGTAAGGTCTCTCTGCATGTGTTAATTATGTATTGCGCTTCTTTCAGTAAAAAAATATTTATCCGCTTTTTTGGAAAGCACATACAGAAGCATTTAGACAACGACAGTCCTGCCATTCGCTTTACCTCTTTGCGTTCGGTGTTCGCTGCTGTCAGGTTTAAGTGGCACGGGCCGTACAACTATTGAGGGTTGCAGGGCGCAGCACAGCGGTTAAATGGCCAGGAGCCATACACATCAATTCCTAAACCCGGTAGTAACGAAAATCCTTTTTATTGCCTGAGTAATATTAAAATAAACCCTTTGCCTGGTAGCAATATTAGCAATAAAAAGATTGGAGTGAATAACGGGACTACAGCACCTACGGAGCTTTAAATGATCATTTTCTAATATAAATGCGCAGCTTTAACTACCTTTATTAGGAAATTTTCGAATGTTTTACCCTACTGTTAGATTTCTCCGTTTCGCTGCGCTTCAATCGAAATAACATTCAAGCAGGAAGGAAACAAAAAATCCCAACATTATCAATGCCGGGATTTTAATATGTTGATTAAATAACTTCTGATTATACACCGCCCATTACGGTTAATTTATCCATGGTTGGGTTAACGCTTCCGCCCATAGGCTCTAAGGTTACGGCAAAGGCCTGTGCCTCCTCAATGGTCTGCATTTTTACAAGTGCTTCGTTATTGGTCGAATCAGTTTTACCGAATACGCCTAAACTTACCGGTTTTCCATTTACCAAAGCCCATAACTGATATTCGTGTTCTGCATCGGTTTTAGGTAAATCCATCGCCACATAATTAATCAGTACACTTTTATCTTTTTTGTTCCAGTACACCTTCATTTTAGAAGTTGGGCTAAAAGCCTGTCCTGCCATTCTGATGGTTGCCCATTCTTTGCTATCGGCCATGGCAGCCATATTATCTAAGCCCTGGTTTTCAAACTCCAGTTTGCTTACTACGCCGGCAAACTTTTGCTTATCCAGGTTTAAACTTGCAATCTGATCATGAGCAGCATTCAGCTTGTTATAAGTAATAAACAATGCCGCTGTACTTACTACCAATAAAGTTATACAAGCAACTAAGGCGTAACGTAAAGTTCTCACTTTGGCATCACTTCCATCTAAACGTATAATTCTTGGTTCTTCTGTATAAATTGGTTCGGGTTGAACATTCACATTCTCTTCAACTTCACTTAATCCCAACTTTTCGAATAATCTTGTTTCTACATCTGCAGATGGTTCTACAGCATTTTGCATAGCATATTGCTCCATAGCCTGCTCAATGGCAGCTATTTCATCTCTTACCTCGGAGCTTTGAGATGCCATTTCCTCAACCTGCAACGCTTCTTCAGGTGATAAATCACCTAAAACGTACAGTTCAAGTACTCCAGATTCGATATATGCTTTTAAATTTTCCACGCTCAATTAAAATTCCTTCTCAATTCAATAATAGCCAACCGGATCCGGGTTTTCACCGTACCTAATGGCAGATCTAACTTTTCTGCGGCTTCCACATGAGTGAAACCCTTGTAATAAACTAAATCAAGAACTGCTTGTAAATCCGGTTTAAGGTTGTCTACAAGTTGCTTAACACCAAGAACATCAGGATTAAACGTAACCTTGTTTTGTTCATCAACGAAACTTACGTTATTTTCTATATCTTGGTTTTTGAGTGAATTCTTAAAATCTTTAGAACGGAGTTTGTCGATCGATAAATTGCGGGCAATATTCATCATCCACGTAAACAAACGTCCTTTTGTATGATCATAGTGTGTTGCAGACTGCCAGATTTTTACAAAAGTTTCTTGTAATACATCCTCTGCAAGCTCTGTGTGGGTAATAATGCGTGAAATAACGCCATAAAGTGCTGACGAATACATGCTGTACAGTGTTTTTAGTACCGCCGGATCTTTCGATTGCAGTGCTTGAACAAGTTCAGGCTCAGATAGGGTTAATTTTTTTAATGCAGTCACTATTGGTCACTAAGATACAATACAGAACACCAAAAGCAAAAAAATGTTTTAAAAATGCATTCCGTCTGAGAGTGCGATTTTTAAAACATTGCAGATCTATTTCTAAGAAATAGAATTATGCTATCCCTTCAATCGGGAAAAGGTGTTTTTCGGCATGGTAAGATGAACGTACCAGCGGACCACTTTCTACATATTTTAATCCTTTTGCCAAACCAGCTTCTTTGTACATGGCAAAAGTATCAGGGTGGATCCAGTCTACCACAGGGTGGTGGTTGCGGGTTGGCTGTAAATATTGACCTAAGGTTAGGATGTGCACGCCATTGGCCACTAAATCGTCCATGGCTTCGAAAATATCTTCTTCAGTTTCGCCAAGGCCAAGCATAATACCTGTTTTGGTTCTTAAACCAAATTCTGAAATTCTTTTTAAAGCCTCTAAACTTCTGTCGTATTTAGCCTGGATACGTACCTGTCTGGTTAAACGCTTAACGGTTTCCATATTATGCGATACCACCTCAGGGCGTTCTTCTAAAACGCGGTATAAATTATCCCACTGACCTTTAAAATCGGGAATTAAAGTTTCTAAAGTAGTTATCGGGCTTTCTCTGCGGATGGCCTGTAGGGTTTCAGCCCAGATAATTGAACCGCCATCTTTTAAATCATCGCGGTCTACCGAAGTAATTACGCAGTGTTTTACACCCATTAACCTTACCGAATCGGCAATGCGGTTAGGCTCGTCAACATCAACTGCTAAGGGGCGCCCCGTTGCCACGGCACAGAAAGAGCAGCTGCGGGTACAGATGTTCCCTAAAATCATGAAAGTTGCCGTACCTGCACCCCAACACTCGCCCATATTCGGGCAGTTTCCGCTTTCGCAGATGGTATGCAGCTTATGCGTGTCTACTAAACTGCGAACTTGTGCATATTCTTTACCAACGGGCAATTTTACGCGTAACCAATCTGGTTTGCGTTTAACTTCAGTTACAGCAGGTACTACCGGTAAATCAATCATGGTACAAAGTTAATGAATAGGATTGAATTGTTGCAATGCCGAAATGTTTGAGGGTTGTAATAATAGTTGGGTTCGTCAGGTTAACTGTAACTATATATGAGGTCTAAATCAGATCCATTTCAAATGCAATCTGCCGTTTGTTCTCTGTAAAACCAATTCGCTCGTAAAACTGATGGCTTTCGGTGCGTTTGGTATTGCACCTCACTTTTAATTTTTTTACTTGTTGCTGTTTTGCCCAAAGTTTTACACGATCAATTAACTGTTTCCCGATTTTTAGGTTGCGGTATTCAGCATCAACAACTAATCCTCCGATTTCGACAAAAGGATCTGATTCTATCCTTAAAGTATAAAAGCCATGGATCCAGCCCACCACTTTACTATTGTGCAGGGCAACATAACCGCAATTTTCGTTATTGTTACTGATTTGCCTGATCCTGAGCAGTGTTTGTTCGATATTGCTTTGGTAACCCAATTGTGTGGATAGCCCGGCCACACTTTCTGCATCTTTTTCGGTTATTGCCCTGAATTCGACCATTGTTGAAAATTTATTATGTTAAGCTAAATTAGGATTAAAAAATTATTCATCCCTCAGATGGTAACATCTGACGGCACGGATGCTTGCTGGTTATCTTCCTAAAAGCACCAGCCCGTGCCACCTAAACCCTATTGGAGCGGCAGCCTGAGCCTCTTCGGCGAAGCTACAGCGGAAAGAGGGACTGCTGTAACCGATGAGCACTAAAGCAGCTTTCCGAATAATAAACTGGCAATAAAACAATATAGCAATCAAACAATCCAACAGTATCAAATAATCATTCTGCCCAGTGGATAAATGTTAGCTAAAAATCATAAGCCAAACATTACCATTTTAAAGGTTTTAACTTTCTAACTAAATCTTACATTTGCAATATGGATACTGGCTTACAGCTTTACAATACGCTTTCACGCAAAAAAGAACTTTTTCAACCCTTAAATGCACCCAATGTTGGGATGTATGTTTGCGGTCCGACCGTTTATAGCGATGTGCACCTGGGCAACTGTCGCACTTTCATCTCTTTCGATTTAATTTTCAGATACCTTAAATATGCTGGTTATAAGGTGCGGTATGTGCGCAATATTACCGATGCCGGCCATTTGGAGGGCGACAGGGATGAAGGTGATGATAAATTTGCAAAGCGTGCAAAATTGGAACAGCTGGAGCCGATGGAAATTGTACAGAAATATACTTTGGGTTTCCATGATGTATTACGCATGTTCAATACGCAACCACCCAGTATCGAACCTACGGCTACCGGTCACATCATCGAACAGATAGAAATGATCAAGGTGATTATTGCGAATGGTTATGGTTATGAGGTGGACGGTAACGTATATTTTGATGTAGAAAAATACAGTAAGGAATATAATTACACCATTTTAACCAACCGCAACCTCGAAGACATGCTGAACAATACCCGAGAACTGGGTGGACAGGATGAGAAACGCGGCAGGCTGGATTTTGCCCTTTGGATAAAAGCCAAACCTGAAACTTTAATGCAATGGCAATCGCCATGGGGTATGGGCTTTCCGGGCTGGCATATTGAATGTTCGGCCATGAGCGCTAAATATTTAGGTGCAGAGTTTGATATCCACGGCGGTGGAATGGATTTAGCGGCAACACATCATACCAACGAAATTGCACAATCGGAAGCCTGCAGCCACAAACAGCCTGCGCGCTACTGGATGCATACCAATATGCTTACGGTAAATGGTACACGCATGTCTAAATCGGCAGGAAATGGCTTTCTTCCTTTAGAGTTGTTTACGGGCGACCACCCTTTACTGAAAAAAGGTTATAGCCCGATGACGGTGAAATTTTTCATGTTGCAGGCACATTACCGCAGTACTTTAGATTTTTCTAACGATGCTCTGGATGCTTCGGAAAAAGGATTTCGCCGTTTAATGTCGGCAATTGGCCTTTTAAATAAACTATCGGTTTCTGAGCAAAACGATTTTGATATTGATGCATTGAAAGGGAAATGCATTGCAGCCATGAATGACGATTTTAACAGTCCGATTTTAGTTGCAGAGCTTTTTGAAGCCGTTCGCATTATCAATACCGTTTACGATGGTAAAGGGAAAATCTCAGCCGAAGCTTTAGCAAAATTAAAACAACTGATTAACGATTTCGTATTCGATATTTTAGGTTTGAAGGATGAAGATGCCGGAGGAAACGATTTAAACGGCGTTTTAGATATGGTGATTAACTTAAGGACTGAAGCAAAAGCCAATAAAGATTATGCAACTTCAGACCGTATCCGTATCGGATTGCAGGAATTGGGTATTCAGCTTAAAGATGGTAAAGAAGGAACAACCTGGAGTAAGGCTTAATCAGTTTGCAGTTGTGAGTTTGCAGTTTTGAGCTGTTATTAAATAAATAATGATAAAAAATTGTTAGCTGGCATTAACTGGATAGCGACAATAGATATTACCGATTCATAAATGAAGGTGTAAAAAAAGGTCCTGATGAAATTTCATCAGGACCTTTTTTAGTTATTGATTTTATGCTGTTTCCGCTACCCTTGCAACGTTGCGGTAAGGAAATTCGTTAAAAATATGTCTGCGGGCGAAACGTCCCGGAGAATCGGCATTTACCAGTTTCACATAAATTGCTTTTGGCACATCGAAATATTCGTAAGCACTTCCATCAAAAAACTGGATATTTAATACCTGTTGTTTGTATTCGAAATCCTGAATGTTAGATAAAGTAGTGGTTTGTGTGTACGTTTCGATATTTTGCTCACGGGTTTCAGGCGCAATACTTACTAAGAAATGGTAAGCTTCGATAATTTCTTTACTTCTTGCTTCTGCATCCAATTTCTCTTCTTCCTGCTGAAATTTATCAGGGTGACAATCTTTCATCAATGTACGGTACACCGATTTAAGCTCTTTTAACTCAGCATTTTTATCTACGTTCAAAAGCTTTCTGTAATCAACTATTTTTTTCATTTGGGCTAACCTCTTTTTTAATTTTGGTAAAACGACCTTAGCAATTCTATCCGCCAAACCGTTTCAAGGCCGCAAAGATACGATTTATAATCATTTGATTTTGAGAAAGTTTTGTTTTTTCAAATATTAACAATAACCTAACCTAATGGTAAAATTGGGTACAAAAAAAGTTTTGCAGCATTTACACTGCAAAACTTCATATTATAAAACGCAATAAGCGGTTAATATTTAGCTTGTAAAGAGTTTTCTATTACTTCTTTATAATAATTGATATATTCCGGAAGGATTTTTTTCAGATCGAAATCCTGTGCTCTTGTAAAAGCATTTTCTTTAAAACGGTTCAATGTTTCATCATCTTTCAGTATTTCCATGGCATGGGCGGCCATGGCGTCAACATCACCAACATTGCTCATGTAACCGCAAAAACCATCTACATTAAGTTCCGGTAAACCACCGGCATTGGTGGTAATTATCGGTACTTTGCAAGCCATGGCTTCCAGTGCAGCTAATCCGAAACTTTCTGATTCTGAAGGCATTAAGAACAGATCTGATACTGATAAAATTTCCTCTACGGCATCCTGTTTACCTAAAAAGCGCACATTTTCGCAGATGTTAAGCGACCGGCAAAGTTGTTCGTTATACACACGTTCTGGTCCATCGCCAACCATTAACAGTTTTGATGGAATTACCGCCTGTACCTTTTCGAAAATTTTGATTACATCTTCTGTACGTTTTACCTTTCTGAAATTGCTGGTGTGGATTAGAATCCGTTCGTTATTTGGGGCAATTGCTTTTTTAAAGTGATCTTTTGCCTGTAAACTGAACCGACTAAAATCTATAAAGTTAGGGATGACTTTAATTTCTTTTGTAATTTCGAAGTGGCGATAGGTATCTTCTTTTAAATCTTCCGAAACGGTGGTTACGCCATCGCTTTGGTTAATAGAGAAAGTTACCACAGGTTTATAGGTTGGATCTTTACCCACCAAAGTAATATCAGTACCGTGCAATGTGGTTACCACCGGGATATGAAGGCCATAACTGGCTAAAATCTGCTTCGCCATAAAAGCAGCAGAAGCATGTGGAATGGCATAATGAACATGCAATACATCCAGTTGCTCAAAACGGACAACATCTACCAGTTTGCTGGCCAATGCCGATTCGTAAGGAGCATAATCAAAAAGCGGGTAATTCCTTACCGAAACCTCGTGATAAAAAAGGTTTGCAGAAAAGAAATCGAGCCTGGCCGGCTGACTATATGTGATAAAGTGAACCTGATGACCCTCGTTAGCAAGCGCCTTACCAAGTTCTGTTGCAACTACTCCACTACCGCCAAAAGTGGGGTAGCAAACAATTCCTATCTTCATTATAAACGTATTGTTGTTACCGCAAATGTACCCGATTTTAATCTATAATGCGTGTCGGCCTATTGCAATAATAAAGACTAGATAATAAGTAGAGATTTTACCAATAAAAAGAGATTGACTATTTGAGGTTTCTCATTTCCTCTTTGATCACCAAAAACAGTTCATTAGGACGTTGTGTGCCTATGAAATATTCTAAACCATCACGATCGGTTAATACAACCGCATCTTTACCCGATGAGTAAAAACGGATAGTGCCTTTGGTATGGAGGTTATAAACAGGATTGTTAAAAAAATAACGGCTATAGGTTGCCTTGCGCACATCAACAATGCTGTTTAAATCTATTTTAACGCGTTTTGTTGTCCAGAGCCCATCCAGTACCATGCTGCCATTATCTACAACAATTTTATACTGGATCAGAAATAACAGGAGCATAGAAACACCAATAATCCCGAAGCCTACCACCAGAAAAAGGTCCTGAGTATTATCGCGGTCGCGCTCATATACGTAGGCCGCAAAACAGAAAGCAGCCATAATTAACCGAATAAAAATGCGGACATAATCGCGGCCGATGTATTGTTTTTCGATATAGGCGTATCTGCTTTCCACTTATTTAATTTTGAGTTCGAATATAGCAACTTTTTTTGTTGCAGTAGTTAATTTATATCGGTTATCCTGTCGCATACCTGCAATCCAAACAATTTCGCCGTTTCCATTTACCAAAATTGGAGTTGTGCTTTTCAAATGTAGCGGAACTTTCCCGTCAATAAAATAATCACTTACTTTTTTCAGGCTTCTCATACCCAGTGGGATAAATTTATCCCCGTTTTGCCAGTTCCTCAATACCAATGGAAAAATTAACTTACCGGCATTTATATAGGCTTTATTCGGGTTCGATTCGAATTTTATTTCTTCTGTAAATTTTAATACTATTTCGTGATCTCCGAAAACAATGCCTTCGGTAGCCGGGTGGATAAACTGATTGGCATTAACCGAAGCACTTTTTTCAACAATTACCAGGTCATTTCTATTGATAATGGCCTGATGGGTTGAACTAAAAAAATGTGTTCCGCTAAGTGCCTTTAAACTATCCAGAATTTCCTGTATTACATTCTCACCAAAGCCAAAAGGCTTAAGCAATTCGTAAAGTAATAGCTTTTGAGGTTTTAATCGTGTAATTTCTGCTAAAGGAATATAAATGCCATCAATCCTTTTGTTTAAAATTTTATCTGCCAGTTTTTGAACCTGAACATTTAACAAAGTCTCCATCTCAGCAAAACGGGCAATATTTTCGGCAAAGGTTTTTTCCAGGTTTGGGTTAATTTCCTTTAAATGTGGTACAACCTGTAACCTGATCTTATTCCGCGTATAATGGGTGCTGGCGTTCGAGCTATCCTCCACAAAATCGATGTTGTTGTCGGTCACCAATTCTTCAATCTGTTGCCGGTTTAAGAACAGCAAAGGCCTGATCAACCGGTCGCGCTTAGGCAAAATGCCATGCAATCCGCTAATTCCTGTGCCACGGGTAAGGTTAATCAATACGGTTTCAACCGCATCATTCTGGTGCTGTGCTAAGGCAATGTAATCGTACTGCTCTGAAAGCCTGATTTTTTCAAACCATTGGTAGCGGAGATCACGGGCGGCCATCTGCGTCGAAATTTTATTTTCAGCTGCATATTTTTTGGTGTCAAAATGCGTTACATAAAAAGGTAACCCTAAATTTTTGGCCAGTAATGCAACAAAACTTTCATCACGTTGTGCCTCACCGGCTCTTAAATTAAAATTACAATGTGCAACACCAACATCAACGCCTATCGCTTTAAATAAATGCAACATTAATACCGAATCTTTGCCTCCGCTAACGGCCAAAAGAATCCTGTTACCCTGAACAAATAATTGCTGCTGTTCAATAAAATCCTGAAATTGCTGTACGGGTAACATCCATCAAAAATATTTAATTTTAACTGGTATTCCGAACGTTCGGAACAAAAAACTAACTTTGTAGTGTGCAAAAACTATTTGTCTTTTTATTTCTTTTAATCAGTCCGGTATTTTTATTTGGTCAGCAACCCGCTTCGAAGATCAAGATTGTTTCTTACCGGCATATCTCAGGTGACACTAAAAAGAAAGCGACGTATCTGAATTTTGTTGTTTTCCAGCAAGATAACGCCACTTTAGCCTGCGATAGTGCTGTGTTTTACAGCGAGCGGAATTATTTTGAAGCTTATAAAAACGTGCACATCAACCAGCTTACCACCGATATTTATTCAGACCAGCTGGAATACGACGGAAATAAAAAGCAGGCGCATTTAACGGGAAATGTGAGGATGATCGATCCAACATCAGTTTTAACCACCAATATTTTAGATTACAATACACTCAGCAAAATAGGCACTTATACCAGCGGCGGTAAAATTGTAAACAAAGAAGTAACACTCACCAGTAAAAACGGCTATTACTTTAGTAATTCAAACGATGCTTATTTTAGGTACGATGTGGTGGTGGTTACGCCGCAATCGGTAATTAAATCAGATACAATGAGTTACAACACTCAAAGTAAATGGACTTTCTTTTATGGCCCAACCAACATCAAAGGAAAAGACGATAACCTCTACACAGAAAATGGCCAGTATAATACCATGACGGAAGATGCTTTTTTCGGCAAGAAAAATCTTTACACACAGGGTACACGATCGTTAAAAGGGGATAGTTTATATTATTACGGCAAAAAAGGAATTGGCAAGGCAGTTAAAAACATCGTTTTTTCTGACACAAAGGATAAGATGAAAATGTTCGGCGATTTAGGTTATTATTATAAGCTTGATCAGCGTACGCTTGTAACCCGGAATGCCTATCTGGGTATTGGTACTGAAGATTCGGTAATGGTGAAAAATAAAAAAAGGCCTGATAGTTTATGGATGGGTGCCGATACCTTAGAAACACAAATGGTATTGCAAAAAACTTTAAAACTGATTCCCAAAATTTCGATTAAAGCCGATAACCAGGTTGGAGAGGACGATGAAGATGGCGGTGGGAAAAAGGAAAAGGGAGAACCAAAAGTGAAACCGGAAATCCAGCCTACCCAAAAAGAAGACAGGAGTAAACGAAGGGCAGACAAAAAGAAAAAAGGTAAAGGCGATGCTGAAACGGAAGATTTGCTCAACCTGAAAGATAAAAGTACCGATAGTTTAAAATCGAAAGTAGATTCACTCAACAGAGGGCTATCCACCATTAACCCCGATAGCCTGCAAAAGAGTAATGTGTTAAAAAACAAGGCCGATTCTTTGATTAAAAACCTGCCTAAGCTTAAAACAGATAGCCTGCAAAAGAAAATAACGGATAAAACCGGCTTAAATGTAAAAGATCTTTCAAAAACGAAGATCGACAGCATGCAGAAAAAGATTACAAACAAATCAGCGCTGATTACTAAGGATGTTTCAAAAACAAAAATTGATAGTCTGCAAAATAAGGTAACTAAATCTGGCATTAAAGACAGTTTAACAAAAGCGATTGGAAATCTAAAGCCTGGCAAAGCGACCGATACTGCTAAGTTTAACCCTGCTGATACTGTTCAGGCGCGTATTATTAAGGCTTACCATGGTGTTAAAATCTTTAAAACAAATATTCAGGCCAAAACCGATAGTCTTTTTTATACCAGTGCCGATTCTACCTTACGCTGTTACAGTAACCCGATTATCTGGTCGGAAGGCTCGCAACAGGTAGGCGATACCATTTATGTGCAGTTCAAAAACAAAAAGCTGAATAATTTACAGGCTATTAAAAATGCATTTCTGGTTAATACACCAAAAGATTCGTTAAGATTTAACCAAATAAAAGGAAGGTTAATGACTGGTTTCTTTTATAACGGAAAATTGAAGAATCTTTATGTAGATGGAAACGCCGAAAGTATTTATTATACCCAGGATGACAGTACAAAAGTGTACAAAGAAATGAACCAAACGCTAAGCAGCAGGATCAAGTTTATTTTTAAGAATACGGAAAATGCAATTGAAGATATCGTGTACATCAAAGGGGTTGAAGGTGCACTAAACCCTGAAAATACCATAGCAAAAGATCATGCTTTAAAGGGTTTTTCGTGGAAACCTAGCGAGCGGCCAAAATCAAAGAAAGATGCCATTGGTTCGTCAGGGAAGCCTAAGCCCAAGGCAAAAGCAAAAACCGTGGCAGGTAAACCTGTTGTTGCAGGTGCAAAAACAGCTGTTCCGGCAGGTAAATCTGCCAGTAACGTGCCTATTGCTAAACCAAAAATTGTACCGGGAAAAGACAGTTTAAATGTGGATAAGAAACTGCCGGTTAGCAAGCAGGCAGATACCGCTAACTTTGGTATTAAACCCATTTTACCAAAAAAGGATAGTGTTCAGGTGAAAAAAGATACTTTACAGGTAAAAAAGCCAGCTGGTAAAATGTAATTAGTATTGTCGTCATTTCGACTGGAACGCAGTGAAATGGAGAAATCTAAAAGAAAAATTTAAGTATGCAGATTTCTCCCCAACTGGTAAAATGTAGTTGTTATTCGGCAAATTAATGTTTAAATTTATTTATGGATTTACAATCAGAAAAATTAAATGTACTTCAGCAGATTATCAACTCTGATGATGAGAGTTTGATCAGAGATATCAAATCTTTAATCACTGCAAGAGATTTTGATTGGTTTGATGGATTAAATAGCAGCCAGCAAAATGATGTTATGGAAGGAATTAATCAACTGGATCGTGGAGAAAGTTTTAGCCATGAAGAGGCGAAAAGCAGATTTGAGATGTAATGGATATTATATGGTCTAAAAGGGCGGGTGAAACTTTTCAGAAAAATATTGATTATCTAAAAGAAAATTGGACAGATGTTGAGGTGAAAAAGTTTGTTACAAGGGTATTTAACTACCTCGAAACACTGTCTAAAGAACCTTTTATTTCTAGAAAAACATATAAAACAAAGAATACCCATATAGGTGTCATTATTCCCCATATATCTGTTGTTTACAGGATTAAACCGAGAACAAAAATTTTAGAAATTGTAACTTTTATCGACAATCGACAAAGTGGAAAAAAGAAAAAAAAATTTCTATAATATTCTATCCCCTTAAAAAATCAATCATTTTCTTTAGTGCAATGGCCCTGTGGCTGATTTTGTTTTTCTCTGCCATATCCATTTCAGCAAAGGTGATATCATAGCCGTCCGGTTGAAAAATTGGATCATAACCAAAACCCTTCGAACCAGATAATGTGGTTCTGATGGTTCCTTCAATAACACCTTCAAAAATATGATTCTCGCCATTCTGCATCAGTGAAATTACCGTTTTAAACCTGGCTCTCCTGTTGCTGTTTCCTTCAAGTTTTTTTAAAACAAGCTGAATGTTTTCTGCGCTGTCGCGACTTCCCGAATACCTTGCAGAGTACACACCCGGTTCGTTATTTAAGGCCGCTACTTCCAAACCGCTATCATCTGCAAAACAGTCTAAATTGAAATTTTCTACCACGTAACCGCTTTTTAAACTTGCATTACCTTCAAAAGTATCTGCCGTTTCAGGTATGTCAACAAAACAGCCAATGTCTTCCAGGTTCAGTACTTCATATTTACCTTCAAGTGCAGCGCGTATTTCTTCTGTTTTGTGTTGATTGTTGGTGGCAAAAACGAGTTTTTTCATTTTAAAATGTTGGATGGTTGGAAGGTTAAAAAGTTGAAATGTTGAAAAGTTGGAATGTTGAAAGGTTAGGTTTCCACGTAAAGGCTATGATACCACATCTTGATACTTGATGCTAATAGACTGGTAATAATGACTTTATACTACTTTATACTCCATTCCCAAGCTATTTAATTTTCTGCAGGTGGCCCCAAAGCGTTTTCTTCGCAGTTAAATCACTATCCAGATGATGAAGGTTTGGTGCAAAGATGATTTTGGTGCTTTCGTGTATGATAATTTCGTTCTGCCAGGTGAGGTTTAATTTTAGTTCTGCAATTTCTACCCCGAACGATAACATGATAACGGGTTTAAAAAAGCGGTGCAGTTCTACATATTCTGTTCCTTTGTAATTTGCATAGTTTAGTACTGCAAAATCAGGTGTACCCAGATCAACCGCTTTTACAATTTTACGAAGCAGTTCCCTGCCTTGTTCCGTACTTACATCATGCTGCTGATCATTTACCAATATCAGTACCGATTTTTTATTTCCACCTAAAAATTTAAACGTTTTTTCAGGTAGTGGTTCGGCCACAATAGGCGGAATTTCAGGAGCTTGTGGATAAACTTTTGGTGTTTCTGTAGGTTTAATTGCCGGAATTTGAATGGTTTCTGCCTTTAAAACCGTTTCTTTTTCTTCAACAACAGAAACTTTTTCCGAAAAAAAAACTGGCTCAGGATTGCGCAAAGGCCGAATTTCTACACTTTCATCCTTCACCACGAAAACTTCGTCAGTAAAAAATAAACGTAAAGCGTTTGCATTGTTGGTAACCTGGTTTTCCATTCGTATTTTTGTAGGATAATAATTTCTGTTAAAATTAGTTAAATATCTTATAATAGCGTCGCTAATTGTTACTTTTATCCCTTAAAATTTATAGAGTGCTCTGTGTGAGGAAAGCTTACTGCCTATTTATTTTTAGCTTTATTTATAGCCTGTCGTTTGCACAAAACGTGGCTGTTGTAAATGGTAAATCAATCAGTGCCAGGGAGTTTATGTGGGCATACAAAAAAAGCCACAATGGAAACATCAGTGCTGCTTACGATACCTTACAAGCTTATTTAAACCTGTATATAAATTTTAAACTCAAAGTTTTGGATGCCCGCGATATGGGACTGGATAAAAGTGCCAGCTATCAGGAAGAAGTTAAAACATATGAGGACGCATTAATAACGCATAAAAAAGTTGGTGGTAGTAATAAAGACCGCGATTTTTTATTAAATGAATACCGCGAAGGTGTTTTAATGTTTAACGTTTCGGAACAAAAAATCTGGAACAAGGCACAGGAAGATGACCAGGCGATAAATGATTTTTACAATAAAAACCAACAAAACTATAACAAACCCCTGAGCGAAGTTAGGGGCGAGGTAATTGCCGATTATCAGCTGAGTTTAGAGGATAAATGGCTGAAAAGCCTTAAACAAAAATATCAGGTTAAGATTAACGATAATGAGCTTAAAAAGCTTGCTAAGCCATAACCAGAATTGATTTAGAGTGAGCATAAATATTAAATTTGCAAAATATAACAAATAGAATGAAGAAAGTTTTTTTAGTAGCAACCGCTTTAATTTGCCTGTTTTTAAACAGTTATGCGCAAAAGCATACTGTAGATAAAGTTGCTGCTGTGGTAGGAAATAACATTATCCTGCTATCGGATTTAAACCAACAATACACCCAATACCTTTATCAGGGTAACCCGGCCAATGATGAGATTAAATGTAAAATTTTACAGCAAACCTTAACCCAGAAACTCCTTAAACAACAGGCCGAAATCGATTCGGTAATGGTAGAAGATGGCGCGGTTGATGATGAGGTAAATAAACGCATGCGTTACAGTATGCAGCGTGCGGGTGGACAAGAGCGTTTAGAACAGTTTTTGAACAAATCGGTTCTGCAATATAAGGATGAAATCAGACCATCGGTAAAAGATGAATTGATTGCACAGAAAATGCAGCAAAAAATTACCGAAAACATCAACGTTACCCCAATGGAGGTTGAAAAATATTTCAAATCATTGGGCGATAGCATTCCCGAATTTAACACTGAAGTAGAAGTTGGTGAGGTGATTTTAAATCCTCAGTTAACCAGGGCCGAGAAACAAAAATTCCGCGATAAAATCGAAGCGCTGCGTTTAAGGGTTAAAGCAGGCGAAGATATGGGCGTATTGGCTAAAACCTATTCGGAAGATCCGGGTTCTGCTGCCGACGGTGGTGATTATGGTTTTATCGATAGAAACACCATGGTTAAAGAATTTACCGCATGGGCTTTTAAATTGAAGGCTGGTGAAATTTCACCGGTTTTCGAAACAGATTACGGTTTTCACTTTTTACAGGTATTAGAGCGCAGGGGCGAGCAGGTGCACGTAAGGCACATTTTAATTATGCCTAAAACCACACCAGAAAGTTTAACACGTTTAAAACTTCACGCAGATAGTATCTACAATAACATTATCGGTAAAAAAATAAGTTTTGCGGCTGCTGCTAACCTGTATTCAGATAATAAAGAAACCAAATACAATGGTGGTATGATGCTTAATGCCGAAAACGTTCAGGCAAGAAGTACTTTTATTCCGGTTGATAAATTAGATCCATCTGTGTTTTTGGTAATCGATAGCATGAAAATTGGAGGTGTTTCTAAACCTGATTTATTTACAGCTCCTGATGGAAAACAAGGTTACCGCATTCTTTATTTAAAATCTAAAATTCCGCCACACAAAGCAAACCTGAAACAGGATTTTCCAAAAATCAGGGATGCTGCACAAAGTGATAAAATTAATCGTACTTTAAGCGAATGGTTTGAGAAACGTCGCGAAAGCACTTATATCAAAATCGACGACGAATTTAATACCTGTGATGAATTAAAAATCTGGACTAAAACCACAGCCGCAAAATAACACCAATGCAGTATAAGAACGAAGTAGAAGCTGTTGATGCACTTCACCAATCTTTCAACAACATTAAAGCCGAAATAAGTAAGGTAGTAGTTGGACAGGATGACATCATAAAATCTGTTTTAATCGCCATTTTCAGTAACGGACATTGTCTGTTGGTCGGCGTACCCGGATTAGCCAAAACTTTACTTGTACAAACTGTGGCTTCTGTTTTAGACCTCGATTTCAACAGAATCCAGTTTACACCCGATTTAATGCCGAGCGATATTATCGGTGCAGAGATTTTAGGAGAAGACAGGCACTTTAAATTTATTAAAGGGCCTGTTTTTTCTAATATTATCCTCGCTGATGAGATTAACCGTACTCCTCCAAAAACACAGGCTGCATTGTTAGAAGCCATGCAGGAGAAATCGGTAACCGCCGCCGGCCAAACCCATACTTTGCCAAAACCATTTTTTGTTCTGGCTACACAAAACCCGATTGAGCAGGAAGGGACTTACCCTTTACCCGAGGCTCAACTGGATCGTTTCATGTTCAATATTCAGTTAAATTATCCTGCTTTTGCAGATGAACTGAACATTGTTAAAAATACCACCAGTAACAAAACTACGCAGCTGCAGAAAATTATCCATGCAGATGATATCCAATATTTCCAGAAACTGATCCGCGATATTCCCATTACAGATAATGTTTTGGAATATGCCGTTAAGCTGGCTGCTAAAACCCGTCCAAATAGCGAATTTGCTACCGATGCTGTGAATAAATACATTAGCTGGGGTGCAGGTCCGCGTGCTTCGCAATTTTTAGTGCTGGGCGCAAAATGCCACGCAGCAGTTACCGGAAAATATTCTCCTGATATTGAAGATGTAAAAGCCGTAGCAGAACCTATCTTACGTCACCGTATTGTGCGTAATTACAGGGCCGAAGCCGAAGGTTTATCAATCGAAAAAATCATTAAAGATTTATTGTAATAGAATCGTCATCTCGACTGAAACGCAATGAAACGGAGAGATCTATCAAGATAGATTTCTCGACTTCGCTGTGCTCCGCTCGAAATGACGGTAACTTTTAGGAGTTATTTACGTTAACGTGTCTGTCGCTCATATTGATTTTTATGCGAATAAATTATTCCGTTAGTCGGGATTTGTAATCCCGTCTAACGAACTAAGGATTTGAAATCCTTTTATACACCGGTCGGGATTACAAATCCCGACCAACATAAAAGTCTCAGGCAAACAATTACATTTGTTTAACGATGGAAGCCAATAACTTTACTGGTGCAATTGCTGCACTTATGGATGAATATAAAAAAGCGGTTGATGAGCTGATTGAAATAATTAAGCCAATCAGCCAGCAGCAGCTAATACAAACTATCGAGCCAAAGAGTTCAAATCCTGATTGCACCTCAATCCAGACCATTTTAACGCATGTTAACGCTTCAATGTTCAGTTATGCGGTTTACATCGAAAACTCCATTGGATTGGAAACTATCAGGCCAGAGCGCCTACAATTTGATCAGGTGGCGCCTTATATTGCAAGACTTCGGGAAGCATATAAATATAATGAGGATTTTTTTATCAGAAATCCCAATATTACAATGGAGGAGTTCGATCAATCCAAAAAAATCAATACCAGGTGGGGGCAACAGTATGATGTAGAACAGATGCTCGAACATGCCATTGTTCATATTTTAAGGCACCGGCGGCAGATTAAAAATGCGCTTGTTAATATGAAAAGCTGATTGGTTGAAAAAAAAATAATTTGCAATTTGTTGAAAATAAATATCTTTGCATCAAATTTACAGCAATGCTACGTCAATTACATATCCAAAAATCGCACTTTAGCCCGTCCTGTGGCATAAAGGGTTTGGGTATTAATTTAAATTTCCTTCCCAACCCTTAGCGTTTTTGCCATCATAGCATAAAACCAAAATTTAAAAAATCAATTAATTACCCATTTGCTAAGCAAAATACCGCTTAACAAATTAATGATATCCGTTATGGACATTTATACTACTGCAGAAGAAAAATATCTGCAGGCCATTGAAGAATTGCATTGGGGCGAGCTGCCTAAAGCACTTCAGTATTTTAATGAGCTCATTGCCTTCGATCCTGATTACGCCAGGGGTTATTTTCAATTGGGAGATATTTATCATGAGCGTTTTAAAGATTACAAAACTGCTGGTTATTATTACAAACGCTGCACCGAACTCGATGCGGATTTTCCGGATGTGTACGAGCCTTATTTGAAGCTGGTAATTACCCTCAAAATGCATAAACTGGTAAAACAAATCGCTGATAAAGCTTTAAGTGTTGCAGGTGTTTGCGAAGCCCATATTTATGAAAGTCTAGGTTTACATGCCGAGCAGCAACAGAATTTTACAGAAGCCGCGAACTATTTTAAAAAAGCAGAACTCTTTAATGCCGTTCAGGATGAACACAGTGCTTTACTTGAACATCAGAACCGCATTAAAAGCAAAATGAACAGCACCAAAAAAATGATTTATGATTTACAGGGATAAAGGGCTAAGCCTTTTATCCTTTTGCATTAATCGGCATTTTATCTTTTTATTTTAATTTTGTTATTATCTTTACCACACAATTACAAAGCATAAATTCTTAAATCAAAAATATTCGATATGTCAGCTCACGATTCACACGCGCCAGTTCAGCAAACTAAAGGCATTTGGGCATTACCATTAACGGCCTGGATTATTGTTTTAATCCTGCTTGTGGCTTTCACAAGACCAATTTTTCACCATGGTGAAGAAACTTCTTCACACGAAAAAACTGAAGCACACCATACAGAAGCGCCTGAATCGCACCACTAGGCATTAGTAAAGATCAAACAAAAAAAGCGCTGATTTTCAGCGCTTTTTTTGTTTATTATGTTTTCTTTCTTTTCATTTCGGTCGGTGAGACACCAGCCGATAGGTTAAATTTGAGTTGCTCACGCTCGTTTCCAAACGAGCGTGTAATAGCACGGCATTTTAAATGCTGTTTTATTTCGGTCGATGAGACACCAGTGATTAGCTTAGTTATCCAACTGGCTCATAATATTAGGGTAATCGGTAAGCACGCCATCTACACCTAAATCCATAAAATATTTAAGCTCTTTAACCGTATTCACCGTCCATGGAATAATTTTAATCCCCATGTCATGGCAGCGGTCTACCAGCCCTTTACCAACAAGAACGGAATAAGGACTATAAATGGTTGGTTTAAAACCTAATTTTTCAATATAATCTTCAAAAGGCTCTTTCTCATCAATCAGTAAAGAAGTTTGTACTTTAGGGTATTTCTCATGCAGATATTGAAGCGTACGCATATCAAACGATTCGATTATGACCCTTTTACTTAACTTTTTAGCATTAATTACCTCCATAATCAGATCTACAAACTCTGCGGGCTCAGGATGGAATTCATTATCGCCATTTTTAATCGTTTTGGTTTCAATACTGTACATCGGCTTAGCCAGTTTGTGTTCTTTCACATAAGCTTCGGCAGCATCTATGGTTTCCGAAAGCAGGGGTTTATAAGCCTTAAATTTCATCTGTCCCGGAAAACGACTGTGCACTTTACTGCCTACATCGAACTTTTTCACCTGCTCGTAGTCCATTTTATAAATGTTGAAATTTTTCTGGTCTTTCAGGGTTATCGCTTTACCATTCGGCTGCAGCGAAATTTCGTTGTTAAAATAAGGCTCCTGCGAAAGTACCACCTGTTTATCTTTTGATATCACGGCGTCCATTTCCAGGGTAGTAACGCCTAAATCTAAGGCTTTCAGCATACCTTCGATGGTATTTTCGGGCATGATTCCCCTTGCGCCGGCTTTCCCTTGTATATCGAATTTTTTCTTTTGGGCCGAAACATTAAAAAAGAATAAAGCGAGCGTAACGGATAGAAGTAATTTTTTATGCATGGGTTTTAAATGTGAAATAGGCTGTGTTATTTGTCATTATTTTTTTTGAAGCGCAAAAATTGTGCTGTTTTTAATGTTTGTTCCCGCTTTGCGCTATATCTTTTTGCTGCGCTGCAAGGATACCGCTTCAATCGGGGCTAAACCCGAATGGTTGTGCAGGTAAATGCAAAATGCCGACATAAAAAAAGGGCCTCTTTTTATCGATAGCCCTCTTTAATTCACATTGTTGCTTTATCTTTCCGCAGGTACAAAAGCCTGTACTATTAAGTTCCAGCTGGCATCTGCTGCTTTTTCGTAAACAAAAACGTAGTTAAAACTTTCGCGCAAATCAGCTTTATAATCGATAGTTGCTACACCATAGGTATAAGCTAAATCGCTACCGATAGCTTTATCAACGCCAGTAGTTTTTAAATTAATTTTGCTGATCATACCGTTATAAAACGCAATAATTTTTCCTTTTCCATCAATGGCTTCATTACCCGGGAAAAGCAAACGTGCATCACTGGTTAAAAAACCACCAAATGCTGCAATTCCGTGCGTTTTAAGTAAAGTGTTTAATGTTTTTTCGGTTGTTAAGATAATATCTTTACCCGCTTTAATTTCTCTTTCGTTTAAGAATTTTGGCGCAACATGATCTTTTGGCTCCACAAACGATGGCGTAACACTGGCCAAAGGTTTATTGCTTTCCGTACCTAAATCAATTGCTAATTTCCATCTTCCGTTTTCCGGTTTCCAGATCGAAAGGTACTGACCATATTTTTTTTCCGAAGTTCCGATTTCGTACGGACCTGTAGTAAAACCTAAATCACCGCTGCGAGATACTTTTGCCAGATTTGGCGTCCAGGTTACATCTTTTTCAGCACCTGACTTTCCAGTGTAAAAAGTTTTTGAATTAACAGGATTTGGTCTGAATACTAATGTATTAGGGGATGAATAATCCAGATATGCTTCTTTATCTCCATTTTTGGCAATCGACTTAGCGAAATCCTTTTCAGCATTTACTAAAGATTTGGTTGTCCCGTCACTCTTTTGGGCAAAAGCACCTAAGGCTAAAAGCGAAGCTATTGCAGTTGAAAATAATTGTTTCATTATTAGTTTAGATAATATTATTTGGCGAATATAAAAGTTTCTTTGTTGTATGGTCTTAAAAATAATTAACAATTACACATTATTGCCATTTATTTTTCTCTGTAAATGGTTTCTAAAACCGTTTGTCCTGTGGCTTTTAATGTATTTTTGTCAATATTTGCTAAATTATCCAGTTGGGTGTGCCAGTTGATGTAAAAGCCACTGTTGTCGTTATAATGAATAATATCGATAGAAGGAACGCCTGCCTTATTCATCCAGAAATGATCATCTACCAGTTTTCCGCTCGGAATTTTGGTGAAATAAGAAGAGTAACCAATCTCATTCCCGATATCCCAAACCTTATCGGCCACCGTTAGGGCAGCCTGGCGCGAAATTTCATCCTGGGTAAATTGGGCATTGCCACCACCAACCATGTCCAGGTTAATGCCGTACAAAGCTTTATAGCCTGAAGCAATTGCCTTTCTGGCCCAATATTGAGAACCTAAACACCAGGTGGTTTCGTCGGGTGTTTCATCATTTGCCTTGCCATAATCTTCTAAATCCCAGAGTACGAAATCTACCCCAACATTGGGCTGTTTTTGCTGAATCTGGCGCGCCATTTCTAAAATAACCGCTACACCGCTGGCGCCATCGTTGGCTGCATCAAATGCTTTGGTATGATTTGCCGGATCGGCATCCTGATCAGAAAAAGGGCGCGCATCCCAATGGGCTGTAATTAAAACCCTGTCTTTTTTACCCGGATTAAAAGCGGCAACAATATTTTTTAACTGAAAACTTTTACCATCATAAGTTTTTGTTTGCACTCCCTGTACACTCACTTCAGCACCGAAGGATTTTAATTTGGCAACCAGATAATCTGCGCATTTCTGATGTGCAGCAGTACCCGGAATCCGTGGACCGAAATCAACTTGTGTTTTAGTATAGGCATAGGCACTATCCGCATTAAAATCGGGGGATGATAATTTTACGCTAGTCTGTTCTCCATTTTCAGCATCACTTTGTTTTGTTTTATTTTGGCAGGCCTCCAGTCCGATTAATGCCAGGAGCGGGAGTATCAATAATTTTTTATTCATTGTTATTCTAACGGAAAATTATTTAAAGTAGTCTAAGGAATATCAATAGCTAATATTCCGAATTATTATTATGCTTTAATTATTCAGCATCGGCTTAAACCGGTTATCTTTATTTCTTAAATCTAAACCGCCTTCGTAAACAGATTTTAAATTAATCAGATAAAAACTCCAGCCGTTGTGGCAGCCTAAGCGGATATTTTTTTTTGAATCATCATCTTCAGGAATATTCTTTTGGGTCAGTTCTACAACGGTGTATTCAAATTCTTCACTAAGTTTGATCTCAACCAGGCAATTTCCGGCAAAAGTAAACTGAAAATAATCTGTACCATTTGCTTCGGTTACTGTTCCGTTTTCGATGTCATCATACAAATACCAGATCCATTTGTATCGGTCTCCTTTGAGTGCATTCTGGTTTTTACTGAGCAATACATGATTCTCATCATTGAAAAACGCATCGCTTAAAAACCATTTTTCAATTTCATTAGGCTTTGTCCAGGCGTTGTAAATGTCCTCAAGCTTTGCTTTAATGGCGATCCTGAGGGTGAATTTGGTCCAATCGAAGTTTTCCATTGGCTTTCTGATTAGTTAAACACTAAACAAACGGGTGCACCGACATCGATTCTTTTACCACTATCGGTTAGTTTGCCTGTAGTTTTGTTGCGGTTAAAAATAACAATGTTGTTGGTGTACTGATGGCCGATTAATAAGAATTTTCCGGTCGGGTCAATTGTGAAATTTCTTGGTCCTTTGCCTAATGTACTTACGGTTTCAATAAATTTCAGCTTTCCGGTAGGTAAGATAGAGAATGCAGAAATGCTATTGGCATCGCCGCGGTTGGTTTCGTATAGGAATTTTCCATCTGCCGAAACGTGGATATCTGCTCCATCAACCTTGCCTGTAAAATCTTTTGGCGTAGTGCCAATCTCCTGGATTTTGGTTAGCGTTCCGTTTGCATAGGTAAAAGCTGTAATGCTGCCGTTAAATTCGTGCGCCAGATAAGCAAATTTTCCATTCGGACTAAAAGTAATGTGCCTCGGACCGGTACCTGCATTGGTTTTTAGTACCGATTTTACCGTTAATATTTTTTCTTTCGAAGTTGGGTTGTAGTTGTAAATATAAGTTTGATCTTCACCCAGGTCGTTAACAATTAAATATTTATGATCCGGCGTAAATTTTGTCATGTGTACATGAGCGCTTTCCTGTCTGCCTTTCGGATCAATGCTTTTTCCAGCGTGTTTAATCACTTGTAAAGCTTCCGTTAAAGAACCATCAGCTTTTCGTGCAAATACGGCTAAACTGCCACCACTATAATTGGCAACAATTACATTTTTTGCATCAACCGTAATAAAACAAGGATCAGCACCATGACTGTCAACTTTGTTTAAAAAGGTTAATTCACCTGTTTTTGCATCATATTTAAATGAACTTACGGTACTGGTAGCCCCGGTTTCATTTACTGCATAAATAAACTTGTTATCGGACGAAACAGCAACATAACTAGGATTTGCCGTGTTTTTTGCAATACTTTTTATGCTTGTAGCGGCAGTTAATGCATCAAAGTTATAAGTGTAAATTCCTTCACTTTTCCCTGGTGCGGTGTAGGTGCCTATAATAAGATTGTAATTTGTTTTCTGGGCAAAAGTAAGAATCGAAAATATAGAAAGTATAAGCAATGAACTAAGTTTTTTCATGAAATATGGTATTGATTTTAACAAATATAAAGAAAGTTGGCTACGGAGGCACAGAAAACACGGAAAGATGTTTCTTAATTATTAGAGACTGATTCAATGGATGCCTATGCGGTAACCTTTGTGCTTTTTCTCTGTGCACTTGGTGGTAAAAAACAATAACAACAAAAAAGGCAGCCAATTGGCTGCCTTCAAATACTATTTTATTAAATGTTTAATCTGAACCAATTCATGTTCTTCAAGATAACGCCATCTGCCACGAGGGAGGTCTTTCTTGGTTAAATTGCCATACACTACGCGGTCTAATTTTTCTACATTATAACCTAAGTGTTCAAAAATACGGCGAACAATCCTGTTTTTTCCACTGTGGATCTGGATACCGATTTCTTTTTTGGTTCCGCCTGTAACGTAAGAAATGTTATCAGGTTTAATTAAGCCATCTTCTAATTCTAAACCAAAAGCAATCTTATTTAAATCGCCCTGTGATAAAGATTTATCCAGTTCTACATTGTAAATTTTAGTGATGCCGTTTTTAGGATGAGATAATTTATCTGCTAAATCACCATCATTTGTCATTAATAATAAACCGGTGGTATTGCGGTCTAAACGACCAACCGGGTAAATGCGCTCGCGGCTCGCTTTATCAACCAGTTGCATTACTGTACGGCGTTCCTGTGGATCGTCGGTAGTGGTGATGTAATCTTTTGGCTTGTTTAGTAAAACGTAAACTTTTTTCTCACGTTTTAGTAATTCTCCGTTGTAACGAACCAAATCCTTTGAAGGATCAACTTTATGTCCCAATTCGGTAATGGCTTCGCCGTTTACGGTAATAATACCGGCAATAATTAACTCATCGGCTTTACGACGAGAGCAGATGCCTGCATTTGAAATATATCTGTTCAGGCGGATTAAGCCTTTATCTTCATTTGTTTTGCGGCCCTGGGTAATTACAGTGCGCTCGGGGCGGTTAAATTCTGTATCTCTTGGCTGTGCCTCCTCGCGTTTTCTGAACGGACGGGTGTCGCCTTCCCTTGGCTCTCTTGGTTTTACATCTCTAGAACTTCCGGCACTTGGCTTAAAATCGTCTGATTTACCTCTCGATTTGTAATCTTTGTAGCCACCCTCTCTGGGTTTGAAATCTCTCGATCCACCATCTTTCGATTTGAAATCGCGTTCTCCTGTTCTTGGTTTGTAATCTCTCGATCCGCCTTCTCTTGGTTTAAAGTCGCGGTCGCCAGTTCTCGGTTTAAAATCTCTCGAATCTCCATCCTTAGATTTGAAATCACGCTCTCCTGTTCTTGGCTTATAATCTCTTGCACCACCTTCTCTTGGTTTAAAATCCCTGTCTCCTGTTCTTGGTTTGTAATCTCTTGAACCACCTTTGAAATCGCGGTCGCCGGTTCTTGGCTTGTAATCTCTTGATTTACCTTCTCTCGGTTTAAAACCGCGGTCTTCTGATGCTGCATCTTTTGATTTAAACTCGCGATCGCCGAATTTGAAACTTTGTGGCTCCGAATCTTTCGATTTGAAATCACGTCCGCCTGATCTTGGTTTGAAATCTTTTTTGTCTCCGAAAGATTTTGATTTGAAATCTTTGCCGTCTGCGCTTCTGGGTCTGAAGCCTTCTTTAGAATCGGATGATTTTTTGAATTTGCTGTCTTTGTCGTCTGATCTCTTTCTGTCAGACCCGGCCGAACTACTTCTGCCTTCTGTTCTCCGACTGCCTGGTTTGGACTTGTCATCCCGACTGTTCCTGTTGTTTTTATTTATCATGATACGCTTTTAACGCATTAAAAATGCGGGCTGCAAATTTATGAAAAAATGATGAACATAACAATTTTAAGAGCTGAAAAATCAGATAAAAAAATAGCCTCTAATATAGGGAAATTTGTCTGAAAATCAAAATTTAAAATCCACGTTTAAAGCACTTTAGAGGCCGATTTTCGGGCTTATTTCTGTAACTGTTTGATAATGTGCTTATTATTTTTTACCTTTGCCAACGTTTTTATATAAGTTCACCAAAAAAAGGAGGAAAATGTTAAAGAAACACATCGTACCATTTGCGGTAGTGGCAACACTATTTATCTTGGCAAAAGTGTTCGCTTACCAAATGCCCTTAGCACAAAAAAGTCTTTTAAAAGAAGAAAAATTAAACACTACAATACCCAAATCTGATAGCGTTAAAGTAGAAAACGAGGAAACCCCTCAATCTTTAATGGCACAGTTGAATTTCGCGGAAGAAACCCTGCCATTAGGCGATAAAAAGGTAGAACGCAAAATGAAAAAAATTCTTGCAGCACACACTTACGGAAATACCCAAACCAATCGCCTGCATGCAAAAGCAGCAAAATGGTTTCCTGTAATTGAACCCATTCTCGCTGCTTACGGAATCCCTAATGATTTTAAGTATTTGGCTTTGGTCGAATCTGGAATGACTCAGGGTGTTTCTCCAAAAGGTGCAGCCGGAATCTGGCAGTTTATGCCCGGCACAGCCCGTAATTATGGTTTGAGGGTAAATGGGAATGTTGATGAGCGCTATAACCTGCGCAAATCGACCATTGCAGCCTGTAAATACATTAAAGAAATGTATAAAGGTTTAGAAAGCTGGACGTTGGTAGCTGCGGCTTATAATGTTGGCGACGGACGCTTACGCAAGCAGATCGATAATCAAAATCAGGATAATTACTACAAAATGAGGCTTAACCGCGAAACCGGTGGCTATGTTTATAAGGTGATTTCTATGAAACAGATTATGGAACATCCGAAACGTTACGGTTACGCAAAACCGCGCGTATTATTGGCCTACAACGCCGAATAATATAATTAAGATAAAGACAAGCATTTGGTAAGGCGTCCCGGTTTTTAATCGGGACGCTTTTTATTTACGGTGCTTTGATAGATTGTTGGATTACACCGATTTGTTTGCTGATGGATATTGTTTACCACAAGGTTACTAAGGCACGGAGTTATTTTATGCGTCATGCTAACCAATAAACCAGTGGCCGATTAACTAATGAACATTTAGCCACGGATGCACGGATTGACACGGAAATATTTTCTGCATTATGCTAACCAACAAACCATTAACAGTTTTCAGTTGGAAATTTGCAGTTAGAAGTTTGCAATTCACAATTAACCAATTAACCAATTGAAACAATTAACCCATTTTCAGTTACCAATAAACTAATGACCAATGAACGATTGAACTATTGAAACCAATTTCCTTTCTTTGCAATATGTTCAAACTGCGCATCAATAAGATCATCAATCAACCGGGTGATAATATTACCTTTCAATTTGAGGAAGTAGATCAATACCCGAAATATTTGGCAGGACAGTTTTTATCACTGGTTTTTCAGGGGCAGCATAAAGAGGTGAGAAGATCTTATTCTTTTAACAGTTCGCCGGATGTGAACGAGCCTTTAGCTATTACCGTAAAAAGAGTAGAGAATGGAGAGATCTCGAGGTTTTTGCATCATAAAACTTCGGTAAACGATGTTCTTTTTGCTCAGGAACCGCAGGGTTTGTTCAGTTATTTGCCTGAAGAAAATCTGGAACGGGATATTTTTCTTTTTGCCGCTGGTGTGGGTATTACGCCATTGTTCTCGATTATGAAAACAGCTTTGGTACGCGAGAAAAAATCTTTAATTACATTAATATATAGTAACCGGTCGAAAGAGGAAACTTTGTTTTATGATGAACTGATCGGATGGGAGCAAAAATATCCTGACAGGTTGAAAATTGTCTGGATTTTTAGCAACAGTAAAAACTTAATGACAGCCAGGCTGAATAAATTCTATATTGAGAAATTAATCAAAGAACATTTACATTTCGATCGGGATAATGCGCTGTTTTATAGCTGCGGACCCATCATTTACATGGATTTATGCCGGATTACCTTATTGGGCATGGGTTTCGATATTAAACAGATTAAAAGAGAGACTTTTGTGCTGCCAGAAGATGAGGTTGATGAAGACGATAGTTCTGAAAAAGTGGTCGATAAAAATACCTATTCGGTTATTTTAAACTTCAAAGGAGAATCATATAACCTCGAAGTGCCCTGGCCAAAACGGATTTTAGATGTAGCACTCGAAAATAAAATTAAACTTCCTTATAGTTGTCGGGGTGGTGTATGCAGTACCTGTGTGGCAAATTGCACCAAAGGGGCGGTTAGGATGGATTATAATGAAGTGCTTACCGATGATGAACTGGAAAGAGGCCGGGTGTTGGTTTGTACGGGGCATCCCACAGAAAATGGAACGACGATAGAGTGGTAGGGTTAAGAAAATTATATTATTTATTAACGCTGCTAACGGTTGTTATGTAAAAAGTTTTGCAGGCAGAGCTTTGAGTAATATGTATTATGTCGTTTTGCATTCATGTTTTTTTTTGCATTTCTCGAATGCCAGAGCATTGGTGATCGGTCTTTTTTGTTTGGTTATATCTTTGTGCACTAAATCTTTTTATTAACTATTTTTTTAATCTTTTGGCAGCAATATCTATTTGGTTAATAAAATCTTTTTCTGCTTTTGAAAGATCATTTTTTGTTTGTTCCTTGTATTTTTCATACTCTTTGTGAGCTTTATCTAATGCTTTTTGATGGCTAATACTTCCTGCATTGGTTAGAATGTCATTACCTGTCATTGTTAAAAAATCGTCTAAACGGTTTATCCAATCAATCATATACATTGGCTTTCTGTTTAGTGCCTGCAATTCGGCTAGTTCTAAATAAGCAGTTACCATTCTATTGAGTAATTCCAGTTCTTTTTCATTCAAATAGTTTTTGGCAACTTCTATTTCTTTTTTTGTTGGCTGTTCACCTTTAAAATTGGTTAAGCCTAAATTAGGCTTCCCAGCATCAATTCGTTTGTAAATAGTTTCGGCTGCAGTTTCTCCATGTGCTGCCCAATGCATTTTATTTTGAACCGTTTTAAAAAACAGCAAAGACACTTCTGCATTACCATCATAATCTATGCTGGTTGCATAAATATCGAGAACCTTACGCCAAAATATTTTTTCAGATGAACGTATATCCCTGATACGAGCTAATAGTTCATCAAAATAATTACCTCCACCTGCTTCTTTTAAAAGCTCATCATTCATAGTAAAGCCTTTTACTATGTATTCTTTTAGTCGAGCAGTTGCCCATTGCCTAAACTTAGTCCCCTGTAAACTTTTTACCCTATAGCCTACCGAAATGATCACGTCTAAATTGTAATAATTGGTAGGTTTGGTAGAAAAATCGGAATTTCCGATTTTTCTCGAAGAAGCATTTTTTTCCAGTTCTCCTTCTTTGTAAATATTTAGAATATGCTCGTTAATGGTTGATTTTGCTTTTTGAAATAACTCTGCCATTTGCTCAATTGTCAACCAAACAGTTTCATTCTCTAAGCGGGTTTGAATTTTGGTTTGCCCGTCTTCTGTTTGATATATGATTAATTCAGAATTCATTTTAGTTGTTTTTGCTTATTTAAATTTATACGTTTCAATTTTCGTTCGGTTTGGAACATACGGTATGTAACGTCTGTGGAATTTGCGAAGATGGCGATTTTTAGTATAAAGTTGAAGTGGAGAATTGATGTTAATTACCCGCAAAACCATTTCTCTAAAAATACAAAACCGTCGCCTCATTATCAGCGTTTATCTGATATGACGAAAACTTTTTTTACGCTTATTATCTGCCTCATCTGTTTACAATCCTTTGCTCAAGATTCAATAGCCGTAAAAAGAGAGTTTGCCAATAGAGAATATATTCATCTGTACAAAGAAAATGCTGATTTAGCCTATACGGCACCTGGTGGAGAATTAGGTGCACCTTCAAAATATGTCATTAACGGACGGCTCACCACCACTTATATGCTTTTGGGTAGTTATAAATCGCCAGTTGCCTTTGCCATTATTCCTGATTTTACGGTACGTGTGCGAACAGAATTTTCGGCTGCGGTGCGAACGCCGAGTTACCGTTTGGGCGGAGCACTTTATGCGAGGTTAAATCCTGATGCCGATCATTATAAATATGCCGAGCTGGCTTTTACCCACCATTCAAACGGTCAGGATCAGTCTGCTTTTAATCCCGATGGAACAATTAACACCCGTACCGGAAATTTTAATGCAAATTATTTAACACTTTCTTATCGCTTTGGAGATTTTACACCTGTAAATACCGATCAAAGCTATTATTCTTTCAATCATCGCGTCGGTTTGCAATGGTATAAATTTTTCAGGTATGAGCCTGCGCTAAATGAAGGTTTTGGATTTACAAGAGTGCTGTACGGATTCTCCTGGCGAAGGTATGATGAAATCGAAAAAAATGCCCAGAATAAGCAAAAAGTAAAAACCGAAAAAGAAACCTGGCGTTTAAATACCGAGTTATCTTATGCCGTAAATAAAATTCCATCGAAAAATTTTGCCAATATTCAGAAGAGGCTTAATGCTGAAATCAATTTCAATTATAGCTTCCCTTTTATGAACAATGTGTTTCTAATGGCGGCGGTAGGCTATTATGGTGAAGATAATTACAATATCTATTTTCAGGATCATTACAGTTATGTGCGCTTTGGCTTATCATCTGGTTTCCTTAGAAATAGAAGCCGACATTATGACAATTAATAGGTAATACAGATTGGTTTTGACTTTCTTTTTGATAAAATTTTTAGCATTTTTGCGGATTGAATCCGGTCTTTTTAAAGGCCTGGTTTTGGCCCCAACTTTAAATAAAATATGAGCAATAAATCTATCGACCTCGGCGAGCAAAAAGATGTAGAAGTATATGGTGCGAGGGTACATAATTTAAAGAATATAGATGTTAGTTTTCCGCGCAACGAGCTTGTGGTAATCACGGGTTTAAGTGGCAGCGGTAAATCTTCACTGGCTTTCGATACCATTTATGCCGAAGGTCAGCGCCGTTATATGGAAACATTTAGCGCTTACAGCCGCCAGTTTATGGGAGGTATGGAGCGACCGGATGTAGATAAAGTTTCAGGATTAAGTCCGGTTATTGCCATTGAGCAGAAAACCACCAGCAAAAATCCACGCTCAACCGTGGGTACCATCACCGAAATTTACGATTTTATGCGTTTGCTCTACGCCCGTGTAGCCGATGCTTACTCGTACAATACCGGCGAAAAAATGGAACGCATGAGTGAAGATCAGATTCTGCAGAATATCTTTAATAAATTCGATGGTTTGGCCGTAAATATCCTCGCACCGGTTGTTAAAGGTAGAAAAGGACATTACCGCGAGCTTTTTGAGCAGATCCGTAAGCAGGGTTATGTAAAAGTGCGTGTAGATGGAGAAATAAAAGATATTACCGCTAAAATGCAGGTAGATCGTTATAAAATCCACGATATTGAAGTGGTGATTGACCGGCTGATCATTGACGTAAAAGATAAAAAACGCCTGCTCGATTCTTTACAAACCGCAATGAAAATGGGTAAAGGCGTAATCAAAATCAGCGATAAGGATAATAACGTAGCACACTTTAGTAAATTTTTGATGTGCCCAACCACGGGTATTTCCTACGATGAGCCACAACCAAACAGCTTTTCGTTCAACTCGCCTTATGGCGCCTGCGAACGTTGCGATGGTTTGGGCTATATTTTCGTAGTGGATAAAGAATCAGTGATCCCGAATCCGAAACTGAGCATTTTAAACGGTGGTTTGGCACCTCTTGGCGAATACCGCGATATCTGGATGTTTCAGGTATTAAAAGCTTTGGCCAAAAAATACAGTTTCTCGCTCTCTACGCCGATTGAAAAATTAAGCGACGAGGTCATTAACATCATTTTAAACGGTTCGCCCGACCTGATCAAGGTTGAGGTAGAATACAATAAATGGAACGTTCAGAATTATAACATCACCTTCGATGGTATTATTAAAATGCTCGAAGAGCAAAACGAAAAAAGAAGCGAATCAGCATCTGATGATATGGACGAATTCAGGAAACTGAAAACCTGCCCCGAGTGTCATGGTGCCCGTTTGAAAAAAGAAAGCCTGCATTTTAAAGTGGATGGTAAAAACATCTTCGAGCTTTCATCGATGGATATCAATAACCTTCATCAGTGGTTTGAAAAAGTTGATGAACGTTTGTCTGACCGCCAGAATATTATTGCCAAAGAAATTTTAAAGGAGATTAAAGCGAGGATCGGCTTTTTAACCGATGTAGGTTTAACTTATTTAACTTTAGACCGTACTGCCCGCACACTTTCGGGTGGCGAGGCACAGCGTATCCGTTTGGCCACACAGATTGGTTCGCAGTTGATGAATGTAATGTACATCCTCGATGAGCCAAGTATCGGTTTGCATCAGCGTGATAACGAACGGTTAATCAATGCACTTAAAAATCTCCGCGATCTTGGAAATACCGTTTTGGTGGTAGAACACGATAAGGATATGATTTTAGAGGCCGATTGGGTAATTGATGTTGGTCCGGGTGCAGGTATCCACGGGGGTACGGTTGTAGCCGAAGGAACTGCTGCACAGATCCTGAAATCAAATACTTTAACTGCCGATTATTTAAATGGCAAAAAACAGATTGAAACCCCAAAAGTCCGCAGGAAAGGCAACGGACATAAATTATCACTTATTAAAGCAACCGGACATAACCTGAAAGAGGTTTCGGTAGATTTTCCTTTAGGTAAATTTATTGCGGTAACCGGTGTTTCGGGTAGTGGTAAGTCGAGTTTGATTACCGAAACTTTATACCCGATTTTAAACCATCATTTTTTCAGGGCCAAAAAAACACCTTTGCCTTACGAAAAAATCAATGGTTTAAAAGAAATCGATAAGGTAATCGAAATTGATCAGGCGCCGATTGGTAGAACGCCACGGTCCAATCCTTCTACTTATACCGGCGTTTTCTCCGATATCAGGAATTTGTTTGTGCAGTTGCCCGAAGCAAAGATTCGTGGCTACAAACCAGGCCGTTTTTCTTTCAATGTAAAAGGTGGCCGTTGCGAAACCTGTCAGGGTGCGGGTTTAAAGGTTATCGAGATGAACTTTTTGCCTGATGTGCAGGTACCTTGCGAAGAGTGCGGCGGAAGAAGATACAACAGAGAGACTTTAGAAGTGCGTTTTCGTGGAAAGTCGATTAGTGATGTATTGGACATGAGTATTGAAGATGCCTGTACTTTCTTTGAAAATATTCCGATCATTTATAGAAAAATCAAAACCTTAAAAGATGTTGGTTTGGGTTATATCACTTTAGGGCAATCGTCGGTTACCTTATCGGGAGGCGAGGCGCAACGTGTAAAACTGGCCACCGAACTTTCGAAAAAAGATACCGGAAAAACTTTTTATATTTTAGATGAGCCAACCACCGGACTTCATTTCGAAGATATTAATGTGCTTTTAGGTGTACTGCAGGAGCTGGTTGATAAAGGAAATACCATTTTAGTGATTGAACATAATTTAGACGTAGTTAAAGTTGCCGATTGGGTGATCGATTTAGGTGAAGAAGGCGGCGCTGGCGGCGGAAGAATCTTGTTTGAAGGTACACCGGAAGGTTTGATCCAGAACCCGATTAGTTTAACCGGAAAATTTTTGAAAAAGGAAATGGAATGGATTCCACAAAACGGAAAGTCCGAGGTCGGGAGTCGGGAGTCAGAAGTTAAAGTGCCGAAGAAAAGCACAGCTAAAAAGAAAAAGTAGTTTGAAGTCGGAGGCCCGAAAGACCGAAGTCGGAGGTTTGATTGTCTAATCCATTATCCATTTTACATCACCCATTTTACATTATAACCATGCTTTTCACCGATACCCACACCCATTTATATTACGAGCAGGATGCCGAAAAACAGGCCCAGTTAATGGAGCGCTGTTTTGAAAGTGACGTGAACCGTTTGTTTTTGCCTAATGTTGATGTAAAATCGATAGCGATGATTGATGACCTCGTGGCGAAATATCCTCAAAACTGTTTTGCAATGGCTGGCCTGCATCCCTGCGATGTAAAAGAAGATTATCTGACGCTGCTGGATGAAATTTACGCAAGTATTGCCGGACGAAAAATTTATGCCATTGGCGAAATCGGTATCGATCTGTATTGGGATAAAACCACACTGGCTATTCAGCAGGATGCTTTCAGGAAACAGATTGCCTGGGCAAAAGATTTAGGTCTGCCAATCGTAATCCATTGCAGGGAGGCTTTTGACGAAGTTTTTGAAGTACTGGAAAGCGAACGCGGTGAAAAACTCCGTGGTATATTCCATTGCTTTACCGGAAATTTGGCTCAGGCCAGGCAGGCGATTGATCTTAATTTTTATTTAGGCATTGGTGGGGTAGTAACCTATAAAAAGGCAGGTTTGGATCTGGTATTGGCAGATATCCCTTTAAATAACCTGGTTTTAGAAACCGATTCGCCTTATTTAGCGCCTGTTCCATTCCGTGGCAAGCCGAACGAGAGCAGTTATCTGGTTTACATCGCCCAAAAGCTGGCCGATATTTATGGCGTTTCTGTTGAAGAAATTGCAAATGTAACCACTGAAAATTCGAAAAAAATTTTTGGAGTATAGAATTTAGTCCGGAGTCATTAGTCTGAAGTCTTTAGTCAATCCAGCCACTTCGTCATTTCGACCGAAGAGAAGCGTAGTGGAGAAATCTGCTGAGTATCTATAATGCAGGATAATAATATTGTTGATTTCTTGTATTGCAAAATATCGGCTATAATTTTATTATTTTGGTAAAAAATTAACGTTTTTTAGCTTTTTTATTGCTATTTTGAAAATCATTCCTGATCATTTCTAAATTTTTAGTTTCTTTGTGGTGAGCAACCTTCACTAAACCAAATGACCAAAATACTTATTATCTATACCGGTGGCACCATCGGTATGGTTAACGACCCTACAAACGGAATGTTAATTCCGTTTGATTTCGAGCAGATCAAAGAAAACGTACCCGAACTGGGCCGTTTAGATTACCAGTTAGATGTCCATTCTTTTAATCCGGTGCTGGATTCATCAAATATGGATCCTGAAATATGGAAAACACTGGCCGAACTGGTTTATAACAAATATGACCAATACGATGGCTTTGTGATCCTCCACGGATCTGATACCATGGCCTTTACCGCTTCGGCACTGAGCTTTATGCTCGAAAACCTGGATAAACCTGTTGTATTAACCGGATCACAATTGCCAATCGGCGAAATCAGAACCGATGCAAAAGAAAATTTAATTACTGCTTTAGAAATTGCTGCTACCAAAGAAGATGGCAAAGCATTATTCCCGGAGGTTTGCATTTATTTTGACGCACAATTGTTCAGGGGTAATCGTTCCATTAAGTACAACAGCGAAAAATTTGAGGCTTTCCGCTCGCCAAATTACCCTGTACTTGCAGAGGCCGGAGTACATTTACAGTTTCACAGAAATTATATTTTAAAAGCTACCGGCGGTGAGTTAAAATTACATACCAATTTTAATTCGAACATTGGTGTGCTTAAACTATACCCGGGAATCACCCCGCAGGCTGTTCAGGCCATTACCGATTCGAAAGTAGATGCCATTATTTTAGAAACCTTTGGCTCAGGCAATACCTCCACCGCACAATGGTTTCTGGATAGTTTGCGCCAGGCCATTTTAAATGGAAAAATCATTATAGACATTTCTCAGTGTAAAAAAGGTTCAGTGCAGCTTGGCCGTTACGAAACCAGCAGGGAATTGTTAAAAATGGGTATTGTAAGCGGCTACGATTTAACTTTCGAAGCTACCGTAACCAAACTGATGTTCGTAATGGGCTTAGGTTTATCAGTTGAAGAAAGCCGTAAACTGATGGATGAATCGTTGAGAGGGGAGCTGACAAAGGATTAAACGCTGGTCGGGATTTGTAATCCCGTCTCCTGAACTAAGGATTTCAAATCCTTAAAACCAGTAAGGTCGAGATTGCAAATCTCGACCAACGAAGTGAATCGTTGCGGGGAGAGCTGACGAGGATTAATGTTTCCAGCGTTTATAATATTTTTAAGGAAATGAGCAGTTCCACTCTTTTGGAGGTTTTCAGTCCCGCTCACGCTTCTGCCGATGAAGAATCGGCATCTCGCTTCGATCGGGTTTAGAGACAAAGGATAAGTACAATTGGCTAAACCTGGCAAAGTGCAGTATTTGGCGTGATGTAAGGAACAGGCCTTTCGGTTATAAACCTGAAAGCAGCGGTAGCTCCCGATTTTTTTATCGGGACTAAAGCGAATGGCAGGGCTTCACTGGCCAGGAACAACAAAAGGTTCGTTTTCAAATAAAAAGGATTCAGATTTAGCACTACTAATTTAATATCTGGATAAGCTGTTTCATGCACTCCAATAAGTAAAACTTCTGCAATTATGACCAACATCATTTCGGTTATAAGTATTTAGCCCTATTTTTGCTAGGGAAGGGTATATGGCGAAAGGTTTAAGGCGTAAGGTTATATCTTGATACTCACTTCTCCATACTTGATACTTATTAAACATGAAAATAGAACAGATATATACAGGTTGCCTGGCAGAAGCCGCTTATTACATCGAAAGTGATGGCGAAGCTGCAATTATTGATCCTTTAAGAGAAGTTGCTACCTATTTAAAAAAAGCTGAAAAAGCCGGCGCCACCATTAAATATATTTTCGAAACGCATTTTCATGCCGATTTTGTTTCGGGCCATGTAGACCTTGCAGAAAAATCGGGTGCTGAAATTATCTACGGACCAACCGCCAAAACTGGATTTAAATCGTACATGGCCAAAGATGGCGAGCAGTTTAAAATTGGTAATATCACGATAACCGCATTACACACCCCGGGCCATACTTTAGAATCGACCACTTATCTGTTAACCGATGAAAATGGGAAAGACCATTGCATTTTTAGTGGCGATACCTTATTTATCGGTGATGTAGGCCGACCAGATTTGGCACAAAAAGGACATTTAACGATGGATGATTTGGCCGGAATGCTCTACGATTCGTTAAATGAAAAGATAAAGCCGTTGGCTGATGATATAATTGTTTACCCGGCGCATGGTGCTGGTTCTGCCTGTGGTAAAAGCATGAGTAAAGAAACTTTCGATACGCTTGGGCATCAGAAACAGGTAAATTATGCTTTAAAGGCCGAAACAAAAGAACAGTTTATTGCCGAAGTAACAGATGGTATTTTGCCTCCGCCACAATATTTTGCTAAAAATGCTGCCATTAATAAAGGAGGGGTAGAAAGTATTGATGAAGTGTATGAAAAAGGTTTAAATGCCTTAACGCCACAACAGTTTGAAGATCTGGCGAACCAGACCGGTGCCATTATGCTCGATACCCGCGATCCGCAGGTTTTTGCAAAAGGTTTTATCCCAAATTCGATCAATGTTGGGTTAAACGGGCAGTTTGCACCCTGGGTTGGAGCTTTAATTACCGACCTGCAACAGCCGATTTTATTGATTACTGATCAGGGAAAAGAAGAAGAAACGATTACACGCTTAACGCGTGTGGGTTACGATAGTACGATTGGTTACCTGGATGGCGGTTTCGAAAACTGGACGGCAACAGGCAAAGAAATCGATACCATCGAGTCTATTTCTGCAGAAGCTTTTGAACAGGCTGCATCAAATGAAGAAATAACCGCATTAGATGTTCGTAAACCAGGCGAGTACGAATCAGAACACCTTGAATTTACCCTGAGCCGTCCGTTGGATTTTATTAACGACTGGACTACTGAAATTAATCCAAAAGCTACCTATTATATTCATTGCGCGGGTGGTTACCGCTCCATGATTGCAGCTTCGATTTTAAAATCGCGTGGGGTAGAAAATGTAATTGATGTAGCCGGCGGTTATGGTGCCATAAAAAATACCGGTTTAAAAAGAACCGATTTCGCTTGCCCTAGTAAAGCAATGAAAGTATAATTATTATAAGAGACCGTCCTTTCGAGCGTAGCCGAGAAATCTATCTAGGCAGATCTTTCTCCCGACTTAACGTCGGGACGATGCTTCGATCGAGATGACGACTATTCTTTTAGATAAAACATTTAGATGCCTGAAAATCAAAATCATTACGACGTATTAATTATAGGTGCCGGCCCCATAGGGATGGCCTGTGCAATCGAAGCCCAAAAAGCTAACCTAAGCTATGTGATTATAGAAAAAGGTGCATTAGTGAATAGTTTATTCAATTACCCGGTATTTATGACATTCTTTTCTACTTCGCAAAAGTTAGAAATTGGAGGTGTACCTTTTGTAACCATCAGCCCGAAGCCAAACCGAAATGAAGCCGTAGAATATTATCGTCGTGTGGCCGAAAAATTTGATTTAAACATCAATCTTTTCGAAAGGGTACAACAAGTGGTTAAAAATGATGAGGGTGTTTTTGAAATTAATACTTCTAAAACCAATTATACGGCTGGCAATGTGATTGTAGCCACAGGATTTTACGATGTACCATTATTAATGAATGTACCAGGCGAGGATTTGCCAAAGGTGACACATTATTATAAAGATCCACATTTATATGCTTTCCAGAATGTAGTGGTGGTTGGCGCCAATAATTCGGGTGTTGATGCCGCATTGGAAACTTACCGCAAAGGGGCAAATGTAACCATGGTAGTGAGGAGTGGCGAACTTGGTCCGCATGTTAAATACTGGGTTCGCCCCGATATACAGAACAGGATTAAAGAAGGCGAAGTTAAAGCCCTTTTTAATTCGGAATTGGTTGAAATAAGGGAAGGTGAAGTGGATATTAAAACACCTGATGGAGTTAAAACCATTCCTAATGATTTTGTAATCGCGATGACGGGCTATCAGCCGGATTTTTCGATGTTAAGAAAATTTGGTATCGACTTACCCGAAACACTATGCCCGGTTTATAACGAAGAAACCATGGAAACCAACGTGAAAGGTTTGTACCTGGCCGGCGTAGTTTGTGGTGGTTTAGATACCCACAAACTTTTTATCGAAAATTCGAGGGTGCACGCCGAAATTATCGTGAAGAATATTTTAGGTTAATCGAGATGGGCTGTCTTACGAGGTTTTGGAGGGGCGGTGTGGATTAACCTAGTAATTTTGGGTTTCCGTCATTTCGAGCGGAGCGCAGCGAAGTCGAAAACCTGGAGGCTCTGCGAAGCAAAATCTGCCTAGATGTTAAATCTCTCCAAAATATCGTCACCCTGAACTTGTTTCAGGGTCTTTCATTAATATAGATCTCTCCATTTCTCTGCGTTTCAGTCGAGATGACGATCGTTTTATTTGAAATTTCTATTTTAAAACTTTACGTTTTCCATATTTGTAAGCTGCACGCAACATTAATGCGATTACCAAAATTTGGATTGCCAGTAGCGCATTTGTAGGCGTAAAAACAGTTGCAGCAAATTCTTTTATTACGTTAACTTCAGTTGGTTTGGCTTTTACCGATAACGGTGGGTAGACTGTCCACCCACTTTTCCATGGATTAAAAAAAGTTGCAATTAAACTCATCTTAACCAGTAATACATTAAAGCACAAACCTAAAATTAAAAAGATCCTTAAAGGTAATTTCCGATTGAAGCCGTATCTGTTTTCTTTGATAAAATAGAATACAAAGGAAAAAAAGATAAAGAAACAGATAAAAAAGTGCTGATTCGCAATAACGAAATAAGTGTCGTGAAGGTTAATGTCTATATCCTTTTCGAAAATTGCTTTTCCAAAAAAGAGTATTCCGACAATGATGGTAAATGCGATACAGCCTGTAAGCCATAAAGTTTCCTGTAATATTGGTTTGATTTTCATGAAGCGGGTTTTAGATTAATTTTTAGTAAAGATAAACTGAGTATCGTCATTTCGAGCGGAGTGCAACGCAGTCGAGAAATCTGTTTGGATAGATCTCTCTACTTCGCTATGCTCCGGTCGAGATGACGCTTTTTATTGAACCGGAACTTTCAACATGCTTCCTACAAAACTCTCAATCGCCTTCTCTACACCGGGCAAATCTTTTGAGGTAATATATGATCCCATTACGTGGTTACCCGCATTAGGAATGGCTACTTTTTGTTTTAAATTATCTGGTGTACCCAGTTCATCATACATTTTCAGCATGGCATCTACCTTAACTACCGGATCCTGCTCCAGTTCATTTTTATAATAATAAAGCAATAGTACGGGCTGTTTCACTTTTTGGAAAGTGGGTTTGAGCATGCTGCTTTCGATAAATTCTTCCAGCTCAACCAGCGATTCGAGGCGATAATTAGTGTACCAGTATTTTTTGTACTCGTCGGTACGGTCGTCTACCTTTCGTTCATCGCCGCCTACCACTTTTCGGGCAATCTGTAAACCCCATGGATTATTTAAAAGCCAGGCATTTTTATCGTTAATGGCCACATTTGGCGACATTAAAATCAAGCTGTTAATTTCGGGATAAGTTGCCGCTAATTTTAAAGCTACCGTTCCGCCGGTAGAAGTACCCACTAAGATTACTTTTTTACCCAGTTTTTTACCAATGGCATAGGCCTGCTTGCTGGTTTCCCAAAGGCGGTCGGCCGTAAAATATTGCATAGGCGCCAGGGTATCAATACCGTGATCGGCCAGGCGGGCAAGGTATAAATTAGCGTGCAGCTCTTTTGCTAAATTGAGATGTACCGGATTACCTTCTGTTTTTGATGCCGAAAAACCATGTAAATAAACAATGGCGTATTCTGTTTGCTGATGGAGGCTATCGGCCCACACAATTTCGGCCTCGTTACCGGGTTTTATTTTGTGCATGGATTCGATGCTGGCCACATAATGGTCAAGGTCTTCCAGATCGGGGACTTTTGTAAGCTCCTCATTAAACACCGGTTTTTTTGGCTTTGGTCCCAATAAATAACCAGCGATAATGAATGCCGAAAGACCAATGATTGCTTTGTAACGTTTTTTCATGCCCGGTAAATATTGGTTTAAATGTAAAATTTGAAATTAAATAAAGCTAATTTTTTCGATGAATTAATTGTCGTTTTGAGGGGCTTTTACCTGCACTACCCCATCATGATAAACCTGATAGCGCCAAATAGCCCACAGCCCGAAGCATGAGGGCGAGGACTATGGGCAATAGCAGGACGAAAGATGTTGTGGATTACTGCTCCCTGGCTTTCCAAATCCTTAATAATAAGATGGCGGATTACCTTTTTATGGGAAATTAGCTTAAGTTTGCAATCAAAATTTTTCGACTTAATGCCGGGAATCGAACAGATAAAAACACCTATAGCTGCTGATATTAAAGCGTTTGAAAAAACCTTTAAGGAATCGATGCATAGCGACGCACCGTTGCTGGATAGGATTACCCATTATATTGTAAAGCAAAAAGGCAAACAAATGCGACCGATGTTCGTATTTTTTGCGGCTAAATTGTGCGGCGGAATTACCGAATCAACCCATCGAGGGGCAGCTTTGGTGGAACTTTTACATACCGCAACTTTGGTCCACGATGATGTGGTGGATAACGCCTACGAGCGCCGTGGCTTCTTCTCTATTAATGCTTTATGGAAAAATAAAATTGCCGTTTTGGTTGGCGATTACCTGCTGGCCAAGGGATTGTTGCTTTCGGTAAACAATAATGAGCACCGTTTGTTACAGATTGTATCGGAAGCGGTAAAACAGATGAGTGAGGGTGAGTTGCTGCAGGTAGAAAAGGTACGGAGGATGGATATTTCGGAAGATTTATATTTCGATGTGATCCGCCAGAAAACTGCTTCTTTAATTGCTTCCTGCTGTGCTGCGGGTGCGGCTTCGGCTGGTGCTGATGATGCAACGATAGAAAAAATGCGTTTGTTTGGAGAAAAAGTGGGGATCGCCTTTCAGATTAAAGACGATACTTTCGATTTTGGAACCGATGATGTTGGCAAGCCTTTGGGTATTGATATTAAAGAAAAGAAAGTAACCTTGCCTTTAATTTATGCCTTAAATAAAGCGGAGAAAACAGAACGTAAAAAAATGATCAACCTGGTGAAAAACCATCAGGACGATCCGGTTAAAATACAACAGATTATTGATTTTGTAAATGCACACAAGGGTGTGTATTATGCCAATGAGAAAATGTTGGAGTACCAGCACTCAGCATTTGAGATTCTGCACAGTTTTGAAGCTGGCGAAGCCAGAACAGGTTTAGAACAGCTTGTACTATATACTACTGAACGTAAAAAATAATGGGTAACGAATTACTTTTTAGCTTAGGTTTTTTGCTTTTTATTGCATTGATCCTGGCATTAGATTTAGGTCTTTTTAGCAGGAAAGAGCATGTGGTGAGTTTAAAACAAGCCGGAGTAATGAGTTTAATTATGGTGGCCCTTGCCATCGGCTTTTATTTTATTCTGTTAACAGAGGGGCACCAGCTTCATGGAATCAGGGATTTTGCCCATCTGCAGGAAATCGTAACCAAACACCAGCACCACATTAAATTAATTCCAGGTGATTTTGAAGGGAGTTTAGCAGTTTATAAACAAAACCTCGGGTTGGAATTTTTAACGGGTTATGTGATCGAATACGCTCTTTCGGTAGATAATATTTTTGTTATTGTGCTCATTTTCTCTGCCTTTGCGGTTGAAGAGAAATATTACCACAGGGTATTGTTCTGGGGGATATTGGGCGCAATCATCATGCGTTTCATTTTCATTTTTGTGGGCGCGGCACTAATTACCAAATTTGCATGGATACTTTACATTTTCGGCGCCTTTTTGGTGTTTACGGGTGTAAAGATGTTTTTCAGCAAGGAAGAAGATGATAAAATTGATCCCGAAAACCACCCGGTGGTGAAATGGGCTTCTAAAATATTCTCGATTCACCCAAAGTACGAGGGTAAAAATTTCTTTGTTAAAATCGATCATAAAACATTTGTTACCCCTTTATTCCTGGTATTGCTGATTGTAGAATTTACCGATCTGTTATTTGCAGTCGATTCTATTCCGGCTATTTTTGCCGTAACCAAAGATCCTTATATTGTATTTTTCTCTAATATTTTTGCCATCATGGGTTTACGTTCCATGTTCTTTTTACTGGTAAATATTATCCATAAATTCCATTATTTAAAAACCGGATTAGCATTTTTACTGGCCTTTATCGGAGTAAAAATGTTGGCGCATACCTATCTTGAAAAGTGGGGTTTCACCACCGAACATTCACTGATTGTGATTCTGAGTATTCTGGTGATCAGTATTGTAGCCTCTTTGGTTTTTCCGAAGAAAAAGGCGCATGTAAAGCCTTAGCTAAAGTTTTGTCATTCTGAGCGTAGCGAAGAATCTTTTTTATTGCGATAAGGCCGCGAAGAGTCGTCATTGCAAGGCACGAAGCAATCTTAATGGTCATGCAATTTAGCGATCGTTTTAAGATTGCTTCGTCGGCTGAAAAAGCCTTCTCGCAATGACGACTTTTTTTATTGAACAAGCTCCTACCCAAAGCAAAATATACGTTACAGCCACAATTATCTGTCTAAAATTTGTACTTTCAGCAGATAAACTAAACCTAATGAAATACCTTTTCTCTACCGCACTGCTTTGTACGGTTTTATTTGCCAATGCTCAGGATAAATTTGGCGATGTTTTCGCAAAAATCAATACCGATGTACAGCAAAACTCAAAAGCTTACCAAACCCTTAAATACGAAACCGAAACCATTGGTCACCGTTTAACAGGCTCGGCAAATGGCGCAAAGGCAGAGCAATATGCATTCGATTTGTTGAAATCTTACGGCTGCGAAGTTAAATTTCAGCCTTTTGAGGTAGAAAGCTGGGCCAGAAAAACCATCAGTGTAGAGATTGGGGCTGATAAAAATAGCCTGACGAAAATGAAAGCCGTTACACTGGCACATTCGCCGGTGAATGCCGATGTTACCGGTGAAATTGTTGATGCAGGTAACGGACTGGAAGCAGATTATCAGGCCAGTCCTGAAAAGTTTAAGGGTAAAATTGCCTTGATTTATCTCGGCGTGTTGCCAGGTTCAGCGGCAGGAACCAAGTCATTGCACCGTTCGGAGAAAACCGCAATTGCCACAAAATATGGTGCCATTGGTGTCATCATTATCAATACAGTAAAAGATGGTGTGCTTTTAACCGGAACGGCTTCGGTAACGGGCAAATTAATCCCGATCCCGGCAGTTTGTATTGGTTTGGAAGATGGAATGGCACTGAAAGAGAAAATTAAATCGCAGCCGCAAACAGCACATATTGCCATGACCAATTTCTCGGGATTGATTAAAGCCCGCAATGTAGTGGCCACCTTTAAAGGAACAGAATTACCTAAAGATAAAATTGTGGTCGGCGGACATTTAGACAGCTGGGATTTAGCGACGGGTGCCATCGACAACGGCATCGGTTCTTTCGCGATTATGGATATGGCACGAACTTTCAAAAAACTGAATTTAAAAACCAAACGTACAGTAGAATTTGTACTGTTTATGGGCGAGGAGCAGGGATTATTAGGATCTAAAGCTTATATCGATCATGCTAAGAAAGACAAAACCTTAAGCCAGGTAAAGTTTATGCTCAATTACGACATGACCAACGATCCGAAAGGTTTTTCTACATCAAGAGCAGAAATGAAGACTCTTTTTACTACTTGGGGAGCTGATATTGTAAAAATTGATACCGGTTTTAAAAACCTGTTTAATGCTGGTGCGGGTTTACATAGCGATCATCAGCCATTTATGTTAGAGGGTATCCCTACAGGTGGTGGCTTTGGAGGTAAACTGCCCAATAATTCAGGCCCGTTTTACCATTCTGATGGTGATAGTTTTAAACTGGTTGATGAACAACAACTTAAAAATACGGTGCGTTATAGCGCTATGTTAACTTATGCTCTGGCCAATACAACGAAAATCCCGGTGGGTGTTCAGGGGAAAGAAGAGTTAAGGGCTTTCTTAGAATCGCAGAACTTGAAAGAACCTTTAACCATTGCAGGCGAGTGGCGGTGGAAGTAATAATTTGATAGTTTTTCCTTTCGGGATGATTATACAGATTTGCTGATTACAGTGATTTTTCATGTAATTAATCATATAGTTATTTCGTCATTTCGACCGTAGTGGAGAAATCTTTGAATTGGAAGAATAACGATTATTCAAAGATTTAGCATGATTGCAATTTGTTCAAAATTAAGATTGTATTATGCTGTTAAAGCAATCAATAAAATTTTGCATGCAAAGAATCCCCGGTATGATGTTATTGCTTTCAGAATTGTATTGATATCGTAAGTTTTAACGATTTCTCAGGTTTTCCCTGCCAATCAATAACAACATTACCCGCTAATATAGCTTTCCAATTGCGAAATGGTTTGTTTTTGGTCTGCAATAATAAATTTTACCACATCACCGATGGATACCATGCCTTTTACCTCGCCGTTTTCTACAACCGGTAAATGGCGGATGTGTTTATCCGTCATCAGTTCCATACAATGATCAATACTGTCGCTAAACTTGATGGTAATGGGGTTCGCCGTCATGGCTTCTTTAATCAGGGTATCTTTTGATGATTTTCCCTGGAGGATGATTTTTCGGGCATAATCGCGTTCGGTAAAAATTCCCTGAAGTTGTTCGTATTCCATGACCAATACCGCACTGATGTTTTTTTCTGTCATTACTTTTAAGGCATCTAAAACAGAAATATTTTCCGGTACCGAAATGATGATGGCCTGTTTGGTATCCAATAAATGTTTTACGCTTTTCATAATTGTTAATTTGGTTATAACAATTTAAGAAATAATAAGCTGTAAATCAAAGTTTTATTTAAGGTTCTTCCTGGCTTTAAAACGTAGCACAGTTTTATGTAATATAAACCTGACGGAAACGGCAGCCTCCAATTCTTCATCGAGCTATAGTGGATGGCAGGGCCGAACCTGACCTCAGAACTGCTGGTTTTGCTTTTCAAAAAAGCTTTTACGTAATCAATACTCATTCTATGGCCAATCCGATAAACCCGCAATCAGAATTTGATCGTATGTTTGGCAGATTTTACAATCCTCCAACCCGCTTACCCTTTAATTATTTGGCTTTCACAAAGGGATGCCGTAACTTTGCATCACATTTAAAAACAAATAATTATGTCATCAGTAGAGACAACTTACATTCCTTACAAAGTTAAGGACATTTCACTGGCAGAATGGGGCCGTAAAGAAATCGAATTAGCCGAAGCAGAGATGCCGGGTTTAATGAGTTTACGTAAAGAATTCGGTCCAACACAACCGTTAAAAGGTGCGCGTATTGCAGGCTGTCTGCACATGACCATCCAAACGGCTGTATTAATCGAAACATTAGTGGCCCTTGGTGCTGAAGTTACCTGGTCATCTTGCAATATTTTCTCTACACAAGATCATGCTGCTGCTGCTATTGCTGCTGCGGGTATTCAGGTTTATGCCTGGAAAGGTTTAAACGAAGAAGAATTCGACTGGTGTATTGAGCAAACTTTACACTTCGGTCCGGAGCAACAACCATTAAACATGATTTTGGATGATGGTGGCGATTTAACCAATATGGTTTTCGATCGTTTCCCTGAATTGATCGCAAACATTAAAGGTTTATCAGAAGAAACCACTACTGGTGTTCACCGTTTATACGAAAGAATGAAAAACGGGACATTGCACTTACCTGCAATTAACGTAAACGATTCGGTTACCAAATCTAAATTTGATAATAAATACGGATGTCGCGAATCATTGGTTGATGCGATCCGTCGTGCTACCGATGTAATGATGGCTGGTAAAGTTGCTGTGGTTTGTGGTTATGGCGATGTGGGTAAAGGTTCTGCAGAATCGTTAAGCTCACAAGGCGTACGTGTTATCGTAACTGAAATTGATCCGATCTGTGCTTTACAGGCTGCAATGGAAGGTTACGAAGTTAAAAAATTAGCTACTGCCATTAAAGAAGCTGATATCGTGGTGACTACCACCGGTAACTGTGATATCGTTCGCGAGCAACATTTCAGGGCATTAAAAGATAAAGCGATTGTTTGTAACATCGGTCACTTCGATAACGAAATCGATATGGCCTGGTTAAACGGTGCTTATGGCGATACCAAAGTAGAGATTAAACCACAGGTTGATAAATATACCATTGATGGTAAAGATGTAATTATTTTAGCCGAAGGTCGTTTGGTTAACTTAGGTTGTGCAACCGGTCACCCAAGTTTTGTAATGAGTAATTCGTTTACCAACCAAACTTTGGCTCAGTTAGAGCTTTGGACCAACACTGCTGCTTACGAAAACAAAGTTTATACTTTACCTAAGCATCTGGATGAAAAAGTAGCACGTTTACACTTAGAAAAAATCGGTGTAGAGTTAGATGTTTTAGATCAACACCAGGCTGATTATATCGGTGTACCGGTAGAAGGTCCGTTTAAAGCAGATACATATAGGTACTAGTCCTGAGTCTTCAGTCGAGAGTCTGGAGTCGATTTTATGAAGAGGGATGTGCAGATTGCATATCCCTTTTTTGATTCCCCTCTCCCAGAGGGGTGTCCGCAGGACGGGGTGGTTTATGACTGTGAAATATTTTTGAAAACGTTGGTTCCTGTTCTCTTCGGGTGCTTCAGTCCTGCTGTCCACTTTATCCCGATAGAAGAATCGGGATGTTCGTTCCCATCAGGTTTATTTTACAGCGGGTTGTAGTCCTTTTGCTATTGAAAACTTACATTTGAAAAAAAATCTTAATGAAATATTTACTCTCTATATTAATTTTGTTATCGGGTTTTGTTGCACATGCACAGGTTAAAGTAGAAAATGATCAGCTTTTTGGAAAAGACTGTTTTTACATGCAAAGCTTACCAGCAGAAGTTAAAATTAAGGGTGTATTATTTTTGGTTCCCGGTTTTTTAGAGTCTGCAACTGCCGTTATGGCCCAATCATCCATTGTACAAGAAGCAAATAAGAATGGATTAGCTGTTATAATGGTTAATCTTACACCCAATAATGAAAGTTTTCCAATCGACAAAAAATCTATTCATACATTAGGTAATATGATTGACGATTTTTATCACAAGAATAAAATTTCATTAGATTTAGACCTTTATCTTGGTGGATTTTCTATCGGGGGTACAACAACATTAAAGTTTTATGCAGAAAAGTATAAAACATTAAAAATAAGTAAGGTTTTTGCCATTGATCCTCCTTTGGATATGGTTAGGTTAAGAAAATCATTATTAAAAGGGCGGGAAAAAAGTTTTGTAGCTAAATTAGATACCTTAAATACTGAGCATAAAACACAAGAAGAAAGTTTAAAAGAGCAATCGGTTTACAATCCGGATTATACCGACTTAAGCATGCTACCCGATTATCGATTAACTGCCTTAAGAATTTACAGCGAGCCCGATATTTTGTGGTGGATTAATAACAGAAGCATGGATTTGTCGGATATGAATGTAACAGATTGCGCAGGATATATCAATAAATTAAAACAAAAGTCAGAAGAAAATAAAGTAGAACTCATTTTAACTAAAGATAGGGGAATAAGAAATAATACACAAAAACATCCGCATTCCTGGAGTATCGCAGAACCAACCGATTTAATCGCCTGGTTGTTGGCAAAATAAGTTAATTTTGAATAAAGAATTAGAAAATTATGAAAAGTATTATATTAACATGCTGTATCGGTTTTTTCGCTTTTATAGCTCAGGCCCAAACCACACCTCAAAAAACTGTAGCAGCAAAAGTGATTACCAAACAGGTGGTAGACATTGCCTGTGGCGAATGCCAATTTAAAATGAAAGGTAAAGATTGTGAATTAGCCGTTAAAATAGATGGCAAACCTTATTTTGTAGATGGCAAAGGCATCGATGATTTTGGAGATGCACATGGCGAACACGGTTTTTGCAACGCCGTAAGCAAAGCAGAAGTTACCGGCGAAATTGTAAATAACCGTTTTAAAGCAAAAGAAATAAAGTTATTGCCTGTTAAGAAATAGATTTACCGCAAAGGAAGCAAAGTTTTTTGCAAAGAGGCGCTAATGTTAGACTTCAATAAAGTGATCGTCATCTCTGCTGAAACGTCCCGAATATTAGAGAGAGAGATCTGTTTAGATAGATCGCTCGACTATGTTGCACTTCGCTCGGGATGACGGTAATTAGATAAAACAATCTTTGCGGTTAAAAATGCAATTACTCAAATTCCTTTTCCAAGCCCTGTCTTAAATCAAAAAGCAGCCATTGTTTGTTCTTTACATCAGCTTGTTTGGTTCTTAACAACTGTATAAAATCCTTCACACCGATTTCTTCGTTCCCGTTACCATGAATCAGAACAATACTGCCTGCGTTAGGTTGCTGTCCTTTGGCTAACCAGGCATCGCTTCCAACCGGGATTAACCCATAAGCTTCAATTTTTTCAACAATTGCTTTATCAGAAACCAAGCCCGGAAAACGGAAAAATACAGAAGGTGTTAAACCATTTATAAGCATCAGTTTTTCATTCTCCAATACTTCTACGTCTAAGTTGGTTCCTGGTGCCAATAGGAAATTTTCAGCCAGAGGCAGTTTATTTACTTCATGGTTGTAGGTATGGTTTACCCAGGTAATGTTCAGTTCCTTTTTATCTACCAGACTTTTCAACCAGTTCAGGTCATCCTGGTGCTTTAACATCCACTTACCAGAAACCGACACTGCAAGCGGGGCAGGTAACTCCGTCTTTTTAAACTCATCAAAAACCGATTGGAAAATAATCCGGTCTAAAGCTTTATGCGAAGGACAAAGATCGATGGTTAAAGTAATCCCTTTTTCATTCGGAATGGCATGATCAATCCCCGCGTTTTGCAACTGGAGATCTTTTGCTGCCGCTGCTTCCAAGGATTTAACATAGGCCGTGTTTTTAAAAATTGCCAGCACATTCTGAAATTTTAAACTGCTTGTGGTATAATTAGTGGCCAGATCAACTTTAGTGTCTAACGTTTCGGGATTAACCAGTAAAAGATATTTTTGGTTATTCGAAGAAAAACTTCTCAGTGCAATCAGCTTTTCATCAATGCGGTTCGCCAGGGCAAAATTCACTTTGTAACGTTTAACATCATCAAAATTTTGTGCAAAAATTTGAATACAAAAAAAGCAGATGTAAACAATAGTGAGGAGTAAAGACCTGGATAACTTCATATTTCCTTATTTAAAATCTTTCTAATTTAATTCAAATCGTTTATCTTTACAAACCATCCCAATGAACAAAGAAAAAGTAAAATTATGGTTTAAAAGAGTAGGCCTCGTTGGCTTCCTGTTTTTCCTGATTAAAGGATTAATCTGGCTTGTTGTATTTTACTTTGTCGGTAAAAACGTTTCTTAATAAGGTTCATTAGTTCAGTGGGCATTGGTTTATTGGGCTGTGCCAATCGTATAACATATCCAGGCTTTCTTAATGTTCTTAATTTCTTAATGGTCAGATTTACCTAAATGTAAACAGCATATTCGCTAAGAAATTCCACACAAAAACAATTACGATCGCGAAAAACTTAGCTACGTAAAAGTTTGTCCCGTTTTTCCGCTGGTGAAAAAGATAAATGATAAAAGTGTTTAACCCAAGGCCGATTAAGCTCACCACCAAAAACTTACTAAATTCAGTTGCCCAATGCACATTGGTGCTTTCGAATGTCCACACCCGGTTAATGAGGTAATTATTGGTTACTGCTAAAGTAAAACCAATGGCGTTAGCAATGTATTTATTGATTTTAATTTTTTCTTTACACAGCCAGGTTGCACCAAAATCGATCGCCATTCCGATGAAACCTGTTAATCCAAATTTTAAGATGCGGAAGAATAAATCCATGCTAATGTATTTTAACCAAATAAAATTGTTCTAATAACTGAGGACGTGTTTTGGCGTTAATAAACTTTCCGGTGAGCTTGGTAATGTGATAGTATTCAAAAGATTTTAACACTTCGGCATGGTATTCAGTTTTTAATCGCTCCAATTCAGCTGCCGGCGTGTAAATGATCAGATCCTTTTTATCTTTAGTGTTGTTTAGTGCATCATAACTCCAGAAATATTTCGGCTCGCCATTGGCATAGAAATCGAATGAATAAGCATCAGGATACATCAAAACAGAAGCTTTAGCATCCGGATAGTTTTCTTTGAGCCATTTACCGGCTTCCATACCCGATTCATATTTGAGAACGGATGGATAGAAAAATACAGATAGAAAAATCATTAAGCCAACGGAAATTATCGTACTTCTTGCCAGTAGATTTTCAGCCTTTAATCCTTTAAAAATTAAAAAGGAAACAGCCAATAAACTAACTAAAACTGCAATCGCTAAATAATTATTCGTAAAACCAAAAAAGACAGCAACAGCAGACAGTACCAAAACAATTAAAACCGCCAGCACATTTTGAATAGTGAAAAATATTTTTAAACTTTTACCCTCTATTTTTTGCAAGTATAATGCAATAATAATGGCAAATTGAGGCAAAATGATCAAAATATAATGTGGCAGCTGGAACTTAGAAAGTGAAAATAACAAGAATGTAATCGCTGCACTCGTCCAGATGATGATGCTTTCTGCAGGTAAATTGACCCTGTTTTTCTTTTTAAATAGATTAACCACAGCAGTATAAAACAGTATCGACCAGGGTAAAAATGCCCAAAGCGTGGTATGTAAAAAGAAAGAAATATCGCCTTTACCTTTTATCGGTCCATTATTAAAAAAGCGGCCAAACTGACTATCCCAAAAGAAAAATTTCAGACCAGAAACCCCGGTTTTTCCGAAAACTACTTTCTCCGGGTGTAAATCGAACTGGATGTATAAAGTGTAAAGTTCAGGAATGATGAAAATAAAAATCAATATAATGGCCAGCCACCATTTTGGTTTTAATAACTGCTTAAACTGTTTGGTTAACAGCCAGTAAATGATAAATCCTCCGAAAACCGGAATCAACACAAATATGCCTTTAATCATGATGGCGCAGGCAGCGAAAAACGAACCCGCAACAGTATGCCAAAACGAACTTTGATGTGCCTTGTAATAATGATAAATGGCGGCTAGTGTAAAAGTGGTAATATAAACCTCTGCGCGCACATCGAAAGTAGAAATGAGGATATGCAGCGAACTTAAAAAAATCAGGGCGCTGATTAAACCTGTTTTTTCGCTATAAATATCCTTTGCCAGTTTATAAAGGTACCCTGCACCCAATAATCCGAACAGAAAGGAAGGAAGTTTGTAGGCAAAAGCCGTAATTCCGAAAAATTTAAATGAGGCAGCGGCCAGCCAGAAAGTTAAATGAGGTTTATCCAGCCAATCTGCACCGCGAACATAAATATTGATCCAGTCGTTCCGCAGCACCATATTTTTGGCGATAGATGCATAAAGTGCAGAATCAGGTTCCATTACTCCACCAAAAAGTGCCAACACACTAACCAGTGCAACCAGGGCGATTAAAATTTTATATAGCGTGGTCTCTTTTAAGTTCATTTACAGGAAGCAAATATGAGCAAAAAAAAGTCAAATTTTTTGAAGGTTTAAGATTAACAGGGGCAAAGCCGTATCTTTGCGTTATGACAAAGTTATCGGTTAACATCAATAAAATTGCTACGCTCCGCAACAGTCGCGGGGGTAATAATCCTGATTTAGTTAAGGTTGCATTAGATTGCGAACGTTTCGGCGCGCAGGGAATTACGGTGCACCCACGCCCGGATGAACGCCATATCCGCTACCAGGACGTGTACGATTTAAAGGCTGTTATCGCTACCGAATTCAATATAGAAGGAAATTGTAAGGAAGATAAATTTGTTGACCTGGTTTTGGCCAACAAACCTGCCCAGGTAACTTTGGTGCCTGATGCCGAAGGACAGATTACCTCAAACCATGGTTGGGACACTATCAAACATAAAGATTACCTGAAAGAAATGGTTGCCGTTTTCCAGAAAGAAGGTATCCGCGTTTCTATTTTTGTAGATCCTGTGGTAGGCATGGTAGAAGGTGCAGCGGAAATAGGAACCGATCGCATTGAACTGTACACCGAAGCTTACGCTCATAATTATTATGCCGATCGCGAAAAAGCAATTGTAAATTATATTGCTGCGGCACATCATGCCAATACTTTAGGTTTAGGTATTAACGCCGGTCACGATCTGGATCTGCACAACCTGCATTATTTTGCACAGAGCATTCCGGGGTTACTGGAAGTTTCTATCGGTCACGCCTTAATCAGCGATGCGCTTTACTTAGGTTTGGAAACAACCGTTCAGAAATATTTACAACAACTGGCTTAAGTCAGGTCAGTCTTGATCCCCGATATTAATACCTTATAATTTATAAATGTTAAAAGGAATTCTCCTTGTTTTTTTGGGTGCCTGTAGTTTTGGTATCCTGTCTACTTTTGTTAAACTCGCTTACCACGAAGGTTATACTTTAGGTGATGTTACCGGCGCCCAGGCTTTTTTCGGAGCTGTAATTTTATGGGTTTTATTTTTCTTCCAAAGCAGAACAGCAGGTTATAAAGCTAAAGCTGTACCTGCCATAACACCCTGGTGGAAAATGGTAATTGCCGGAACCTGTACAGGCTTGGTGAGTATTTTCTATTATCAATGTGTAAAACTGGTGCCCAATTCGGTTGCCATTATTTTACTGATGCAGTTTATCTGGATGAGTATTTTAATGGAATACCTCATTTTTAAAAAGAAACCTACCGGTTTACAGTTGCTGGCCATTGTGCTGGTTTTAGGTGGTACGGTTTTAGCGAGCGGAATGGTAGAAACCAGCATCCAAAGCATGGATTTAAAAGGGATTGGTTTCGGTTTACTTGCTGCACTTTGTTATGCAGGCTTTTTATTGTTAAGCGGCCGGATTGGTAATGAATATGCTCCGTTAAAGAAAAGTGCACTCATGATCACCGGAGCTTGTATATTGATTTTCATTATTTTCCCGCCAGCATTTTTATTTAATGGTGCTTTGGGTGGTAGCTTACTGAAATGGGGTTTAATTATCTCTGTTTTCGGTACGGTTATCCCACCTCTGTTTTATGCAGAAGGCGTACCGAGAATTGGTACTGCTGTGAGTTCTATTTTAAGCGCGGCAGAATTACCCGTTGCCGTAATGATGGCTGGATTTGTATTGCAGGAACAGGTTTCATTTTTAAGGTGGATTGGGGTTGTGGTGATTTTATCGGCGATGGTTTTACCAAACCTGAAATATCTGAAAAAAGGCAGAGGGCAGGAAGGTTGATATACACGATAAATAATCTTCAGACTTTCGGACCCCGGACATCCGACTTATTAAAAAATTAAATACCTTTAAAAAGGAAAAACATTTACATATGAAAAATTTGACCATTTATATATTATCGTTTATTGTTCTCGGCTTAACCGCTTGTAAAACCAAAACCACCATCAATCAGGATGAAGCAGCAGAAGTGATTACGAGCTACTTAAAAGCCAATCCCGAGTATAAAACCACCAGGTTTAAGTTTGGCGAGATGAAATTTAACAGTACAAACGATATGTTCGAACTGGGAAAATATAAATCGTTAGCCAGCAAAGGTTTGGTTACCTTAAGTTTAAAAGAAGCCAAAAAGAAATTCCTTTCGAAAGATAGCAGCTTTGTATATCAGATAACCTTAACCGATAAAGCAAGTCCGCTGGTGTTGAAACAGGATGGCGACAGGGCCACGGTAAAGGTGGTAGAATATGTTTTATCGGACGAAAAACCAGTTGATTTTGCACAGGTAAACTCAAGCACGGCAAAAGTTACCGTATCACTTAAAATGACAAGTACCGATTTCGAACCCTTCGATAAGGACGCCAATAAAAACAGCAACTTCATTACCAAAACCTATAAATTAAAGTTAAGTAAAGATGAAGGCTGGAAAGTGCAGAAGTAGGTTGAAAGACTAAAACTGAAAGACCAAAGTAAAAAGACTAAAAAGCGCCGTCATCTCAACTGAAACGTAGTGGAATGGAGAGATCTATCTCGAGATAGATTTCTCGACTTCGCTGCTCTCCGCTCGAAATGACGGTAACTTTTAGGAGTTATTTACTTTAACCTCTTTGTTAGTAATATTGATTTTTATGCAATAAATTATGCCTCGAAATAACAGCGGCTTTTTAAGGGCTGAATAATCAAAATCTCAAAAAGACTGAAACGTACGGCCCGAACAAACTTAAATTTTAGTACAGCCACTGCTTTCCAAATAATCAAAATATTTACTAAAAACTGAACAAACGTTTGTCTTGATTTTTAGCAGATAATCTACCAATTTTGTCGCTTTTAAGCATAAATAAGACACCTTTTTTACACTGATTGATAGTGAAATACAGCGCTGTTTTTGCTACCTTTGCACGCAAATTTATTATTCATACCGCATGAGCTTAAATATCCATTACAAGGAAGATTTTCAAAATCGTCATATTGCGCCAAATGAGGCAGATACAGCCGAAATGTTGCAAACTGTTGGCGTAAATTCTATTGATGAGCTGATAGAACAAACTGTTCCGACGGCAATCAGGTTAAAACAGCCTTTAGACTTGCCTGCAGCGAAATCAGAAACTGAATATCTTGGTGCTTTAAAACAAACTTCATTGTTGAATAAAGTTTTCAAAAGCTTTATCGGACAAGGTTATTATGATACCATTACCCCGGGTGTAATTTTACGTAACGTATTCGAAAACCCAGGATGGTATACGCAATATACACCATATCAGGCAGAAATTGCTCAAGGTCGTTTACAGGCTTTATTAAATTTCCAAACGATGGTTATCGATTTAACCGGAATGGAAATTGCCAATGCATCTTTATTGGATGAAGGTACGGCGGCTGCTGAGGCGATGTTTATGCAATATAGTTTGCGTAAAAACCAGGCCGCTAAAAAGTTCTTCGTGTCGGAACTTGTTTTTCCTCAAACGATTGATATTTTAAAAACACGTGCCAATCCTTACGGTATTGAGCTGGTTATCGGAAGTCATGTGGATTTTAATGCTACCGAAGAATTTTTCGGTGCAATAGTTCAGTATCCAGCCGGAAATGGTGAAGTTTTCGATTATAAAAACTTTGCGGCTGAATTGCATAGCAAAAATATTAAATTAACCGTAGCTGCCGATATTTTAAGCTTAACTCTATTAACGCCTCCTGGCGAGTGGGGTGCTGATGTGGTTGTGGGTACTACACAGCGTTTAGGCATCCCGATGGGCTTTGGTGGTCCGCATGCGGCATTTTTTGCCACCAAAGAAGAATATAAACGTAACATCCCGGGTCGTATTATCGGTGTAACTATCGATAGCCATGGCGATTACGCTTTACGTATGGCTTTGCAAACCCGCGAGCAACACATCCGTAGAGATAAAGCAACATCAAACATTTGTACAGCACAGGCATTATTGGCCATTATGGCCGGTTTCTATGCTGCGTATCACGGTCCGAAGGGATTAAAAGCCATTGCAGAACGTACACATGGTTTGGCCATCAGTTTGGCCTCAACTTTAAAAGGTTTAGGTTTTGAGCAGTTAAACTCAGCTTATTTCGATACCATCCGTTTCGATTTAGGCGATTTAAAAGGCGGTATCCATTCAGGATGTATCGATAACGAAATCAACTTAAACTATGTTGGTAATGTAGCAACCATTTCGTTTGACGAAACCAGCACTTTCGAAGATGTAGCTTTAATTGCTAAAATCTTTGCAAAGGTTAAAGCAATCGCTGCAGATCAGGTTGAGGTGGCAGAAAATGTAGAAACGGTTATTCCGGCTGCTTTACAACGTACTTCGGCTTATTTAACACACCCGATTTTTAATTCGCACCACTCAGAGCACGAGATGTTGCGTTACATTAAATCCCTAGAAGCAAAAGATTTATCGCTTTGCCACTCGATGATTGCTTTGGGTAGCTGTACCATGAAATTAAATGCTACAGCAGAAATGATTCCGGTTACCTGGTCTCACTTTGGGCGTGTGCATCCATTTGCTCCTGCCGATCAGGTATTGGGTTACTATTCTGTTTTTAACGAACTGGATAAATGGTTAAGCGAAATTACCGGTTTTGCAGCCATGAGTTTACAGCCAAACGCTGGTGCTCAGGGTGAATATGCGGGTTTAATGGTTATACGCGCTTATCACCAGGATAGAGGCGATTTTCACCGTAACGTAGCGTTAATTCCTGCGTCGGCTCACGGAACTAATCCTGCTTCTGCAGCAATGGCCGATATGAAAATTGTTGTAGTTAAATCTTTAGAAAACGGTAACATCGATGTTGAAGATTTAAAAGCTAAAGCAGAATTACACAAAGACAATCTTTCGTGTTTAATGGTAACTTATCCGTCTACGCACGGGGTGTTTGAAGAAAGCATTATCGAAATTTGCGAAACCATCCACGCTAATGGCGGACAGGTTTATATGGATGGTGCAAACATGAACGCACAGGTGGGTTTAACAAGCCCGGCTAATATTGGCGCCGATGTTTGTCACTTAAATTTACACAAAACTTTCTGTATCCCTCACGGTGGTGGTGGTCCGGGTATGGGCCCTATTGGTGTAGCTAAACACCTGGTGCCTTATCTTCCTGGTCATGCCGTGGTTGATATCGATAAAGGAAAATCAATTTCTGCAGTTTCATCTGCGCCATGGGGTTCGGCTTCAATCCTGATCATTTCTCACGCATACATCGCGATGATGGGTGCTGAAGGTTTAACCAATGCCACTAAATATGCGATTCTAAACGCCAACTATATGAAAGCGCGTTTAGAGCAACATTACCCGGTACTTTATTCAGGTGCTCAGGGCCGTTGTGCACACGAGATGATTTTAGATTGCCGTGCTTTTAAAGCATTCGGAATCGAAGTGACTGATATTGCAAAACGTTTAATGGATTATGGTTTCCACGCACCAACCGTATCATTCCCGGTTGCAGGCACTTTAATGGTTGAGCCTACAGAATCGGAGCCTAAACATGAGTTAGACCGTTTCTGTGATGCCTTAATCGCTATTAAAAACGAAATTTCTTCGGTAGAGAACGGAACTTTAGATAAAACAGATAATCCTTTAAAAAATGCTCCTCATACGGTGTCGGTAATTACCGCTAACGAATGGGATCATGCTTATAGCCGTCAAACTGCTGCTTTCCCGCTTCCATATGTGTTAGAGCGCAAGTTCTGGCCGTCGGTTGGTCGTGTTAACGATAGTCATGGCGATAGGTCATTGATCTGTGCCTGTCCTCCGGTAGAGAGTTATTTAGAAGAGATCGTACCGTAAGGCTCCTTTTTTCGTCATTGCGAGGAGGAACGACGAAGCAATCTATTTGGATAGATCATCTGCAAGTTTTATAAATTTATTTTATAAGGCTTGCAGATTTTTTTTTTGGAAATGAATGTCGGTTTTTCATCGGAGGCTGCAGCCCTGCCATTCGCCTCAATCTTTTTGTGGGTACTGCTTTCGTTACCATCATTGCGAGGAGGAACGACGCCGCGATCTTTAAAGACGGAGGCAAAACAAAAAGGATTTTCGCTGCTATCAGGTTTAAGAATGGAGGGCTTGAAGCGGTATTTAACTTTGAGGAAGCAATAAAGATCTTCTATATCAGCTATTTATACATGCCTTCCGAATTAATATTGTAGCCTAATATTTTAATCTGGTTATTTTCGGCAGTTAAAGTGATCGTTTCTTTCGATTGAAATTTTGTTCTTTCTACGATATAATAAAGTACATAATTAGCTGTAGCATTAGAGCCTTTTACCACTTTGGATTCCCAGTGATCTAATTTTTTACTTTTTATTTCACCAAGTTTATTTGTGGTGGCAACTAAAAATTCGTTAAGTTTTTCAGGTTTGGTAACAGCTGTAAAGCGGGGACTAAAAAATGGAGTTAGTTTGCCAAATTCTTTTTTCTCCAGCACCTTGTAAAACTCATTCGTTACTTTTTCAGCATCTTTTTTATCTTCTTCGCGGTTTAGGTAAGTACTGTTAAAATTGCAGCCGGTTAAGATTAATAACAAACACGACAGGTACAGCGCAACATAAATTTTATTTTTCATAAGTGCTTTTAGCGTTTATTTTTTAAATATAATATTTTTTGTCAACCGGTAATAGGAACCAAATTAAGTATTATAAATATTAATTACGCTCTTTTTCAGGCTACAGCAGGGAAACTTTTTGCCTAAAACCTTTTACCTTCCACCTTTTCCGTTAACCCGATTAAACCTTAACATAATCCTTCAGTCAATAGAATGATTTTAAATAAATCCGATTATTTTTGAAAAAACTTAACATAGGTCAACAACAAGAGATCGGTAGTTAATCTATATTTGTATCAAATTTTAAAAAACCAGAAAATGAAATTAAAAATCAGCTCAATTTTTTTATTAGTGGCAGTAGTAGCGTTGTCAGCTTTTAAAAACCCTACCAAACCAGTAACTTATACTGTAGATGCAGCAAAATCAACCATTACCTGGGTTGGTAAAAAAGTAACAGGTTCTCACAACGGAACTGTAGCTTTACAATCAGGTAGCTTAGCCGTTAATGGCAAAAGTGTAACTGGCGGTACTTTTGTAATCGATATGACTTCAATTAAAGATGCTGATGGAAGCGCTAAATTAGAAGGTCACTTAAAAGCAGACGATTTCTTTGGTACAGCTAAATTCCCAACTTCAACTTTCGTAATCACTAAAGTTGCCGGTTCAGGTGCTAACGTAACCGTATCAGGTAATTTAACCATCAAAGGTATCACTAAACCATTAAGCTTCCCTGCAACTGTAACTGTTAATGCAGATGGTACAGCTTCAGCTTTAGCTGGTAAAATTGTTGTTGACAGAACTAAATATGACATCAAATACGGTTCAAAATCATTCTTCGATAGCATTGGCGACAAAGCAATTGATGATAACTTTGAATTAACTGTGAAATTGGTAGCTAAGAAATAAACCCCACCCAACCCTCCCCTACATGGGAGGGCTAAAAGGTATAAGCCTCGGCATTCGTCGGGGCTTTTTTTGTTTTATGCCAGCTGAAGCAGGCAGCGATGAATAATCATAGCGTAAATTAGATGACGATAAATTCATTGTGGTTCGGCTTTAGCCAACCACAACTTAAGAAAATAATAAATCGGTTTTTGAGCCTTAATTCATACTAAATCCTCTATGAACCTGTTCGCACTAATGACTAATGACTAATGACTAATGACTAATGACTAATGACTAATGACTAATGACTAATGACTAATGCCTAATGACCAATAAACTACCTTATTTTAAACCCACCCTCTACAGCATCTACAAAACCAGTTGCAGCGCTTTTGCCATGATAGAATAAACATTCCCAGTTTTCTTCGGCAGCTCTTTTACCAAATTCTTTTCGTAATTCCATTGCCTTGCGGCCATCGAAATCGTATTTAGCAATAAAATTTTTAACCAGTTCTTCAGGTTCAGGTAAAACATCACCACCGAAAAATACTTTTTGATTACCTTCTGTTAAAAGGAAAACCTGGTGATTAGGACAGTGTGCACCTGTAAATTCGTATGCAATGGTTTCATCCAGCGCACCATCGCCTTCAACAAACTTTAACTGCGCATTGCGCTGAACGAAATCAAAAATATCGGTGTGGTAAGACGAAGAAGTGCTGCTGAAAGCGGTTTCCCATTCACCACGGTTAATTACATATTCTGCATCAGGGAAACTCAATTCAACCTTATCGTTTCCTTGTTTGTGAATCATACCACCAGAATGGTCGTAATGTAAATGCGACATCAAAACTTTGGTTACATCAGTGGGGTCGAAACCTGCGTTGCGGATGTTTTTATGTAAAATCAGCTCGCCGTGGTCATCACTAAATCCTAAACCCGTATCAAAAAGTACGAGGTCGTTTTTCAGCTCAACCAAAAAAGGCTGAACATTGATGAATAATGAAGCAGGTCTGTCTTTATAATTGTGTATAGCAGGGTCGAAAGGCACAAATTTCTTTGATGCATCAACTGAGTAGGTTCCTTCGAATAGGGTATGAACTTGCAAAATATAAGTCTTTTAATGTTTCTACAAAGGTAACAATCTAAACTTGTGTATTTGTTTCGGTAAAAGCTTGGATACTTCCTTTTTTTGTAAAATATGATGCTTAAATTTCAGGCATGAATCTCCGAATCTTAATTTTTCTGCTTACTTGCGGCTTCGCATTACAATTAAAGGCACAGCAAAAACCAAACGTAATTATTGTATTGGCCGATGATATGGGTTATGCCGATATCTCTTGTTATGGAAGTCCGCTGATAAAAACCCCTTTTTTAGATGGAATGGCAGCAAAAGGAATAAAAGCCACCAACTTTGTAACCACTTCGCCAACCTGTACACCCTCAAGGGCATCATTGTTAACCGGAAGGTATTGCAGCAGGATGGATCTGCCATGGCCAATTGGTCCCGGCGATAAACGCGGCATACCCGAAGATGAAATTACCATTGCGCAGATGCTTAAACAATCAGGCTATGCCACTGCTTTGGTTGGTAAATGGCATTTAGGTGATTACGGGGTTTCACTGCCGAATAAAAAAGGTTTTGATGAGTTTTACGGCCTTTTATACAGTCACGATTACAGGGCGCCCTATGTAAAAACCGATACCACGATCAAGATTTTCAGAAATACCAAGCCAGAGATTTATAAACCACACGATAGCATTTTAACCAGTTCTTATACCCGCGAATCGATTAAGTTCATTAAAAAAAGTGCTGCAGCAAAGAAACCGTTTTTCCTTTACCTGGCGCAGAATATGCCGCATTTGCCCGTAGCTTTTGCTGCTCAAAAAAGCAGAAAAACATCTTCTGCAGGTGGCAAACTGGGAGATGTGATTGAAGATATGGATGCAGGTCTGGCAGAAATCTGGAAACAGGTAGTTGCTTGCGGACAGGCCGATAATACCATTTTTATCTTCACCAGCGATAATGGTCCGTGGATTAATGCACCACAGCGCATGTATGATGATGGGTTTACCAAATTTTACCATGTAGGCTCTGCCGGGATTTTCAGGGGCTCGAAAGGCATTTCTTACGAGGGTGGTCACCGTGTGCCGTTTATTGTGTATTGGAAGGGCCATACGCTTAACAATACCCAGTTAACCAGGCCGATTTCTAATCTCGATGTTTTCCCAACACTGGCCGAGTGGACCAAAACTAAACTTCCGCAGAAAGTATATGATGGCGAGTCGATCTCGGGTTTGCTCACCAATAAAAATGATCATAAAATGCACCGCCCGATTTATTACCACAATTATGTTTTGGAAGGAGTAAAAGATGGCGATTGGAAACTTCGGATTACTAAAAAAGATAACCAGGAAGTACCCGAACTCTACAATTTATCATGGGATCCGGCAGAACGCGTAAACTTAATTGATGATGTAAAATATGCCGATCAGAAAGCACATTTAATGAAACTTTACGCCGCATACCCTGGAAATTCAAAGTAAAACTTAACGTTTTGTATTTAAGGGAGTTGTTCGTTACTCCATTAAAGTTTGCCGCCATCATATCCAATTAAAATGTATATTTACTGTTCGGAGACAGAATAAATGGAAAAAAGATGGGTGCTGGCATCGGACTGTAATGATGGCACGATAACAAAAATAGCAGAACAACTTAACATAGACCGCTCACTTGCCCAAATACTCGTACAGCGGAATATTTGTGACTTTGATCAGGCCAAAGATTTCTTCAGGCCCGACCTCGGTCATCTTCACGATCCTTTTTTGATGAAGGATATGGATGTTGCTATCGCACGTATCGAAACTGCATTGGCCAATCACGAAAAAATATTAATCTATGGCGATTACGATGTAGATGGTACCACTTCGGTTGCGCTGGCTTTCAGTTTCTTTTCGCAACTCACTAAAAATATAGAATATTATATTCCTGACCGTTATCTGGAAGGTTACGGCATTTCTAACGCTGGGATAGATTATGCCAATGAAAACGGATTTTCTTTAATTATTGCCTTAGATTGTGGCATAAAATCGATCGATAAAATTGATTATGCCAATAAACTCGGTGTCGATTTCATCATCTGCGATCACCATTTACCTGGAGATGAAGTGCCTCAGGCCATTGCCGTTTTAGACCCTAAACGTGCTGATTGCCCATATCCTTTTAAAGAACTGGCTGGCTGCGGTATCGGTTTTAAACTGGCGCAGGCTTATGCCCAGAAACACCAGCTCCCTAGAGAAACTTACCTCCAGTATTTAGATTTAGTGATGGTGAGTATTGCTGCAGATATTGTTCCGGTAGTGGGCGAAAACAGGATTTTGGCTTATTATGGCTTAAAGAAATTAAATTCCAATCCATGCGAAGGTTTAAGGGCTTTGATGGAGGTTTCGGGCAAAACCGAAAATTACAGCATTACCGATGTGGTTTTTACACTAGGCCCGCGGATTAATGCCGCCGGAAGGATAGACCACGCCAAACATGCTGTAGCCATGCTGCTTTGCCAGGTTGATAGTAATTCGCTGGAGCAAAGTGAACTGATCAACCTTAAAAACACAGAACGTAAAACCTACGATCAGGACATTACCCGCGAAGCGCTGGCCTTAATTGGAGAAAGTGAAATCCTCATTAACAGGAAAACCACAGTGGTGTTTAACGAAAGCTGGCACAAAGGCGTAATCGGGATTGTTGCCTCGCGTTTAACCGAAAAATATTACCGCCCAACCATTGTGCTTACCAAATCTAACGGACATGTAGCGGGTTCGTGCCGTTCGGTGGTGGGCTTCGATTTATATGAAGCTTTGAGTGGTTGCGCGCATTTACTGGATCAGTATGGCGGGCATAAATTTGCGGCCGGCTTAACCATGCAGGAACATAATATTGATGCCTTTGCCGATAAATTTGAAGAAATTGTATCCGCAAGCATTACAGAAGAACTGCTTACACCAATGATCAGGATCGATGCCGAAATTGAACTGGCGCAGATTGATGGTAAGTTTTACAGGGTTTTATCACAAATGGGGCCATTTGGGCCGGAAAATATGTCTCCGATTTTTGTTACCCATAATGTTTATCTGGCGCAGCATGCCATGGCTGTAGGCCAAAATCATTTAAAAATTAATATAAAACAACAAAATTCGCCTATTTTTGAAGGCATTGCATTCGGATTGGCCGAATTTCAGAACATTTTACAACCAAAGGTGCCGTTTTCGGTTTGTTATACGTTAGAAGAAAACGTGTGGCGCGATAAAAAACGTTTGCAATTAAATATTAAAGGAATAAAAGTTAATTAAATATTTCCAAGGTGTCATCCTGAGCCTGTCGAAAGACATTTCGACAAGCTTAATGTGACAACGAAGAATATCATTCAATATATGATACTAAAAGCCGAAAATCTGGTTAAAAAATACAAGCAGCGTACCGTTGTAAACAATGTTTCCTTTAACGTAAGTCAGGGGGAAATTGTTGGGCTTTTAGGCCCGAACGGTGCCGGGAAAACAACTTCATTTTACATGATTGTAGGTTTGATCAAACCAAATGAAGGTCGCATTTTCTTGGAAGAAGAAGATATTACAGAAGATCCGATGTACCGCAGGGCGCAGAAAGGAATCGGTTATCTGGCTCAGGAAGCATCGGTTTTTAGAAAACTTACCGTAGAAGATAATATCCTGGCCATTTTGGAAATGAGCAAATTGAGCAAGGAAGAGCAGCGTGATAAACTCGAAGAACTGATCAACGAGTTTAGTTTGCACAAAGTGCGTAAAAACCGTGGCGATTTATTATCAGGAGGTGAGCGCCGCCGTACCGAAATTGCCCGTGCTTTAGCTGCAAATCCTAACTTTATCCTCTTGGATGAACCTTTTGCAGGGGTAGACCCGATTGCGGTAGAAGAAATTCAAAGTATTGTAGCAAAATTAAAACATAAAAATATCGGTATCTTAATTACCGACCATAATGTACAGGAAACACTTTCCATCACCGATAGGGCTTACCTGCTTTTTGAAGGAAAAATTTTAGAACAAGGTGTCCCTGAAGTGTTGGCTGAGAATGAAATGGTTAGGAAAGTGTACCTCGGATCAAATTTTGTATTGAAGCGCAAGAAATTCGATGTTTAAGCATTTAAACAACGATAAATATTTAGATGAACAAACAAAATTTCATTTAATGTGTTGCCTAATCGCGATGTTAAAACAAAAGCTATAAATTATTTACTGTGTATAAAAATCTGTGCGTAACCCTGCGTAATCAATGGGCAAGTATGAAAATCTTTGGTAAAATGAGGCTCATTCACTTTAACATTTAAAGATGGCATTTGTAAATTCAATTTTTACCTGGTTAATGAAAAAGCGGATCCACCAGATCGAGCTTTTTATGAAATACCCGCATGATGTTCAGGAAGAGTGGTTCCATACCCTGATTGATAGTGCCGAAAATACCGAATGGGGCAGGCATTACGATTATAAATCCATCTTAACGCCACAGCAATATCAGGAACGCGTTCCCGTCCAGAATTACGATACCTTAAAACCTTATATCGAGCGCATGCTCAATGGCGAGCAGAATATTCTCTGGCCATCTGATATCAAGTGGTTTGCAAAATCATCGGGTACCACCAGCGATAGAAGTAAATTTATTCCCGTTTCTCCCGAATCATTAGAAGAATGCCATTTTAAAGGGGGTAAGGATATGCTTTCTATTTATTGTAATAACCGTCCTGATAACCAGATGTTTACCGGGAAAGGGTTGGTTTTGGGTGGCAGCCATCAGGTTAACCAGCTAAACGAAGATTGCTTTTATGGTGATTTATCGGCCGTGCTGATTAAAAATCTGCCCATTTGGGCCGAATATTACCGTACCCCGGATATGTCTATTGCCTTGATGGATAATTACGAAATTAAGATGGATCGGATGGCCGAAGCCACCATCAATGAAAACGTAACCAGTATTTCGGGTGTACCCACGTGGACCATCGTACTGGCTAAAAAAGTGCTTGAACTTACCGGGAAACAGAATTTACTGGAAGTTTGGCCAAATCTCGAACTTTACATCCACGGAGCAGTAAACTTTGCCCCTTATCGTGAGCAGTTTAAGCAACTGATCCCATCCGATGACATGTATTATCTGGAAACTTACAACGCTTCTGAAGGATTTTTCGGTATTCAGGACCAGGATAACTCAGAAGAAATGTTGCTGATGCTTGATTATGGCATTTTCTACGAATTTATTCCTATGGAAAACATTGGTGAAGAAAATCCTAAAGCATTGTTGCTTGGCGATGTAGAACTGCATAAAAACTACGCCATTGTAATTTCTACCAATGGTGGTTTGTGGCGCTACATGATCGGCGATACCATCCAGTTTACCTCTCTTTCTCCATACCGCATAAAAATTACCGGGCGTACCAAGCATTTTATCAATGCTTTTGGCGAAGAAGTAATTATAGACAACGCAGAACAAGCCTTAACCAAAGCCTGCCTGGAAACCGGTGCCGAAATAAAAGATTATACCGCCGGACCGATTTATTTTAAAGGAGAAAAAGCTGGTGGACATGAGTGGATCATCGAATTTGATAAACAGCCCAATGATTTTGAAAAGTTTGTCGATATTATGGATGCCACCTTGCGCGAAGTAAACTCCGATTATGATGCCAAACGTTTTAAAGATATGGCACTGGCCCGTCCAAAAGTGCATAACGCGCCCGCAAATACTTTCTATAACTGGCTAAAAGCTAAGAATAAACTGGGCGGGCAGCATAAAGTACCCCGTTTGGCGAATGAAAGAAAATATGTGGATGATATTTTGGAAATGATGAAATTATCTTAAGTTTAATAAGTCTCATTCACGTGTGCCAGTCTGGGGAATAATTTATTTAATAATTAATATTAATGACATAAGAATCCTAGCGCAATGTTAAGCCACCAAATTCGTCATTGCGAGAAGGCTTTTTCAGCCGACGAAGCAATCTTATAACGATCGTTACCAGCTTGCGCATTAAGATTGCTTCGTGCCTCGCAATGACGATCTTACTATTAGATCTGCCAATAGTAGCCTGTCGAAGACTTGATAGGTGATTTCGACAAACTTATTGTGATTCGTATAATTTAATAGCACCACTAACCATGAAAAACATCCTGTTTCTTCTTTTAACCTTAGTATTTTACGGATACCAATCAAAAGCCCAGGTAAAAGAAAGCTATAAAGCACAGATTGCATATAAAATTGTAGAAACTTCGCCACGCTGCAAACAGCTTACCAAAGGCCTTTACGAAAGGGTGGTGAAAAATGGTGGTACCTCATACGGTATTATGCTCGAAAGCAGTCCGAACCCGAAAACTGATCCATCACAGGAATATTCAAAAACCTATAATTTTAACCTGCACGAAAGTTATGCAGATAGAATGCCTGTTGTTGCCCGCTTTGTATTCGACCCTAAAAAGCAGCAGCTTTACGAAGATGATGTGGTAAACGCAACGCTGGTAGCCATTCCTTTCGATAAAAAATTACTTCTGCTTTTTAATAAAAAGTAAATGAAAAACATCAGCTATAAACAGGTAGCCTGGCTATTGTTTTTTGCCTATTTTTTTATGCTGATGGTGCAAATTACCTTGCGTTATATTCCACTGAGTAGCGAGGTTTCCTTTTTGCAGATTAAACAGACCGAAGTATCTGGCATTAAAGCCTACCTGCCCATATTTTATATCCATGTGTACAGCGCTATTTTTGTGCTGCTGGCTGGTTTTACGCAGTTTAACAGCAAAATTTTAGCTAGATACCCTAAAATACATCAATGGTTGGGCTACTTATACGTGAGTTTTGTACTGTTGCTTGCCTCACCATCAGGTGTTGTTATGGGTTGGTTTGCAAATGGCGGCTTAATAGCAAAAACCTCCTTTATCATTTTAGGTGTATTATGGTTCTGGTTTACCCTGAAAGCAACCTTGTTAATCCTGAAAAGGAAAGTAATTGCCCATAAAAAGTTGATGTACCGCAGTTTTGCCTTGGCAACTTCTGCCATCACTTTAAGGCTCTGGAAAGTTATTTTGGTATATTTATTCCATCCGGCACCTATGGATGTTTATCAGATTATTGCCTGGCTGGGCTGGATACCCAATTTATTAATTGCCGAATGGCTGATTAAAAAGAAAATTGTTTGACCTATTAAAACAGATAAAAACCCATGAAAAAAATCTTATTACTCGCTCTGGCACCACTACTAATGCTGTCGTGCAGAGATACAAAAAAGAAAGATGCCGTAAAATCTACGGCAGTGGCTCAGCCGGAAATCCATAAAGAACTGTACGGTTTTTGGGTTGGTGATTTTTACACAGCAGAACAGTTAGAATACGATGGAGATATGCAGGATGCTTTTGAAAAACTGAATATCAACATCAAAAAAATAACAAAAGATACGGTAATCGCTCAGAGTGTAGTTTCGGGCAACAGTCGTCCCTTATTGGGTAAGCTATCTGAAGATGGGGGTAAAATCACTTTTGTTTTAGATGAACCCGGTACCGAAAAATACGACGGAAAATTCGAAATTACACTGGTTGGCGATACTTTAACAGGAAAATGGAATGCCTATAAAAAAGAACTTAAATGGCCTGAGAAAGAATTTAAATTACTCAAAAAAACCTTTGAGTATAATGCAAACCTGATGTTGCCATCAGAATCGAGTTACGTAGACTGGAGTGACCACAAGATGGTGAAAAGGCTGGATACCTTGGAAGATGGAACAGTAGATACCCTTGATGCCAATCCTTTTTTCAGAAGTGCGTCCGATCAGATTTTCAAACTGAATGCTTCAACCACGCTACTTAAGGAGGAAGATGTAAAGAATTTAAGAAAACTTGATCTCCAGATTCTTAAAAATACCATCTTTGCCAGACATGGTTATGCCTTTAAAAAACAGACTTTTAGAAATTTTTTCGATCCGGTAGAATGGTATGTTCCTGTTAAAAACAACGTTGATAATGATTTAACCTCAGTCGAAAATAAAAATATCAAGTTGTTAGACCGCTTTACCAAATATGCCGAAGACAATTATGATGCTTTTGGCCGTTAATTTGTAATAGAATTATCTATGAAATTGAACAGGGAGAAAATATTGGGTTTCTTTAAAAAATCGGAGAGTAAGGCTTCGGTGATTTTAAGCAATAAAACTAAGGCCAGTAAAACCATTAAGGATGCTTTAGGGAAGGCAGTAACAAATAAAGGCGATCTGGAAGGTGTTTGGTCAAAGCTGGTATTGCTGTTTGGTGTATCGAAAGATTATGTTAACGGAGACTACACCGAAATCCCGAAAAGATCAATTATAGCCATTTTAGGCGGATTGATTTACTTTTTATCACCGGTAGATGTAATTCCGGATTTTGTGCCTGTGCTTGGTTTTGTAGATGATATTTATATTTTAAACCTGGTGTATAGGCAGGTAGTTAAAGACTTAGAAAAATACAAAGCCTGGAAAGATGCTCAGGGAAAATTTATTGGTGATATTAATGGCTCAACCGCAACATAGTTTTACCGATTGGCTGGGGAATCATCTGTTCAGCTGCCCGTTTAAAGCACATTTTGGGATAGATTGCCCTGGCTGTGGCTTACAACGTTCCTTTTTAGCACTTTTAAGAGGAGATTTGATCGCCTCATTTAAATTTTATCCCGCAACAATTCCACTCCTTTTTGTGGTCTTATTTACCATTGTTCACCTCAAAGTAGATTTCAAGTTTGGCGCACAGCTCATTAAAATCGTTTTTGCAGGTGTTGCAGTAATTATCTTAATCAATTACATTTACAAAATATATACTCACCAATTGATCTAAATATACCGATGTCAGAAGAACAGGAAAATCCTCAAGAAAATAAACCCATTGATCTTTCAAAGAATCAAAACCCGGAGCCGTCGCCTTTTCAACCCGTTGATCAGGGACCTGTAACGCCACCGCCTTTCCAGCAACCGCCACCATTTCAGCAACCACCACCGTTTGGTCAGTTTGGAGGAGGATTTGGTCAGCAAAACTTACCTAATGCTACCGCTTCATTAGTGCTGGGTATCCTGGCGATTCCCGCTTGTTGCTTTTATGGCATATTCGGATTAATATTCGGCGTAATTGCCTGGATATTGGGTGCTGGCGATATGAAAAAATATCAGATTAACCCAAGTTTGTACACCGAATCATCATACAAAAATGCTAAAGCTGGTAAAATCTGCGGAATGATTGCCACAATATTAAGCGTGTTGTTTATTGTGATCGTGATTTTAGTTATAGTTGGGGCAATTGCCAATCCAGATATGTACAATAAAATTTTTAGAGGAATATAATATTACCCGATATTAATTTTACCTTAAAAATATAAATCGGATGGTGCATGCCATTCGATTTTCTTATTTTTGTATCATTGAAATTGTAAATAAAAAACTAAGATAATGTATCCAGAATATTTAGTAGAGCCAATGCGTAAGGAATTAACTAACGTGGGTTTTCAGGAATTAAAAAACGCAGCAGACGTAGATCAAGCCATTAAAGGCGAAGGTACGGTGTTGGTAGTAGTAAACTCGGTTTGTGGTTGTGCGGCAGCAAATGCACGTCCGGCGGCCAGAGCAGCAGCAGCACACGAAAAACACCCGGATAAATTGGTAACCGTTTTTGCAGGTATGGAAAAAGAGGCAGTAGATCAGGCCAGAAATTACATGATGCCTTTTCCTCCATCTTCTCCGGCAATGGCTTTATTTAAAGATGGTAAACTGGTTCATATGATCGAGCGTCACCAGATTGAAGGCCGTCCTGCCCAAATGATCGCTGATAACCTGATTGGCGCTTTCGAGCAATATTGCTAAAGATTGATTATACAGATTGAAGGATTACATTGATGGGTAATTCTGAATAATATAGAGATGGCGAGTGGAAACATTCGCCATTTTGTTTTTTTGAGATACCATCATTTCGAGCGGCAACGCAGTCGGGAACCCGAAGGTTCTGCGAAGCAAAATTTGTCCCGAGATTAGATCTCTCTCCCGAATATTCGGGACTACACTTCAGTCGAGATGACGACACTTGGTTTAAATCCTCTTAATCTGTGCCTTAAAAATCTTTATTTAATAACTTCTCCAGCTCCCCAAACGAAACGTTCATCCTTACGCGGCCTTGTTTGGCATAGGATATTTCTCCGGTTTCTTCAGATATGATTACCGCAACAGCATCAGTGGTTTCGGAAACACCAATCCCTGCACGGTGCCTTAAGCCAAACTGCGATGGCAACTGGTCGTTATCCGTTAGAGGTAAAATACAACTGGCACTTTTAATTTTGTTTTCAGAAATCACTACAGCACCATCATGTAGCGGACTGTTTTTCTGAAAAATACTTTCCAGCAAACGTTTTGATATTTTGGCATCTACAATTTCGCAGCTATTGGCAAAAAACTGTTCATCGTAAAATTTCACAAACACCATTAATGCACCCGTACGGGTTTTTTTCATGGTTTTGCAGGCATCTATAATGGGTTTTATCCTTGTTAAATTATTCCTTTCAATTTCTTTTCTGCCAAATAAATAACCCCACCAGGCTTTGTTTTTCTGTAAAAAGGCATTCTTCCCGATCAGCAAAAGGAAACGCCTGATTTCGGGATGGAAAATTACAATCAGCGCAATAATCCCTACGCTCATAAACTTGTCTATGATGGCGGTTAGCAGTTCCATGTGCAGGGCCTTTACTATCCAGTAAAAAACTGTGATAATAAACATCCCAACAAGCAGGTTAACAGCTAGTGTATTGCGGATTAGGGTATAAACGTAGTAAATTAATAAGGCAACCAGGATGATATCAACGATATCAGTTGGCGATACTTTAAGGAAGTCAAAATCAAAACCTTTCATTTAGTGGCAAGATAGCAAAACGGATTTCAGTTTACAATATTGGTTTACTGTTTAGTTGCAGGTTAATTGTATAAATTGGTTAGTTGTTGGGATTAGGTTAATTGTATAAATTGGTTAACTGGTTAATTGTAGGGATTAGGTTAATTGTTTATTTGACAAAATATTATGGATGTATTAAAAACGCTAATCGCTATACGCCAGCCACTCAACCTAACCTTTCTACCAGCCTCACGCACTCCACCGCTTCCCTTACATCATGCACCCTTAAAATACTTGCACCCTTTTGCAGCGCAATCGTATTCAATACAGTGGTTCCATTTAGTGCTTCTGCTGCGGTAGTGCCGAGGGTTTTATAAATCATTCCCTTGCGGGAGAAGCCAACCAAAACCGGGAGTTTGAATATTTTGAAGGCTTCCATGCGGTTAAGTAGTTCGTAATTATGATCAGTTGTTTTTCCGAAACCAAAGCCCGGGTCGATAATAACGTCGTGGATATGTAGCGCTTTAAGTGCTGCCACTTTTTTCGCCAGATAATCAATAACTTCTAAAAGTACATTATCATAAACCGGATTCTGCTGCATGTTTTGTGGGGTACCCTGCATGTGCATCATTATATAGGGCACCTGTAATTTGGCTACTGTTTCAAACATTTTCTCGTCCATATCGCCACTGGCAATATCATTAATGATGTGCGCACCTGCTAAAATGGTTGCTTCGGCCACTTTTGCCCTAAAGGTATCAATAGAAATTACTGCTTCCGGAAATTCCTTTGCTAAAACTTCAACCACCGGAACTAAACGGTCTGTTTCTTCATCTTCTGAAATATCTTTGGCTCCCGGACGTGAAGAATATCCACCGATATCAATAAAAGTAGCCCCTTCATTTAAAAATTGGGCGGCTTTGTTTAAAGCTTCATCTATGGTTTTTGTACGGCTGTTGCTGTAAAAAGAATCGGGGGTAATGTTCAAAATCCCCATTACTTTTGGTGTACTTAAATCGATAAGTTTACCGTTGACGTTTAAGCTTTGTTTGGGCTCAAAAAAGTTTTTTTCTGCCATAATAAACCCTTTCGGGATTTGGGTTTCGCTTTAAAAATGTATCTTTAGCTTTTGTTTTTTCACGACAAAAATACACTAAAAACTAAATAATTATTGGCTTTGGCACAAACAAATACCTCTACAGAATTTGATGAAGTGATTGCGGTTTGCAGATCATTATTTTTAAAAAAGACTAAAGATTACGGCACTGCATGGCGGATTTTAAGACCAAGTTCGATCACCGATCAGATTTTCATCAAGGCGCAGCGTATCCGTACCTTAGAAGAAAAAAAAGTTAGTAAGGTAGGAGAGGGCGTAGTATCCGAATACATTGGTATTGTAAACTATTGTGTGATTGCAATGATGCAGCTCGAACTGACTGAAAGCGACCCCAACGAAATGCCTTATGCTGAAGTTGAGAAACGGTTTGAAGATAAAGTAACGGAGACCAAAGATTTAATGTTTGCCAAAAACCACGATTATGGAGAGGCCTGGCGCGATATGCGCGTTAGTTCCTTAACCGATCTCATTTTGATGAAAATTTTTAGGGTTAAACAGATTGAAGATAATGAAGGACAGACCCTGGCTTCTGAAGGTGTAAAAGCGAATTATCAGGACATGCTGAACTATTCGGTTTTTGCGTTGATTAAGTTAGGTGTTAAATAAAATGAAGTTGCCTCATCACCACTAGAAAACAATTATACTGATGCAAAACGTACTTTTAAGATTTTCCCGATTTTTTGTAGGTGCCTTATTCATATTTTCAGGATTGATTAAAGCAAACGATCCGTTGGGCTTTGGCTATAAACTGCAGGAATATTTTGAAGTTTTTCACATGAATTTCCTCAGTGGAATGGCTACTGGCATTGCCATTTTACTCTGTACTTTGGAAATTGTACTGGGTGCATTATTGTTACTGGGTTTCTGGAGCAAAAAAGTTGCATGGGGTTTATTGCTGCTGATTATCTTTTTTACATTGTTAACATTTATTTCTGCCGCATTTAAAGTGGTTACCAGTTGCGGTTGTTTTGGCGATGCCATTCCGCTTACCCCCTGGCAGTCATTTAGCAAAGATCTGATTCTATTGGCGCTGATTATAATTATTTTCTTGAAAAAAGATCTCATTCAGCCATTATTCAAAAAAGAAGCCACACAAAGAAATATTGCTCTTGCAGTAACGGCAGTTTCTCTAGGTTTTGGCTTGTACACATACAATGTGCTGCCCGTTATCGATTTTCTGCCTTATAAAGTTGGTGCACATATTCCATCATTAATGGTGATCCCCCCGGGAGAAAAGCCTGATGAATTTGAGATTATGTACCACCTGAAGAACAAAAAAACGAAAGAAGAGAAGGATATGAGCGATAAGGATTACCTTAAAACCGAAATCTGGAAGGACAGCAATTGGGAAATTATAGGTGAGCCTACAAAAAACCTTGTAAAAAAAGGATTTGAACCTAAAATAAAAGATTTAAACATTACCGATGCTTCTGGTACCGATTATACCAAAGAACTGATCGAAAATCCATACTATAATTTAATTTTTGTGGCTTACGATCTTCATAGTACAAATGAGGCAGCCATAGGTAAATTAAATGCCCTGGCCATCAATGCTACGCAGCAGTTTAATATCCGTACTGTGTTGCTTACTTCTAACTCTGCACAGGATGCACAGGCTTTTATCAAAAAAAACAACTTATTTTCTGAAGTGTTTTATGCCGATGCCGTTCCCTTAAAAAGCATGGTAAGGGCCAATCCTGGTATTTTGCTGATGAAAAATGGAGTGGTGATTAATAAATGGCATTTTCATAATGTGCCAACTTTCGATCAGTTGAGCAGGAAATATTTCGATAAATAGTATGATCGGATACGCACTAAAAAAACTAATGTACGGACTACTGGTAATGAGTGGTGTGATATTGGTTGTTTTTGTGCTCTTCAATATTTTACCCGGTGATCCGGCACGGATGACGATGGGACAGCGGGCAGATGTGCAATCGCTTGAAGCTGTTCGGAAAGAGTTTGGTTTAGACCGCTCCAAACCCGTCCAGTTTGTTTTGTATATCAATGATTTATCGCCAATCAGTATTCTGGATAATGATAGCACCAGTAAGCAGAAATATCATTATGCAAGGCTGATTGCTTTTGATAAAAAAGTGCTGGCATTAAAATGGCCTTATCTTCGCAGTTCATACCAAACCAAACGCGATGTTACTGCAATTCTTTCCGAAACGGTACCCAATACCTTTATCCTGGCGCTAACGGCAATGATTTTCGCAACTATTATCGGCGTGTTTTTAGGCGTTTTATCAGCAGTGTATAAAGATTCATGGATTGATAAATCGGCCAATGCATTTGCGATTTTAGGGATTTCCTCTCCTTCATTTTTCGCCGGGATTATCATTGCCTGGCTTTTTGGATTTGTACTGAGCAATTATACAGGCTTAAAAATGAGCGGGAGCTTATATTCTTACGATCCGTTTAATGGAGAAGTTCTCACGCTTAGAAATTTGTGGTTGCCAATGATTACTTTGGGTTTAAGGCCCCTGGCCATTATAGTACAGCTTACCCGGAGCGCCATGTTAGATGTGCTGGCACAGGATTACATCCGCACCGCACGTGCTAAAGGGTTAAGCAGAAATGCCATTATTTACAAACATGCTTTAAAAAACGCCATGAATCCGGTCATTACAGCCATTTCAGGATGGTTTGCCTCTCTGCTGGCCGGTTCCTTTTTTGTAGAATATATTTTTGGCTATAACGGGCTGGGAAGGACGACGGTAACTGCTTTAGAAATGTCTGATTTCCCGGTGGTAATGGGCTCTATTCTTTTTATTGCTTTTGTATTTGTGGTGATCAATATCCTCGTTGATATTTTATATGCCTATGTTGATCCAAGGGTTAAATTAAATTAAACAATGCAGGAAGCGGAAATCATCAAATATACCGAGCTTGCCGATGGCAGGATTATCGAAATATTTAAACTGGCAACAGTTGAACTGCCCGATGCTGAACGGTTATTTAGTCATGTGCTCAATGCACAGCATATCTGGGCACAACGGATATCGGGTAAAAAACCGCTTTTTGGCGTTTGGGATATCCACCCAAAAGAAAATTTTGAAAGCCTTTCGGCTGATAATTTTAAACTGATCAGGGCAGTGTTGAACAATCATCCTTTAGATAAACTGATTTTCTATAGTAACTCAAGGGGCGATCAGTATGAAAACCGGATAGATGAGATTTTATTTCATTTATTTAATCATTCTACTTATCATCGCGGACAGGTTGTAACTTTGTTGAAAAAGGCAGGTTTTACGCCGCCTGTAACCGATTATATAATGTTAAAACGCGACCATTTATTATAGGTTGGATATAAGAAACACACATGAAAATTTTCCTTATCGGATATATGGGCTGCGGTAAAAGCACCAAGGCAAAACAGTTGGCGCATCGTTTAAATTGCCCCGTAATTGACCTGGATGCCGAAATTGTTTCGAAAACAGGTAAAACCATTGCCGAATATTTTGCAGCGTTTGGAGAAAGTGGTTTCAGGGATTATGAAAGCGAAATGCTTAAAACATACGATTATCCTGAAACATGCGTGGTAGCTACCGGAGGTGGTTTACCTTGTTTCTTCGACAATATGGAATGGATGAATGCGCATGGCGAAACGGTGTACCTGCAAATGGAGCCTGCAGCTTTGGTGTCGCGTTTACATAACCGCCAAAAACGCCCCTTAATTAAAGATCTGGATGATGAGCAACTTTTGGTCTTTATAAAAGAAAAACTTCAGGAACGTGATCCCTTTTATACTCAGGCAAAAATAATTGTAGATGCATTTGATCTGGATGGAGAAAAGCTGGAGGAAGTGATTAAGGGAAGTCGTTAGTCTGCAGTCCAGAGTCTATAGTCGATTGGCTTGCTAAGTCGGGCGTTTGGAGTCAATTCACCGATTTAATAATTCACCATCAAATAGTCAGAAGTCTAAGATTCGAAGCCAGTAAACGGCTTGTCTATAGTTTGACCATTAAGAAGTTAAGAAAATTAAGGTCTGGCGATCACTTTAAGCCATGACTATTTAACTAATAAGCTATGAACCACTAAACTATTGACCAATGAACCAATGACTAACGAACTACTGAACTAATGTCATCATCAATTATCTTCGCTGATAACAATGCAAGCGGAATTCCTCCTCCTGGATGTACACTGCCTCCACAGAAGTATAGATTTTTAACTTTTGAGCTAAAATTAGAGTGCCGTAAAAAGGCAGAAAATTGATTGTTTGAGCTGTTGCCGTACAAAGATCCCTGATACGATCCTGTTTTATTTTCGATGCTCCTGGGATCAAGAATCTGCTCGCAAATGATATCTCTTTCGATATTACGGTTTAAAACCCGGCTGATTTTTTTGATAATATTTGTTTTCGCCTCTTTAATTAATTGATCCCAGTTTTGCCCCGTATTTGCTGGTACATTGATCATTACAAACCAGTTTTCGCCATCTGCAGGTGCATCACCTCTAATATGCTTAGCACTGATATTAATGTAAACAGTAGGGTCATTACAAATGGTTTTATCTTTCCAGATGGCATTAAATTCCTTTTGATAATCTTCAGTGAAGAAAATATTGTGTAAACCTAAATCACTGTAATTGCCATCCATACCCCAGTAAAAGATCAACGCTGAGCTGCTGCGCTCCTGATTTAATAATTTTTTAGGCTCAGGTATGGTTTTAAGCAGATTTTTATAGGTAAACCAGATATCAAGGTTAGAGATCACCACATCCGCTTTATAAGTTTTGTCGTTAACTTTTACACCATTTATTTTTGCTTTGCCTTCATTAGTGCATAAAATTTCTTCTGCTTTTTGGTTGTAATGAAACCTGATGCCCAGCTCTTCAGCCAATTTAATTAAAGCCTTAACAATGCCATACATCCCTTCTTTTGGAAGAAAGGCGCCGAAATGATACTCGAAATGTGGAATTACATTCAATGTAGCTGGTGCCTGATAGGGGTCTGAACCGTTGTAGGTAGCATAACGGTTAAAAAGCTGCGTAATCCGGTCATCTTTAAAAATTGATTGGTTGGCTTTCGCCTGTGTTCTAAAGGCATCAATCTGACCAAAACGAAAGGTCGATTTTAAAGTATCCCAGTGCAGGTAGCTTTTAAGTTTATGCAAACTTCTTTCTAAAAATACCCGATGGGTAACCTCGTAGATCGTTTCGCTTTTTTTTAAATATCGCTGGACTTCTGCTGCAGTTGAATTTGTTTTTTCTTCTATGTCTTTTGCAAATTTATCAAGATCGGAGCTGGCACTTAGCCTTAAACCATCTTCATAAAAATAACGGCAAACTTCTTTTAGTTTGATGTATTTAAAATAATCTTCAGGATTTTTACCTGCCAGTTTAAAAAGTTCATCCACATATTGTGGCATGGTAAACAGGCTCGGGCCGGCATCAAACCTGAAACCATTCATTTTTATTTCACCCAGTTTGCCCCCGGGTTTTGAGTTGGCTTCGAAAACATCAACTTCATAACCTTTTACGGCGAGGCGGATAGCAGATGCAATTCCCGCAATTCCGGCACCGATAACTATGGCTTTTGGTTTAGGCATAATGCGAAAATAGAATAAATATTTTACTAACTTAAGGCAATGACAAAAGATGAAATTATAATTTATAAAAATGAAGAGGGGCTGCCGGCAATAGAAGTAGCTTTCGGTAATGATACTGTTTGGCTTACCCAACAGCAGATGCAACAGCTTTTTAATAAGACTAAGCAGAATATAAGTCTCCACATTAAGAATATATTTAATGAAAATGAACTGAATAAAAGTTTAACTGTCAAGAAATCCTTGACAGTTCAAAAAGAAGGCAATAGATCAGTTAACAGAGAAATCGAATTTTATTCTTTAGATGTAATTATATCGGTTGGCTATCGGGTAAAATCTGTTGAGGGAACAAAATTCCGCATATGGGCCAATCAGATTTTAAAAGATTATCTGATAAAAGGTTATGCCTTAAATCATAAAAAATTACAGGAACAAACCCAGCAACTTATAGAATTAAAGCAGGCGATTAAATTGGTTGCTACTGTTCAAAACAACCACTTGCTTAATAATGATGAGCTAAAGGATACTTTTAAAATTCTTACAGACTATGTTTATGCTTTAGATGTTCTTGATCGTTACGACCATCAACAACTGGAAAATGAAGTTTCTAACCATAAAGGCGATTTTAAAATAGATTACGATTCTGCACTTGAAGCCATAGATGATTTGAGGGTAAAATTTGGTGGAAGCAAACTTTTTGGCAATGAAAAAGACCAATCATTTAAAAGTTCATTATACACCATTTATCAAACATTTGATGGAGAAGAACTTTATCCGAGTATGGAAGAAAAGGCGGCCAATCTATTATATTTCGTCGTAAAAAACCATTCATTTTCTGATGGAAATAAACGGATCGCTGCCTTTTTATTTGTCTGGTTTCTGGATAAAAACAAAATGCTCTATCGCGAAGATGGTACAAAAAGAATTGCCGATAATGCACTGGTTGCGCTTACCTTACTCATTGCAGAAAGCGATCCTAAAGAAAAAGAGATGATGGTTAAAGTAGTGGTTAATTTAATCAACTATAAAAACTAAACTACTTCAACTCATCCAGGTACACTTTCGTTTGCTTTTCAATCTCGTTGGTGGCAAATTTAATGGCTGAACCTACTCTGGTGGTTTCTGGTTTTACAGGCATTTTATTAATGGTTGCTAAAGCATCAATATACCATTTGCACCAAACTTCGATAATATGTTTCTCATCATTTGCGGCTTTTCCATCGGCAATGGCTTTTCTGCTCAATTCAAATTCAGTTTTTAAGCGAATTAAGGCGTCTGCTTTCACTTGCGAAACAGTAGCTATAGCTGTGTTTTCATCAGCAGAAATTAAAGTATAAGCTGCAGTTAAACCACTTATGCCAACGTTTTTCATTTCTGTGGCCGAAACTTTATCAATCCGGTCATTATCAGTATGGTAAAATACATCCGTAAAGTGCCACATCAATAATCCCGGAATTTTATGCTGTAAAAATGGCGTATGGTCACTACCGCCTTCAAAAGGGTTATAGTTAACTGTCCAGTTCGCAAATTTTCCCTGTGCCTTGCAGATGTCGAAAATAAAATCGTTAAAATAATGTGGGAAAAGGTCTTTTTCTCCAAAATCGCCAGCGCCCCATTCGGTATGTTTATCTGCTCCCCTTGTCCAGATAGCAGATGGATCAGGCATTTTTTCAATCAGAAAAGAACCACCTGTTTTTTTGGTGTCTTCGCCAACCATATCCAAACTCATTCCCCATAAAATGCCTTTAGCGCGGGTGGTATCTTCCGTAATATATCGTCTCGTAGATACAATTTCGTCACCCCATAAAAAGGTTAAAGTACGCTTCGGACTGATCTTTTTTGACTGAAATAATTCTGCAGTTAGCCTCGCCATCTCAGCTAATGTACCCACTCCGCTCGCATTATCGTTCGCCCCTGGCTCCTGTACATGTGCACTGAATACAAAACGCTCGGTAGGGTTTACACTGCCCTTAACATTTGCTACAATGGTTAATTCTTCTGAAGGGTAAATTTTAGTCTGGATGTTTACTTTCAATTTCGTTTCGCCTTTTAAACAGGCTGCTTTTAACTTTTCTTTAGCAGCGTAAGAAAGAAGCAAAGTCCAAACTTCACTATTGGCTTTCATGCTTCCAAACTGAATGGAAGTTTGATGTACTTCTGGCTGGGTGTACTTTGGCATCGAATAACCTAAAACACCAATTGCGCCTGCCTTGGCAGCAATTTGAAGTAATCGTGATGGATTGTTTTCTGAAAACAGGATTTTCCCTTTCAGGTCTATTTTTTCTATTTCCGCTTGATTTATTTTCTCAATAAAAACAACATTGGCTGTAACGCCACCAACAGCGGTTGAACCGCAATTAATCGGAATCATATTGCGGTTGGTTTTAAAAGAAATGAGTGGCTGGGTTTCTCCTAAAATATCAATATTGGCATCAACAGGCTCCCAGGTATTGTTTTTCATCGCTCTTTTTTCGATGCGATAAGTTAATGGGGCTTCAAATTCGTTTTGTTTCTGTTCTACAAAACCAGCTTTTTTAAGGATGTTTTCCACATAATGAATGCTCGCATTGAAGCCTGTATTACCGGGCACACGAAAATATTTTTCTACGAAAGCGGTGGTTTCATAAGCGTTTTTTTCGTTAAAACCTGTACGTGTTAATTTGAAATAATCGTCGGTAGAGGTTTGAGCGTAACCCGACAATCCCGCAAAAAGCAGTATAAAAAGTATCTTCGTTTTCATGATTCTGTATAAAAACGAAAGATACTAAGAATATTTAATGTTGGTTAAGCGTAACGCTTTCCTATTTTGTTTTTTAATCCTTCATCAACAGATAACGGGCCCGAACCTACCACCCAGAACATAATGAGCAGAAACAACACGAGTACCGAAAACCACAATTCCGAATTTGGCGTAGAGAAACCCGGGGTAAGGTTAATAAAAAACACAGCGAATAGTAAGATCGGGATCTGGATGACCACGGCAAAGCGAGTAACCAGGCCCAGGGTAATCAAAATACCGCCAACCAAATGTGCAAAGGCCACAACATGAATGGCTACACTGATCAACATCCCTGAAAAACCAAATACATTGTTTTGTGTGATCATATTCTGGAGTACCGAGGTGTCGCTGATAAAAGATACACCTTTTCCAAAAATGACAAGGCCAAGGATAATGCGCAGATAATCCAGCCATTTCGAGTGATGAACATCTCCCCAATATTCAATTTTACGGATAACGTTCATAATGAACCTCCATTTTTATGTGAATGATATATTAAGTTACGGATTTATATTTATTTATCAAATAAATTACTGAAAATCAGAGCTATTATAACTTAGTTTTAAAATAAGGTACGCATTTACCCTTTGATGTAAAATTAACACAAAATTAATCTGTACCATTTTAGTTTTCGGTATGAATTTTGTATTATTGCTTAAATAGATAGGTTTTTTATCATGAGCAAAGAAATATTAGAGTTTTCTGTACAGGTAGATGAAAAATTTGACCTAAAATTTAACTGGTTAGATGGCTTCTGGGGAGCAGCATTTAAATTTTTCGGAAAATAATTTTAACATCTGAATTTTAAAAACGGACAAATCTTGGTTCGATCAGGATAATATTGTTTGAATTTTTATATTGGGGACTTTAATCTTCAAGTTCTTTACCCTCCACTTTAAGTCTTGTTCAACTGAATTATTTGTATTCATTCTGACCTAAGCTTTCCACTTTAGTCTTTCAGCCTTTTGCCTTATCTTTGCAAAATAATGAGTAGAAGAAAACCCGGTACGGTAACAATAGTTCCAAACGTACAAATAATCGATATTGCTGAAGAAGGAAAAGGTGTTGGCAAAGCCGACGAATTGGTTATTTTTGTTGACAAAGCCGTTCCTGGCGACGTAGTTGATGTACGCCTGACCAAAAAGAAAAAGAATTTTGCGGAAGCGATTATTGAGCAGTTGCATGAAAAATCTGCATTGCGTACCGATCCTTTTTGTCCTCATTTCGGAACCTGTGGTGGTTGCAAATGGCAGCACATGGGTTACGATGCTCAATTGAAATTTAAACAAAAAAATGTTGAGGCTGCTTTACAACGCCTTGGTAAAATAGACACCTCTAATACGGAACCGATTTTAGGTTCAGAAAAAAACAGGTATTACCGCAATAAACTTGAATTTACTTTCTCTAACAAACGCTGGCTGGAGAAAACTGATGTGGAGCGCGACGAAGATTTCGATATGAATGCATTGGGTTTTCACGTACCGTTACGTTTCGATAAAATTTTAGACATCGAACATTGTTATCTTCAGGATGAACCTTCCAATTCTATCAGAAATTCGGTACGTAAATATGCATTGGAAAATGGTCTGTCTTTTTACGATTTACGCAACCACGAAGGTGTTTTACGTAACCTGATTATCCGTACATCTACTACGGGCGAAGTGATGGTGGCGGTGGTATTCGCTTATCCGGAGCAAGCACAGGTGGATGGCTTAATGAATTTCCTTAAAACCGAATTCCCTCAGATTACTTCACTTTTATATATTGTTAACCAAAAGAAAAACGATACCATTTTCGATCAGGAGGTAGTATTGTTCTCAGGTCGCGATCATATTTTTGAAGAAATGCCTGCCGGACTAACAGGTGAGGATGTAGTCCGCTTTAAAATCGGGGTAAAATCTTTTTACCAGACCAATTCTGAACAGGCTTTCGAACTTTATAAAATTACAAGGGATTTTGCCGGATTTAAAGGTGACGAACTGGTTTACGATTTATATACCGGTGCAGGAACCATTGCAAATTTTATTGCAAAAAATGTGAAACAGGTGGTAGGGGTAGAGTATGTGCCAACGGCTATTGAAGATGCAAAGTTTAACTCTGAGCTGAACGGGATTGATAATACAATCTTTTATGCCGGAGATATGAAAGATATCCTGACTGCTGAATTCATTTTAGCACACGGTAAGCCTGATGTGGTAATTACCGATCCGCCACGTGCCGGGATGCATGCTGATGTAGTACAACGTTTACTGGAAATGGAATCAGAAAAGATTGTGTATGTAAGTTGTAATGCCGCTACACAGGCCCGCGATTTGGAACTGTTAAAAGAAAAATACGATGTTGTTCGCATTAAACCAGTTGATATGTTTCCGCACACGCAACATGTAGAAAACGTGGTATTGTTAAAGTTAAATAACAATAATTGATTGAATGAGACAACGATTGAATGAGACAATGATTGAATTAAAGAATGGGCTAACTGCTTATAAACATTCATTCATTCAAAATTCAATAATTTAATTAGGTATGGATAGAGAAGAGTTATTACACGCAACACCGGAAGATAGCAGAGAACCGCAGAAGAAACAGGAAAGTCCGCTGGTAAGTTTAGAAAAAGACCTGGAGTTTTATGCTGACGCGATTAAGGAAGTAGCCATCGAAATCATGGTTGAAGGCATTTCCGCTCACCCGATTTTTATTGCTCATCAACATGAGGTAAATATTGGCGAAATGATTTTAAATAAGGAAGAACTCAATACCGATTGGACCATCCAGGCTTCTACATTAGAAGAATTTGTAGAAAAAGGAATTATCAGTAAGGAAAGAAAAGAACCCTTTTTAAAGGTTTATAAAAAGCCAGAGGATTTTATGTGTGTATTCGTAATTGTTCCTGAAGGTGCAAACTTTATTTACTATCCGTACAAAAAAGGTAGAAGGTAGTTTTTTAGTTTAAAGTCTTTAGTCTCAAGTCGGAAAGTCAGAGGTTGGAATTTGGTGCGTATAAAGTACCGTCTGTAAAAATCCTTTTATAAAGACAACGCCGCTTTGCATCCACAAAGCGGCGAGTTATCATTAACTAAACTAAAGTCTTAATTTACGTGGTGTACATCGCCGCTCTTAGAGTTGGATGTTTTCTTAAGCGAAGCATTTCCTTTATAGCTCACATCGCCACCGCCACTTGCTGCCGCTTCCAGGCCTTTATTTACATGTACATTTACATCAGAACCGCCGGAAGCCTGCACTTTTGCGTATTCAGTAATCAGTTCGTAAGCATCAATATCACTGCCTCCGCTCGATTGGATGGTCATATTTTCAGCTTTACCTTTTAAATCAATATCGCTGCCACCACTCGATTGTACGGTAAGGTCGTTACAAACTACTGTTAATTTTAAGTCAGAACCACCAGAAGAACGGATGGCAAGCTTATCAGTTTTGATTTGGTTTTGGGTAAATACATCCGATCCGCCTGATGCAGCCAGTGCATTTAATGTTTTAAAGTTTACATAAGCTTTAATTTCGCGGTTTTTAAACATTCCGCTCCATTTAATGCCATCTCTGAATTTGATGTTAACATTGTTGCCATTTTGCTCAACAATAATATCTTTTAAGGTTTCCGCATCCGATTTAATGCTTACACTTTCGCTATTGCCTTGGGTGAGGTATAAATCTATTCCGCTGCTTACACCTATACTACTGAAATTTTTTACCGGGAAACTTTTCGTATCCTGTGCTTTAGCCATGTAGCTGGTAACCACTATAAATAAAATGGCGGATGATTTAATAAGGATTTTCATAATTGTATTTCGTTAAATGATTGTGAAGCTATCTTTTCGCAAATGTTCTGCGGAATGATGTTTCGTGATTTTGTGTTTTGGTTATTCATTAGACGCATCTCTGCCTGAAACGTTGCAAACAATCGAAATTATTTTTCAAATAGTTTGAATTTCAGCCTTAAAATCGTTCTTTTTGTATTCAATCCTTTTTATACAATGGCATCGCAATTACTTATTCTTAACAAGAAACAGATTCAGCAGAAAATAGACCGTATCGCTTATCAGATTTTGGAAGATAACCTGAATGAGAAAGAAATTGTACTGGCCGGTATCTGGGACCGTGGCTACAAATTGGCACTAAGATTAGAAAAGGTGCTGAAAAAAATCTCTGATTTTAAATTAACCTTACTGCGCATCGATCTGCAAAAAGAAAGCAGCAAACTGGTTGCTTCAACCGATCTGGATGAAAGTTATTGGAAAAATAAAGTGATCATTATTGTGGATGATGTGCTGAACAGCGGTAAAACTTTAGCTTATGGCTTGGGCGTTTTCTTAAATACCCCACATAAAAAAATACGAACCGTAGTTTTGGTAGACCGTAGCCATAAAATTTTCCCTATCGCAACTGATTTTGTTGGCCTTGAACTGGCCACTATTTTAAAAGAACATGTTGATGTGGTAATGGATGTGGAAGGCGAAGAAGACAGGGTTTATCTGAGCTAGTGAGGATGTAAGATGGAAGAAGTAGAATGGGAAATTTTTTTCTATAATCGAAATTTTCATAATTAGACAGTTTCCCTCCGAGTTACCGCCATTTCGAGCAGAGTGCAACGTAGCCGGAAAATCTGTCTGATAGATTTCTCTCCCGAAAGTTCGGGACTACGCTTCAGTCGGGATGACGACCCGTTTTAATGAAAACTATCCAATGATAGCTTTTTTAACCTACAACTGTACCAAAATTTGCAATTAAGCCCAATTTTTTGCAATTTCCCGACATGTATCATCCGAGAAAAAATAACCTGATCTTTAACTTTTTCTCCTGGTACATCCAGTTTATCATCAAAAAAGATTTTGCTGCGTTCAATTACGACCAGATTGAAGTTAAATCAGATGCTTCTATATTGGTTTTAGCCAATCATTTTAGCTGGTGGGATGGCTTTTTCCTGTTTTACATCAACAAAAAAGTTTTTAAAAAACAGTTTCATGTTTTAGTGAATGCCGAAAATTATAATAAAGTAGGTTTTCTGAAATATCTCGGTGCTTTCGCGGCCGAAAACAAAGGAAAAGATGTATTGGCAACATTAGATTATGCAGGTAAACTGTTAGATGATCCTGCAAACCTTGTGTTGGTTTTTCCTCAGGGCAAACTGTATTCTAACCATCTGAAAAATATCAGCTTTGAAAAAGGAGTAATGCAAATGATCAATGCCAGTCAGAAAAAGATTAACATTATTTTTGCAGCTACTTTTATCGATTATTTTGCAAAGAGGAAGCCATCAGCTTATACTTATCTGCAACATTGGGAAAATGAAGAATACGTAAGCTTGCAGTTGTTAAAAAGCGCCTATAATAAACATTACGATCAATCGGTTGTTAAACAAAATCAGATTATTGAATGACAATTTTTATTTACGCGGTTTTAATTTTCCTGGTGATCAGGTTTTCGGTTACTGTATTTAATTTCCTTTCCAATCCGAAATTGCCGCGGGTGGTTAAACATTACCATGATAAAGTTTCGATCTTAATTCCTGCCCGTAATGAAGCCGAAAATATACGCGAACTGCTCGTTTCCATAAAAGATCAGGATTACACCAATTACGAAGTTATCGTTTTAGATGATAACAGTAGCGATAATACCTTTACCATAGTTGAGGATTTTTGCCTTACTAACCCGCAGTTTAAGGTGGTAAAGGGAAAGGAACTTCCGCCAGACTGGCTGGGTAAAAACTATGCTTGTCATCAGCTAAGTGAATTGGCTTCAGGTAAATATTTCCTTTTTATAGATGCTGATGAATCCATCAAAAGGGGATTGATTAACAGTTTAATTGCGAGGATGGAAGTTGGAAACCTTGCTTTACTAAGTGTTTTTACCAACCAAACCATGAAATCGATAGGTGAGCGCTTAACCGTTCCACTGATGCATTTTATCCTGCTAAATTTATTGCCCCTGCGTTTGGTTAAACTTTCAAAAAATCCGGCATTTGCGGCGGCCAGCGGACAATGCATGTTTTTTAATGCCAATTTATATCAGGAAAACCAGTGGCACGAAAAGGTTAAACGCCAGGTTGTGGAAGATGTGGAAATTATGAAACTGGTAAAACAGGAAAAATTAAATGCCGAAGCGCTTTTGGCCAACGGACTGATCTATTGCAGGATGTATAAAAACTTAGGTGAAAGCTTAAATGGCTTTGGTAAAAATTTACTTGCAGGTTTTGGTAATAACATCATAATATTACTATTTTACCAGCTTTTGGTAACCATAGGACCGGTAATTTTAATTTTAAACTTTAATATTGCTTTACTTGTATTACCATTAACTTTAATAGTATTGAGCAGAATTATGATCTCTTTTTTATCGGGGCAAAATGTTTTGATAAACCTGATTCTACATCCATTTCAGATGTTGTTCTTCTTAATCATATCAATCATCTCTATAACAAAGCATATTTTTAAAACAGGCACATGGAAGGGCAGAACGATCAGAACGATTTAAAGGTTAAAAAGATTGCAGTTGCAGTTATTATCGTTTTTCATTTGGTTGGTTTGCTTGGCTTTTTAATCCCGGTTGCACAACCATACTTTATCAAACTGGTTCCTTTTCATTTGCTATTGATGTTTGCCGTAATTGTTTTTGCCTATAACGCAGATGTTAAACGGTTACTGTTATTTGTTTCAGGCGTTTTTCTCTGTGGCTTTTTGGTCGAGGTTTTAGGCGTAAGCACCGGAAAGATATTCGGCAGTTATTATTACGGCAATACCTTAGGTTATAAAATTGCTGCGGTGCCTTTACTTATGGGCGTAAACTGGGTAATTCTGATTTTTAGCGTGGGCCAGATGCTTAAAAGTATGAAAGTGAGAAACAGCATTTTAGCATCGCTTACCGGTGCGCTTATACTTGTTGGTTTCGATTTCTTTTTAGAACCGGTAGCCATGAAATTTGATTACTGGCATTGGGACTGGCACGAAATCCCCGTTCAAAATTATGTGGCCTGGTTTATTGTTTCAGTAATTTTGTTGAAATTTTATTACGCCCTGGGTTTAAAACAGCAGAAATATATCGGTACAGTGATGTTCGTTTCGCAGTTAATCTTTTTTGTTGTCTTATACATGACAACCGGAGCAAATATTTTTGCTTAATTTTGTTGTAGTATTTTAATTAACTTTATAATATGGAAACACTAATCGTACAGCCTAAAACTAAAAAGCAACTTTTGGCAGTTGAGGCCGTGTTACAAGCCTTGAACGTAACTTTTAAAAAAGAAAAAAGCTACAGTCAGGCATTTATAAATGAAATAGCTAAAGGAGAAGAGGATATAAAAAATGGACGTTTAACAAGGGTTAAAGATGTTCAGAATATATGGGAAAGTATTTTGTAGATATTACCGATCAGGCAAAAACGCAACTGGCGGCTATCCTTAAATCAGGCGATAAAGCTTCCATAAAAAAACTCCGGCAATTTTTATAGAATTAAGTATCCATCCGGCATCAGGTGTTGGTAAGCCTGAAAAATTAAAATTCGGATTTTCTGGATATTGGTCAGGACAAATAAATAAAAAAGATAGGTTAGTCTATAGAATCGATGAAGAGATTATTACAGTATTTGTAATTTCTGCAAAGGGACATTATGACGATAAATAACTAATCCTAAACATAAATGAGCAGTTTAAATTTACAGGTTAACATCGATAAATCATCAGGCTTCTGCTTTGGCGTAGTGTATGCCATAGAAATGGCCGAAGATATTTTGGATAACGAAGGTTATTTATATTGCCTCGGCGATATTGTGCATAATGATGAAGAGGTAGAGCGTTTAACCAACCGCGGATTAAAAATAATTGATCACGAAGTATTAAAAAACCTGCGTGATGAAAAAGTGTTAATCAGGGCGCATGGCGAGGCACCTTCAACTTATCAACTGGCCTTAGAAAATAACCTGACTTTAATAGATGCTTCCTGCCCTGTGGTACTGAAACTGCAGAACAGGATCAAAAACTCGCACGATGATGACGAGCAGGTGCTTATTTTTGGGAAACATGGGCATGCCGAGGTAATTGGTTTGCAAGGGCAAACAGATGGCAAGGCAATCGTTTTTCAGGATTTAGCTGAATTAGATAACGTTGAGCTTCCTGCTAAATTCACTTTATATAGCCAAACCACCAAAAGCACAGATAAATTCTACCACATTAAAGATGAATTATTGAGCCGTGGCTACGAAGTTAAAGCGAATGATACCATTTGCAGACAGGTATCTAACCGTTACGAGGAACTTGAAGATTTTGTAGGCCATTACGATCGTATCGTTTTTGTTTCGGGCAAAAAATCGTCGAACGGAAAGGTACTTTACGATGTTTGTAAAAAACACAATGACAATTCGTACTTCATTTCTAATGTAGAAGAGCTGGACCAGGCCTGGTTTAACGAAAATGATAAAGTAGGTATTTGTGGAGCTACTTCAACACCGATGTGGTTAATGGAGAAGGTAAAGGCAGCGCTGGAGCAGTATTAGATTGTAAGAAAATCTGAATAAGTAATAATGATAGATTTATATATTAGGATCGTCATCTCGACTGGAACGTCCCGAATATTCGGGAGAGAGATCTGCTTTCATAGATCTCTCGACTTCGTTGCACTTCGCTCGAGACGACGGTCATATAGTAATATAAATTGAAAAAGATAAACCCACATACCGGAATCCTGGTTGCGTTAACCGTAATTACCTGCTGGTTTATTTCTCTTTTTTTTCTGTTAAACTGGCATTTTAACTGGAACAATCCACTGGTTTACCTGATGGTTTTTGTACAGATGCATCTTTACACCGGTTTGTTTATCACTGCGCACGATGCCATGCACGGCACCATATCTCCAAACAAAAAAGCAAATAATTTTATCGGTTACCTTGCTGTTTTTTTGTATGCAGGTTTCTTTTATAATCGTTTGTATGCTAAACATCACCAGCATCACCGCCATGTACATACCGAAAAAGATCCTGATTTTGCACCACATGGTTTTTGGAAATGGTATTTCCGCTTTATGCTAAATTATGTTACGGTAATCCAGTTAATTATTATGGCTGTGGCTTATAATGTGCTCAAAATCTGGGTAGATGAACGAAATTTGTTGTTGTTTTGGGTTCTTCCATCATTATTAAGCACTTTCCAGTTGTTCTATTTTGGTACCTATTTACCACACAAAGGTGAACACGATAACGAATACCATGCTACCACTTTACCGAAAAACCATTTTATTGCTTTTATTACCTGCTACTTTTTTGGGTACCACTTAGAGCATCATCAAAAACCGGCAATGCCCTGGTGGCAGCTTTATAAAGCAAAAGAATAAACTCATATTCCTGCATGATAACGAGCGACTTCACTTAGTTGTTCTCAGGTTTAAAAACGTTCGAAACCTGCACAAAACCATGTTCATAAACCTGACTGTACGAAAATCCTTTTTGTGGCATAAATGTTAAAAATGTATTACCGGTCCCAAAAAGATTGCAGGCAAGGCAGGACTATACTTAAACAGGGTTTCTGTATTTGCTTTTCTAATGATACAATCAATTCTTTCTCCTGTTGAAAAAGATTTAGCCTGTTTTTACGGTGCGTTAATGAAGTTTAACCGTGTCAATCCGGAGATTACTCATGATTTATCGCTGCACAGTGCAGGAGGCTTTCATGACCCTCATAGTTTGTCGCTGCGTACTGCAGGAGGCTTTTATGATACTCATGATTTGTCGCTGCACATTGCAGGAAGCTTTCATGACCCTCATGATTGGTTGCCACCTGCTGAAGGAAGCTTTCATGTATATTCGTTGTGTAAGATGCCACCAACAGACATTTACCCTAAAACTTCCGGAGTTTCCTTTGTGTTGGTACCATTAAAACTTCGGAAGTGACTGAATACAGGTTTTTTTGACTAAAAAATGTTCTCTATCACATTTTTACCATAGGTAAAAAACAATAAAAAGGCGATATTTGCGCCACGTAACATATATTGTATTAAATGAGCAAAAAGGGAATTTTACTGGTAAACTTAGGAACACCTGATAGTCCGGCAACTGCCGACGTTAAAAAATACTTGGATCAGTTTTTAATGGACGAAAGGGTAATTGATATTCCGAAGTTAAACAGGACTTTGTTGGTAAAAGGTATCATCGTGCCTTTCCGTAGCCCTAAAACCGCTAAATTATACAAAGAAATCTGGAATGAAAACGGTTCTCCGTTGTTGTTCTACAGCAGGTTGCAGGCTAAAATGCTGCAGGAAAGGCTTGGCGACGATTACCATGTAGAACTGGCGATGCGTTATCAAAGTCCATCCATTGCATCGGCCCTTGCCAATTTAAAAGCAGGTTTGGTAGAAAGCATCCAGGTGATTCCGATGTTTCCGCAATATGCTTCAGCAAGTACCGGTTCGGTAATGCAACTGGTAATGGAGCTGGTGAGTAAATGGCCAACCGTTCCGCCGATATCGTTTGTAAATTCATTTCATGATAATGATTTGATGATTAAAGTTTTTGCTGAAAATGCCAGAAAGCACAATGTAGCAAGCTATGATCATGTATTGTTCAGCTTCCATGGTTTGCCTGAGCGTCAGTTATTAAAATGCGATCATACCGGAAGTTATTGTTTAAAAAGTGCCGATTGCTGCCAGACTTTGAACGACACCAATAAATTCTGCTATTCAGCCCAGGGGCACGATACAGCCAGGTTAATTGCAAAAGAATTAAACCTGTCTAAAGATCAATATACTGTTTGTTTCCAATCGCGTTTAGGTAAAGAGCCCTGGGTACAGCCATATACTACTGATGTATTGAAGAAACTAGCTGCCGAAGGTAAAAAGCGTTTGCTGGTGTTCAGTCCGGCTTTTGTGGCCGATTGTTTGGAAACCCTTTACGAAATCACTGTAGAATACCACGAAGAATTTAAAGCATTGGGTGGCGAACATGTTCAGCTGGTAGAAAGCCTGAACGATAGCCCGGTGTTTATTGAGGCACTTGCCGGAATGGTTAAATAATTTTAGATTTAGAAATGGCGAATTTTATCATTTTAATGGGCGTTTCTGGAAGTGGTAAAACGGTTATCGGAAGGGCTTTAGCTCCAAAGATGAATGCCGAATTTATAGATGGCGATAACCTGCATTCGCAACGGAATGTAGATAAAATGGCTGCCGGAATCCCTTTAACAGATGCCGACCGTTTAGATTGGTTACAGCTGATTGCTAAAGTTGGTCGCGAGCACGCCGCACACGGTACCACCTGCATTATTGCCTGTTCTGCATTAAAAAAATCATACCGCGATCTGCTTCGGGAAGATAATGCGTCCATCCGCTTTGTATATTTAAAAGGAAGTTTTGATCTGATCCACGATCGGATTACAAAGCGTTCGCATCAGTACATGCCTTCCAGTTTACTGGAGAGCCAGTTCGAAACGCTTGAAGAACCACAGGCCGATGAAACAGATGTATTTACGGTATCCATCGATCAAAGTATTCCTGAAATCGTGGAAGAAATTGCTAAGGCCGGTCTGCTTTCGTAATCATCGAAACTATCTGACCGGTTGCCCCTTTTTTATCTGTTACATATTTCCTGGCCAGGTCAGCAGCATTTTTATCCTCCGCAAAACTTTCAAAAGCATTGATTAATTCGTCGGTTGAGCTGATACTCTTTGCTGCACCAATGGCAATTAAATCTTTCGCCTCCTGAAATTTATCATATTTAGGTCCGAAAATTACCGGTAACCCAAAGGCTGCAGCCTCTAAAGTATTATGGATACCCGTTCCGAAACCGCCGCCAATATAGGCCACTTTTCCATATTGATACAGGGAAGAAAGCATGCCGATGTTATCGATGATTAAGATTTGAGATTTCAGATTTGAGAGCTGAGAACTGAAAACTGAAAACCGCACACTGTTAACTGAAAACTGTTTCTCTATGCTTTCGATATGGCCTTCATGAATCTCATGTGGGGCGATAATAAACTTCCAGTCAGGATATTTTTCCGGTAAAACCGATAATATTTTTTCATCTTCCGGCCAGGTACTTCCGCAAATCAAGGTTGGCGAATTGCCAATAAAATTTTCGATAACGGGGAGTTGCTTTGGTGTTTGCGCATTTTCGTAAACACGGTCGAAACGCGTATCGCCATTGATGGTTACATGATTTATACCGATGGATTTTAAAAGATTTTCACTTTCCTGATTCTGAACAAAGAAATAAGTAACCGACTTTAAAATATCGCGGTAAAAACCACCGTACCATTTAAAAAACGCCTGACTTTCCCTAAAAATACCCGAAATTACATATAATGGAATATTGCGGTTTTTCAATTCCGTAAAATAAAAATGCCAGAATTCGTACTTGGTAAAAATGGCCATTTCAGGATTAATACTGGTGATAAAACGTTTTGCATTTGCAGCGGTATCCATCGGGAGGTAAAATACATCTGCCAACGCATAGTTTTTCCTGATTTCATATCCCGAAGGCGAGAAAAAAGTAACTACAATTTTCTTGTCGGGATAAAGCGTTTTCAGTTTTTCTAAAACCGGCCTGCCCTGCTCAAATTCGCCCAATGATGCAAAATGGAACCAGATATGCTTTTCGGCAGGATTAATTTTTTGTGCTATTAAGTTGTAGATATTTTTGCGCCCGTTTATAAACAATTTAGCCTTAGGATTAAATAATGAGAATATCCTGATGAGTAAAGTATAGGCCCGGATTCCGATGATGTAAAGTAATTTCATATCTTCGTGCCAAGATAAAAGGAATATATTTAAAAAGCTTAAAAATATATGGATCCATCTGGATTTTGCTTCATATTCAACTGAATAAAAGGCTTCGATGATTGCTCCATAGCAGCTAAAAATAAAATAAAACAGAATGAAGATAGCCGTTATTGGTACCGGATATGTAGGTTTGGTTACCGGAACCTGTTTAGCCGAAACAGGAAATGATGTAATTTGTGTTGATATTAACGAAGCAAAGGTAAAACAGATGCAGGCCGGCGAAGTGCCGATTTACGAACCGGGTTTAGATCTTTTGTTCCACAGGAACATCGAGCAGGAACGGTTAACCTTTACCACAAACCTTGCTGATGCCGTAAAAGAAGCACAGATTATTTTTATGGCTTTGCCAACGCCTCCGGGAGGTGATGGTGCAGCCGATCTTTCTTACATTTTAGGTGCTGCAAAAGATATTTCAAAACTCATTACCGAATATAAGGTCATCGTAAATAAATCAACCGTTCCGGTAGGCACTGCCGATAAGGTAAAAGCTGTTTTTGCCGAAAATACTTCGGTTGAGGTGGATGTGGTTTCGAACCCTGAGTTTTTAAGGGAAGGTGTAGCGGTTGACGACTTTATGAAACCCGACCGCGTAGTTTTAGGTACCAAAAGCGAAAAGGCTAAAAAATTAATGACCGAGTTGTATGCACCTTATGTGCGCCAGGGAAACCCGATCCTTTTTATGGATGAACGTTCCTCTGAGCTGACCAAATATGCAGCAAACTCTTTTCTGGCCACCAAAATTACCTTCATGAACGAAATCGCCAACCTTTGCGAACTGGTAGGTGCCGATGTTGATGCGGTGAGAAAAGGAATTGGCTCTGATGAGCGTATCGGTAAACGTTTTCTTTTTCCGGGTGTAGGTTATGGCGGTTCATGTTTCCCCAAAGATGTGCAGGCGCTGGTAAAATCATCTGATGATTATGCCTACGATTTCCAGATTCTGAAATCGGTAATGGAGGTTAACGAAAGACAAAAAACAATCCTGGTTGATAAAGTACTTAAATATTACAAAGGCGATATTAAAGGCAAGCATTTTGCTTTATGGGGACTGGCTTTTAAACCGGAAACGGATGATATCCGCGAAGCACCGGCTTTGTATATTATCGATGCGCTGGTTAAAAATGGCGCAACGGTTACCGTGTTCGATCCGGAGGCGATGAGCAATGTAAAAGGTGTAATCGGCGATCAGGTAAATTATGCCAGAAACCAGTACGAAGCTTTAGAAGGTGCTGACGCCCTGCTAATTGCAACAGAATGGTCGGTGTTCCGCAACCCTGATTTTGATAAAATAGATCACATCTTAAAAAATAAAGTGGTTTTTGATGGCCGGAATTTATACGATCTGCAAAAAATGATCGATCTTGGCTATTATTATAACAGTATCGGTAGAAAATTATTAACCCCATAACCCCACAGCGGGTGAGTTGTAAGCCAACTTTAACAGAAGGAAGAATGAACGAGATAAATACAAATACCCCTTCGGGGAGTAGGGGTCGGATATTGATTACAGGTGCAGCTGGCTTTTTGGGGTCGCACCTTTGCGACCGCTTTATAAAAGAAGGCTATCACGTTATCGGCATGGATAACCTGATTACGGGTGATATGGCAAATATCGAACACCTGTTCAAACTGGAAAATTTCGAGTTTTATAACCACGATGTTTCCAAATTTGTGCACATTCCAGGTACACTTGATTATATCTTACATTTTGCTTCTCCTGCAAGTCCGATCGATTACCTTAAAATCCCGATCCAGACCCTTAAAGTAGGTTCATTAGGTACGCATAACCTCTTAGGTTTGGCCCGCAGTAAAAAAGCAAGGATGCTGATTGCTTCCACTTCTGAAGTTTATGGCGATCCAAGTGTTAATCCACAGCCCGAAGAATACTGGGGCAATGTAAATCCTGTTGGCCCGCGTGGTGTTTACGATGAAGCAAAACGTTTCCAGGAAGCGATTACCATGGCTTACCACACTTTCCATGGGGTAGAAACGAGGATTGTGAGGATTTTTAATACTTACGGACCAAGAATGCGCCTGAATGACGGTCGGGTTTTACCAGCCTTTATCGGGCAGGCGCTAAGAGGAGAAGATTTAACTATCTTTGGTGATGGCAGCCAGACCCGTTCTTTCTGTTATGTGGATGACCTGATTGAAGGGATTTACCGTTTATTGATGAGCGATTATGCCCAGCCGGTAAACATTGGTAACCCGGATGAAATTACCATCAGGCAGTTTTGCGAAGAAATTATCAAACTTACGGGTACCACACAGAAAATTGTGTACAAAGAGCTGCCCCAGGATGATCCGAAACAACGCCGGCCGGATATTACAAAGGCAAGAGAGATACTGGGCTGGGAACCTAAAATCGGACGTGCAGAAGGATTAAAAATTACATACGAATATTTTAAATCATTGCCTGCAGAGGCTTTGGAGAAAATAGAACATAAAGATTTTACCACATTTAACCGTTAAAATGGCAAAAATATTAGTTACTGGTGGAACAGGATATATTGGTTCGCACACAGCTGTAGAGTTACATAACGCAGGATACGAAGTTGTAATTATCGATAACCTTTCTAACTCGAATATCAAGATTTTAACCCAGCTGCATGCCATCACCGGCAAATGGTTCGATTTTCATGAAATCGATCTTCAGGATGATAAAGCCGTGCAGGAATTTGCAGAAAACCACAACGATATCGACGGAATTATTCATTTTGCTGCCTATAAAGCGGTTGGCGAATCGGTAGAACAACCTTTAAAATACTATCGGAATAATTTCTACAGTTTAATTAACCTGTTGACCTCGTTTAACAGGAAAATTAATTTCGTGTTTTCTTCATCATGTACCGTTTATGGCCAGCCAGAAACTTTGCCGGTAACCGAAGCTGCACCTGTACAGAAAGCCGAATCGCCTTATGGCAATACCAAACAGATTGCCGAAGAAATTTTGGCTGAAACCGCTGCGGTAACCCCTGATTTAAATGTAATTGCTTTGCGTTACTTTAACCCCGTTGGTGCACACGAAACTGCTTTAATTGGCGAGTTGCCAAATGGTGTGCCTGCAAACCTGGTTCCTTTTATTACCCAGTCGGCCATTGGTAAACGCGGCCCGATTACGGTTTATGGTGATGATTACAATACACCAGATGGTTCGGCCATCCGCGATTATATCCACGTAGTAGACCTTGCAAAGGCGCACGTTGCTGCCATTAAAAAATTAGAAAACGGAAACCCTAACGGTAATTACGATGTTTTTAATATCGGTACCGGTAAAGGATCTTCAGTTTTAGAAATTATTGCTGCCTTCGAAAAAGTGAACGGTGAGAAACTGGATTATAAAATTGGTCCGAGGAGGGCAGGAGATATTGTTCAGATTTATGGCGATGTGCAAAAATCGAACAACGAACTGGGCTGGAAAGCCAATCTCGATATCAATGAAATGATGCGCTCGGCTTGGGAGTGGGAAAAATACATTAAGGCTAACCCTTTTTAAATGAAGTTATCTGAGCACAAAGATTTAAAAACCGCCATTACAGAACTGTCTGTTAAAGAAAAAGACAAGCTGTTGCTGCGTTTGGTGGCCAAAGATAAAGTGCTTACCGAACACCTTCATTATAAATTATTAGAGGACGAAACCGATCTGGAAGACCGGAAAGAAAGGATTAAAGCCGATGTGGATGAACAGATTGCTGAACTTAAAAAACTAAATGCCAAAGAGGCATTGGTGAAAGTAAGAAAGATGATTACTTCGGTTAACCACTTTTATAAAGTTACCAAAGATCCTGTTGGCGAGGTAGAACTGAAACTGTTTATCCTCAATGCTATTCCTTTTGATTATAAAAAATCAATTTTTGGTTACCGCGATTTTATGATGCTTTTTAGTATATACTACATCAAAACGGTTGCGGTAACCATTAATAAATTCAAAAAACTGCACGAAGATCTGCAGTTCGATTTAAGTGAAGATCTGAATCAACTGCTCCTCAAAATATATTCCTCTAAATTAGCAGGTGCTGCCGAAGCCAGTAATTTACCAAAGGAGATCAGTTAAAATTATAACCCATCATTATGTTCGGATTATTTAAAAAGAAAAAAATAGCGCCCGAATTTAATTTCTCCGGTATTAAAACCGATATGCACTCGCACATCATTCCGGGGATTGATGATGGCGCACAAAACCTTAAAGATGCCTTGCTGCTTGCCAAAAAGTTTAAAGCTTTAGGTTATCAGAAACTGATTGCTACGCCACACATTATGGCCGATTATTTCCGCAATACGCCCGATACGATTAACCGTGGATTGGATATTTTGAGAAAAGGCCTCGAAGAAAATGAAATTGCTTTAGCAGTTGATGCGGCTGCAGAATATTACCTGGATGAAACTTTAGAAAAGAAAATCAGACAAAAGGAAGTGCTTACTTTTGGAGAAAATTACCTGTTGTTCGAATTGTCTTACATCAATCCGCCCCAAAACCTGCCCGATTTTATTAAAACTATACAGGATGCTGGTTATAAGCCGGTTTTGGCCCATCCCGAAAGGTATCCATACTATTATAGTTCTTTCGAAAGTTACCATCAGATCAGAGAAACAGGCTGTTTGTTGCAGTTAAATTCGATTGCTTTAACCGGTTATTACGGTTCTGGAGCGAAAAAAACAGCGGAAGAAATGGTAGAGAACCACCTGGTCGATTTTTTGGGCAGCGATATGCACCACTTAAAACATGCCACCGCTTTGGAAGATAGCCTCAGTACAGCCTTAATGCAGCAGTTGCTTACGCAACATCAGCTTAATAATGCATTGCTATAGAAGTGTTCATTTGTTCATTTGCCATTAGTTCATTGGTTTGCAAATTGCCAATAGCCCTAACGGTCATTGTCGTTCAATTTAACCGAATACCCATCCAGGCTATCAACCATGAACTATCAACCAATTAACCTGTGAACTATGCCATATCCCGGACCTTAACTAATAGACCATTGACTAATGAACCAATTAACCCCTCCCTATTCGTACCTCAACGCCTCTACCGGATCCAGTCTCGAAGCTTTTTTAGCTGGGTAATATCCTGATAAGATGCCTACCAGCACGCAAAGCACAAAGCCGCCGATAATAAACAGCCATGGAATTAAGAATGAACCACCCATGGCAAGGGAAATCAGGTTACCTAAAACAATCCCGAGGAAAATACCAAATACGCCACCCATTAAACAGATTACTACTGCCTCAATTAAAAACTGACGACGGATTACTTTTGGATTGGCACCAATGGCCTTACGGATCCCAATTTCGCGGGTACGTTCCGTTACCGATACCAGCATGATATTCATTAAGCCGATGGAAGCACCGATTAACGTAATAATTCCAATCGCTACACCACCAATGGCAACAAAAGCCAGGTTTTCGAATAAAGTTTGGGCTATGGCATCACTCTTTGTGATTTCGAAGTTATTGGTTTCGTTCACCTTTACCTTACGGATATTCCTGAACAAAGCGGTCGACTCACCAATGATATTTTCCTGCATTTCATTGCTCGGAACCATCACCGTTATCGTATAAGAAGGATTGGCATTGGCGTTAATCTGTTTTGCTTTCAGCAACGGAACATAGACAGCCCTATCGCCACTAAATCCCATACTCGATCCTTTTTTCTCCAGTATGCCTACAATTTTAAAACGGTTGTTACCAACATTAATTAGTTTATCCAACGGGTCGGCATCTTTGAATAGTTTTTCAACTACTTCTCCACCAACAATACAAACATTGCTTCCCAACTGTATTTCAGAAACACTAAAATTTCTTCCCTGTGAAAGATTTAAACCCTGCGAGGCTAAGCCATTTTCATCAATCCCCTGTACATTGATATTGGGATTGGTTTTTAAACTGCCGTATTTCACGGTAGAACCACCACTGGCAAAAACACTTACCGCAACAGTAGCCGGAGTATTCAGGCTATCTTTAAACTTCACCGCATCCTCATAACGGATCGCCTTGAAAGGTTTTGGCCTTTTACCATTTCCAATCCTGATTCCCGTACCCCGGTTCCTGATCGTGAATGAATTGGCACCCATGCTACTAAAAGCATCCGTCATACTTTTCTTTACAGCATCAAGCGTGGTTAAAATCCCAACTAAGGCCATTAAACCGATGGCAATAATTAAAGCGGTTAGCATGGTACGCAAGCGGTTAGCTTTAATAGATTCTAATGCCAGTCTGATGTTTTCTCTGTAATTCATTTATATTAAGTACCAAGTCAAGTATTGAGTATCAAGTATTGAAGATGGGATTAAACCTTACACCCTACACCTTTTGCCTTAAACCTTTATGTGTAAAAATAAAAAAAGTCCCGATGTTTAGACAAGGGGACCGCACTATATGTTACAATAATATTTTATTTATGCCGAGAAACTCGTGCCACAGCCACAGGTGCTGGTTGCATTCGGGTTAACAAAGGTAAAACCACGAGAGTTTAAGCCATCCTGCCAGTCGATCATCATGCCCATTAAGTACATCTGGTGTGCTTTGTTCATGAAAACTTTAATGCCGTCAATGAAATATTCCTGGTCGCCATCTTTTTTCTGGTCGAAACCTAAAACGTAGTTCATACCAGCGCAACCACCGCCCTCTACGCCAACGCGTAATCCGTAATCCTCACCGATCTCCTGCTGATCCTTTAATTTATATAACTCTTTAGCTGCTCCTTCCGAAAAAGTAACCGGTGCAAATGCTGTATCAACTGTTGTGCTCATGTTATTTAAATTTTATCTGTTACAAATATAAATAATAATGCACATTTTTGCTTTTAACGGTCCGTTAATATTACCGTATTTAAACAATACTTATGAATACCCAACAGATTTTAATTGATGTAGTGATCTTATTTGCAGGCATTTTCGCGGCGCTAATGGCCGTTTATTATATTTTAAAGCGCGATATTCAACGTTTTTTCGATCTCAAAACCATCGAACTGAATAAAGAAAGCAGGGCGCAAATTTTACCTTTAAGGTTGCAGGCGCACGAGCGTTTAATTATATTTATCGATCGCATTAACCCGCCAAACCTGCTTGTACGTTTACACCAGCAGGGCATCAGCATCGCTGTTTTACAGGCAGGCATCTTAAATGAGGTTCGTTCAGAGTATCAGCATAACGTTACCCAGCAGTTATATCTAGATAGCGTAACCTGGAATGTAGTGCGTAAATTAAAAGACGATACCATCGCGATGATCAATAACGCGGTGCAGGGTTTACCTGCTGATGCAAACGGAATTGAACTGAGTAAAGCCATTTTACAGCACATGGCCAGTATAAATGAAAACCCATACGATTTAACCATTGAGTTAATTAAGAAGGATATCCATAGGCTATTTTAGGGTTAATTGTTTTAAGAAAGGTTAACTGGTTAATTGTTTAAATCGGTTAATTGAAATCCGTTCCATAGCTAATTTACAGTTAACCAATTAACCAGTTTCAGCAATTAACCAATGGCGGCAGTTAACCAATTAAACAGTTCCAACAATTAACCACATATACAACATGTCCGTCCAAATGAACTAATGGCTAATGAACCAATAAACCAAATATATGAGCGATAAAAAACATACCACCACTTCGGGCATTGAAATTAAGCCGCTGTACACCGAGGCAAAGCCGATGGATGAGCGCCCTGGCAAATTTCCTTTTACCAGGGGGATCCAAAAAGATATGTACCGTGGCCGTTTGTGGACCATGAGGCAGTATGCCGGTTTTTCTACCGCCGAAGAATCGAACAAGCGTTATCATTATTTATTGGCTCAGGGAACCACAGGTTTATCGGTTGCATTTGATCTCCCTACACAGATTGGTTATGATTCCGATCATGAAATGGCTGATGGGGAAGTAGGGAAGGTTGGGGTAGCCATCGATTCGTTAAAAGATATTGAGATTCTGTTTGATGGTATTCAGCTGAAAGATATCACCACCTCGATGACTATCAATGCTACTGCTTCCATTTTATTGGCCATGTATATTGCTCTCGCAAAAAAGCAGGGGGCAGATTTGAAACAAATTTCGGGCACTATCCAGAATGATATATTAAAAGAATACGCCGCCCGGGGGACCTATATTTACCCGCCCAAGCAATCTATGCGGTTAATTACCGATATTTTTGAGTTCTGCAGCAAAGAAGTGCCCAAGTGGAATACCATTTCCATTTCAGGCTACCACATCCGGGAGGCAGGTTCAACAGCGGTGCAGGAACTCGCTTTTACATTAGCCAATGGAAAAACTTACCTTAAAGCCGCGTTAGACAAAGGTTTGGATATTAATGTTTTTGCCAAACGTTTATCGTTCTTCTTTAACTGCCACAATAATTTTTTCGAAGAGATTGCCAAATTCAGGGCAGCAAGGCGGATGTGGGCCAAAATTACCAAAGATTTAGGTGCAACAGACGAAAAAGCCCAGATGCTGCGATTCCATACACAAACCGGCGGCTCAACATTAACTGCACAACAACCCTTAAATAACGTAATCAGGGTAAGTAACCAGGCCATGGCTGCGGTTTTAGGCGGTACCCAATCTTTGCATACCAACGGATATGATGAAGCACTTTCACTGCCAACAGAATCGGCCGCGAAGATTGCTTTACGTACCCAACAGATTATTGCTTTCGAGAGTGGGGTTACCGATACCGTAGACCCTTTGGCTGGATCATTCTTTATAGAAAACCTTACCGATGAGGTTGAGGCAGCCGCCTGGGCTTATATCGACAGGATAGATGCAATGGGCGGTTCGGTTAATGCCATCGAAAGCGATTACATGCAAAATGAAATTGCCGGCGCTTCTTATCAATACCAAAAGGAGATCGAAAGTGGCGAACGGATCTCAGTCGGGGTAAATAAATTTACACAGGAAGAAGAAGGCTTGACAGAAGTTTTCAATATCGACGATTCGATCCGTAAACTGCAATCTGAAAAACTTGATCATTTAAAATCAACCCGCGATCAGGTTGCGGTAGAAAAAGCTTTACAACAATTGGGCGAGGCTGCCAGGGGCGAAACCAACCTGATGCCTTTGATTATAGATGCCGTTGAAAAATATGCCACACTGGGCGAAATAGGCAATGTGTTCAGGGCAAGTTTTGGTGTGTACCAATAGTTGTGGTTTAATAGGATATAACAAAAATTGCCTGCTGAAACTTGTTAAACATGTTAAATAAGTCTTTTAATGATAATTCATATAACAGGCCTTAAGCCGTCGTAAAATTCATACAAATACACAACATATTGTGTGTGTTGATATGGTTAATTAATAGTGTAATTAAAAAGATGTGCAATTATTTTAATTATGGGTTTGATTTTCAGTTGATTCGGAATTGAATCCTGCTAAAATGCTTATGTAGAGGCTAAAATGGCTCAGAATTTGCTTTTTAAAAGCGATTTGAAATTAAAAGGAAAGAATCGTGTTAAATAATTGTAATGTGGATAACCAGTGTTAATAAATAGTTATCAACATAAAAAATTGAGGTTAAGCAGGCTACCATATTCCTTATCAGTACGTTACGATTTATTTGAAATTTTTATTTAAAATGTTGATAATTTTGTCAATATTCGTAGTCCCTAAACGGACCATCCCTTTAATTCGAATAGGCACTGTAAACCAATAAATTATAGAAATCGCAATGGAAAAAACTTGTACAGAAGTGTGGAAGAACTGTCTTCAAATTATTAAGGATAATATTCCGAACCAAAGTTTCAAAACCTGGTTCGAGCCGATAACGGCCCTTAAATTGGAAGGCAAGGTTTTAACCATACAGGTGCCAAGTTTGTTCTTTTACGAATGGCTTGAAGAACATTATGTAGGCTTGCTACGTAAGACTGTAAAAAAGCAACTTGGAGAGGATGGCAGGTTGGAATATAACATCGTTGTAGATAAATCATCGAACAGCGGTAATCCTTATACTACCAATATGCCCTCAAATGGAAATGGAGCGGAGGCAAAGGTACAATCGATGCCGATTCCGGTTTCCATTAATAAGGATATTAAAAACCCTTTTATTATTCCCGGATTAAAGAAATTAAATGTTGATCCACAATTAAACTCTAACTATACTTTCGAAAATTATATTGAGGGAGATTGCAACCGATTGGCGCGTTCTGCAGGTTACGCTGTGGCTGCTAAACCAGGAGGTACGTCTTTCAACCCATTAATGATTTACGGTGGAGTAGGTTTGGGTAAAACCCACCTGGCGCAGGCAATCGGTAATGAGATTAAACGCAGCATGCCAGATAAACTGGTGATCTACGTAAGTTGCGAGAAATTCTGTCAGCAATTTGTAGACTCATTAAAAAACAACACCATTAACGATTTCGTTAACTTTTACCAGGCAATGGATGTAATCATCATGGATGATGTGCACAACTTTGCGGGCAAAGAAAAAACACAGGATATTTTCTTCCATATTTTTAACCACTTACACCAATCGGGCAAACAGGTAATTTTAACCTCTGATAAAGCACCTAAAGATTTGGCAGGTTTGGAAGAACGTTTGTTAAGCCGTTTTAAATGGGGTTTATCTGCTGATCTGCAGATTCCTGACCTTGAAACGCGTATTGCCATTTTAAGAAAGAAAATGTATGCCGATGGTATCGAATTACCTGGCGAAGTTGTAGAATATGTTGCACACAACATTGATAACAACGTGCGTGAGCTTGAAGGTGCAATGGTATCGCTTTTAGCGCAGGCTACTTTGAATAAAAAAGAAATTGATTTAGCCTTAGCTAAACAGATGCTGAAAAACTTCATCAAAAATACTTCTAAAGAAATTTCAATGGAATACATCCAGAAATTGGTTTGCGAGTATTTTGAGGTTCCGGTTGATATGGTTAAATCTCAAACACGTAAACGCGAAATTGTTCAGGCCCGTCAGATTTCGATGTACCTTTCAAAAAGCCATACCAAATCATCATTAAAAACAATTGGCGCTTTCTTCGGTGGCCGCGATCACAGTACTGTAATCTACGCTTGCCAAACCGTTGAAGATTTAATCGATACCGATAAAAAGTTTAAAGCTTACGTACACGATATCCAAAAGAAATTAAAAATGAGCTAAACTTAAGTTCAGGAGCAGAAAGATAGAAGGGTTTAAATTAAAATCTTTCCTTCATGTTCGAAAGTTGAAGCAATAACAATAAAGGCCCGATATTTTATCGGGCCTTTATTGTATATTAATTTGCTGCAATATTAAAGTTTTTCTATTTCGGCAAGGCCATACAATAAAGCTGCAACATGGAGTGCCTGTGCAATTTTATTATCCTTAATAAATTGTTTTACTTCCTCAACTGTATATTCTTCCACATTTAAAATTTCGTGTTCATCTAAATGCTGTTCATGAGTTTTTACACCGCCCGTTAAAAAATAGGTAAATGTTCTGTTGTTCGATGTTGCCGGATTGGGATATAGCTCTGCTATAAATTTGCAGGTTTTAAAACTGTAGCCGGTTTCTTCTAAAAGCTCGCGTTTAACCGCAAATTCTGGTGATTCATCACCATCCATTACACCACCCGGCACTTCGAGCGAAACAATATCTGCCGCATGGCGGTACTGCCTCACCATAATTATTTTTCCTTCAGCCGTTAACGCAATGGCATTTACCCAGTTCGGGTATTCCAGTACGTAATAATCATCCTTTACAATCCCATCCGGAAGTTTAACTTCATCTACCCTTAAGGTAGCCCACTTTTCTCTTACCAAATATTTAGAAGCAAGTTTTTGCCACTTTTCTATAATCATTTATCTATTTTGTTTTGTTTGGCGCTGGGCGCTAAGCGCTTAGCGCAGGTATTGCTGTATTGTTTTCTGACGGTGCAGATTTACCAAATGTACAATCTTATGCTGATCTGACAAATATTGGTAAACCAAATTAAGTTTTGGGGCAATCAACAGGTTTCTTTCAGCACTGATCCCAAGCTCATAATATAAAAATTCGCTTAAAGAATCGAGTTTTTCTGGCGGAAGCTTATCGTCATTTAACCAGTTTTCAAAAACAGACAAATCCTCACTCTCCAGAATTTCTTTGGGCAAATGAAAACCACTTTCCATCGTTTCATCGAAAAGCTGACTGGCCTCAGCCAATTTACCTTCTAATTTCAGTCCCATTATCCGTGCCAAAACCTGGGCAAGTTTCTGTATTTCTGCTGTGATTAAATCTCTTCTGTACATGGATGTTGTTGTAAAGTTGAAATGTTGTTTTAAGGTTAAAATGTTGTTCTGTCCGGGGTTGCAGGGTTTGGCTCAAAGCCGGTTTAACCAATGGCCAATAAACCAATGACAAGTTTGATGTATTGCATCGATTAATTTACAGTTAACCGGTTTAAACAATTAACCAGTTAACCAACCACTTAATGGCTAATAAACCAGACTACCAGCTTCCGCTTGATCCACCGCCTCCAAAGCTTCCGCCGCCGAAACCACCAAATCCTCCTCCGCCACCGCCAGATGAACCGCCTCCCCAGCCACTATTGCCGCCTCGGCCACCGCCACCACTGCCAAAAAGCATCGCCCAGAATAAAGCGTTAGATGCACCACGACCACCAATTACCTGACTGCCGCCGCCACCTCCTTTTAACATGATAATAATGATGACAATGATAATAATAATGATGATGATAATGCTTCCCGAGCCACCATTGCTTTGAGAAGCTTTTGGGTTGTCGTTCTTGTATTCACCGCGTGTGTATTTAATAATCGAGGTTGTTGCCTCATCCAGTCCGGCATAATAATTACCTGCCTTAAAGTTGGGTTTAATATCATTATCAATAATCCGCTTGGTGTAAATATCAGGCAGAACACCTTCTAAGCCATAGCCGGTTTGTATCGAGATTTTTCTATCACCAACCGCTACAACAATCATAATACCGTTGTTTTTGCCATTTTGCCCAACCCCCCATTTTCTGCCCAGCTCTACTCCATATTCGTTAATATCATAATCACCAACCGATTTTAAAATGGCAATGGCAATTTGGGTGGAAGATGAATCGTTAAAAGTTACCAGTTTGCTTTCGAGCGCCTGTTTTTGACCGGCCGATAAAACATTGGCATAATCATTAACCAGGGTATTTGGTTTTTCGGGAAAATCCTGTGCAAATGCAAAATTAAACAACAGGCTAAAGAGCGATAACAGGAATATTTTCTTCATCGCTTATTTATTTTCTAAATTATCCATAAAAACAATATCATTCGGCAGTTCGTTAATATCGCCTTTTTGCGGTGGGAAGAACAAGGCCAGTTTTTCTCCTGCCAGGGCAACACCCGCAATAATACCATCGGCTAAATTGCCTTTGGCAAAATGGGCAGTCATGGCAATTTTGGTCGTTTCCCAGAAGTTTTCCGGTACCCGCTGATTAATACCTACATCGCCGATGATGGCAAATTTATGGTCGGCATGTGCAAGGTAAATCAGTACACCATTTCTTCTGGCCGTTTTATCCATGTCCAGTTTGGTGAAATATTCAATGGCTTTTTTGTAAGGATCGCCTTCGCAAAGCTTGTCAATAGCAATCCTGATCTCTCCCGAAGTGGCTTTCTCCGCATCAGCTATCGCATTTGCGATTTTTTCTTGTTCAATATCTGAAAATAACGGCATGTGCTTATTTTATAAGAAGTAAAAAGGGTAATAAACGTTTAATTTATAAACATCCATTACCCTCAAATGTTATCGATGGAGTATTAAAACTCTACTTTAGGCGCATTTTTTGCAGATGCATCAGCCTCGAAATATCCTTTTGGTTTAAAACCGAACATTCCGGCTGTTAAATTGGTAGGGAACGACCTGATTTTGCCATTATATTCCTGCACCGCATCATTAAAATCTTTACGTGCAACTGTAATCCGGTTTTCGGTACTTTCGAGCTGTGCCGATAAATCGCTGAATTGTTGTGTCGCTCTTAATTCAGGATAATTTTCTGTAATCGATAATAATTTACCCAAAGCCTGAGATAATTCTCCCTGCGCCGCCTGGAATTTTTTGATGTTTTCCGGCGATAAATCATCCGTACTCACCGTCATCTGGGTTGCTTTTGCGCGTGCTTCAGTCACCGCTGTTAAAGTACCTTGCTCAAATTTGGCCGCACCTTTTACAGTTGCTACCAGGTTCGGAATTAAATCTGCTCTTCTCTGATACTGGGTTTGTACCGTTCCCCATTTAGATTTAACGTTCTCATCAAGTTTAACCATGCTGTTATACCCGCATGAACTTAAAGTGCTTACTGCAATTACTGCAGCTAAAATTCCAAATATTAATCTTTTCATTTTTATGGTTTTTGTCTTTTTAGTCAAACTGAATTATGATTCAATTTACGAATTAGATATCAAATTGCATGCCTTTGTTACAATTTGGGAATTTCTCTGTCAGGTTGACAAGCGAAGCGTTGATTTTAACAAGGTTAAATTTGGTTTTGAAGCGCAAGTCATTCGCTTTTTTTAACTTTTGTTCCCGCTCTCCGCTTTACTTCGTGTCCGCTCCGATCGGGGCTAAAAACTTTGGGCTGTGGCACAGAAAAACCGGCATAGTTGCAGAAAAATAACCCCATTAAACCCGATCGAACGGATGCCCCCAATTTTTCATTGGGGCAGAAGGAAGAGCGGGAAGAAAGTGACCTATAGAATACTGCAATTGCTTTCCAAAAAAAAACATAGAGTCCTTACATTAGTCCGCTAATAGTTTTTATTCATATGCTGAAATCATCGAATATGCTATAAGATGTTTATCTTTGTACCATTCGGGATAAAAACCCGACCAGATATGCAAAAAGACATCGAAATTACTTTGCTCCCGCACCAGGTTGAGCAAACTGAAGTTATTAAACAGAAACTTGCAGAAGGGTTAAAACTCTCAGAATCGCGTATTAAAGGTTACGAAATTCTAAAAAGATCGATTGATGCGCGCTCCAGAAAGGTGATTTTTCGTCTGCAGGTAAAGGTCTTTGTGGATGAAGAAGCCATATCCGAAGTTTATACCATCAATTATCCAAACATAAGCGAAGCTAAACCTGTTATCATTATCGGCGCTGGCCCGGCAGGGTTATTTGCCGCTTTGCAATGCATCGAAAATGGATTAAAGCCGATCATTATCGAACGTGGCAAAGATGTTAAACAGCGGAGAAGAGATTTAGCCGCGATAAATAAGCAGGGTTTGGTCAACACCGAATCTAATTATTGTTATGGCGAAGGCGGTGCCGGAACCTATTCTGATGGTAAATTATATACCCGCTCCAATAAACGTGGCGATATTAATAAAGTGCTTCAGGTTTTTGTAAACCATGGCGCTGAGCCTGACATTGCCATTGATGCCCGTCCGCATATCGGCACCAATAAACTTCCGCATATCATTACTTCTATAAAAGATACAATTTTGAATGCCGGTGGAGAAGTAATGTTCGATAGCCGGATGACCGACATTTTAATCGAATTTGGAAAGGTAAAGGGAATTGAGATTAATTTTGAAGAAAAACTGCTGGCTGATGATATTATCTTGGCAACAGGTCACTCCGCCAGAGATGTGTACGAATTGCTGAACAGTAAAAACATACTGATCGAAGCAAAACCTTTTGCTTTGGGTGTGCGGATTGAGCATCCGCAGGAAATTATCGATTCGGCACAGTACCATTGCGATATCCGGTCAGAGTTTTTGCCCCCGGCGTATTACAGCCTTGTTGAGCAGGTAGGGGCCAGGGGCGTATTTTCTTTTTGTATGTGCCCCGGCGGCATTATTGCGCCCTGTTCTACCGGCGAAAATGAAATTGTAGTAAACGGCTGGTCGCCATCCAAGCGGAATAATCCTTACGCCAATTCAGGCACGGTGGTTCAGGTTACTTTAAACGATGTTCAGGGTTACGATCCGCTGAGGATGTTAAATTTTCAGTCCGAAATTGAAAAAGCCGCTTTCGAAGCTGGTGGCGGAAACCTGGTTGCGCCTGCGCAGCGTATGGTCGATTTTGTAAACAATAAATTATCACTCGATCTGCCAAAGAATTCTTATCTGCCCGGTACCAAAAGTTCGATGCTCGACAATATCCTTCCCGAATTTGTATCTGATAGTTTGCGTGCAGCATTGCCTTTATTTGGAAAAAAAATAAGGGGTTACTATACCAATGAAGCCATTTTAGTAGGGGTAGAGAGCAGAACTTCTTCTCCGGTAAGGATTCCGAGGGATAAAGAAACCTATCAGCACCCACAGGTTAAAGGTTTATATCCATGTGCTGAAGGGGCGGGTTATGCAGGTGGCATTGTATCGGCTGCGATAGACGGAATCAACTGTGCAAATGCAATATTGAACGCATCATAACAAACTTTATATTGTACCAATTGTTATTTTGGTATGTTTAATATCACGAACGAGATAAAAAAAGCCTTTAACGGCGATGCCTGGCACGGTAACCATGTCATGCAAACATTAAATAATGTGAATCCGGAAAAAGCATTCAGCCATTTTATACCGGGCGCACATTCTGTTGCAGAAATTGCCTTGCATTTAACCGCGTGGACAGAAGAAGTTACTTCGAGATTGACCGGTAAACCAGCTGGTGAGCCTGAAAGAGGCGATTGGCCCGAACCCGATGCAAGAACACCTCAGGCCTGGGAACGGATCATCTTTGATTTTAAAATTGCAAATGAAGAACTTATCCGCCTGTGCGAAAGCCTGAAAGATAACCAATGGAATGATGAAGTAAAAAGTGAGCGAAACCCTGCTTTAGGTACGGGCGTAACCAATGTAGAGCTGGTAAGTGGTTTAGCCCAACATCATGCCTACCATTCCGGACAGATCGCCTTGCTTTCTAAATTTTAATTAATTCGTGTAATCTTTCCATCTGTGTAATCAATTTTAAAATGAAAAAGACATTAATTATAGGCGCATCGCCCGATCCATCAAGGTATGCTTACAAAGCAGCCAATATGCTTAAGCGTTTCAACCACGAAATTGTTAACGTGGGCATAAAAAAAGGAGAAGTGGCCGGTGTTGAAATTGAAAAACCTGGCGAAATCCACAACGATATCGATACTATCACCTTGTATATCGGGCCGGCACTACAGCTACAATACCACGATTATATTCTGGCTACAAAACCAAAAAGGGTAATTTTTAATCCCGGGACAGAAAATTATGAGCTGGAAAAATTACTGGATCAGCATGATATTGAACCTGTTGAGGCCTGTACATTAGTATTATTAAGTACCGGGCAATATTAAAACCGGTACACTACGCCCCAGTTTACGTAATCGGCCTGTGCAAAGTGCATATAGGTTTTTGCCTGTAGGCCCAGGTGCGGAGTAATGTTAAAGGTAGGGCCAAATGTCCAGTACCAGGTTGCTTTCTCCATAAACCTGTTGTAGTGAATATATTTTCCAATTTGTGCCGCAACAGTTATCCGCCATAAATTAATGTCGGCACCAACACTAATCCCTGTACGCCACCTATCATAAGAAGTGCCATAGTTTTGGAAAGTATCGTTAGCATTATTCGGATCATAAACAGTATAATAATAAACTGCATCCGCACCAGCCTTAAGCGACATTACGTCATTCAGGTAAAAATTATAGCCTGCATATAGTCCGCTTTTATACAAACTTTTATTTCTATTCGCAAATACGCCCCTTGCACCTAAGCCTGCACTCAGCTCGATTGAATTTCGCTGTAAAGTTGTATAGGTGCTTTTCCGCTCCACGGTTAATGGTTTCTGGTTATTCAGCTTCAATCCAATATAAACATTTCCCGTATTTAAACCTCCGTTTGGTACCGTTGCTCCACCGTTTGATACATGTAAAAATCCAAAACCCACCAATAAATCAGTGTATTTACTCAATGGTAGCTCCATTCCCAGGTCTGCTTTTATGGTTTCATTAACCGGACTGCCTAAAAACCTGTTTTTGGTATTATTGTAGTAATATTTATTCGTATAGCCCAAACCTACACCCGGAGTGAAATTAATTTTGGCCTTCCCAATTTTAAACAACTGGAAATCCATCTGTGCCACTAAACCATATACCTGCCCGAAAGCGTGGGCAGAGGTATCTTTCGTTCCTTTTAATTTGCTCAGGTCCCTGAAAATAAAACCAATCCCGTAAGATTTAGCACCGCTAACCCCAATCCATTTATCCGCATTCTGACTGATATCTTTAAAATAGGCCGCATCAAAGCCTGTAATCTGATCCTGAAACAAATGGCCCTGGTCACTATTTACATGCGTACCGAAAATAGGTTTAAAAATAATCGAATGATTTTCCGGTGCAATTTGTGCCTTCGCAAAAACGATACACGAAATAAGGATGATCAGGGATAGGGATAATTTTTTCATCAATTTTTACTAAAACGGTAAGCAAGGCTATAAAAAGCATAACGGTATCCGGTAGCACTGTTTTTAACTTCGTTCGAGGTAAAAGTAGCCGTATAATTGGCTGTCCACCTTGCAATGGCAAAAGTTAAACCCACCTGTGTGGTAAAAACAAAAGGTTTTGGTTTAAACGTAATCGGTCCTTTATCATTCAGGAATAAACCACCCTGCAAACTCGAATCAAAAGCTACCGCATGCACCTGCGGGATAACAGAAAGAAAAAGTTCGTATTTGCGGGTAGCTTTATAAGTATTATTATTGCTTACCAAACTGTTAAATGCCGCAGATCCTTCCATATCATTAAATCTGCCCAAACGCAACATTGCGCCAAGGTTAGCTTTAGTAATTACGTTACCAACGGCTGCAGATGCAGTGCCCGTAACATCAAATACCTTATTGTTGGTGGTTACCAAAATTTTGTTGTATTCTGCGCCCAGGTTCAATGTCGGTTCGCTGTTTAAGCCGTATTCCCAACCTTCAATCTGGTTTTGGCCAACCAGTTTATGAAAAGCTTTCTGAAATTTTTCGCCCAGCGCATCTTTTCCCGTAACCCCAATCTGTGCCGAAACCTTTAGCATTTGTTTGTTTTTGTAAAACCGGCTGTAATTTGCCTCTCCATATAAGTATGCCGTAAAAGGCCTGTCGTGTAGAGCCGGGTTAGGTACGAAACTATAATACGGATTGTATATTTTTTGGCCAAGTTCAAAGCCGATAATCTCTTTACTTCTCCCTGCTTTCAGATTTTCTCCATTTAAAGCATGCCTGAATTTAATAAAAGCCCCGTTCGTATAATAGCGGTCGCTGGTGATATCGATATAAGCGTCGTTTTCAGAGATAATAACAAGCTCATTTTTAAAATTTTGAGCATAACCAATTTCTGCAAGGCCAATAAACAGCAGTGTAACGTATAATCTGAGCATCAATTTCATTTATAGGGCATTTTTGAAGCTATAAAAGTATTAATTATTGTTCAAAATCTCTATACATGGCCTTTAGTTAGGCATATAATGCATTTTTTCAGTAAAGCAGGTTTAGTGCTGCTATATAAGTTTGTTCCCGCTTTTCACTACAAGTCCTATCCCGATTGAAAAAATCGGGATGTGGGCTTTCCGTTTCAATCGGGTTTAGGTAGGGAGTGGCAGGGGTTAAATACGAAGTTTCCAAAGGCCTGTGCAACTGAAAGCTTCGCAAGTCTTCAGCCCAAACCTGCCCTAAACACGCAATCCTTCAAAAAGTTTTGCTTCATACAAAACTTTTTATTGCTGTAAACCATCCACTTACAATAAACCTCCCAATTAATAGCAAATATGCTTTGCTTATAAATTAAAAAATCCTACTTTTGCATCCCGCTTCGGAGGAAGGGTTTTAGTTGAAAGGATGGCTTAGAGATACGGAGAGCGATAATTATTTTAAAATAAATATTGCAGGAGAGAAAAAGATTGCTACCTTTGCAGCCCGGTTCGGAAGAACGGAAAGCCGGTTAAAGCTGGCCTATTGAAATAAAGGAAAGAGGAGAAAAAGAAGACGAAAAAAATAAAATTTATTTTATTTGGAAGTTTAAAAAAGATCCTTACCTTTGCACTCCCAACCGAAAGGGAGGGAAAAAAAGAATCAGAACGGCGGATGTCGGGAAGATCATAAAACAAGATTGAAGCGGATGAAACACAGGCTGGACGAATAAGACCAACCGAAACTGAAACCGAAGATATATAAAGATCTGCCGCGAGGTTTATAGATCGATAAGTTCTTAAAAGAGATGTCAATGTAGCGTAGCGGGGTAA
>NZ_BAABBY010000012.1:0-171637 GCF_039538295.1 Pedobacter jeongneungensis | reverse complement strand
AATTAATGCCGTTAGAAACAAAATAGCGCTAAGAATTGCTGCTGTTATTAAAAACCAGGAGAGCTATAAAAATAACTTTAATATTGCCGCTTAAAATTTGTTTTTATCATAACAATCATTTCGAGCGGAGTGCAACGGAGTCGAGAACCCGAAGGCTCAGCAAAGCTAAATCTGTCTCGAGATAGATCTCTCCGCTCCACTGCGTTTCGGTCGAGATGACGAGTGGATTTATTGGATTATATTCAACGATTTTAAGTACTCAGCAATTTTATTTTTATAGTAGTAATTTAAACTCGGTGGCATTTTTTGCAACATATCATTACCGTTTTGTTGCTGCTTTTTAAACTGATCGACCATTTTCTGATAAGATGGTGGAAATTCTTTCGCAGCTTTACTTTCGCGTTTCGAATCTTCCTCCTGATCGCGTTCGGCTTTTTCTGCTTCTAATAGTTTGGTTAACAGGTCTTTCTGTCTGTTTAAAGTTTCCTGTTGTAAACGCTTGTTAACCAGATCGCTCTCGGTCTGTTTCATTTCTTTAATGGCTTCGTTCAGGTTGCCCATTTTACCGCTTCCATCTTTATTTTCTTCGCGGTTAATTTTTTCCAGTGCCTGACGGATCATTTGTTGCTGCTGGGCCATTTTACCAAATTCCTGGCTCATTTGTCCTTTACCCACGGTGCCCTGGTTACCTCCTGATTTTTGCATCTGCTCCCGGGCTTTTTGCATGCTTTTATTCAGCTGATCCTGCATTTGCGAAAGCTGTTTCATTCCCTGTTTCTGTTTCTTTCCGCTGCCGCCTTTGCCGTTTTTCTGCATATTCTGTAACTGGCTTAAAGCTTCACTCAACATCAGGGTGAGGTTATTAATAGAAGTCATGGTAAACTGCTGAAAACGGTTGGCTTCCGGCGTTCTTCTGTCGCCCAAACTTTCCAAACTTTTATCGAGGTTAAAGTTGATTTTATTCATTTCCTCGTTCACTGTCGATTCTATTTGAGGAACGCGTTTGCTTAAGCTATACAAGCTATCGGCAATGGTTTTAAGGTTATCTTTAATGGCCCGCTGTTTTTGTACGTTACTGATGTATGATGGATCAGTAGCATTCATTTTCTTTAAAGCAAGCATTACCTTTTCCTGATCGAATGAGGTGGTTAGCAGGTTTTCCAATAATCGGCGCAACTCTTTGGCATTCAGGTTGTTTTCCATTTCTTCGCCCTGTTGCTGCATATCGCTCATTTTTTTAGATAATTTTTCCATCTGATCTGCAGCCTTCTGCTGTTTCTGACTGGCATTTTTTGAATCTTTTTTATCTAAAGCATCTTTACTGTCCTGCTGTTCTTTTTGTATATCCTGAACATCTTTTTCTGGGTTTTCGAAAGGATTTGGTCTTTCCAGCGATTTATTTTTTTCTTCCAGCTTTTTAAGGTCATCTTTCAGGTCCTTCATTTCTTTGTTGAGGGCATCCTGTTTTTGTTTTAAGGCTTCGTTGTCCTGTTTTTTATCTTTGGTTTGCTCGGCAAGTTCCTTTTGATCTTTGGCCAGCTCATTCAGGCGATCGATATCCGATTGAAGGTTCTGTTCAAATTCTAACTGTTTATAGAGTTCTAAAATCCTGTCGAGTTCATTTTTAAGGGTTTTATTATCCAGCTGCATTTTAGAAAGCTCATTCTGTGTCTGATCTTTGTTTTTTTCATTCATCAGGTTCTGCAGCTTTTGCAAAAGCTCTTTCGTTTTTTCGTCAAGCACATTATCAAACAGGTCTTTAATTTGCTTTTGTTTCTCTAACAGTTCTCCCGTCTGTTTTTGATCTTCCTGTTGCTGAATATTTTTGTCATTCTGTTCTTTAATTTCCTTAACGGCTTCATCAAGCTGTTTTTGCTTATCTAAAAGGGCTTCGATTTGCTTTTTATCTTCGAAAGAAATCTGTTTTTTATCGATCAGACTTTCTGCCACTTTTTTACTTTCCTTTTCGATGGTATTGGCCAAACGGATAGCAGATTGTACTTTTTGTTTTAAAGCCTGGTTACTGGCGTTTACCTGCTCAGCGGTTTCTTTTTTGGTAGGTTGTTTAAAGGTTTTAACTTCCGATCGGGTAACTTTTGCGCCATTAACGCCATCATTATCGGCTACTTCGAAATAATATTCAATTTCCTGTCCGGGTTTGGCAGCGGCTGTTTTTAAATCCCAGAAGTAGAAAAAGGTATTTTCGGTGACGTTGCTTTTAATCGCGATATTTTTGGTAAATGAACCAATAATCCGGTTATTTTCTTTAATGTTATATTTGAAACTTAAACGGCTAAAACCATAATCATCTGTAACATTACCGCTGAAATACAGGGCTTTATTGCTCACCGAATCAGATTTTTCTTCTACTGAAATTCCTGGCGACTGATCTTTAACCACCGTAATCTGATGCGATAAAGAATCGCGCAGTGTAACGTATTCATTTTTAGGGGTAACGCTATATTTGGAATTGTTCCTGATGGTGGCATTGAACCTGGATTCATTATCTTCCACTTTTAAAATATTTTCGGTGCCGTTCAGGATAAACAAAATCGAATTGCTCTGTCCGGTTTTAAAATTCCAGGTAACCTTTGTTCCTTCCGGTAGGAGCATGTCGCCAACATTAACTACCTGTTCAGCTTTTTTACCCAGATAGGCTGGAAAATTTAAAGTTGCAGTGGCGTTTAGTAACTCCGGGCGGGGCTTAACGCTAATGGTAAAAACCGAAGAACTGAAGCCACCACCTTTAAAAACCAATTTTTTATCGCTCTGGATGTTTTTAATGCTATAATTAAATTTACTGATGTTCTCTTTTTGCAGTTTATAGGTATTTTTTCCGTCTTCTACATAAACTTCGGCCGGGAGCTGATCGCCTGATAATTTCAGGTTTAAGGTTACATCATCACCCTGTGTAACGGTTAAATTCTTATTTAAAACGGTAAAACTAAACGGGGCTTTAGGGGCAATGTATTCATCGTATTTGAAAAAACTGCTGGTACCCTCGCGTAAAATGGCGGGAGCGATAATGGCGATTAGCAGGATGATGGAAAGCGGAATAAAAAGATACTTTAAATACTTGCGGTTATCATTTATACTTACTGCGGTATAAAAGGGAACGGGTTTTAATTCGAGAATTTTTTGATCGATACTGGCAATAATGAGGTGATTATTATTGGGCTGATTTTCTGACAAGCGGTGAAGTTGCAAGGTATTGAGCAATTTATCCTTAATATCGGAAAAGTGATTTCCGATGATAACCGATGCTTCATCGAAAGTAAGGTGTTTGCCCAATTTTAGCATTGATAGGAGCGGTTTTACAATGAGAAAACCTACTAATAATAACCCGACCAGGAGATATGCGAAAAAAATAAAAGTTTTGAAACCCGCTGTTGGGTTGAGGTAATACAAGCTTAAAAAAACAATTAAATACAGGGCTAGAAGTATTGCTGCAGCATAAATACTGCCCCGTAAAATTTTATTGAGGTAAAATTTCCGGATAAACTCATCTATCTTCCTTAATAATTCGTTGTAGTTATTGCTCACCATATCACCGTAAATGTAAAAATTGTTCCAGTCAATTAAAAGGAAACGGGTAATTGGATAACGTGTTTATTACAAAATGGTTATGTTCACCTGTTTAATAATTATTTAAGCACAGATAAAAGGATGATACAGATGAAATGGTATAGTTATATCTGTACAAATCTGTGGTAAGAAATATCGAAGTAAAATCTTTAACTTGTTTTTATTAATACAAAGGTTACATAGATTTTAAACAGGTGTTCTTATAAAAATCTACTTTTGATTTTTTGTATAAATTATACCAAACATGAAACGAGTACTTATTTCTGCACTGATGTTGTTCATTTTTACTGCTTCTTTTGCCCAAAAATTTAACTGGAACAAAAACCAGGTAATTGCCCACCGTGGCGCCTGGAAGAAAAATAATTTCCCTCAAAATTCCATTGCTTCTTTAAACGAAGCCGTAAAACTGGGTTGTTATGGTTCAGAATTCGATGTATGGATGACAGCAGATGGGGTTCTGGTGATTAACCACGATCCTGAATTTCAGGGTTTAACCATTGAGAAAGTGAGTTATAATGAACTGTTAACCAAAACGATGAGCAATGGCGAGAAAATCCCAACTTTGGAAGCCTACCTGCTGGAAGGTAAAAAACAGAAAACGACCAAGCTGATTCTGGAGATAAAACCATCGTTAATTAGTAAAGAACGCGGAATAGAGGTGACCAATAAAAGCATTGAAATGGTGCAAAAGCTAAAAGCAACCGACTGGGTAGAGTACATCAGTTTTGATTACGATTATTGCAAACGCGTGTTAGCTTTATTACCAAAAGCAAAAGTGGCTTATTTGAGGGGCGAAATTAGTGCTGAGCAAATGAAAGCCGATAAATTAACGGGGGTTGATTATCATTATAGCGTGTACCAGAAAGATAACTGGATCGAAAATGCGCAAAAACTAGGCTTAACTGTAAATGCGTGGACGGTAAACGCAGTACCCGAAATGCAGTGGCTTTTAGCGCACAAAGTAGATTACATCACCACCAACGAGCCAGAATTACTTTTCGAAGAAATTAAAAAAACTCCGGTTGCGCAAGGGTGGAAATTAAAATGGGCTGATGAATTTGATGACGCCGGATTGCCGCTAACCAAAAACTGGAGTTATGACGTAGGCGGCAAAGGTTGGGGAAATAACGAACTGCAATATTATACCGATGCTGATAGCGCAAATGCAGTGGTTAAAAAAGGAAACCTGAACATTACCGCTATAAAGGCAGATAAAGATGCCAACCATTATACTTCGGCCAGGTTGGTAACCAAAAACAAATTCGACTTTAAATACGGCAGGGTAGAAGTACGCGCCATGTTGCCAAAGGGCAGGGGATTATGGCCTGCAATATGGGCTTTACCAACCGACTGGAAATATGGCAACTGGCCTAAAAGTGGCGAAATTGATATCATGGAGCATGTAGGTTACGATCCGGATAGCGTGCATGGAACGGTACATACCGAAAAATTTAACCACGTCATTAAAACGCAGGTGGGTAAGGCTTTGAAAGTTAATAATCCTTATACCGAATACCATGTTTATGCGATAGAATGGTTTGCCGATCGCATCGATTTCTTTATTGACGATCAAAAATACCTCACCTTTAACAATACCAAAAAAGGATCGGGCGACTGGCCTTTCGATCAGAATTTCCATGTGATCTTAAACGTTGCTGTAGGTGGCGGCTGGGGCGGAAAGAAAGGCGTTGATGATGCTATTTTCCCGGCGGCCATGAAAGTGGATTATGTAAGGGTGTTCCAGAAATAGAGGTTTATTAGTTCATTGGTCATTTGTTATTGGTAAGTGGCATCTGAAAACTGAAAATTGTTTCATTGTTAAGGTTAACTGGTTAATTGTTGAAATCGGTTAACTGAAAATTGTCACATTGCCCGATTGTTTCATTGTTAGGGTTAACTGCTTAATCGTTTAAATCGGTTAACTGTTACTGCAAATTGATTTCCGATCGTTACATTTTGGATATTGTGATTCGATTACTGGTAATGAATTAGATTGCTCTATTGTTGGGATAGATCGCTTACCTGACTATGGACTGCAGACTAAGGACTTTGGACTAAAAATCATAACTTGCGGTATCTAAGCTATATTGTATAATTTATGGATTCACGTAGAGAATTTCTAAAAAAAGCGGCCTTGTTTGCCGGGGCTACGGGCATGGCCAACACTTTGCCCAGCTCGGTGCTAAAAGCCATGTCGATTAATCCTGAACCTGGCAGCACTTTTTATGATGCAGAACACATTGTTTTTTTAATGCAGGAAAACAGGTCGTTCGATCATATGTTCGGTAAAATGAAAGGTGTACGCGGATTTAACGACCCACATCCGCATATCCAGCCCGATGGTAACAAAGTTTGGTTGCAGAAAGATGGTCAGGGTTACACTTATGCGCCTTTTCATGTCGACATTAACAAAACAAAAATTACCTGGCAGGGTGGTTTGCCACACTCGTGGAACGATCAGGTTGCAGCGCGTAACGGTGGTCGATACGATAAATGGTTGCCCGTTAAAACACCTATGACTTTAGCCTATTATGATCGGAACGATATTCCTTTCTATTATGCTATGGCTGATGCCTTTACCATTTGCGATCAGCATTTTTGCTCGTCGCTAACCGGAACAACACCAAACCGCCTTTTCTTTTTCACCGGTACCATACGGGGAGAGAAAAGCGCCAACCGTGTGGCCGTAGTGAATAATGATCAGGCCGAATCGCAGAACAATGTATTTGTAGATTGGCCAACTTTTCAGGAAACCCTGGAAGATAACGGAATCGACTGGCGTATTTACCAGAACGAACTTTGGACGTCAAAACTTCCTGAAGGTGAAATTGACGATTGGTTAGGAAATTACGGCGACAATCCTGTTGAATACATTAGCAGGCACAACGTTAAATTATCAGCTTATTTTAGGAAAAACGGCGATAATACCGTTAAACCGGCCTTAACAGCCAAAGAAGTTCAGGAGAAATATGATAAATTATCTCAAAAGGAGAAAAATTTAGTTGATAAAGCCTTTACCACCAATATTTCGCAAAAAGATTACCTGGAACTGGAGCCTTTTACCTTTAAAAACGACCAGGGGCAATCTGAAACGATAAATGTTCCAAAAGGGGATATTTTTCACCAGTTCAGAAAAGATGTTGACAGTGGAAAATTGCCAACCGTTTCGTGGCTGGTGGCGCCACAACGTTTTTCTGACCATACCAGTTCGCCTTTATACGGAACCTGGTACGTAAGCGAAGCTTTGGATATTTTAACCAAAAACCCGGAGGTTTGGAAAAAAACCATATTTGTTTTAACCTACGATGAAAATGATGGTTATTTCGATCACCAGCCACCTTTTGTGGTTCCTAATCCTGATGATCCGACCAGCGGAAAAGTTTCTCGCGGAATCAATTTTGCTACCGATTTCGAAGCCCGGAAGGGCAGTCCGATTGGTTTAGGCTACCGTGTACCTTTGGTTATTGCTTCGCCGTGGAGCAAAGGTGGTTTTGTAAACTCGCAGGTTTTCGATCATACTTCTTCGTTGATGTTTATGGAGAAATGGCTGGCCAAAAAAACAGGAAAAAACATTAAAAGCAATAATATTAGCGATTGGCGCAGAAATATCTGTGGCGATTTAACCTCGGTATTCAGACCTTATAACGGTGAAGAAATTAAATCTCCCGAACCCCTAAAACGCGATGTGGTTGTTACCAATATCGGTAATGCCAAAAATAAACCTGCACAAGTTGGTCCAACTGCTTTAAATAAAATTGAAGTGGCCAAAATCAATAAATTTGAGTCTTTTTCACGTGAAACATCTGTTCATGCACCCAAACAGGAAAATGGCACCAAGCATGCCTGCGCGCTGCCTTATCATTTAATGGTAGATGCCAATTTGGCGAATAACGAAATCGAACTTACCTTCCAATCGGCAAAAACCCTGTTTGGCAACGAAACCGAAAGTATTGGTGCACCGTTCAATATGAATACCATTGCCAAATTTAAAGGCGTGGCCGGAAAAACCTGGGCTTATGCAGTAAAAGCTGGCGATACCTTGAAAGACCGTATCAAAATCGATGATTTCGACAGCGAAGTGTATGACCTGGCCATCAGCGGACCAAATGGTTTTTACCGGAATTTTGCGGGGAGTAAAAAAAATCCTGCTGTTTCGATTAAAGCTTATCCTGAACAAAGTGGTTTGGTAAGCAAAAAACTTAACGGAAACCTGGTTTTTGCAATAGAAAATAAAAGTGCTGCTGTAATTACCCTGCAAATTATCGACAACAAATATAAAAGCGGAGTTAAAACGGTAAGCTTAAAGCCAAAATCGGGTGCTAATTTTACATTCAATGTAAGTAAAAATGCCAATTGGTACGATTTCAGTATTGTACAGGCTGGCAACAGCCTTTTTAAACAGCGTTATGCCGGCAAAATAGAAACCGGAGAAATTACCCAAACCGATCCATATATGGGTAACGCATAAAATATCCCCCAAAAAGGGGGATGGCTTTTGAAAGAAATTATGCTTATTTTGTATTGTATGTGCAGTAAACTGTCTATAGTCAAAATAAGTTTCATAATTTCTTTCATTTTGGTCTGTAGCCTTCAGCTATCGGCCCAAAGCTATAACTTCACCAATTACAGTTTAAAAGATGGCCTGCCGCAATCGCAGGTAATGGTTATTTACCAGGCAAAAGACAGAACGCTCTGGCTCGGTACTTTTGGCGGCGTTAGTAATTTCGACGGAAAAATTTTTACCTCTTATAGCAAAGCCGATGGATTGAGTTCTAATTCGGTAAACTGCATTCTTGAAGATAACCAGGGGCAGATTTATTTTGGAACTGAGGCCGGGATTAATAGTCTGAAAAAAGGAAAAATAACCACCATATTTTCAGGAAAAAGCGTAAATAATCTCCTGAAAGATAAACAAGGCACCATTTGGGGGATAACCGAACGTAAACTGTTTAAAATTGAAAAGGGCAGGCTTGTTTTTTATGCTATAGGCGGCTTGTATGTAAATGCCATTAATACCGATCAGTACGGTAATCTTTTTGCTGTGGTTGCAGAGAAAGGGATTTATCAGCTTAAAAATAACAAATGGGTAATTTATCAGGAATTGCCGGCCGAATTAAGTGCATTATCCATTAGGAAAATCTTATTCGACAAGAGGATAAGAACCAAGTTTTACCTGTTAACCTACCGGAGCGGTATTTACGTGTCCGAAAATGGAATGGTGAAACCGTTTTTCAAAAATCCTAAAATCGACACTTATTATGCTTTAGAACAAGATAATAAGGGCAATATGTGGGCAGGTTCCGAAAAAGGAGCATACCTCATCCACAAAGATGGTTCTTTTATTTATTTCAATGCCGAGAACGGGCTGAGCGACAATCAGGTAAATGAGATTTTTAGGGATGCAGAAAATAACATCTGGATTTCCTGTTTCAGTGATGGAATTTATAAGTATGAGGGTGATGCCTTTATCCGCTACAATAAATTCAAAGGTCAGAATATTGCCTACCCGATCAGCGGGATGGCTGCGGATAAAAACAATAATTTATGGTTCGGAACCTATAATAAGGGCATTTTTAAGTATGATGGTAAAAAGGTAGAGCAGATCGGCAATCCGGTTTTTAAGGATAAAAAAATCTATTTTGTTTATGCTGACAGGGCAAAAAATATCTGGATATCTACCTATGGCAATGGTGTTTGGAAATACGACGGACAAAAATTTTCGCAGGTATTAAAGCCCGAGCGTTTTGATAATAGTTGCATTGGTGAAGACAGTGAAGGTGGGATCTGGATCAACGGATTAAAATCTTCCACTTATTTAAAAGATGGGAAAATTGAAAAGATAACCGGCTTTGATGGCTATTCTTCCTGCATTTTTCCTTATCCTTTAAGTAAAGATAGCGTACTGCTGGGCACATCAAACGGTGTTACGCTCATCAGGAATAAAAAAACAGATCCCGGCTTTCAGATTAAAGCACTCAACCATATACATATTCTAAGCATTATTAAACATGGCGATAACCTCGTTTTTGCTACACTTGGAGATGGTATTGTAACCTGGAACCTTAAAACAAAAGCTATAAAACGTTATGTAACTGCTAACGGGCTCAACTCAAATGATATTTACAGCCTGGCAACAGATAATAAAGGAAATTTATGGGCCGGTACCGGCCGTGGCATCAATAAATTAACCTTTAACGAGGAGGAACAGCGCTACGAGGTTTTCAGGGATCATGCTTTAATTGTAGAATGTAATCAGAACGCGATTATCAATTACAAAAATAATATTCTGGTGGGCACCATCAGTGGCATCATTCAATGTAAAATTGTAGCACCCGGTCAGAATAAAAAAAATCCATTTATCCATATTCAGCAGGTTAATGTTTTTCATAAAAATGACCGTTCTAAAGATCTTTCTATCGATCTCAACAGCACTAAAAATAGTTTTTACAAGTTAAACTATAGTCAGAACCACATTGCAATAAGTTTTAAAGGAGTTTACCTTACCAATCCCGAAAGCGTGCTTTACCGGTACAAACTGGTTGGGATAGATAACGATTTTAGTAAACCTGTGCCCAATACAGAGATCGAATATTCTGCCATCAGGCCCGGTACTTATACTTTTCAGGTATATGCCATTGCAAACGGTCAGCAATCCGGTATCGAACAGTTCAGTTTTATCATTGTACCGCCTTATTACGATACGGTTCTTTTTAAGGTTATTGCGTTTCTGGTGATGATTTTTCTGATCTGGCTTATTTTTTACCTGATTTTTAAAACCCGCGAACGGAAGAAATACCAGTTCGAAAAATTAAAGTTAAAAGAGCAGGAAAAAATCAGGAAACAGACGGCTGAAGATTTTCACGACGATATTGGCAATAAATTAACCAGGATTAATGTTTTATCGGAGCTTCTGGATAAAAAAGTAGATGGAACGGAGAAAGAGCAGAAAGAACTGATCCGCCTGATCAGGGAAAATGCCGGTTTGCTTTATACCGGAACAAAAGATATCCTTTGGGCGCTTGATCCGCACAGCGACAACCTTTTCGAAATTTTGGTACACATTAAAAATTTCGGGATCGATCTATTTCAGAATACCGGGATCGATTTTAAAATGGAAGGCGTGCTGGCCAAATACCAAAAATTGCATTTATCGATGGAGTTTAACCGCAACCTGACGCTTATTTTTAAGGAAATGCTGAATAATGTACTAAAACATGCAAAAGCCACGCAGGTACTTATTATGGTGATCGAAACAGACCACCACACCATCAACATTTTAACTACAGATGATGGCACAGGATTCGACCTCGAATCGGTAGAGCGGGGCAGGGGGTTAAACAACATTCAAACCCGTTGTAAACGGATAAAATCTACCTTCCAGATTTCTTCAATTAAGGGAAAAGGGACCACCACCACAATTTCTACAAGAATTCCTGTCACAAAATAGCATAAAAGCCGTCTAACCATTAAACACACCTAAAATGAACCAAAGTTTACGAATCGTTTTAATAGAAGACGATGATATTTTAAGAATGGGCTACGAATCGCTGTTGAATGATGTTGAAGACTTTGCTGTGGTAAATTCCTATGCATCATACGATCTGGCTAAAAAACATTTGGAAACCGACCAACCCGATGTAATCCTGCTTGATATCCAGATGCCAGGCACAAACGGTTTACAGGCATTGCCGTTTATTAAAAAAACTTTGCCAAATGCCCATATCATCATCTTAACCGTATTTGATTCGCCTGAACTGGTTTTCGAGGCCCTAACCATGGGGGCGGGCGGTTACCTGACCAAAAACTCCAGTGCGGCAAAAATTATCGATGCAGTTAGGGAAGTAAGTACGGGTGGTGGCGCCATGAGTACCAATGTTGCCCGGATTGTGATGCATTCTTTTCAAAAAAACCTGAACTCGCCCTTAACCAAAAGAGAAACCGAAATATTAGACCGGATAGCCAACGGACAAACCAAGCCCCAAATTGCCAATGATCTTTTTATCGACCAGGAAACGGTGCGGAGCCATGTCAAAAATATCTACATCAAACTCGATGTAAACTCAAAGGCCGAAGCCATTAAAACAGCGAAAGAAAAGCGTTTTATTTAAGTTATAACAATACCATTTGAAAAAATAATGCTAAAATCACCCTTTTTGGGTGATCCTTCCCGTTCAATTTCAGTTTAATTTTACACCATACAATTGAACGGAATAATGAGCCCATCTGCAAAATTCTTTTATGTGCAAGTACAGCAGCTAAATGATGCAGATGCCTTTTATGCCAATTGTTTAGGGATGCCTACTGAAGCAACCATACTTCACGGACAGGAAAAGGGGATATTGGTTAAGGCTGATGATAGAACCAGTATTTTTCTTTCGGAGCATAAGCATCAAAACCAGACCAATAAAATTGTATTGCAAAGTGATGATTGCCTGGAAGATTATTGCAGGTTAAAATCCAGAGGGGTTGTTTTTAAAAAAACACCGTCTTATTTAACTGAGGGTTTAAGTGCCGCATTTTCTGATCCCTATGGAAACGAATTTATCATTTTGGAACAACGTAACTATAATGAGGATTAATGGCATGAGGTACGTTAAAGAACTGAGCAACAGAAATAAAATTGTAAGCGAAAGCACCTGCGATGCCATTTATGAGCAGCAGAACGATGCCTATACCATAAAATTTGTTTTTAGCGGTGCCGAAGACTGCGAAATTAATAAAAGAAGGTTTAGCATTTACCCCGATACTTTTGCGGTGGTAAACGCCGGAACAAACTTTTGCAGTAAAATAGATTCGATTAACCCGGTAAATACATTTTCGGTTTCTTTCGGTGAGCACTTTTTTAGTGATTTTCATCATACCCTCTCCGCCAGCCACGAAAATTTACTGGATGGGAAAGAGGTTAAAAGCAGGCCGGCATTTACAGAATCTTTATATCCCTTTACCGGCGATATGCGCTTTAACGTACAGCACCTTAAAAACCAGCTCGATAAAGGTTTAAAAGACGAAATGCTGATTAATGAATACATGTATCACTGCCTTTTAAATTATTATAAAATTTATGATCGGGAGGTGGTGCAGAAACTGGATAAACTCAGTTTTATTAAAACCAAAACGCGTGAGGAGGTTTTAAAAAGGTTAACACTGGCCAAAGAATACATCAGCAGTAATTATAACCAGAATATCACGCTTGAAAATATAGCCGAACAGGCCTGTTTATCGGTTAACCATTTACTGAGGACGTTTAAGGAAGCGTACGAAATCAGTCCTTACCAGTTTTTGATGCAGCTCAGGTTAAACCGGGCCAAAAGATTATTACAAACTACAAGCTATTCGTTAAACGAAATAGTGGGTTTGGTGGGTTTTGAATGCCCGAGTTCATTCATCAGGTTATTTAAAAATACGTTCAATATTACTCCTTTAAAGTATAAAAAGAGTAAGCTGAATTAAATATAAATAGTGATTTCTGCATATTTTCTATATCAGGATGAAACTATTTTTGAAGCTCTTGCAGGACAATTTGTAGAAGTTTTTTCCTGTTTAGGTTAATAATGATTAAAAAAGCAAACTGCCAGGATTGGAGTTTGCTTTTTTGCGTTTATGACCCCTGATTATTAAAAATGGTGATTTTCGCACATTTTGAGGTTTTGATAGCACCTAAATTGCTTATTGATTTGGTTTCATGCATCCCGGCTAAAAACTAAACGATAAACTAATTACTAACTATTTATTTCTCAACATGAAACAAAAATTACTATTGATTTTAATGGTGACGGTTTTGTCTTATTTCAATGCACTGGCGCAGAATAAAACAATCACCGGAAAAGTGGTTGATGCAGACGATGGCCTGCCATTGCCTGGTGTATCAATTAAAATAAAAGGAACAGCACAGTTAACCCAAACCACCGGACAGGGAACCTTTTCGATCTCTGTGCCTGTAAACGCAAAAACTTTGGTGTTAAGCTACGTAGGATATACCGAACAGGAAGTAAACATAACCGGCGAAACATTAACTGTACGCCTGGTATCGTCTTCTAAAAACCTGCAGGATGTAATGATTATCGGCTACGGAACGGTGAAGAAGGAAAATTTTACCGGATCAGCAGCGGTAGTTAAAAGCGAAGTTTTACAGGATCGTCCGGTTACTTCTTTTGAAAAAGCCTTACAAGGTGCAGCAGCAGGTGTACAGGTTACCAGCGTATCTGGTCAGCCGGGTGCAACCTCTACCGTACGCATTCGTGGCGTTGGCTCCTTTACCGCATCCAGTACGCCACTTTATGTGGTAGATGGTATTGCCATTACCAACGGAGATTTGAGTAATGTAGCGCAAACATCTGATGTGCTCTCGTCAATCAACCCTAACGATATTGCTTCATTAACGGTATTAAAAGATGCAACGGCTGCAGCCATTTACGGGTCAAGGGCGGCTAACGGAGTGGTATTAATCACTACAAAACAAGGTAAAGCAGGCCAAACCAAATTAAACCTGAGTGCTTATACAGGATATTCTTACCAGGCAGTTGATAAACCTGAGGTGATGGATGCCACCCAATATTATAAAACCTATTGGGATGTATATTATGCACAACGCCTGGCGGCAGGTTTAACCCCTGATGCTGCAGCTACAGCAGCAAATGGATTAACCAATGGCAAACTGGTTGTAAACCCATATAATACCGCTAATCCTTATGCGGCAAATGGTGTACTGGCCAATGGGGCAGCCTTACTTTACGATACAGACTGGCGTAAGGAGGTACAACGCAGAGGGGTAACTAAAAACATCGATTTATCGGCCAGTGGCGGTAACGAAAAAACTAAATTCTTCGTCTCCGGCGGCTATTTCGAGCAAAATGGTATTGTAATCCGTTCAGATTTTAACCGTTATTCGAGCAAATTTAACATTAATACCGAGGTAACAGATTTCTTGAAAATTGGCATAAACAATAGCCTGGCCCGTACGCAACAAAATACGCCTGCTGGCAGCACCGGTTCTGATAACCCGGTAAACTTTGCCGATCAAACTGCAAATATTTATCCGCTTTATGTACGCGATGCGAATGGTAATGTAGTATTCGATTTGGCTGGAAATCCGGTTTACAATTATGTCAATCCGGTTACGCCCGATTTTAACCCGGTTGGCTTATCAAAATTAAACGAGTACAATACCATTACCAACAGGGTAATATCGAGCCCTTACGCAGAGGTTAAATTTTTAAAAGATTTTACCGCTAAAACAATGGTGGCTGTTGATTATATCAATAACCGCGAACGCCAGTTCTATAACATGGAGCATGGTGATGGATTTAGTGTAAAGGGCAGGGGGTACCGTTACTCAAAAGAAGATGTAACCGTAACTTTTCAAAATACCTTAACCTATAACAAATCTTTCAACTTACATAGTTTTAATGTATTGTTGGGTCAGGAGGCTTACCGTACCAAACAAGATTACACTTATGCACAGGCAACTGGCTTTCCTTTTCCCGGAACCAGCGAATTAATTGCGGCATCAACCCCTAACACCACACAATCTTACTATACGCAAAAAAGATTATCTTCTTATTTCTCCCGTTTAGAGTATAATTACGACACTAAATATTACCTGTCGGCAAGTTTAAGAAGAGATGGTTCTTCTGTTTTTGGGGCAGATCATAAATACGGAACATTTTATTCAGTAGGTGGTGCATGGAGAATCGGAAGAGAAGATTTCCTTAAAAATGTAACCTGGCTTGATGAGTTAAAATTAAGGGGAAGTTATGGTACTTCGGGTAACGACAGGATTGAAAGATATGCCTCACAAGGTTTATATTCATTAGGTAAAAACTACGACGGGCAATCAGGAATCAATTATTTTCAGTTGCCAAACCCTGATTTACGCTGGGAAGAAAATTCGACACTTGATTTAGGGTTAGAATTTGCCCTTTTTAAAGGAAAATTAAGTGGAGAGGTTTCTTATTACAAACGCGGTTCAAAAGGCATATTATTCAGTCAGCCGGTTTCTCAGCTCACAGGCTTTCGTAATTTAACAACCAATTTAGCCTCAATGGATAATTATGGTGTAGAGGTGTTATTAAATGCAAATCCGGTAAAAACAAAAGATTTCGACTGGAATATTTCATTCAACATTACTTCGAACAAAAACAAGATCAATAAAATGACACAGGCTGAGGTAATTGATGCTGATGACGCGACCAAAAGGTGGACCGTAGGAGGAAGCAGATACGACTGGTATTTACGCGAGTATGCAGGCGTAGACCAGGCTGACGGAAGACCGATGTGGTATATGGATGAAGTGGTAAATGGCCAGGCAACAGGCAATAGAATTACAACTAAAACCTGGTCTACAGCCACAAGGTACAATAACTTCGGTTCGGCATTGCCTAAATTTACAGGCGGTTTTAACAACAACTTTAAGTATCAGCAGTTCGATTTAAGTGTATATACTTATTTCTCAACCGGGGGAAAAATTTATGATACCCTTTATGGCAATTTAATGCACGGAGGTGCCAATGTTGGTAAACAATTGTCGGTTGATAATTTTAACAGCTGGCAAAAACCTGGTGATGTAACAGATGTACCAAGATTTGTAATCGCCAATACCGATTTAGGAAACAACCAATCTACCCGTTTCCTTTATGATGGATCTTTTATGCGTGTTAAAAATATCACCTTAGGATATACATTAAAGAAAAACTGGTTAGAAACCATCCATTTATCAACGCTTAGGCTTTATGTAACAGCAGAAAATCCGTTTACACTTGCAAAACATAAAGGTATGGATCCGGAGTCTGCGCTTACCGGTTTAACAAATAATGATATTCCAAATGTTAAAACATTTACGCTGGGCCTTAATGTTGGATTTTAATTTAGAGAAAAATGAAAAATATAAAAATATATAAAACCACATTTTACATCGGTAGCCTGCTGTTATTGGTAAACCTTATCGGTTGTAAAAAAGATTTTCTGGAGGTAAGCCCTACCCAACAGATCAACTCGAAAGAAACGTTTTCATCATTAGCCAAAATTCAGGCTGCCATGACGGGTATTTACGATTTAACCACTTTTTCGGGTTATACCAATAATATGATTTTAAGCGCAGATGTTAAAGGTAACGATGTGCTGATTGTGAGTGGTGCATCAAATTATAACCGTTTTGTAGCACAATATCAGTTTATAGAAACCTCTAGCAACTCAGATGTGGGTGCCTGGTGGGAGTACAGCGGAAAAGTGATTGCTAATGCCAATCAGTTTGTTGCCAATATCCCTACTGCCCCGATAACCGACGCACAAAAGACCGAATTCCTGGCAGAAGCAAGGGCTTTAAGGGCATATACCTATTTCTGGTTAATCCGCTGGTTTGCACAACCTTACAGCGTTAATCCTGATGCACTGGGCGTGCCGATTGTTAAGGCGCCACTTGGCCCTAACGATCCTACACCAGGCAGAGACAAAGTAAAAGATGTTTACGCTTTTATTATTGATGATTTAAAATATGCAGAAATAAATTTACCGGCAAAAAATACCAATGTTTACAGAATGAGCACTGCAGCCATTCAGGGGATACTGGCAAGGGTATATCTGAATATGGGAAACTGGGCCGAAGCAAGCCGTTATGCTAAACTGGCACGCGCAGGAAAATCATTAAGTAGTGCTGCGGCATTATTAACCGGTTTTAATACGCCCACTACCGAATGGATTTATGGTATTAGTGTTCGTACAGATGACAATCAGGGTTTCTTAGCCGTTTCATCATTTTACGATCCTTACAATTCGGGTTACTCCAGTTTTAGGGTTACTGATGATTTTTTTAACTCATTTGCCGCAAACGACGAACGCAAAAAACAATTTTTGGTAAAAAGCAGTATAACCGCCGATCCCAGCACCGGCGCTTACAGAAGAAGAGGTGAGGGTTACTTAATTAATAAGTTCGATTTTACCACCACTACCGCTAATAACCAGGTATTGATGCGTTCTGCCGAAATGTACCTGATCGAGGCTGAAGCTGAGGCCCGCCTCGGTAACGAGCCGGCAGCAAAACAAGCATTATTAGCGATACAACAAAGGGCTGGCGTTGCAACAGCTGTTTCGGCCAATACAGGCAATGCCCTGATCGAAGAAATATTGTTAGAACGCAACAAAGAGCTATATGGCGAAGGGCATAAATTTTTCGATTTACTACGCACAAACAAGGGCGTTAACCGAACCGGATCTACCGTACACTGGAAAATTGTAAACTTTCCGTCTGGCGATAACAGGTTGGTTTCTCCAATCCCACAATCAGAATTGGATGCAAATCCGGTTTTAAAACCACAACAAAACCCAGGCTATTAATACCTTTAAAATTAATAAACCCCAGCCCTTCTCAATTATTTTGAGGAGGGCTTTTTGCTTTACATCATATTTTAGTTACCTCATCATTAAGGTGTTATCAGCATATTATTTTGTTGCAATCTGGCCGAACTTTAATAAAAAAAACACCAATAGTTATGAAACTAAAAGCTTTAGTGATTTTATTACTAGGTATTACAATCACCAATCAGGTTTTGGCTACCGAAAAGCCTACTGCGAGTCATAAATCAGTGATCAATTATTATATGGACAGTTACATTAACTCTGATTATAAGAAGCTGAAAGCTGTTTTAAGTGAGGATGCCGTTTTTACCTCAAACAGAGATGTAAGGGTAATTAAACATAAAGCCAGTGAGATTTTAAGCGAGATGAAGAAAAACGAGGGGGTGGTACAGCGCGATTGCAACATCAGCTCTACCATCGTTTCAGAAAGCGACGCACTGGTAATTGCCCGTGTAGATATTAATTATGAATTATTTGATGGTGCACAGCAAAACTTTGTCATCATCGAAAAAAATAAAGAAGGCGAATGGAAAATCAGCCAGGTGTATAAAGTATTTATTTCCAGCGAAAGCGAAGCCAGAAAGCTGGTTTTAAATTCACGTTAAACAAAAAAGTCCTGGCCAAAACCGGGACTTTATATTTTTCTATGTTTTTTCTTAAAAACCAATCGGTAATTCTACCTGCGTTCTGTCCCAGCCAATAATCAGGTTTGCACCTTCTGTAACCGGTGTAAAAGTTAACGAGAAATATTCTATCGGTTTAGCCAGTGTTTTAACCGGCACATTTACACGTACAATATCTTTTGATGGATTATAAGTAAAAGCACCCCATTTATCGGTTTCGCTGTTTACTATAATGGTCCAGGTATCTTTGTTAGGAATGGCAAATAAGCTGTAAGTACCTGCTTTAATTTTTTTACCACCAATGCTCACCTTTTTAAAGAAATGAATTTCTGTACTTTCGTTAGCACCAAAGCGCCATACTGTTCCGTATTGCTCTAAAACACCAAAAATATCGCGCCCTTTTTTCTGAGGACGTGAGTAAACGATTTTGATAATAGGTTTGGTCGGATCTCCGGCTTTCACCTTTGGGGCATTAAGCGGAAAATACACAATATCTGCCGGACTTGGGTCTGCAACAGGGAATTTTACCTCAGCGGTGCCGGCCTGTTGTGCCTTTGCGCTAAAGCATATAAGAGCGAAAACAACAATGAAGATATTTTTCATTTAGGTGTAGTTTGTTTTCTTGTAGTAATAAAACAATTATGGTTTTACGCTTATTGGTAAAATCTTAACGGTTCCGTTTACTTTGAAATTAAATTATCTAGCCCTTAAACAGGGCGTAAATTTTAATAGGATGTGAAGGTAAAAGGCTAGAAGAAATTAGTACTTTCTTCCTTTTACAATAGCGTTTAAAAATAAGCCTGCAGTTAACAAACCTAAAACACCGCCTAATAAAGCGAAAATATAGTTTTGTGTAATAATTGCTCCTGTTAAAACTCCGAAGAATAAACCTAAAGCATAATATAACCAGTTGAAATTATTGTTGCTGTTTTCTTGTACACTCATGTTTTTTGTTATTTGGAGGCAAAGTTAATATTTATTTTAAATTTTAATTTGACAATCAGCCGAATTATCCAATTAATTATCAATTCGGGCTAATTTATAAACGGTACAATTTATAAAAGTAAACTGCCAGAATAATCTGATATAAAATTTAACGGTACCAAAAACGAAAGAAATCTTAATAAATTTCACTACATAACAGATATTCAGTTTTTAGCTGTTACTGCCCTATAAATGATAAAGGCTAAATAAAGAATATCGCCTATCTGAATAGCCGGTATTTAGTTTAGAATCGATTATTTTATTAAAAGCCAGTGTTTTATCAGGATAATGTAAAAGAAGTACCAAAACATTTGGAAGTTAATCAATCGTTTGATTAATTTTGTGCCGTCAAAAAGAAATGAAAACAGAAAAAGTAGATAAAAAACAGGCCATTCTCGACGCAGCTGAAAAGCTGTTTTGCGAAACGGGGTATGAGGGAACTTCTACCCGCCAGATTGCCAAAGAATCTGGAGCGAACATGGCAATGATAAATTATTATTTCGGTTCGAAAGAAGGCGTTTTTGTGGAGATCATGAACGAGCGTATTGCTGGTTTTGCTTCTCAGTTAAAAATCATCAACGAGGATAAGATCTCTGCATTAGAAAAATTGCATAAGGTTATTGAAGGCTATGTAAACAGAATTCTGAATAACACTGCATTTCACAAAATGATGCACCGCGAACTGTCTTTAACCCAGAGGCCCGAAATGTACGATAAAATTAAAGATGCCATGAGCCATAACATGCAGCTTATTGATCGCATTATTACCGACGGGATAGAAGATGGCACTTTTAATAAAGTAGATGTGCGGATGGTAATCGCTACGATTATGGGCACCATTACCAATATCGTTATTGCTCCCCACAAGGTTATATCATGCTCAAACTTCGATCTGAGTAATCCGAAAGACAAAAAAATTATTAAAGACAGGGCAGTAGCTCACTTACAAGATCTAACAACAGTTTATTTAACAACAAAAAGATGATACCCAAATCAATTAGATTAATGCTTGTGGCATCATTAGTTCCGGCGGCTTTATTGGCACAGAGCAGTAAGGAATTAAATATCAATCAGGCAATAGAACTTGGCATAGCCAATAGTAAAAACTTAAAACTCTCCCAAAACAAAATTGATCAGGCAGTGGCTCAGCTGGCAGTTGTTAAAGACAATGCTTTGCCTACCGGTACTGCAAGTTTTATGTACAACCACGCTGAAATCCCAACCAGCACGTTTTCTCTGCCAGGTGGAGGATCGACCCTGCAATTACCGAAAAGGGCAGATGCTTTTGTAGGTACAGCAGCAGTACAGGAACTGGTATATGGTGGCGGTAAATTAAAATATGCAAAAGAATCGACCAGGTTACTGGCCGAAGTTGCACGTTTGGATGCCGATAAAAGCAAAGAAGAAATTACTTATGCCGTAATCAATACTTATTATTCTTTATACAAGGTTTTACAAAGCAGAAAAGTGGTTGATCAGAATTTAGAGTCGATTGCTGCACAGATTAAACAGGCACAACGTTTCTTCGAACAGGGCATTGTAACCAAAAATGATGTACTGCGTTTCCAGTTGCAACAGGCAAACGTTACGTTAACTCAAATGGATATCGAGAGCAACCGCAAGGTAATCAACTACAATTTAGATATCCTTTTAGGCTTACCTGAAGATACTGAAGTTAAAATTGTTGATCCCACCCTTGGTTTAAAAACACCAGGCGCTTTAAACGAATACATTGGTCAGGCCATGGCTAACCGCCAGGAGTTAAAACAACTCGATGTACAGAACAAAGTGGCCGATTTTAACATCAAAACGGTTAAGGCAAATACTTTACCTACCGTTGGTGTTGGTGCAAACCTGTACTACATTAACCCAAGCGGCAACTTTATTCCGCCAACAAACCAGTACTTAATGCCGGTTACATTAGGCGCAACGGTTTCATGGAATTTCGGGAACCTTTGGACAAACAAAAACAAAGTAAGCCAGGCTAAAATTGAACAGAGCGAAATTACCATTCAGAAAGATATTTTATCTGATCAGGTAAAAACCGATATCAATAAAAACTTTCAAAGTTACCAGGTGGCCATGAACAAAATCCAGGTTTTGGAAACTTCAATAGCCCAGGCAACAGAGAACGATAAATTATTGGCATCTAAATATAAAAACAATGTGGCTTCTGTTACCGATAGAATCGATGCAGAAACTTTATTATACCAGGCAAAAATAAACTTAGAGATAGCAAAGGCAGATGCAGGTTTGGCTTACTATACACTATTAAAATCAACAGGAAAAATAACGCAATAAATACAGCAATGACAACTGAAAAGAAAAAAAAGAACATAGTAGTACCCATCATTTTAGGTGTTTTACTAGTAATCGGTATAATCTTCGGAATTACCGAATGGAGTTATTATAGCAAACACGTAGATACGGATGATGCTCAGATTGATGGCGATATCAGTCCTGTTGTTGCTCGTGTTGGTGGTTATGTTAAGGATATTAATTTTGAAGAAAATACGCACGTAACCGAAGGGCAGATTTTAGTGAAGCTTGATGATAACGATTACAAAGTTAAATTAGAGCAGGCCCAATCTGGCCAGAAAGGTGCAAATGCAGGTGTTGGTGTGGCACAATCGCAAATTGCGGCTACCCAGGCCAATACTGGTACTGCAAAAGCAAATGTTGATGCTGCAAAATCAAATGTTGCGGCTGCAAACGTTAAAGTAAATTTAGCGCAGAAAGATTATAACCGTTATGAGAACCTGGTTAAAGATGGTTCGATAACACAACAGGCTTTCGATCAGGCAAAAGCCAACAAAGAATCTGCTGAAGCAGCAAGACAATCTGCTATTGCAGCCTATCAGGCAGCGCAAGATCAATACAATGCTGCGGTTAAACAAGTTGGTACCACACAATCGCAACTGGCAGTAAGCAGCAACGTAATCAGCCAGCGCCAGAGTGATATCGATTTTGCTAAACTTCAATTATCATATACCGATATCAAAGCTCCGGCAACCGGTATTGTTTCTAAAAAGAATGTTCAAAAAGGACAATTGGTTCAGGCTGGTCAGTCTTTATTCTCTGTAGTAAACGACGGAAGTATTTATGTAACAGCAAACTTTAAAGAAACCCAATTGGAAAAAATCAGGGAAGGTTCTAAAGTAGAAATCGAAGTTGATGCTTATCCGGACGAAAAAATTGAAGGTGAAGTATATAATTTCTCTCCGATTACCGGTGCAAAAGGATCTTTATTGCCTCCTGATAACGCTACTGGTAACTTCGTTAAAGTTGTTCAACGTGTTCCGGTAAAAATCAAAATCCATCCATCAAAAGAACTGCTGGCTAAATTACGTCCCGGAATGAGCGTTAAAGCTTCAGTATCTACTAAATAATATTAAAATGGCCGAAGTAGGTTTAAAAAAGTGGATTATTACATTTACGGTAATCACAGCTTCTTTGTTGGAGCTGATTGATACAACGATCGTAAACGTGGCAATTCCACAGATACAGGGAAACCTGGGCGCCACCCTTGAGGATGTGGCCTGGCTTTCCACCGGCTATGCGGTAGCAAACGTTATCGTATTGCCAATGTCGGGCTGGTTGGGTAACCGGTTCGGCAGGAAAAATTATTTTCTTACCTCCATCATCGTTTTTACACTCGTTTCCTTTTTATGCGGAAACGCCACTTCGTTAAATGAACTTATTTTATTCAGGATTATTCAGGGACTGGCCGGTGGTGGTTTAATATCAACAGCGCAGGCTATCCTTATCGAAACCTGGCCACGTGAAGATGTGGGTATCGCAACAGCCCTGTTTGGTTTGGGTGCGGTAGTTGGACCAACAGTAGGACCAACCATTGGTGGGTATATCCTGGAAATCAGTTCATGGCCGTGGATCTTTTATGTGAATATTCCCGTCGGAATACTCGCGGCCTACTGTACGTACACCTTTGTTCGGGCAACCCCTAAAGAAGGGCAGGGTCAACCTGTCGATTGGTGGGGTATCGCGTTACTGGCTATTGCGGTAGGTAGCTTACAAACATTATTAGAAAAAGGAGAGAGTGAAGACTGGTTCTCTACACCATATATTACTGCATTGGCCGTTGCTTCGGTATTTGGCTTGCTGCTGTTTATCTGGCGGGAGCTGACCACCGACCACCCGATTGTGAATTTTAAAATTATGAGGCACAGGAGTTTTTCTGTGGGTATGTTTACCTCCTTTATTTTAGGTTTCGGTTTGTATGGTTCGGTATTCGTGTTTCCGGTATTTTGTCAGAACCTGTTAGGATTTTCTCCGTTGCAAACCGGAGAAATCTTATTCCCGGGTGGTTTATGTACCATTGTAATGATGCCTTTTATTGGTATTATGCTTAAAAAAGGTGTTCCGGCGCAAATTATGGCCACTTTCGGGATGTTTGCCTTTTTCGTGTTCTGCTGGATGTTAAGTAATTCGACACTACAATCAGGAACAGGCGATTTCTTCTGGCCTTTGGTAATCAGGGGTGTGGGTATGGCCTTATTGTTTGTGCCTTTAACCACATTGGCTATCCAGGACCTGAAAGGACCGGAAATTGGTCAGGGTTCTGGTTTAAACAACATGATGCGCCAGTTAGGCGGTTCATTTGGTATTGCCGCTTTAACTACTTTAATACACATCCGTTCGGGTTTCCACAGAAGCGTTTTATTGTCGAATGTGAATGATTATAACCAGCCATTTGTAGAGCGCTTTAATATTTTGATTAAAGGTTTTATGGCAAAAGGACAAACTTTGTTCGATGCCAAAATTATGGCAGCAAAAGCGATGGAAGGAATTGTAACCAAACAAACCATGTTGCTTACTTATGATGATGCTTACTGGGTAGCCGGATTGATTATGTTGTTCTCGATCCCACTGCTTTATCTTCAAAAGTTTAAGAAAAATGCAAACATTCCTGCCGATGTGCACTAAAATTTGCAAAGAAATGCCATAAATAATGGCAAAAAACAAAAACAGCCGGTGTATTTTATTACATCGGCTGTTTTAACCCAAAAAATTAACAATCAATGCAATGCCCTTAAACATTGCAAATGTTCTTACTTAACCACATAGTGGCCAAATAAGATTCTAAAATTAAAATTTATTCTACAATTTTCCAAATTGTAAGCCTTAGAATTTTAATACCTTATGCATTTTTTGTAGTATTACGGTAAACAAAACTACTGCCTAAGCTATGCCCAAACTTCGTTTAACAACGCAACGAGAATCTATTTTTAATAATGAGGTCATCTCAAAATTCGAACTATTTAACAGTTTATTTCTCACCTTGCCTTTCTACAAAATTAAGGATACCGGAACACTGCTTCCCTTATTCTTTAAAAGCTGTGAAGAAGGCATTGCTAACGGAGAGAAACCCGCACAGATTATCGAAGAATTTTTTGCCAAGTACACCAGCTATACCGAGCGCAAGGATATTATTGACCTTCTTTTCCGTTTTATCCAGTATATCGAACGTCAGGTAGTGCTTTTTGATGCCGTAGAAGATGCTTCTTTTACCAAATTAAATACCACTGATGAGCAAAGTACACTGGCCTTTATTTTAAAGAAAAATGCCGATAATAAGCCTGTGCTGGCAAAAATTGAGAAGCTGATTGATGAACTTTCGCTCCGTTTGGTTTTAACCGCGCACCCCACCCAGTTTTATCCGGGCAGTGTATTGGCCATCATTACCGATTTAACCAAGGCCATCAGGGATAATGATATTATCTCGATGAATTCGCTTTTGCAACAATTGGGTAAAACACCATTTTTTAATAAAAAATCGCCAACACCGGTTGATGAAGCCTTAAACCTGGCCTGGTTCCTCGAAAATACCTTTTATTTTGCTGCGGCAAACATTCAGGAAGAAATCGACCAGAACCTGGATGAATATAACCTCGAAACCAAGAAAATTTTAGAACTCGGTTTCTGGCCAGGTGGTGACAGGGATGGAAATCCGAATATTCATGCCGATACAACCCTGGCGGTTTCTAAAATGTTGCGCCAGATCCTCTTCCGTTGCTATTACCGCGATTTCAGGGTAATTAAACGCCGTATCACTTTTAGGGGTGTTGAAGAAAATATCGCCAAACTGCACGATGTACTCTATCAAAATGCTTTCGATCAAACCTGCGAACTTCATGATATTTCTGATGAATTAAGGGATAACCTCAATAAAATTAAAGAAACATTACTGGCCGAACACGATGGTTTATTTGTGGATTTAGTTAACGACCTGATCCGTAAAATTGATCTCTATGGCAATTACTTTGCTTCGCTGGATATCCGCCAGGATAGCCGTGTGTTGAGAAGTGTACATGCGTATTGCCGTGAAAATAAACCGATTTCTTCTTTATATCCTGCTAATTATGATAAGTTATCAGAAGCAGAAAAACTAAACCTGATTTCTTTTAAAGAAGCAACTATTGTTTATGCAAGTGAACCTGATGCTTTAATTGAGGATACCATTGAGGTAATTAAAGAAATTAAAGGTATTCAGAAACGCAACGGCGAAAAAGCCTGCCACCGTTTTATCATTAGTAATTGCCAGCAGGCGAGCGACATTCTTCAATTGATTGAGCTTTTCCTTTGGAATGGCTGGAGTAAAGAATCGCTGACGATTGATTTTGTACCGCTTTTCGAAACCGTTAACGATTTAAAAGGTGCGGCCGCGATTATGGATACATTGTATAGCAATCCATTTTATAAAGCACATTTGGCCAGCCGTGGCAATAAGCAGGATATTATGCTGGGTTATTCTGATAGTACCAAAGATGGTGGCTACCTAATGGCCAACTGGTCTATTTTTAACGGAAAAACTTCATTGTCGGCTATTTCTGCTAAACACAACATCCAGCTGGCATTTTTTGATGGCCGTGGCGGTCCGCCTGCACGTGGTGGTGGTAAAACACATCGTTTTTATGCTTCAATGGGCAAGGAAATTGCCAATAAAAATATGCAATTAACCGTTCAGGGGCAGACCATTAGTTCGCAATATGGTTCAGTAGAAAGTGCTGAATTTAATATCGAACAACTGATCAACGCAGGATTAACCTCTGGATTAAAAGAAAAGCACAATATTCTGTTGGATCCTGAAAATAAAGCCCTGCTTGATGAAATGGCTGAAGAAAGTTATAAAGCTTTTGTCGATTTGCGTGAGCACCCATTATTTGTAAGTTATTTAGAGAAATTATCTCCTTTAAAACTGTTATCGCAGGCTAATATTAGCAGTCGTCCGGTAAAAAGAAACGGCGGCGGCGAAATGAAGCTTGAAGATTTAAGGGCCATTAGTTTTGTAACCGCCTGGAGTATGCTGAAACAAAATGTACCTGGTTTCTATGGAATGGGAACAGCCTTGAGCACTCAGGAAAAAGCCGGTAATTGGGATAAAGTGGTTAAGGTTTATCAGGATTCAGATTACCTGAAAACCATTGTAGATAACTGTATGATGAGCATGAGCAAATCGGACTTTGTAATTACGGCTCATTTAGCCAACGACAAAGAGTTTGGTGCCTTTTGGACTCAACTACATGACGAGTTTAAATTAACCAAAGAGATGCTCTTAAAACTCTCCGGACAGCCAACATTGATGGCGAACTATCCGGTAGATAAAAAATCAATCGCCACGCGTGAGAAAATTATCCTGCCATTAGTTTTAATCCAGCATTTCGCTTTAGAGAAACTGCAGCACGATCAAAGCGAGAAAGACCAGCACGCTTTAGAAAAGCTTGCAGTAAGAACGGTATTTGGTATTGTAAATGCCGGTAGGAATTTAGCTTAGTATTGAAAGACGTTTGCGCTCATTTCCAAACGAGTGCGTAAATAGCAATACGATTCTATCGTTTGTAAACGATAAACTATTCGACGCTCGTTAGAAACGAGCGTTAGCACTAATCCAAGGTCTGTGTCCGCACAGACCTTTTTTATTATTGTGCTGTCATTCTCAAAGCTTCGTCATTTCGAGCGAAGTACAACGAAGTCGAGAACCACGCAGTGCTCAGCGAAGCTAAATCTGTCTCGAGATAGATCTCTCCGCTCCACTGCGTTTCGGTCGAGATGACGGTTTTAGTTTAGGGCAATCAATAGAAGTTTAAGTTTTGGCAATGACGAAATCGCGTATAAACAAAAATCCCCTGCAGATTTTTCATCAGCAAGGGATTTTATATTTCGAAAAAGCGAGATTAAGCTTTAAGACGATTACCGATCAATGGAACCCATCACTTTTTGGCCAAAAGCATTTAGCGCATCTTTTTCGGCAGCACCTTCACTTACCATCTGGTGCACTTCAAGCGCGCCGCAGATATTGGTAATCATCTCGCCAGCTACATCAACCTCGTGCTCACTAACACCTCTAAATTCGCAGAAAGCTTCTAAAACTTCTAAAGTGGTCTCCAGTTGAGCCGGAGTGGTGTTTTGAAATAATTGTCTTATAACCGGAATCTTCATTACTTTATCTTGTTAAATAGTTCAATTAAACCTTCTGCTTTGTTGGTTTGCACCTGATCTACCAAATTGCCACCTTCAAAAGCTGCGAAAGTTGGTAAATTATCAACGTTTGCAAATTTGCGTGAGTTTGGAAGTTTTTCGGCATCAACAATCAGGAAGGCTACATCTTCATTTTCCGAAGCCAGTTTTTTAAACTTAGGTTTCATGATCCTGCAGTTTCCGCACCACGATGCAGCGTACTGAACCATCACCTTTGAGTTATCGGCCAGGTATTGTTGAAGATTATCTTCTATTAATTCTAAAAACATAACGTTTTGTTTAATTAGTTAGCGGCTAAATATTCAGCTACGCCAGTTCTGTTTGCGTTCATTGCTTCTTTTCCTTCTTCCCAGTTTGCAGGACAAACTTCGCCATGTTTCTGAACGTGAGCATAAGCATCAATTAAACGTAAATATTCTTTAACGTTTCTACCTAGTGGCATATCGTTAACACTTTCGTGGAAAACTTTACCGGTTTCGTCGATTAAATAAGTAGCTCTGAAAGAAACATTTGAACCTGAGAAAGATTCGTTTCCTTCTTCATCGTAGTTAACTTCCTGATCTAAAATATCAAGGATGCCAGATAATTGTCTGTGGGTATCAGCTAAAATCGGGTAAGTAACACCTTCAATACCACCATTATCTTTTGGCGTATTTAACCATGCGAAGTGAACTTCGTTGGTATCGCAAGACGCACCGATTACAATGGTATTTCTTTGTTCAAACTCTGGTAAAGCAGCCTGGAAAGCGTGTAATTCTGTAGGGCAAACGAAAGTAAAATCTTTTGGATACCAGAATAATAACACTTTACTATTTTTGTTTACAGCTTCTTCAAATACATTGATTTTCAAGTCATCACCCATGTCCGACATTGCATCAATACTAACACTCGGGAATTTTTTACCTACTATTGCCATAATTTTTTGTCTTTAATTTTGTTGGCACAAAGGTAAGGCTAAAAGAGGAGCCAATCAACCCCGATCCACTAATTGTTAATTGTATTTATTGATAATGATATAGATGAAAACTATATTGTTTGCAGGAGATATAGCAGGGTCCTATTTTATAGATTGCGTCATTTCGAGCGGAGTGCAACGCAGCCGAGAAATCTATCTCAAGGTAGATCTCTCCCTGCCCGAAGCAGGCGGGCGTTCCGCTGCGCTCCAGTCGAGATGACGGACCTTATTAAAAATTACTTCTTCAACGTATTTTCATACAATTTAAATATCCTTTTATACTCATCCGTCCAGCTGCTTGGCTCAACAAAACCATGGTCTTCTACCGGATAAACCGCAAGTTCCCAGTTGTTTTTGCCCAGCTCAATAAAACGTTGTGTAATGCGCACAATATCCTGAAAGTGTACATTTACATCAACCATGCCGTGTGCCATTAACAGGTTGCCTTTTAATTTATCCGCAAAGTAAATTGGTGAGCTTCTTTTATAGGCAATCGGGTCATTGTAAGGTTCGTTTAAAATATTGGAGGTATAACCATAATTGTAATGTGCCCAATCGGTAACCGAACGTAAAGCAGCGCCACTGGCAAAAACATCCGATTCGTTAAACATGGCCATCAACGTGATAAACCCACCATAAGAGCCGCCATATAAACCCACATGTTTTGGATTAACGCCATATTTCTCTACCAAGAACTTAACACCATCGGCCTGGTCGGTTAAATCTTTTCCACCCATGTGGCGGTAAATGCCCGTACGGTGATCGCGGCCATAACCAGAACTTCCGGTATAATCGATATCAATTACCGTGTACCCATTATCGGCCAGTAAATTATTGAACATAAACTCACGGAAATAGGTGCTCCAGCCAAAATGTACGTTTTGTAAATAGCCAGCACCATGTACAAATACTACAGCAGGATGGTTAGGGTGCGGATGATCCGGTTTATAAACCCTTGCATATAAATCGGCTCCGTAGCGGTTTTTAAAGGTAACCATATCGGGTTGACGCCATTTATAAGAATTAAATTCTGCAGAGGTTGATTGCGTAACCTGTACGGCTTTAGCTCCGGCTTTATTTGGCTGGAGATATAATTCTCCGGGTTTATCCATATAAGAATAATTGATGGCGATATATTTCTCGTCGGGCGAAAGGGTGATGTCATTCAACCCCTTCATGGTGGTAATCTGAACAAGTTCACCTCCATTAACACCGATTTTAAAGAAATTGGTAATGCCTGGGTGCTCTTTATTTGCTTTGATGTAAAACGTACTTCTGTCTTTTGAGAGCTGTACCGATTGTACTTCCCATTTACCCGAAGTAAGCTGTTTTTTATCGCCGGTATTTACATTTGCCACATATAAGTGCGAATAGCCTGTAGCCTCACTTTGGTAATAAAAACGGTTATTATCGATCCACCCAGTGCTGCCCTGGTAAAAACCGCTAATGCCAGGACCGCCGATCCAGGCTTCATCGCGCTGGCGATCTATTAAAGAAAATTTACCTATCAAAGCATCCAGTTTCAAGATCCAGCGGTCTTTGTTGTCTGTGGAAGTGGCCACAACAATTGCGGTATTTCCATTGTCGTTCCAGATCGGGCCAAAGAAATTTACAGGCCTGTCGGCATTTTTCTTTTTTAAGGTATCCAGTTCTTTTGGATAATCTTTCAGGTAATCAGGAAGATCCTTTATGCCGGGAATGGTTGAAGTTTGGATGGCGTAAACTGTATCGCGCTGCGTATCATAAATAAAACCCTGTGAGGTATTTTCGTTTTCGCCAACCTTGGTCCGGCCAGGAATATCTTCGGTATAACCAGATCCGGTTACGTAATTCGGAACAATGGTATTGTGGTTATTCTGAGCAGGGGTGGTGAGTTTGTAGGTTATAAAATGCCCGTCCGGACTAATAACTACCCCATTGAGAAACTTATCTTCGGTGTAAAGTTCTTTTAAAGTTTTTGTATCTCCGGAGGCACCACCAAAGCGACCTCTTCCGCCACGCGAACCGTTTTTGGCTTCTGCATTGCGCTTTTTAATGATATCGAAAAGTTCCGTTTGCTCTGCTTTTAACCACTTGTCTTGTTCGGTAAGAGGTTTGGCTTCTGTTCTTCCTGCTTTTTTACCTTTAACAAAATTAGTAAGCTGTTTGGTTTCGGCCGATTTTAAGTCCACCTCGAAAAGATTATCGCCCAACTGGTAAACAACGTTTCCATTGGTCAAAAAAACAGGACTGTTTTCTCTTTCGAGTGTGTTGGTTAGGCGTGTTTCTTTATTCGTTTTGAAATTCTTCAGATAGATGTCGCCACTTTTTTCTACCAAGCCCAGGCTGCGGTCAGCATTATAGGTATAGTTTAAGCTCAATAGTTTTTCATCTTCTTTTTCAACCGCTTTTACAGGTTTTGCAGAAGTTGCCGAAACTTTAAATAATTCTTCTTTGGCTTTATTTTCAGGGTTCCAGTTAAAATAAAGGGTTTTGCTATCTGCCGTCCAGCGGAAATTAGTGGGTGCAATACCCATCCATTTTGGGTCGCGCATAATTTTTTCTACGGTTAAAGGGGCTAGTTGTTGCGCAAAAGTGTATTCGCCCGTGCAAAGCAAAAGGAAAAGTAAATATTTCTTCATGAATTTTAGGTTTGGATGCAATTTAGGTAAAGCACAACCTAATTTTAGAAGGAAATGGAAATGTTACAACCTCAGTCATATAAATTAACCACAGATAAAAGGATGAACACAGATTATTTTTTGCAATTATGCTTAATCTGTGTTTATCTGTGCAAATCTGTGGCAAAAACTAAAGGATCACCCTCCTGGTTTTATTTATTTCTGCCTTCTGAATTAACCACAGATAAAAAGGATGAACACAGATAATCCTTTGCCTTAAGGTTAAAATTTGTGTTTATCTCTGCGAATCTGTGGCAAAAAACTAGCGGATCATCCTTCCGGTTTTATTTATTTCTGCCTTCTGAATTAACCACAGATAAAAAGGATGAACACAGATAATCCTTTGCATTAAGGTTAAAATCTGTGTTTATCTCTGCGAATCTGTGGCAAAAAAACTAGCGGATCATCCTTCCGGTTTTATCTACTTCCGCCTTCTGAATTAACCACAGATAAAAGGATGAACACAGATTATTTTTTGCAATTATGCTTAAATCTGTGTTTATCTGTGCAAATCTGTGGTAAAAAACTAGCGGATCATCCTTCCGGTTTTATCTACTTCTGTCTTACCAATTAACCACAGATAACAAGGATGAACACAGATAATCCTTTGCATTAAGGTTAAAATCTGTGTTTATCTGTGCAAATCTGTGGCAAAAACTAACGGATAACCCTCCCGGTTTTATCTACGTTAACTTTATCAAAAGGTTCGAGGAATTCGTTAATGATGGTGGCAAATTCGCGTCTGGTTAACACTTTTTTAAGGTCATACCTGGAGCTGAACCTGTAATTTTTATTCCAGTTTTTCTGCAATGCATCTTTTGTAGCATCAACTGATTTATTGCCCACATAACACACCATAGAAATGGTATTTTCTAAATTAATTGGGATATTCTGATGATCATCGAACCAGATTTGAGCTTTGAAATAATATTCTTTAACCGGTTCTTTAATTTCGTTATAAGTTACTTCTTTTTCAGGTTTGAAATAAGCTTTACCCTGTTTGAGTTCTGCTTTGATAATTCCGGTAATGCCTACTTTTTGGATGGCCAGCCAATTCGAATCGGTGGGTTTTATATCTTCAAATGGCATTAATGCATGCTTATATGCTAACAATTCGCCCTGAATTCCTTTTAAATTTGATAAACTGGTTTTAATATCATAAAATGCACCATAGGCTGCAGTGGCTCCCGCTGCCGACCCAAATTCGGATTGTTCGGCAGGAATATATAAGAGATTTTCCTGATTGGGAATCAACAGGTTATATAATGATAAAAAATTAGCACCTGTTGAAGCAATACTTGCTACAGTGGTTCGGTAGGTATTTTCGTTATAATTTAACGGGCTTGGTTTCGCCGGATTTAAAGTTGTGATTTTTAATGCGGCAATCAATTTTTCAGGATTATCGGCCAGCAAAAGAATCCTTGCTTTAATACTTTTATCTTTTGTGAGTTTTACTTCCCAGCCACTGCCAGATCGTTTAATTTCGGCGTAGGGTGTGTTATTGATCACGTTTAAAAGTAGTGTGCTATCTGTCACCATTACTTTTGGCCGGTTTTTCTTATCGGGCTTAGGCTTTGGGGTTTCTAAGCTTTTCGCATTTTCGGTTTCGCGCTTTAAAAAGTTCTGATAAAAAGCCTTGTTGGTCGGGGCTATTTTATTTAAATCCAATTGTTCTTTTTGGGTAAGCAGGATGGTTTTTACACCCGATTTAAAGGACTGAAAAGACGCAGCATAAGCGGCATCGTCATTGCCAATAACCAGTACATCTGTTTTTATGGTTTGGGCATGGATAACCAGAGGAATTATGAATGCGAAAACAAAAAACAACCTTTTCATCTTTATTATTAAAATTTGCTGCAATATGCTTTAAATGAATGAATTTTTAATGAAACGGCAGCATTTTAACTAAATTTAATGCATTAACAGGCAAGATCGATTAGAGTAAAAGAGATTAGTGTCAGATAATTATGGAAGAACAGATAAAACCGGTTTTCGATTTACAGCAAAAACATAAATTCGATTTACGTAAAACGGATGCTAAAACCCGTGTGATAAAGTTAAAATTACTTAAACAAGCTTTGGAAAAGGCTGAAGAAGAAATATTTGCAGCCCTTGAAAAAGATTTACGCAAAAACCGTTTCGAAAGTGCCGTAACCGAACTGTATTTTACCTATGCAGAAATAGATTTTGCCATCAAAAAACTGAGGAGCTGGATGAAGCCTGAATCTGCCGGCAGAACCATGAGTAATCTTTTTGCAAGTAATAAAATTTATTACGAACCTAAAGGTGTTTGCCTGATTATTGCTCCATGGAATTACCCTTTGCAATTGATGATGAGCCCATTGGTTTCTGCAATTGCGGCAGGGAATTGCGTCATCCTTAAACCGTCCGAATTAAGCGAAGCAACAGCGGGTGTAATTAATAAAATGATTACAACCACTTTTGATCCAAAAGAAATCGCCTGTTTTGAAGGCGATGCTGGTGTTTCTACCGAACTCTTAAAACTCCCGTTTGATCACATTTTTTTTACAGGAAGCACCGCCATAGGCAAAGTGGTAATGGAAGCTGCGGCGAAAAACCTGACCTCAGTAACCTTGGAACTTGGGGGGAAATCGCCAGTGATTGTAGATGAAACCTGCGATATTAAAAAAGCTGCCGAAAAAATTGCCTGGGGTAAATTGGTTAATGCCGGCCAAACCTGTATTGCCCCTGATTATGTCTTGATCGAAGAAAGTAAGCTAAATGATTTTGTTGGAGATTATAGAACTGCAGTTCAGAAAATGTTTTTCGAAGGGGCTGAAATTAATCAAAAGGATTATGCTAAAATCATCAGTGAAAAACAGTTTAAACGTTTAATTAAATTAATGAACGATGCTGTTGCTGATGGAGCGGTATTGGCTTTTGGTGGTGAAAAAGATGAGCAAAATCTGACCCTGTTGCCTGCGCTTTTAACTTCTGTAAATGAAAGTAGCGACATCATGCAGGAAGAAATATTTGGACCTGTTTTACCTGTAATTACTTTTAAAAATGTGCAGGAGGCTATTGATTTGGTGAATAGTAAAAGTAAACCACTGGCGCTTTATATCTTTTCAGGTAGCAAGCAGAATCAGCATAAAATTATTAACGAAACCAGTACCGGTGGAACTTGTGTAAACGATGTACTGGTTCATATCAGTAACCCTAATTTGCCTTTCGGCGGTGTAAACAGTAGCGGGATGGGAAGTTGTCACGGGGTTTTTGGCTTCAAAACCTTTTCGCACGAAAGAGCGGTTGTTTTTCAATCAAAATTGGGGATGACCAGCATGATTTATCCTCCTTATGGCAAAAAAATGGGTCTGTTGAAATGGCTGAAGAAGCTGATGTAATTGGGAGGTTGTTTTAATGTTGGAATGTTATCATGGTTGAAGGTTAGATTTCAACTTTCCAGCCTTTCAACTATTTATTAGTTTTTAGAAACAGATAATTCTCCTTAAAAATCTTATTTTGGTTTCATGGATATAGAGCAGTTAAAATACCCGATCGGACAGTTTTCAATGCCTGATATTTTCGATCAGCAACAGATTGATACCTGGATTTCTGAAATTGAAGCACTACCCGGCCAGCTTAAAGAGGCTACCGAAAATTTAACGGATGAAGAATTAAACCAGACCTATCGCCCCGAAGGCTGGACATTAAGGCAGGTTGTTCACCATATTCCCGATAGCCACATCAATGCCTATATCCGTTTTAAGCAGGCCATAACAGAGGATATTCCGGTAATCAGACCGTATTATGAGGAACGCTGGGCTGAAACTGAAGAAGCTAAAAATGGTGACATCAATTTCTCTATTGATTTATTAACCGGGTTGCATCAGCGCTGGGTTGCTTTTTTAAAAACATTGCAAGTAGAAGACTACCAGAGAAAATATATCCATCCGGCACATAATAAGGAGCTCACTTTAGCCAATATGCTGGGCATGTACGCCTGGCATGGAAAACATCATTTGGCGCACATTACCAATACTGTTGCAAAATGAAGAGAATCTATTCATTTTCCATGATCTTATTCATGGTTGGCTTTTTTAGCGATGTTAAAGCCCAAAAAAATTCATCAGAAGTCTTTTCATTTGTTTTGGGTTCATGGGAAATGCAAACGCCTAAAGGTAAAAATGTAGAGCAATGGAGTAAAAGCGCTGATAAAATATTAAAAGGCAAAAGCTATCGTATTAATGCAAAAGGTGATAGTGTACTCACCGAAACTTTGCAGATCAGAACAATAGGAAAAGATATTTTCTATTGCTCAACTGTCGCCAATCAGAATGAGGGTAAAGAGGTTTGTTTTAAACTTATCTCCACAAAGAACCAGATTTATATTTTCGAAAATAAGGATCACGATTTTCCGCAGAGAATAGTTTATCAAAACCTGGGTAAAACAGAAATGCTCGCCTGGATTGATGGTAAGCTAAATGGCAAAAGCCGAAAATCTGAGTTTAGGTATAAGCGGCAGTAAACGATTCGTCATGCTGTTCCGATTTTACATCGGGGGTCAGCATCTTTCTAGCATGAAAGACCCTGAGATAAATTCAGGGTGACGATCATGTTAAAAGAGAGGATCTAACCTACATCAAAACCAACATCGCCGCGCTCATAGCAATCATAATCGCATCTTCAACAATGGTTACGGTGCTCATGGGTAGATTAAAAACAGCACCTAAACAGGCACACTGAATTTTCTTTTTGTTTAAAACACTTTCCAAAACGCCAAGGATACTTACTGTCATTACGATGAGGGTAACCCAGTTTACAACAACAGGAGAGAGGTTTAAGGCAAATGACAAACCAAGTCCCAATTCTATAAAAGCGTAAATAAAACCCCACGCACTGAATTTTTTGGCTACAATATCGTACATGGCATAACTTTCGGCAAAAGCTTTTAAGTTGAGCATTTTAAAGAAAGAAAAGGTGAGGAAAAAACCTGCCATAAATATGCGCATAAACACCATAAAATTAATGGCGTCATTTTGCCATGAAACCACTAAAGATATTGCGGTAACATATCCGAAGATCAATAAGATGGGTTTATAGGTTTCTGCCCATGATTTTGCTTCTTCCAGCGCTTCACTATGATGCGCAGCTGAAATCTGATATTTGCTGTCGGCGCCACCCAAAGCTTGCTGAAGGGTATCTAATCCAATATGTTTATCCATGCTAATGGTAGCAGAATTGGTATCTTTCGAAACCTCAACCGAGGTTACATCTGGTAAAACGAGCAGGTTACTTTTAACTTTATTTTCGCAACCGCCACAGGTCATGCCCGTGAGTTGATAGGTATGTGTCATGATGAAATTCTTTTAAGCAAATTTACCAACTTAAGGGGCCAAAAGCGTTACAGAATAATCATAATGTTTTATAGAATTTTAGTTTCTGTGATTCCACCAGATGCCGTCATTTCGAGCGGAGTGTAATGCAGTCGAGAACCACGAAGGTGCTCAGCGAAGCTAAATCTATCTAGAGTTAGATCTCTCCGCTCCACTGTGTTACGGTCGAGATGACGCGGTTTTGATAAACCCTAAACCCCTTATCCTACCAAAACAGACGTCATTGTTAACGAACCGCCAACGGCTTTGTCATTAAAAAACGCAATCTCTTCCTTATCGTTTTTCAATCCGAGGGTGTAAATAAGCGGCAAATAATGCTCTGGCGTAGGGATGGCCAGCATCGCATCGGTACCAAGGTTACGGTAGTTAATTAAAGGCTGATGATCTCCGTTGGCAATTAAGTTTTTAAACTTATCGTTCATCTCATTTGCCCAATCGTAACCACCACCGTTAATCATCTCCCAGCTTAACATGCGGAGGTTGTGTACCATGTTTCCGCTCCCGATAACCAATACGCCTTTTTTGCGGAGCGCATAAATTTCTTTGGCAATTTCGTAATGCTGTTCAGGAGATTTAGTGTAATCGATACTCAATTGCAATACCGGAATATCTGCATTAGGATACATGTGCCTTACCACTGTCCAGGTGCCATGGTCCAGGCCCCAGTCGTGGTCTAAGCCCACTGGTGTAGCGTGAATTAATCCGGGAATTTCTGCAGCCAAATTCGGATCGCCGGGAGCAGGGTATTGCACATCGAAAAGTGCCTGCGGAAACCCACCAAAATCGTGGATGGTAGTCGGGAAATCCATCGCGGTAACAAAAGTGCCATGGGTGTACCAATGTGCTGATACCACTAAAACGGCTTTTGGAACAGGTATATGTTTGGCTAAATCAATCCAGCTCTGACTAAACTCGTTATTTTCGATACCATTCATTGGAGAGCCATGTCCAATAAAAAGCGTTGGCATTAAATCCGTTTGCGGCAAACGCTGAGTAAAGTTTCTGAATTGAGATAATGTGGACATGGTATCGTTTTTGTCATGCTGAGCCTGTCGAAGCACCTATATGCATTTCGACAAGCTCAATGTGACAGATTTAATTAAAAAGTTTATTAGATCATCAAAATTGATTAATAACGATCTTCATCAATTATTTCGCCTGAACAAACTCCAGGTTCAATTTAATGGCAACATCTTTTGCAACACCAGCACCTGTTGGATCATATTTAATATTATAATCTAAACGGTTAATGGTCGTAGTAGCGCCAAAACCGGCTTTGGTATTGCCTTGCTGATCTTTAGCGGTACCACCATAAACCACAGCAAACTTTACATCTTTGGTTACATCGCGGATGGTCAGTTTACCATTCAATTCATAGTTATTGCCACTTAGTTTTTTGAAAGATGTGCCTTCAAATTTCATCGTAGGGAACTTCTCTGCATTAAAGAAATCGTCTGTTTTTAAATGGCCATCCCTCATCTCAACACCTGTAGTAATGCTGTTTACATCAACCGTAAAGCTAATTTTAGCATCGGTTAAATCTGGTTTAGAAGCCGTAACCGTTCCGTCGAATTTTTTAAATGAACCATCAACAAAAGAAATGCCCATGTGTTTAACTGAAAAGTTAACAAACGAGTGCATTGGATCTATTTTCCAGCTTGTTTGTGCAAATGATGCTACACTGATTGAGGCAGCGATCAGAAATAAGAATAATTTTTTCATACCTGGTGATTTTATTTAGGTACAAAATTAGCTGATTACCAGTTGATCAGTCTTGACTTATGGTAAGAAATTGGACAGAGGGGGTTAATCGATTAATGGTTTTTGGGTTCATGGTCCATAGACGATGGGCCCATTGGCTATCAACCATGATCTATCTAACCATTGACCATAAATTTTAGCCCATCCTCCTCATACCTCATCCAGTGTTTTCCTGCTGTCTGCAGAACCTGCTTTATAAGCCGAAGGCGTAATACCAGTTACTTTTTTAAACTGTGCCGATAAGTGTGCCACACTGCTGTAGTTGAGCTGATAAGCAATTTCGCTCAGGGTAAGTTCGCCGTAGGTAAGCATTTCTTTTGCTTTTTCTATTTTTTGGGCAATGAAATATTTCTCAATCGTTTGATTTTCCACCTCCGAAAAAATACCGCTTAAACCGGCGTATTCCTGTTTCAACTGATCACTGAGGTAGGCAGAAAGATTGATTTTTAAGGGTTCCCTGGTATAATGTACTAAATTAACAATAGCCGTTTTAACCTGCTCGGCTATCTGGGTTTTCTTATCTTCCAATAGTTCGAATCCGAAATGGTTAAGGCCAAATGAGATTCTGATTTTATCTTCGGGAGTGATATTTTTAGCCAAAGTAACTTCGCCAAGCTCAACCAATAGCGGTTTAAAGCCAAGCTTTTCGAGCTCAGCCTTAACCACCATTTTACAACGGTTGCATACCATGTTTTTGATATGCAGCTTCATTAGTTCGGTTTTATCGTTTCGGAAACATCACCACAATCGAACATCATACTTCCATAATATGGATTTTCGATGTTTTCTTTTTCATTTAACCAGCTCGCTTTCGCCATGGGGCAATGCTGAACATAAACGGTTTGGCTGTTAAATTTTAAACCCTTCAGCGTTTTAATCATCGCATAAGAAATCCCTTCAAAAGCTTTTCTTTGTGTTTTAATGTCGTTCGAGCCCGCAAGTTGTGCCGATTTATTTTTGATAACTGCAGCTTGTTCCATAAATATTTTATGCTGATCTGCTGGTAAATCTTTATGGTTAACTGCATTTACCTTTGCCGATAAAACTTTTACTTTTTCTATCGCCAGGTCTTTTTTGTCGGTTGCGAGGGCATTTTTTACATCGTAATAGGCTGTTAATACCTGATTTAAGGCGGCATCTGTTTTGCTTTGTGCGTAAGTGAATGCTGTTGTTGCGATTGTGATGATGGCAACTAATCCTAATATTTTTTTCATGTGATTATATTCTATTTTAAAACGTTAAAAAAATTAAATTCTGCCCTGAGCAAATACATGTTTTTGGTGTACCGGTTATCCATATTTCCGGTTGCCTGAAAACGATAGCCAAAATCGATTCGGGTTGCACTATTTAAAACCATCTGTAGGGCTGGGGCTATATCCAGATAGGATTGACCGCTGCCCGGATCGGTTTTGCCCAGTAACTCTAAATAGACATTAAAGTTGGGCTGTTTGTAATCCTTATAAACGACAGGTAAAACCAGATAACCCGATGATAAGCTGTAGGACAGCATATTTTTTGGTTGAGGCATCCCTGCGATTTGTCTGTCGCTGTTTTCGAAAGCGTGGGCAAAACCTAAGGTTGATGATAGCGCCAGTTTATGCAGCAGTTGTGTAAAAATCAATCCGCCCTGCACGCCGCTATTGTCGCCTTCAAGGTTAATGTCGCGCGTATAAGTTGGCCGTCTGCTGGTACTAATCCTTCCAAAAGCCGATGCCCTGAAATGGCTGTGTGCTTCATCCAACGATAAAAACCGGTATTTTGCATATAAACTCCCACCTTCTAAACGATATTTACCGTCCATGTCAGAAAGAAAAGCCTGGGTATGCATCATCAGGTTTTTGCTGAACCCGATCATCACCTCCGGAATAGTGCGGCTTACATAACCCGGATAGTTAAACATGCCTTCGTTGGTAATCCTTACGCCGATCGATTTTTTCGGCATATTGCTCGCAGGCTCTGTAAACACATATAATTCTTGTGCAGAAACACTTTTATAAGCACCGATAAGCATCAGCGCCAGTATGAATATCCGCCTCATCCTAAGAAAGAACCAAGTGATAAATGCGCGTTTTTTTGCCATTTACTACGCCGGTGCCACTTGCATAAGCGTCAGACTTAGCAGTTGAGGCTTGTTTTTTAAATGCTGAACCGGAAATAAAATCTTTATCAACCACACTCGCCTTTATTGTGCCACTAAGCGTTTTATCTTTTACATTTACAAAACGGTACACATTGCCATTAACAACTGCCTGACCTTTGTCGTCTACTTTAACATCGTTAAAATTGAAGTTTGCAGTTAAGCTGCCAACAGAAAAACCTGCATCCTGAACTTTTTTACGAACCAGATCAAGATTAACATTCGCGTCTTTTTTAAAGGTTAAAACAAAGATGTTTTTATTTAAATCTGGTTTAACGTTACTGATAAAGCCCAGGGTTTCTAAAGATTTTTGTGTGGCGTTTGAACACATGGAACAAGTTAAACCGGTTACCTGTAAATCGGCTGTAGATATTTGTTGTGCCGAAGCGTTAACGGCAAAGAATAGCATAATGATGCTGAAAATTTTTATTGTTTTCATGATTTTTTTGAATTAGAATTTAAGATAATGTCACATTGAGCCCGTCCAAATACAAGAAATGTGCATTACGAGCTGATGTTTAATCCTAATTCCTGAAAATGCAATTGAAAACATGCAAAGCAACCCGCGAGGATAATGGTGGTGCTTTGTTTGAGATTTTACTAAAAAACTTCGGAGTGATGTTGGTCAGAAATTCTAAAACCGGAGGATGCAGGAAAAGTTGGATAGAAAACAATTTAGGCATTTGTACCTGTGCCTCCACCTGGTGACTGTCTTTAACCTTAACTGTTACCTGTGTGTTTTTGCAGCAACCATCATCTTTCTTCTCAGCAGGAATCTCCTTACAGAATTTGCAGGAAAGTTCGTTGCTAAAGAGCTTAACATTTTCTAGTTTACCCCCACAAAAATGGAGGCTTAAAGCCAACCCCATAACACTAACTGCATAAAATACAGCCAAAGAAAGTGCTATTTTTTGTTTTAACTTCATTAACACAAAGGTAAAGCAAAAATTATCGAATAATGCGCGGAAATATTTACTGAATTTCATTTTTTAGTTTATTTTAGCCTCAAACACCGGCTAAATGAAGAAAATATTATTGTTCCTTTGCGCTTTTTCAGTGCTTTCCGCTTTCGCTGGGAAACCTAAAAATCAATATGTCCGTATTAAAACAGCATATGGCGAGTGCATTGTTAAATTGTACAATCAAACGCCATTGCACCGCGATAACTTTTTGAAACTGGTTAAAAAAGGGTATTACAATGATCTTTTATTTCATCGGGTGATTAAAGATTTTATGATCCAGGGGGGCGATCCGGATTCGAGGAATGCCAAACCAGATTCGTTGTTAGGCAACGGCGGACCAAAATATACGATTCCTGCTGAATTTAATGATAGCTTGTTCCATAAAAAAGGGGTTTTGGCAGCAGCAAGGGAAGGTGATGACATTAATCCGGCAAAAGCATCAAGCGGAAGCCAGTTTTACCTGGTTCAGGGAAAGGTTTTTACTGATCAGCAGTTAAATAATGTGGAAGAAAAACGCCTGAAATTTAAAATTCCTGAATGGCAGCGTGAGGTATATAAAACAATTGGAGGCACCCCGCACTTAGACCGTAATTATACCGTTTATGGCGAAATTGTAGCTGGCCTGGATCTGGTAGATAAGATTGCAGTAATCGAAACCGATAAAAACAACCGTCCAAAACAGGATGCAAAAATGGAGATTACGGTTTTGAAGAGGAGAGAAGCGAAAAAGTTGGAGAAACAGTTGTTACAGGGATCTTTGAAAGATAAAATAGTTATGTAATTAAAGGATCTTGTCTGTTATCAAAGAAGAACAGAATTCTAATTTCTTCTTGATAAACTTGATAATAAAAAGAAGTATGTTTTGAGATTACGCCTTTTCTTACTTGGCTATTTAATGAGATAGGCTCGTAGATAAAGGGCAAGAAGACAATGAGATCAATTTTTTTATAAACACTTTCTATAAAACTTTTAGCATAATCGTAACCCCAGGTTTCTTCTATAAAAATCCCAATGCCAAGTAGTGTTTCGTATGCTTCTTCAGAAAAAGAAACGGTTAGTGCCATTTTTCAGAAAGCCTTTTTTTTACTTCGTCATATGGGATTAGTTTTCCCTCTTTAGCTTGTTGTAACCCTCTTTTAATTCCCTCCTGAACATGTTTAGGCAATTCGTCCAACACAACCTTTTCATTGTAGTTTAAAAGCATGTCCAGCTCTGATAAAAGATTTTCATCATCTGTTTCGAAAACCTTTTTTGCGATTTCTATTTTTAATTCTTCTATGCTCATAAACAAATTTAACGAAAGCAATTCTCAATTACTAAGCATTTATTCAATTAATTTCTAAATTTACCGCCCACAACAATTGAAATTTACTGAATGAAACCATTATGATTTACCTGCTGAGCGGGCATAAAAATCATGATCGCTTCATCGCCATTGATAAATATATTTAACTGATGAAAATCATCTCCTATAATGTAAACGGAATCCGGGCGGCAAGTACCAAAAACTTTTTTGGCTGGCTTCAGGCTACAAATGCTGATATGGTCTGTTTGCAGGAAGTAAAAGCCATGCCTTCACAAATATCGGAAATTATTGCGCTGATTGAGCAGTTGGGCTATCACCATTACTGGTTCCCGGCAGAGAAAAAAGGATATAGCGGCGTAGCCATTTTATCAAAAATTAAACCCAATCACGTAGAATTTGGCTGCGGCGAAGAGTGGATCGATAAAGAAGGAAGGATTTTAAGGGCGGATTTCGACGATTTTTCTTTGATGAGCCTTTATATGCCATCTGGCTCAAGCGGAGATGAAAGGCAGGTTAAAAAGTATGAATTTATGCGTTTTTTTGATGTGTATATCGGCGAACTGCGAAAAGAGTTTCCCAACTTAATTGTAAGTGGCGACTATAACATCTGCCATACCGCTATTGACATCCACAACCCAAAATCGAATGCGAATTCGTCAGGATTTTTACCCGAAGAACGGGAGTGGATGCAGTTATTTCTGGATAATGGTTTTATCGATACTTTCCGGCATTTTAATAAAGATCCTCATCACTATACCTGGTGGAGTTACCGTGCAGGATCGAGGGGGAAAAACCTTGGCTGGCGTATCGATTACCACCTGGCTACAAGACCAATGGAAAGCCGCCTTAAAAATGTAAGGATTTTACCCGATGCCATACATTCTGATCATTGTCCGGTTCTATTGGAAATAGATTAGGTTTTGGATTAATCGGTTAATTGTTTAAACTGGTTAACTGTCCGCAATACTCAATTAATCAATTTATACGGTTTGAACAATTAACCATCCCATAAATGCTAATCATAAATATAAAAGGGCTTGTTGGCCTCCATCCTAAAGATAAATTAGTGCTCCGTGGCTGTGAATTAGGTAAATTGCCTGTTCTCGTAAATGCCTGGCTTTTGCTGGAAAATGGCCTGATTAAAGATTTTGGAAAAATGAATAGTTTTCCATCTTCTATTGCACATCTTCCCTCTTACAATGCGGATGGCCGCTACGTTTTTCCTTCCTGGTGCGATAGCCATACCCATATTGTTTTTGCGGCTTCCCGTGAAGAAGAATTTGCCATGAAGATACAGGGCAAAACCTACGAGGAAATTGCTGCGGCAGGTGGCGGAATTTTAAACTCGGCGGGTAAACTCCAAAATGCATCAGAGGATGAATTGTTTGAAAGTGCTGCGGTGAGGTTAAAACAGATGATTTTTCAGGGAACAGCAGCGGTTGAAATTAAAAGCGGGTACGGATTAACTACTGAAAGTGAAATCAAAATGCTCCGGGTCATCCGCAGGTTAAAAGATCACTTTCCGATACCCATAAAGGCAACTTTTCTGGCTGCTCATGCTTTCCCTGCCGAATTTAAAAATGATCACCAGGGTTACATTAACTTGATTATTAATGAAATGTTGCCGCTAATTGCCAAAGAAAACCTGGCCGATTATATTGATGTTTTCTGCGAAAAAGGATTTTTCTCCGTCGAAGAAACGGATCAGATACTCAAAGCCGGAGCAAAATATGGCTTGAAACCAAAAATACATGCCAATCAGCTTTCCGTTTCAGGTGCTATCGAAGTTGCCGTAAAAAACAAGGCCATTTCGGTTGATCATTTGGAAGAAAGTAACGAAGAAACCATCAATACCTTAAGAAATGCTGATACCATTGTAACGTTATTGCCTTCCTGTTCGTTTTACCTGGGTATTCCATTTGCAGATGCCAAAAGCTTTATTAAAGCAGATTTGCCTGTAGCTTTGGCTACCGATTATAATCCGGGATCAACACCTTCAGGGAATATGAATTTTGTGGTTTCGCTCGGTTGTATCAAAATGAAGATGTTTCCGGAGCAGGCCATTAATGCTGCCACTTTAAATGGCGCAGCGGCAATGGAAATAAGTAAAGATTATGGAAGCATTACAATTGGTAAAAAAGCAAATTTGTTTATTACCAAACCGATGCCTTCAATTGCCTATTTGCCGTACAGTTTTGGTGAAAACCAGGTTGATACGGTGATTTTAAACGGTGAAATTTATCATGGATAACCTTAAAATATATTCGCAGAGCGACATTAACCATTTGATTATCCATCGTGATGGCGAAATTAAACTTGGCGAAAGGGTTAAAACATACCAGTATGAGGCAATATCAATTGAAGGATTAAAAGCGAACCACTCAAAATTTGTATTGTTGGGCATTCCGGAAGATATTGGTGTGCGTGCAAACGCCGGTATTGCTGGCGCCGCTTCGGCATGGAAACCTGCTTTGGCTGCTTTTCTCAATATCCAAAGTAACCGCTTTTTAAATGGTGCAGAAATTTTGGTTTTAGGCCATTTCGAAATCAACGAACCTGAAGATTCTTCTATTAAAGGTTTAAGGAATAAAGTAGCAGAAATTGACGAACTGGTTTATCCGGTCATCGAAAAAATTGCTTCTGCAGGCAAAATCCCGGTGGTAATTGGCGGTGGGCATAACAATGCTTATGGCATCATTAAGGGGACTTCGCTGGCGTATAAAATTCCAATTGATGTATTAAACGTTGATGCGCATGCCGATTTAAGAGAGCTGGAAGGAAGACATAGCGGAAATGGGTTTTCTTATGCACTTACAGAAAATTATCTTAATCATTATTTTATGTATGGCCTGCATCAGAATTACAATAATGAAGCGATTTTAAGCCAGGTTGAAAACAATGCCAGGCTAAATGCTATATTTTTCGATGATATTTTAATGGGTGACGATGCCGGCGGCTTTTTTGATGAATTAGGGAAAGCTGCTGGTTTAGAGATCGACTTAGATTGTATCCAAAATGTGCTTTCGAGTGCCGAAACACCATCGGGATTTACGGTTAACGATGTCAGAAAACTGATTTTAACCAGCGCTAATAAATTTTCTTATTTACACCTTTGCGAAGGTGCCACAAGAATGCTTGATGGAAGGGTGAGTAAGCTCACGTCTAAATTGATTGCTTATTTGGTGAGTGATTTTATGAAAGCGCATGCTGCTAAGGTTTAGCCTCCCGTGCCGTCATTTCGGGCGGAGTGAAACTTGTACCGATTTAACATCGGTAACGTTGCCGGGAACCACGTAAGTGCTCAGCGAAGCTAAATCTGTCTTGAGATAGATCTCTCCGTTTCGCTACGCTACAGTCGAGATGACGAAATGGGATATCGGGATGATAACGCTTTTGTTTAATCTGCCATTAGATAGGATAAGAGCATTTTTATGAAGCGCGCCTAAACCAATCAATGGTCACTGAACTAATGAACCCTTACAGGTGCTCCGCTTCATATTTTTCACCAGCCTTTAACATCAATTCGATCTGTTTAAGGTCTTCGGCGGTTAATTCTTCTTTTTCCTGTAATTCGAATACCGCAATCATGTTGTCTTCGTATTGTTTTTCTGTTTTAATAACGATTTCCTGTGGCATTCCGGTAAGCTTAAAGTTTTATAATTTCTGTTGGTGTTATGCAAAAATCTAATTTGATGTCGTGTTCATTCACATCATCTATTTTTTCGATAGCAGGGTACAAAGATAAGCCTATTTTCTGAGCATTTATATCCTGTAGAAAACGATCATAAAAACCTTTGCCATAACCTACGCGGTAGCCATGTTTATCAAAGGCCAAAAGCGGTATAATTACCATGTTTATTTCACCTTCATGGAGGCTTCCTTTTTGTGGTTCCAGAATGTTGTAAAGGTTTTTTTTAAGGTCATCTTTGCCCAGATATTCATGGTGGGTCATCAAAGCCGTTTCGAAATCGGCTTTTGGCACAATAATTTTAATTTCGGGATGGGTTTTACTCAGCCATTCGATCAATAAAAAAGTATTCGGCTCTTTTTTTTCGGTAATGGGTAAAAAGATATGAATGTTTTTAATCTGGCTAAAATTGAGTGTTTTAAATTGTTTTAAAAGCGATTCGTTTAACGCATGATACAATGAGTCGTTTAGTAGCAACCTGTCTTTTAACGCTTGTTTTCTGATTTCGGCTTTTAGCATAAAACAAATATAATATTTTTCAAACCCCGCAGGTTTCAAAAACCTGTGAGGTTTATATCGTGTAGCGAAGAAAGAAAAGAAGAGTCCGGTCTGTTTTTGAAAATGTGCGGTAATGTGTTGATGGCGGCCTGCAGTCCTGCTATCGCTTCAAGTCCTCACTCGTGCCTCGCTGCGGGCTTTTCGCTTTATCAGGTTTAATAACAGCGGTTCAGCATCGCAAACCTAACAAAAAAACCTCTGAAAAATTAATTTCAGAGGCTTCAGAATATTGAATTTAAATTATTTTACACGCTCCACGTAATCGCCGGTACGGGTATCAATTTTAATTTTATCGCCCTGGTTTACAAACATCGGTACCTTAACCTCAACACCGTTTTCTAATGTTGCTGCTTTTAATGCATTGGTAGAAGTATCACCTTTAACAGCCGGCTCCGAATACGTAATTTCGAATTCTGCAAAGTTTGGTAACTGTGCCATAATTGCTTCTTCACTCTCCATCGAAACAATGATGTTCATGCCTTCTTTTAAAAATTTTATTGCCGAACCAAATAAAGCTTTGTCAACATTAAATTGCTCGTAAGTATTGTTATCCATCACGATTAAATAATCACCTTCTTCGTACAGGTATTGGTAATCGTTGGTTTCAACACGGCAAATTTCTACAGCCTCGTCGGTATTCATACGTGCCTCAACAATTCTGCCCGATTTAATGTTACGGAATTTACCTGTATAAAATGCGCCACCTTTTCCTGGCGTACGGTGATTCCATTCGTCAACAGTAACCAGTTCGTTATTAATACGAAGGATGTTGCCTGTTTTAATTTCTGATGCTTTTGCCATATTGTGTTATCCCAAATTGGGGGTTTATTTTAGTTTTTCGTGACGGCAAAGGTAAAATTATTTTAATAAAAACCTATAAAGGTTTAAGGCATAAGGCTTAGTGCTTAAGAAAATTTAAACCATTAACCAGGTTTATCTTATCCTCTCCATATACTCACCGGTACGCGTATCAATTTTAATTTTATCACCTTCATTAACAAATAAAGGAACCCTGATTTCAGCTCCTGTTTCTACAGTTGCCTGCTTAAGCGCACTTGTTGCCGTATCGCCTTTAACCGCAGGTTCAGAATAGGTTACAATAAGCTCAACACTGTTTGGCAGGCGTGCAATAATCGGCTCTTCACTTTCAAAGGCAACCGTTAAGGTCATGCTCTCTTTTAAAAACCTGATCGAATCTCCAAAAAGGAATTTAGGGATATTGTGCTGCTCAAAAGTCTCATTATCCATTACCACTAAATAATCGCCATCCTCATAAAGGTATTGATAGTCATTGGTTTCTACGCGGGCAAAGGTAACTTCTTCATCCGGGCGGAAACGATATTCCACAATCTTACCTGTTTTTATATTGCGCATACGGGCCTGGTAAAAGGCTCTTAAATTTCCTGGGGTGCGGTGGATGTATTCTTCAACTGATACCAACTCTCCGTTAATACGAAGAACACTTCCGGTCCATATTTCTGATGCTTTTGCCATTTTAAAATGAAATGTTGTTTTGTTGATGATTAAAAATCAAAGTTAAAAAATGCATATTGATTTGAAAAGCAAAACCAGCATTAATCGGGTAGCGCAGTCTCGCTTTCCCTTCAATCTTTTTGCAATTGCAACTGTAAGTTTATAGAAAAGGCTGCACCAAAAAGTATTTTCGTGCAATCGGGTTTAGAAACGAGGGGCTTGTACATCAATAAATGCCACTTACACAACAAAAAACCTCCGTATAAAAGAAATGCCTTTGGGAACCACTCCAAAGGCATAATCAACCTAAACCTCAAACTAAACTATGAAAAACTCTTCGCTTTTTACGGCTATATTTTTGATTCCGCATTGCGGAAAATATTAACGTTTCCTTTAGAGATAAATTAAATAATTGTATCTCTTTTTGGTGGTGCAAAGGTACAAACTATTTCTTAATTGCAAAATATTTTTTTAAAAATTTATTTTTAGTACAAATGTATGACAAAACAGACGTTATGAAGATGGGTTTCAGGAGCAGTAAACTACTTGTAATCTGATATTTGCAGCTGTGTGGTACAGAAATCATATTCCTGGATCTGGTTAGAGCCAATTATTGTTAAACGGTCTTTTCCATAATTTTCAATCAGTTCGCGGTACCAGTTTATTCCCTGAACGTCTAAATTGCTGGTCGGTTCATCTAAAAATAAAATTGGTGTATCGGTGCAACAGGCCAAAGCTAGTTTGGTTCTTTGCTTCATGCCTGATGAGAAGTACTTAATTTCTTTATTTGCAGCTTTTTCTAAACCCAATACGCCGATCAGCTTTTTAGCATCGAGGCCAGGCGCAAAATTTTTAAACTTAAAATGAAAATCAATGATCTCTTTTAGCGTAAAGGTTTCAACCAGTTCGAGGTAAGGAGCAGCAAGACTAATGTACCGGTAAATATTTTCGACAGGGATTTCTGCTGTATCCGCAAATGTAATTTTCCCTTCAGAAGGAGATAGGCTGCCGTTTAAAACACTTAGCAAAGTCGATTTACCCGAACCATTCGGCCCTAGTATGGCATAACTGTTACCCGATGTAAATTCGGTGCTCAGGTGCCTGAAAATCCATTCCTTATTAAACCTTCTGCCAATATTTTGTAAAGAGATATTCATTTTGGTCTAAGCGTTTGGCGTTTGGTGGTCAGCGTTAAAAAGTTTAATCATCCAAACACTGTTATCAACTCCGATATATTGGCCATAATTTGGCGTAATGCAGTATCCTATTTTCTGGTAGAGCGCAATGGCTTCAGGTTGTTTTTTGCCGGTTTCTAACACAGTTGCAGTAAAGCCCAGTTCAGCTGCCCATTTTTCCAGTTCGATTACAATTTTTGCTGCAATTCCCTGTTTCCGGTAACCGGGATGCACAAACATCCTTTTTACTTCAGCCTCAGTTGCAGAGAAAGGTTTTATGGCGCCACAACCAACGGGTACATCATTATGGCAGGCAACAATCACTTCTTTAATGGCATCAACCTTGTTAAACTGAGCATAAAAAGCATGATCGTCGCCATCTCTAACAGCCAAATCCTGATCCAGCAAAGCAACCAGTTGTCTAAAACCGGCATTGTCTGAATCAGTTCTGATTAGCGTTAAATCACTCATTGAAAAATCAAAATTTTAGCTTTGGTCTTTAAGCTTTCTGCTTAACTGCCCATGCCAAAACCCTTCATAACCCCACGGTTAGAATTTCGGATAAAATCAACAATTTCATCACGGATTTCCGTTGGTTTAAATTCGGCTTCGATCATGTCTAAAGCTTTGGTTACGTTATTGTGTTTTACAAAAAGTACGCGGTAAATTTCCTGTATTTCGTCTATCTGCTCGTTGGTAAAACCTCTTCTGCGCAAACCAACAGAGTTGATTCCGGCGTAAGAAAGTGGCTCGCGGGCTGCTTTAACATAAGGAGGCACATCTTTACGCACCAATGAACCACCGGTTACAAAAGCATACGAGCCTACCTTAACAAACTGATGTATCGCAACTAAACCAGCCAGTACTACATTGTTACCAATGGTAATGTGGCCAGCTAAAGTAGTGCTGTTAGAGAAAATACAGTTATTGCCAACCTCGCAATCGTGCGCAATGTGCGAATAAGCCTGGATAAGGCAATTACTTCCTATGGTGGTTTTCCATTTATCTTTAGTACCACGGTTAATGGTTACACACTCGCGGATGGTGGTATTATCGCCAATTTCTGCAGTAGTGATTTCGCCGGCAAATTTTAAATCCTGAGGCTCGCCGGAAATAACGGCGCCAGGAAAAATGCGGCAGTTTTTACCGATACGTGCACCATCCATAATGGTAACGTTCGATCCGATCCACGTGCCCTCGCCAATTACAACGTCTTTATGTATCACTACAAAGGGTTCGATTACCACATTTTCGGCAATTTTTGCCTGAGGGTGTATATATGCTAAAGGTTGTATCATTATTGGGCGGGTTCTGCTTGTTTAATTTTTGAAATTTGGGCCATCATTTCAGCCTCGACAACGATTTTTTCGCCAACCATACCTACACCTTTCATCTGGGCAATGCCTCTTCTGATCGGTTCGAGTAAATCGCAGCGGAAAACGATGGTGTCGCCAGGTAAAACCTGTGCCCTAAATCGTACGTTATCTATTTTTAAGAAATACGTTAAGTAATTCCTCGGATCAGGAACGGTGCTTAGAACTAAAATACCACCAACCTGTGCCATGGCCTCAATCTGGATTACGCCTGGAAAAACCGGTGCGCCCGGAAAGTGCCCTTTAAAAAACTCTTCGTTCATGGTTACGTTTTTAACGCCTACCACATGGTTTTTAGAAAGTTCTAATATTTTATCTACAAATAAAAATGGCTGACGGTGAGGCAAAATATCCATAATCTGAACCACATCATACAATGGTTTTGCACTTGGATCGTACACCTTCTGTATTTTTTTGTTTTTCTCTTTTTTAATGGCTGCTTTAATCTTTTTTGCAAAAGCAACGTTTGCCGCGTGGCCCGGGCGGGCGGCCATAATGTGGCCTTTTAAGTGCATACCAACCAAAGCTAAATCGCCAATCATATCCAGAAGTTTATGGCGGGCGGGTTCGTTTTGGTAACGCAATTCCATGTTGTTCAAAATTCCCTGTGGGGCAACATCAATATCCTTGCGGTTAAATAATTTGGCCAGATGGCTCAATTCATCTTTGGTAACTTCTTTATCTACAATTACAATGGCGTTATTTAAATCGCCGCCTTTAATTAAATTGTGCGATAACTGGTATTCTAATTCGTGTAAGAAACAGAAGGTTCGGCAGGAAGCAATTTCTTTTTTAAATTCTGCAATGGTATTAATACCAGCATGCTGACTGCCCAAAACAGGAGAATTATAATCAATCATACAAGTAAAACGATAATCGTCTAACGGCATGGCCACAATTTCTACTTTTCTGTCTTCTTCGGTATAGGTAATGTTATGGGGAATGGTAAAGTATTCGCGATCGGCATTTTGTTCAACCGTGCCTACTTCTTCCAGCAAATCAACAAACTGGATAGAACTACCGTCCATAATCGGGGTTTCAGGTCCGTCTAATTTGATTAGCACGTTATCGAGGTCCATGCCCACTAATGAAGCCATTACGTGCTCTACGGTGCTTACGCTGGCGCCGTTTTGAGTAAGGGTTGTTCCGCGTGAAGTATCAGTTACGTTATCTGCATCGGCTTCGATAATCGGATGCCCGTCTAAATCGATGCGCTGAAATTTAAAGCCATGATTTTCGGGGGCTGGGCAAAATGTTAAAGTCACATTAGCGCCGGTGTGCAAACCTACACCAGATGCTGATATTTCCTGTTTAATCGTTTTTTGTCTAACGTTCATTGTTTATTGTATTCTTTTCCAGTTCAGCTGTAAGCCTTTTCAATTCCTCTTCGAGCGCGTTTATTCTTTTCTCTACATCCGGGAGATGTTTGAAAATTACGGAGGCACGCATCCAGTTACGCAGTGGCTGCGCCGGGCTTCCGTGCCATTGTTTATTTTCTTCTGTAATGTTAAAGTTGATACCGGCCTGTGCACCAATCTGTGTGCCTTTGGCCAAAGTTAAGTGACCTGCAATACCCACCTGGCCGCCAACAACGCTGTTAGCGCCAACTTTTGTACTGCCCGATATGCCAGATTGTGCGGCTAAAACGGTGTTTTCGCCAATTTCCACATTGTGGGCAATCTGGATCAGGTTATCTATTTTGGCTCCTTTTTTCACAATTGTCGATCCCATCGTAGCACGATCAACCGTGGTATTTGCACCAATTTCTACATCATCTTCAATAATGACGTTTCCAATCTGCGGGATTTTATTGTAAGTACCGTCTTTTTGAGGGGCAAAACCAAATCCATCGCTGCCAATAACGGTGTTGGAGTGGATGGTTACCCTTTTGCCAATTACTGAATTGTGATAGATTTTTACACCTGGGAAAAAAGTGCTGTTTTCGCCAATTTTAGAGTTTGCGCCAATAAAAGTTTGCGCATTTATTTTACATCCGTCACCAATTTCTACATTTTCGGCAACGTAAGCAAAGGCATCTATAAATACATTTTTACCAATTTTAGCTGTTGGGTGTACAAAAGCCTGCTTATCGATGCCCGATTGCGCTGCCTGTGCATTTACGGCTTCGTTATATTTATCCAGTAAAATGGTAAAGGCGCTATATGGATTTTCTACACGGATTAAAGTGCTGGTATAAGGTTGTGTAGGCGCGAAATTTTTTGATACGATAACAACTGACGCCTGAGTAGAATACAAAAAGTTTTCGTACTTAGGATTAGAAAGAAAGGACAAAGAGCCCTCTTTCCCGTCTTCTATTTTAGAAAGTTCGGTAACGGCTACATCTGGGTTGCCATCAATGGAACCGTTCAAAAACTGACTTATCTGCGTGGCAGTAAATTGCATCGTACAAAGGTATATGTTAAATTGATATGAACAAAAAAACCTGCTAGGGTTAAGTGGTGTATATTTTACACAATAATAAGACTTAAAACGGCAGTAAAAGTTAAATATTTTGTTAAATAAGCTTAAATGCCCCTGGGGTAACAGAGGATATATTTTTCTACAGTTTTCTGCAGCGACTCGAGATTGGATAAATCTGATGCCTTTGCAATATCTACAATATCGTTATTTTTCATCAGAATCTTGATATTTCCAACACCCGCGTTATAGGCCCGGTTCTGGATCGAATCGGTAAAAACAAAATACCTCGCTTCTTCGGGTTTAATCTCCAGTAAATTAACAGCTGCATCCTGTAGAAAGCTTACCCGGTCATCACTTGCTTTTTCATTGCCCATTTCTACTTTGTAAAGATTCCTTGAAGTAAGCATTTTACACAGTGTAGACAAAATTTTATCTGGATGTTTAACCCAAACCTTCACTGCTGCATAAATATCCTGATCATCCAGATTGGTAAAATGCTCCAGGTTTTCGTGCCGGGCAAAGAAGTTGGCTTCGCTGATGTCGTTTTTTAAGAAGTGGTTTAACGAAGGCGAAGCAAATAAATCTGTTCCTGCAACCGATAGTTCTTTAGCCCGTTCCAATAATTTTACGAGGATCATTTCGCCCGATATTACCGTTTTATGCAGGTACACCTGCCAGTACATCAGCCTTCTGGCAATTAAAAATTTCTCAATCGAATAAATGCCTTTTTCTTCAATCACCAGGTCATCATCGTGTATATTAAACATTTTGATAATCCTGTCGAAACTGATCACGCCTTCACTAACACCTGTAAAAAAACTGTCGCGGTTGAGGTAGTCCATTCTATCTAAATCCAGCTGACCTGAAATCAGCTGATGAAGAAATTTTTTATGGTAAGTGCCGTTAAAAACCTCAATGGCGTGACTCAATTTTCCTTCGAAATGAACATTCAGGTCGTTCATCAGCTTTGCCGAAATATCTTCATGCCTGATTCCGGTAACCAACGAATGTTCTAAAGCATGCGAAAAAGGCCCGTGGCCGATATCGTGCAGTAAAATGGCCAAAATGGCGGCTTCTTCTTCACCCTCGGTGATGACATGTCCTTTGCTTTTTAATAGATTAATCGCCAGACTCATTAAATGCATGGCACCCAATGCATGGTGAAAACGGGTGTGTAAAGCGCCAGGATATACCAAATGCGTCATCCCCAGTTGTTTAATGTAACGCAAACGCTGGAAATAGGGATGCGAAATTACATCATAAACCAATTCTGATGGAATACTGATGAAACCGTAAACCGGATCATTTATTATTTTCTTCTTGTTCAATCGTTAAAAATAGTTAAATAGATAGATACGGTACAAAAATTGCTATTTTTATTCACAGTTTGATTTACCTGCCAAAATTTAAGGGCAATACATACCTATTTTTACAAAAACATGCAAGAAACTAAGATATTATGGGCCGATGACGAAATCGACCTGTTGAAACCACATATATTATTGTTGAATGATAAAGGTTATAATGTAACCACATTTACCAATGGAAACGACGCTTTGGAAGCATTTGGAAAAGACCATTTCGACCTGGTTTTTTTAGATGAAAATATGCCGGGGATGAGTGGTATCGAAACACTTTCGGCCATTAAAAATTTAAATCCTGATGTGCCGGTGGTTTTGATTACCAAAAGCGAGGAAGAAAATTTAATGGAAGATGCGATTGGTAGTAAAATTGACGACTATTTGATCAAACCGGTAAACCCTAAACAGGTTTTGCTTACCATAAAAAAGCTGATTGATAATAAACGTTTGGTGAGCGAAAAAACATCAATGGCTTATCAACAGGATTTCCGCCGTTTGGGCATGACTTTAGGCGACAGGCTCAATTACGAAGAGTGGGTTGATGTGTACAAAAAAATCGTTTTCTGGGAACTGGAATTAGAAAAATTAGATGATCCGCAGATGCATGAAATTTTAACCATGCAGAAACAGGAAGCCAATACCCAGTTTACCAAATTTATTGAAGAAAATTACCTCGACTGGATTAAGAATAAGGATAAGGCACCTTTGCTTTCGAATGAATTGTTGAAGAAAAAGGCTTTTCCGCATATTAACGATACCACCCCTGTATTTTTTATCCTGATTGATAATTTACGTTACGATCAGTGGAAAATCATCAATCCGTTAATTTCTGAATATTTCAGGATTGATGAAGAAGATATGTACACCAGTATTTTGCCTACGGCTACGCAATATGCCCGTAATTCAATTTTCTCGGGCATGATGCCTTTGGACATGGAAAAACGCTTTCCTCAGCTTTGGCAGAATGATGATGATGAAGGTGGAAAAAACATGCATGAAGAAGCGTTTCTGGCCGATAACATTAAACGGAGCTTAAGAAAAGATTGTAAATTCAGCTACAATAAAATTTTAACTTTTGAGCAGGGGAAAGACCTGGTAGATCAGACCAATAACCTGTTGCAGAACGATTTTAACGCCATTGTTTTCAACTTTGTTGATATGCTGAGCCATGCCCGTACCGATATGCAAATGATCAGAGAGCTGGCAAACGATGATGCAGCTTACCGCTCGTTAACTTTATCGTGGTTTGAGCACTCGCCGCTTTGGGATTTACTGAAAAAAATCTCTCAAAAGCAGGTTAAAGTGATCATTACTACAGATCATGGAACCATTCGTGTTAAAAAACCGGTTAAAGTAATCGGCGATAGAAGTACTAATACCAATTTACGTTACAAACAGGGCAGAAATCTTAATTTTAATGCGAAAGAGGTGTTTTTAATCAAAAATCCACACGATGCCTTGTTGCCGAAGATTAACATCAGCAGCAGTTATATTTTTGCAAGGGAGGATAGCTATTTTGTTTATCCGAACAACTACAACCAGTTTGTAAACTATTACAACGAAACCTTTCAGCATGGCGGGATTTCGTTAGAAGAAATGATTATTCCGGTGGTGACTTACTCTCCGAGGTAGTTTACTCCGCTCATGATCTCGTCATTTCGAGCGGAGAGCAGCGCAGTCGAGAAATCTATCTCGAGGTAGATCTCTCCGTTCCACTGCGTTCCAGTCGAGAGGACGGATAGTACGCAGTCGATAAATGACGATGTATATTAGGCAAAAGCAATGCAATTATGTGTTACTTTTACCTTTACAACAACTATTACAATAGAATTACCCCTATATTTTGTCAAACTGAAGCATTATTCTTAATTTTAGTTAGATTTTTAAACAACATGAATATATCAATAACTCAACTATATGCACTTTTAAGCGAAAAGCTTGATAAGGATACTGCAGAGCAGTTGACCAGTTATATCGAGGCGAAAGTTGATAAAACCGTAATTGATAAAACAACCCATTTAGCTTCTAAAGAAGATTTGGCAAATGCTAAAACGGATATGATTAAATGGTTTGTTGGCTTGTTTATAGCGTTGGCTTTAATGATTATCGGCCTTTACTTTAAAGGTTAATTGTATAATTGCTCTGATGATGACTTATTCGTCGAGCTAAAGTTATGAATTACATATTTAGTCGGTTGTCATCTTGAGCCTGTCGAAAGATTTTCAATAATTTACAGGCTATATGCTTTCAACAAACTCAGCCTGACTAATGGCAAAACAAATAAAGGCAAAAGCAATGCAATTATGTGTTACTTTTGCCTTTATTCTTTTAAAATGGATATCGAAGTAAATAGTTTAGCCGATTTACCTGTTGTGGCGCAACAACTTTCAGATTTTGCAGGCAGTGAGAAAGTCTTCATTTTCGAAGGCGATATGGGTGCCGGGAAAACCACTTTTATTAAAAATTTCTGTAAGCATTTAGGAATCGAAGATGTAGTTTCGAGCCCAACCTATTCTATCGTTAACGAATATGAAAGTCCGAATGGACCAGTGTTTCATTTCGATTTTTACCGGATAAAAGATATCCGCGAGGCGTATGATTTAGGCTATGAGGAATATTTTTATGGCGGTGGTACTTGTTTAATTGAATGGCCGGAAAGGGTGGAGGAACTACTGCCAGAAAACTACATTAAAGTAGAAATAAATGTAGTGGACGAGAACCGCAGATTATTCAGGCTTTTGAAGGTATAACAATTAGTTATCAATAAATTAACAGATTTTCCGTACCTTGAACAACCTAAAACTACCAAAATATTAATTCAACATGGCTACAGGATTACGCGAAGGAATGGCCGATATAGCTCGTCAGGGTTTATTACAAACGCAAGAAGCGAAGTTAGAAACCAGCAAAAAGAAAAACAGCCTTTATATAGGAATACCCAAAGAAATTTCTTTCCAGGAAAATAGAATTGCGCTAACGCCTCTATCAGTAGCTTTACTGGTAAATAATGGTCACCGCGTGGTTTTGGAAACCGGAGCGGGTATAGCAGCCAATTTTTCTGATAGCGAATATGCGGAGCAAGGCGCCAAAATTGCCTACGATAAAAAGGAAGTTTTCGACGCCGATATCCTGGTGAAAATTGCACCACCCATGTTAGAAGAAATTGAGCTGATGCACAAAGGCCAAACGCTGATTTCTTCTTTACAAACCGGAACTTTAAAACAGGATTACCTTAAAGCTTTGATGCATAAAAAAATCAATGCGTTATGTTTTGAAAATCTCCGCGACGAAGGTAATATTTTAAGCGTGGTACGGGCCATGAGCGAAATAGTTGGCTCTACCTCTATTTTAATTGCAGCAGAATACCTGAGCAATGTAACTGGTGGTAAAGGATTAATGTTAGGCGGTTTTACCGGTGTTCCACCCACTGAAATTGTGATTTTAGGTGCAGGAACGGTTGGCGAATATGCCGCAAGGACAGCTTTGGCATTAGGTGCTGAGGTAAAAGTTTTTGACAGTTCCATTTACCGCTTACGCCGTTTACAGAATAATTTGGGCAGCAGGGTTTTTACCTCGGTAATGCAGCCAATCGTATTAAATAAGGCCATTATAACCTGCGATGTGGTGATTGGTGCCATTCGTGCCAGCCATGGCCGTAGCCCTTGTGTGGTGATGGAAGAAACCGTTGCGCGGATGAAACCGCATTCGGTGGTAATCGATGTGAGCATCGATCAGGGGGGCTGTTTCGAAACCTCTGAAGTAACCAACCACACCAATCCGGTGTTCCGGAAATATGATGTGATTCATTATTGTGTGCCCAATATCGCCTCGCGTGTGCCAAGAACGGCTTCTTACGCATTAACGAATATTTTTGCGCCTATTTTACTAGATATTGGAGAATACGGAGGTTTGATGAACATGGTTTGGAACAACCCGGGGATTCGTGAAGCACTGTATATTTACCAGGGAAATTGTACCAATAAAGATCTGGCCGATATGTTTAATTTGCCTTTCAAAGATCTGGAACTGTTGGTGGTTTCGAATCAGTAGTTCATAATCCGTCATTTCGAGCGGAGTGCAACGCAGTCGAGAAATCTGTATAAACAGATCTCTCCATTCCACTGCGTTTCAGTCGAGATGACGTCCCTTTTTATCTAAGTCTGTAGATGTTAGAAAAATAATAAGCCATCTAAATATAGCCGTTTATGAAACTCAATTTATTGATTTTTTTTCTCCTTATCTCTGTTTCGGGTTCTGCCCAAAATAAACCTATCGCAACAAATAAACTTGCTGTGGTTAAATCTTATACTCAATATCAATCCTCTGTAAAATCGAATCCGAATAATGAGCTGGTTGAAATCAAAAAAGCAATTCCAAACATTAAGCTCGATATCCGCTACGCAACCAAAAATAATTTTATGCAGCAGGTAATGTATAAACAGGCGAGGGCTTTTGCCCGGAGGCCTGTGGTTGCAGCTTTAAAGAAAATCCAGAATGAATTAAATAAAAAAGGCTACGGTTTAAAAATATTCGATGGATACCGTCCATATGCCATTACGGTTGAGTTTTATAAAAAAGCAAGCGATAAGAATTTTGTGGCAAACCCGGCAAAAGGGTCTAAACATAACAGGGGCTGCGCAGTAGATTTAACGCTGATTAACCTGAAAACAGGTAAAGAATTGGTAATGCCAACGCCTTATGATAGTTTTTCGGCTGCAGCGGCGGCAAAATATGAAAAGATATCTCCGGAGGCTAAGAAAAACCGCGATTTCCTGATTGCGATTATGGCTAAATACCAGATGAATGTGTTAGAAAACGAATGGTGGCATTATGATTTTTCGAACTGGAAAAACTATGATTTAATGGATATTCCTTTCGAGAAATTGTAGTTCATTGCTATTGGGAGTATAACAATTCGTTGCATCATTCCGACTGAAGCGCAGCGAAACGGAGAAATCTATTTGTAGTATAATAACCGGCCTAAACTAAATTATCTACGCGTGGAGTAAGCTGTTACCATCCTACACTAATTGTTAGATCTTTAATATGTAAAGCGTCAGGTGGTAACACAAAACATCATTTGAATTACAAATGATGCGGCCTGCCGTATTGATCCATTTTAACCCTTGCTTTATCCTCTTTAACTGATAATTCAAAAATATAATCGTAATCATCATCGGTTAATTCTTCTTTTGGTCTTTTACCGCCAAGGGCTTCAATAATTTCGAGTACGGTATTAGAATGACCAGCCACCATCACCGTTTTGCCAGCATAATTGGTTTTAATGCTGTCAACAAGCGATTTTATATCTTTATAATCGATTACTTTTGGGATTACCAATGAATCCAGCGTCTGGTGAGTTCTTTTGGTTGGTGTGGTAAAAGCAACATCAAATTTTACCTTTTTTAAATATTTTGCTAAATCGGTAACACGGATTTTCCCCTCATCTGATAGGTTGGGGTCAGTATCCTGTGGGTTTGATTTATCCTTTTCAGCATGCCTGACAATCCACACGGTAGTGGTTTGTGCAGAAATTACATTGATAAAAAACAGGCTTAACGACAGGAATACAATCAGTTTTTTCATGTTTTAAATATTCAAAAATTAATTGGATAAGGAAAGGTTAAAAATTGATGGCAGCGATTAGCTTTTCGATATCTTCTTTTTCATGCCAGGCAGAAAGCACTATGCGGTTTAAAATTTCGTCGGTAGGGTTTGGATAAGGGAAAGACGAAATCAGGATTTGCTTTTGCAAAAGACGTTGTGAAAAATTTGTCTCACCCGGCAGATACACCGGGAAATCCCATTCAAACTTCCAGGTAAGATTTAATGCATCTTCGAACATTGCCATGTTGTTTTTCAGTTTGTTTAATGCTTTGTTATATATATCCCCTGCATGGATAAATGCATAAAGTGCGGCGGGGCTTGGTGGAGAAGCACCAATAAAAGTATTTGTACTTTTAAGTTTATCGATAATTTTACTGGAGGCCAAAACAATACCAGCATCTACCCCTAATGCTTTTGCCATAGAGGCAACCACTACATTTTCGATATTTTCTTGTTTGGGAAGATTTACAATGGCACCCATTCCATTATTATTTACGCCTATTCCATGCGAATCGTCAACAACCAGTATTATATTTTTATCGCTGCGGATTTCTTTTACAAAGTCGAAATCATAAATTTCTGGGATAAGATTATTCATGGAATTGCTGACCAAAACCCAGGTTTTTTCTTCAGCAGCATTGATCAGGCTTACCGTTTCCTTTTTCCAATCCTTAAATGCTTGCTGATGTGCCGGCTGATCAATTAACCAGAGCGCAGGGTGCGTAGCAGGGGCATAAATTACCTTACCTGACACAGATATAGCCTTAAGTGTAAGCTGTGCCGTTAAATATCCACTGGAGGTAATCAGTGCCGCTTCTGCTCCGTAACGTCCTGCCGCCACTTTTTCCGCTTCATCATAAATACCCAGTTGAATATTATTGGTACGACTGGTGCCGTTATTTAAACCAAATTTTTTGATTCCTTCAATATAAAGATTAATGAAATCCTGATTTTGTGGAATCCCCAGATAGGCCGTTCCGCCGAAATACAGGTAGGAATTTCCATCAATATTTATGGTGTTCGAAAAAGGCTGATTGATCGATTTAAAATCCGGCATTAAAAGTTATCATGTATATAAGTTACAATTCTCACCATTTCGGCCCTTACTTCTGCCGTTGGTTTTACAAAATTATTGTTCATAAAAGAATAGATATAGGTTTTCCCTTTTTTGGTCAAAACATAACCGCTCTGGTTATGAACACCACCAAGCGATCCTGTTTTTCCATAAACAAATGGTTTGTCGGTTTTTGGATAGGCGCTTTTTAAAGTGCCGCTTTTTCCTCCGGCAGGCAACATATCAAAAAGTTTTTCCGGATTATTAACCAGTTTATAAATAGAATCGAGCAAATAAACATTATCACGCGGCGTAAATAAATCTTGTCGCGATAAACCCGATCCGTCTACCCATTTAACTTTATCAGGCAGAAAAGAAAGGTAGTTTTTGGTAATGTGGTTAATGGCTTTTACAGTACTTAAGGTATCGCCAATCTGGTTGGAGCATACCAGCAATAAATGTTCAGCAATAAAATTATCGCTGGGCAGCATCATGTGTTTTAAAACTGAATCGCGTTTTGCACCCTGCAAAGTTTTCGTATTTGCCGGGATTTTAAGATTAATAAGGCCAACAGGTTTGTGCAAGGTATCAGCTAATATTTCAACGGTAACCTGAGCACTGGTTTTGTAAGGATTTTGCTGGTTGTAACCTGGTTTTACTGCAACGGCAGGATAATGGAAGCTATTGGTCAGAAAATCGCGGGTAACCTGAAAATTTCCTGTGGTTTTGGTCGAATCTGCTTTAAAACATGGAGCAAAAACCCTGGGTTCGATGTTTATTTTATTCGGACCGGCATAAGTAGAAGTTACCATGTTATCCATAACCGGCATTTCGGTAATTTCGGGTTGATAATAATAATCGTAATCATCCCAGGCCCAGCCATCGCCAAAAAAAGTGCCTGAATATCGTCCCGGGGCAAAAAACAGTTTTTTATTGGACTCGAGAAGAAAATTATAAGCCGATTTATCTTTCACGGCAAACTGTAAAAATGAGGGGTCGCCTGTTCCCCAAAAAATCAGCGAGTCGTTCCGTTCGATATATCTTAATGCCGGCATTAAATCTGGCAGCATTTTTAAACTGGCAAAAAAAGTGTAAAGTTTCGTGTTAGAGGCCGGGGTGAAATATTTATCGGCATCTTTCTCAAAAATCATCTTTTTATCGGTAGGGTTGTAAAGTGCAAAACCAACCTGGTATTGTTTAATTACCTGCGAGTTTTTAAATTCCTTAGCTACGTTTCTGGAAATGATTTTATTGGTAGAACAGCCCGCTAACAAGCAAATGGATAGTGTGAAGACAAGAAAAATAGGATTTTGATTTTTTAACCGGAACATCTTCTAAATTTAGGGATATAATTATCAACTAATTTATATAAATTTAGTTTAATGTTAACCAAATATAGTTCTGGTGTAATAATCTGTTTACGTAAACTGACCATTTGCATGGGGATGGTATTTCTTGTATTTTCTGTTTCCGGACAGGAATTCTTGTTTAAAAGGAACCGCCAAAAGCAATCCATTCCTTTTAAATGCATTAAAAACCTGATTGTTATTCCTGTTTATGTAGATGGAAAAGGGCCTTTTGATTTTGTGCTGGATACGGGTGTGGGACCGATGATTATTACCGATCCGTCTATTATCGATTCGTTAAACTTTAACATGCTCCGTAAAATTAAAGTTTCGGGGCTGGGCATCGAAACAGTTGAAGCCTATGTTTCTCAAAGTTTGGATGTAAAGGTGGGCAGTGCTGCTATAGAACACATTCCGACGGCCATTTTAAAAGAAGATCTTTTTAATTTATCCGGACATTTGGGACTCAAAATCTACGGTCTATTGGGTTATAGCTTTTTTAACAGTTTTATTGTAGATATCCGCTACAGCGAAAACCGCTTGATTATTTATGATCGGGATGCAAAGGTTAAATACCGCGGAAAGAAAATCTCGATTGAGATCGAAAACCAGAAACCTTATGTTATTGGTAATGTTGAGCTTCCGGATGGAAATTCGGTTAATGCCCGGTTTTTAATGGATACCGGTGCCAGCCATGCCTTATCGCTCGAAATGTTGCAGGGCGCTGAATTTCCTATGCCGGAGAAAAAAATCAAAGCCAATTTGGGCATGAGCCTTAGCGGACAGATTAAAGGTTACATTGGCCGGGTGGGTAAATTTAGCCTGGGAAACTATGTTTTTAAGGATGTTGTTGCCGGATTTCCGGATTTTAAAACCATTGCAGAAAAAATAGATTTATCCAAACGGAACGGGAATTTAGGTGCCGATTTGCTGCGGAAATTCAATATCCAGTTTAATTATGAAGAGGGCTTTATATACGTTAAACCGAATGGCTTTAGCAAAGCGCCTTTTGAGCACGATATGGTGGGAATGGTTATTTATCTTGATCAGAAGGAATATAAAAGGGTTCTTATTGGAGAAATTGACGAAAACAGTCCAGCAGAAAAGGCAGGATTATGCCCCGATGACGAAATTATCGGCGTCAATTTTAAAGGAGTTGAGGGCTATACCTTAAACGAACTTACCGATTTGTTTAAATCGAAGGCTGAAAGAAGTGTTATTTTTGAGATTTATAGGGGTAAAGAAGTGTTTTTTAAAGTAGTACGGCTTGAAAAAAGGATTTAATTAGCGTAATTTTCCGGTTACAAAACAATTGCTATGTAACAAGGCTCTAACTTTAACCTCTTATTATCAAGCAAACTAACTTTTATATACACATGAAGAAAAACTTTAGGGTACTTGCTTTTGCAGGTATCGTAGTACTTGGTGTAGCCGGATCAGGTTCGGTATATGCTCAGAAGAAGTCAAAAACCACAAAAGGCGCAACTCCTGCAACGCCAGCAGCGGCCCCGGCTGCAGCACCAAAGAAAGAAGGCATTAAACCATTTTCGGAAGTAATTACCTCAAAAGCAAGAACTACAAACGGTTTGTTCAAAACCCATAAGGTAGATGATAAATGGTACTTTGAGATCCCGGATTCGATGATTAACCGCGAAATGCTTGTGGTTACCCGTTTGGCAAAAGTGCCTGCAGGTGTAAAGGTGGGCAACCAGCAATATGGCGGTGAAGAATTAAACGAACAGGTTTGGAAATGGGAACGTAGGGGGAAACAGGTGTACATCCGCGTACCAAGCTATTCAACCAAGGCCGATCCAAACAGCGATATGTACGAATCGGTACAAAACTCTAATCTGGCGCAGATTTTAGCCAGTTTCGATATTAAAGCCTATAATAAAGATACCACTGGTGTAGTAATTGATGTTACAGATTTTTATAACGGTGATGTGATGGCCATCGGCGCTACCGATCAGATCCGTAAGGCCTATAAAGTAACCATGTACGATGCTACCCGCTCTTACATCGATACCGTAAAAACTTTCCCGATCAATGTTGAAGTAAAGACGGCTAAAACTTACCGTGCGGCAGAATCTCCAACCGATAACAGCAATGCTGCGGTAACTTTTGAATTTAATACTTCGATGTTATTGTTGCCAAAAATCCCTGTAAAAGCAAGGATTATGGACAGCAGGGTGGGGTTCTTCGGTCAATCGCAGATTGATTACGGAACGAATGCTCAAAAAGCAGAGCGTACAGCATATATTCACCGCTGGAACCTGGTTCCTAAAGATACCAATGCTTATAAACGTGGTGAGTTGGTAGAACCGGTAAAACCGATTGTAATTTACATCGATCCTGCAACACCAAAAAAATGGGTGCCGTTTTTGATCCAGGGGATTAACGACTGGCAGGTAGCTTTTGAAGCTGCAGGTTTCAAAAATGCCATTATGGGTAAAGAAGCACCTACCGCACAGCAAGATCCTCAGTTCAGTGTAGAAGATTCAAGGTATTCGGTTGTTCGTTACTTTGCATCTGATATTGCAAATGCTTACGGACCACACATCAGCGATCCGCGTACCGGACAGATTTTGGAAACACACATCGGTTGGTACCACAACGTAATGAATTTATTGCGCAACTGGTATTTTGTACAAACTGCAGCCATTAATCCTGATGTACGCAAAGCTAAATTTACAGATGAGCAAATGGGCGAACTGATCCGTTTTGTATCATCGCATGAAATTGGCCATACTTTAGGTTTACCGCACAACTTTGGTTCTAGTTATGCCTATCCTGTTGATTCATTACGTTCTAAAACCTTTACCGATAAACATGGTACGGCGCCATCTATTATGGATTATGCCCGTTTCAATTACATTGCACAGCCAGGTGATGGAGTAACCAAACTTCACCCTCAAATTGGCGAGTATGATAAATGGGTGGTAAAATGGGGCTATTCATGGATTCCCGGCAACAAAACCGCTGAGCAGGAAAAAGAAATTTTAGATCAGTGGACCTTGAAAAACGCAGGTAATCCTTTGTATTTCTATGGCCGCCAGGGTACTTCCTTAGACCCACGTTTACAGAGTGAAGATTTAGGTGATAATGCAATGAAAGCCAGTACTTACGGTATTGCCAATTTAAAACGCATTTTACCTAACGTAGAAAAATGGACTTACCAAAAAGGAAAAGATTATAGCGATTTAAAAGAAATTTATACCGAAATTGTTGGTCAGTTTAACCGTTATATGGGCCATGTAGCTACAAACGTTGGTGGTTTAAGCGAAAACTTTAAAACTTACGAGCAAAGCGGTCCGGTTTACGCTTACCTGCCAAAAGCAAAACAAAAAGAAGCCATCACTTTCTTTAACCAGCAATTATTTACTACGCCATTGTGGTTAATCAGTAACGAACAGTTAAGTAAATTTGATAACGGCGTATTGTTAAACCGCATTAAAGGCGTTCAAACCAATACATTGGGCAATCTTTTATCAGCACCACGTATTGCCCGTTTATTAGATAACGAAACCAAAAATGGCTCGGCAAAAGCTTATACCTTACCAGAATTATTTACAGATTTAAGATCATCAGTATTTGTAGCCGGAAGGGCAGATGCCTTTAAACGCAACTTACAACGTGCCTATGTAGACCGTTTGCAAGATTTAATGACCAAAGAATCGGAACTTCCGGTAGGTTTCCCTGTAGAGTATGCAGCAAGTTATGGCTTAACGCCAATTAACGTTGGTTTATCAGATATCAGGCCATTGGTTAGGGCAGAGTTAAAAACTTTATTGGCTACCACCAAAGCAAGAGCTGCTGCAGGCGATGCCATTACAAAAGCACATTACGAAGATTTAAGTATCCGTATTAAAGATATTTTAGATCCGAAGAAATAAATGATAGAATGAGTGAATGATTGAATTAGAGAATGATTGAATTGCGATGCGCCATTCAATCATTCAAAACTCACTCATTCAAAATTCAAAAAAGCGGAGCAGATCATTAAATTGATCGCTCCGCTTTTTATTTACACCAAACCTCGCGATTCATCATCTCGACTGAAACGTCCCGAATATTCGGGAGAGAGATCTATCCTGATAGATTTAGCTTCGCTGAGCACTTACCTGGTTCTCAACTCCGTTTCAATCCGCTCGAAATGACGGCGTTATTAAATAGCCCTTTGTATAATTCTTGATGCTTTAACTTAAACAACACAACAGTTTTCTAATTTTATACTAAAACAAGGTTATGCTTAAAAAACTATTCTTTGCACTTGCATTACTTACTTCCGGTTTCTCCGCTTTTGGCCAAAATGCCGATTCTATTACCGTTGTAAAGGCTAAATGGCAGAGAAATAAGATTGCCAAGCAGGTAATTTTATTCAGGCATCATTTTGATCAGAAAAACCTTTTTGCCGCTAATGAAAACATCTCTTTCCTGGAAATAAAAAACACCGGTCGTAAAGCTGTATTTGCCATTGGTGCAGAAGAAAAGGAACTGATTACCACCAGTAATTTCGGCTTAAGAGATACCGCGATTGCTGCGGTAAATGGCAATTTTTTTGATGTAAAAAACGGAGGATCGGTAGATTTTGTGCGTGTAAACGGAAAAACAATCAATACCAACCGCTTAGATAAAAACGGAAACAGGGCCAGGCATCAGGAAGCAGCAATCGTAATTGATAATGGAAAAATCTCCATTAAAAAATGGGATGGATCAGCTGATTGGGAAACAAAGTTAAGTGAACAGAACATTTTGCTTAACGGACCGTTATTAACCTTAAATAATATTGATGAAACTTTAGATACCGCTGGTTTTAACCGCTTGCGTCATCCCCGTACCTGCCTCGGTATAAAACCCAACGGAAGGGCAATTCTTTTAACTGTTGATGGAAGAAACGATAATTCGGCAGGGATGAGTTTGTTCGAGCTCACCAAATTAATGCGCTGGCTGGGCTGCACTTCTTCCATAAATTTTGATGGTGGCGGTTCTACCACTTTATGGGTAAATGGAATGCCCGATGGCGGCGTAATCAATTATCCAACCGATAATAAAAAGTGGGACCACGAAGGCCAGCGGAAAGTAGCCAATGTTATTTTAGTAAAGAAACAAGCTAAAAGATAAAACTCCTTTAACAGCAACAAGCCTAAAAAAAACTTATTTTAGTCGAATATTTTTGTTGAAATGATTAAAAATACCATATACCTTTCCTTCTTCGTACTCCTGCTCAGTGCCTGTAAAATGGGTACTAAAACCAGCGATCCAACACTCAGGGATTTTACTTTCGAACCCGTTAAAGGCATCCGTTATGTTGAAGTAAAACGCCGGTTTAAAGATGGATATTCTTTTAATAAGGAAGGTTTTATGCAAAAACCATCGTGGATAATCGAAGTGGTTAAAGAAGATACCATGTCGGCCTGGAGCCCTCAGAAACATAGAATGCAGAATTTTTACCTGCAATACGATCACGGCAATGTGTATAATTTCGCAGCAGAATTTTTTAAGGTAAAACATATCAGTAAAGACAGTCTGGTTTTTCAACGGATCCAGGTTGATGGAAAGGTGATTGCCTCTGATGTACGCTCGGATGTAAACATGACCTTTTATGCGCAGGATTACATCAAAAACAAGCTCAAGGCTAAAGCCGAAGACTTGCAAAAACCCACCAAGGCCGACACTGCTTTTATTGAAAAACGTTCGGCCAAAGTTAACCTGAATAGTGATAGCGCTTTTGCTGCCACAGATCCGGTTCAGTTTATACCCAAAAGTAAAATTGCAAGGGTAGAAAAAATAAGCACGGTAGATCGAACCAACAACCGCACAGAAGCTTACGATTACATGTTTCCGCAGTATATCATCAGGATTGACAAGGCTTATAAAGATTTTGCTTATCAGGTTGCAGCCGTTGTAGATTTTCAGGGCGGCATACATGTAAAAACCATTTATAACGTGTTACCAGAAAATGTGGAGGCCAAAAAAAAGGTGGCTCAGGGCATTGCCGATATCTACGTCAGGAATATTTTTAATGTGGCGCCCGGAACAACATTAGGCGTTCCGCACAACAGCGAAATTACCTTAACCATGATTGGGAAGGCAAATAAAAAGCCTTAGTAATCTGATATTTACAAAATTTTAACGTTAAAAAAATGTTAAAATTTTATTTTGATTTTAAAAATTAAAACTTACCTTGCGTACTTAATTTTAATATTTAATACAATGCAAGAAGGCACAGTAAAATTCTTCAATGTAACTAAAGGTTTTGGCTTTATCATCCCTGCGAATGGCGATAGCGAAATTTTTGTTCATTCAACAGGTCTTATCGACGAAATCCGTGAAAACGACAAAGTACAGTACGAAGTTGCTAACGGTAAAAAAGGCTTAAATGCCGTTAATGTGAAAGTAATTTAATTTATTTATCATATTTACAAATGGCCTCGATTACAGTCGGGGCTTTTTTGTTTTTGGTCGTCTAAATAATCCCCTTTAAAATCTTTTATGACTCATTATTTTATTGTTCCGGGTTTGGGCAATTCAGGTCCGGACCATTGGCAAACCCATTTCGAAAAATCAGGAGATCATTTTATCCGCATCAATCAAAAAGATTGGGATGCGCCTGCTAATCATGATTGGATTGAAAATATAGAATCTGCTCTAAATGGTTATAATCTGGATGAAGTGATTTTAATTGGCCATAGTTTAGGCTGTACCGCTATTGCCAACTGGGCAAAACAATATCAAAAGAAAATTAAGGGTGCATTACTCGTTGCGCCAAGTGATTTGGAAGCGCCGGTATATACTTTCCCAACTGTTGGTTTTGACCATGTGCCATTAGATCAAATCAATTTTAAAACCATTGTAGTAGCCAGTACAAATGATGAATGGGTAACTTTAGAAAGGGCTGAGTTTTTTGCCGAACATTGGGGCAGTGAATTCATTAATATAGGGGTAGCAGGGCATATCAACGCCGATGCCGGTTTTGGCGAATGGCCGGAAGGGCTGGAGATTTTGAAAAAACTGGATTAAAAGTTTCCCGCAGATTTCGCAGAAAAAGCAGATCAAAATCAATCAGCGTAAATCATTTTGATCTGCGGGCACATAAAAGATAAATTTCCTATTTATGCATCTTTTTCCTCAAAAACTGATCAAGAAATACCAATCCTATCACCAAATCGAAAAATAAGAAGCTGTACAGCACTGTTGGTGTTATGTATTTATCTAAATTTAAGTTTAAACGAGCATTAAAATTAAATTCAGGCATGCTTAGGTCCGAGTTGTAAAGTACATAACCAAACAAAATCAGTAAAGAGATTACAAAAAAGCCGCCAATACCATAAATAATCTTTTTATCAACCTGGGTTTTCATGGCCACAGGTGCAGGCTCCGAAGCCACGCTTTCCATTACATTTCGTGTAAAAGACATCGATGGTTCATCCAGATCCAGTTCACCAAATGCCGAATTAAGCTTTAGCAGATCCTCATAAAGCGATTTAATTTCAGTATCAGACTCAATTTTTTCTGCGATGTTTTTTCTGTCGGATGCATTTAAATTTCCGTCTATATAATCCCAAAGCTGTTGTTCTGTTGCATTCATAGTAACTCCTTTACTTCATCTTTTAACAAATATTGTAATTTTTCTTTAAGCCTTTGCCTCGCCCGGTGCAATTTTACTTTTACCGTATTGGGTTCCATGTGCAAAGCCGCTCCAATCTCTTCCAAACTCTGCTCACCTTTATAAAACAGCGTAATAATCGCCGCATCATCAGGTAATAATTCGTCAATTGCGATATTCAAAAAAGCAATACTATCCTGTTTATCATAACCATTTGCGTTAAATGCCGAACTATGGTTTTCGAGCTGTAAAAATGTGCCTTCATCATGGATGGAGGAAGTATCTAAACGGTTTTTCCTCAAAAAAGTCATCGCAGTAGTGTAGGTAATGGTGTACAGCCAGGTGCTAAATTTAGCCGTTTGTTTAAATGTACCTAAAGCTTTATAGGCCTTTACAAAGCAATCTTGAGCAATTTCCTCGGCATCTTCCCTGTTTTTTGCAAACCTTAACGCAAGCGTAAATACAAAGCGCTGGTGGCGTTTAACCAACAACGCATACTGATCGGTTTGCCCGTTCAATATGTTTTGTATCAGTGCTAAATCGGTAAGTTTTTGCTCCATGTTTAGCTGTAAGACTACATTAAAGATCGGTAGGTTACACGTGGAACATTATTTTAATTGTTTATTGCCGGTGGCTGAGTTTATGAAGAGTCTGGTTGTGTAGGCTTAATTAAATTGTTATTATTTTTTTTGGAAATGATGGGGCTGGTTTTCTTGGCGGGCTGTAGTCCTGCTGTTCGCTCTAGCCCTCATACTTCGGGGCTGCCGCTGCCATCAGGTTTATGAACATCGTTTCTGCGCCCTGCAAATCCCGGGTGAAGCGTTACCCTGCAGGCTGAGGTACGAAGCCAAAGCGTAAAAGCGCAACACGGGAACTAACTTGTTTACTTGCACCGGCATTGCGCTCCAAAAAAAGAAAAGTTTGTTGATGTTGGATCGGTTGGTTAAACTTGCGAAGTTTTGCCGATGCCCTGGTCCGGATAAACGTCGCGGGTTATCCCACTAATGCGAAGCGAAAAATTTTAATCCTGCAATAGATCCGATCAGCGTACAGATAAAAAATATCCGCCAAAAGGTGGCTGGTTCGTTAAAATAAGTTATTCCGATAATTACCGTTCCAACTGCTCCAATACCCGTCCAAACCGCATAAGCAGTACCCATCGGCAAGCTTTGCGTAGCTTTGTTTAGCAATAAAAAACTTAAAATAATGCATACAAAAAATGCAATGCTCCATTTTATATTCGAAAAATTGTTCGATAATTTTAGGCAAGTGGTAAAGCCGACTTCAAAAAGACCGGCAATAATTAAGATAATCCAGTTCATGATAAATGTGTTTCCGCAAAACTACGGCACATTTATCGCGCAACATTTTACAAATGTTAAAAAATGAGCTTATTTACTTGCCGCCCTGATTCGGCTCAGCGTAACCTGTGTTACACCAAGATACGAGGCGATGTGTTTTAAAGCCACCCGTTTAATCAGCTCTGGCGATTGCGCTACAAATTCCTGGTAACGCTCTGCTGCGCCTTTAAATGCCCGGTCAATCAATCTTCTTTCGGTGGCAATTAATTCCTGCTCGGCCATTTTTCTGCCCCAGTTGGCCATTTCGGGGTTATGTTCGTAAAGCGAAAAAAGATCGCCAAGCTTTATTTTTAGTAAGCTGCTGTTTTCTAAAAGCTCAATGTTTTCGTAACCCGGGCGGTTGTTAATATAACTGTTAAAAGAAAAAAGTACGCTACCGCTTTGCCCAAACCAAAAAGTAATCTGCTGGTTTTCACCCTCGCAATAGGCTCGGGCAATGCCTTTTTCAAGCACATAAAAATAAGGTTCTACCTTATCTGCGTGAATTATGATCGTTCCTTTTTTATGCTTTACAGGCTCAATATGCGCCGAAAGTTCATGCAATGAATTATCGCTTAATGAGGTAAAAAAGGCTATATTTTTAAGTTTTTCAATCAAAATTTAGGGCTTTGAACAAAAATAGCAATGTTTTAGCTGGTATTAGGCAATTATTTAGGCTTGCCCGTTTGAAAATTGATTGTTGAATATTTTTTACCCGCGAGTGTAACCTGATTAAAAAGCATGTAGTCATAATACACAGAACACGGTTCAACAGACAATAAAATAATAACACATTAAAAATTATAATCATGGATGGTATATTAGTCCCAATCTCACTTTTTTTAGGCGCATTTGCAATGGTATTTGGAATCCGCTATCTGTCTAACAAAGAAAAAATGGCAATGATCGAACGGGGAATCGATCCGGGCATACACAAGGCAACTCCAAAACCTTTTTTAAGTTTAAAGTTCGGTTTGTTACTGGTTGGTTTAGGAATTGGTTTGCTGGTGGCGCTGTTTACGGTTAGAGGCGTATTTGGCAGCAATATGACCAATGCAGAAGAAGGACAATCGGTAGCCATTTATTTTGGCTGTATCGGCATCTTTGGCGGTTTGGGCCTGATTGTTTCTTATCTGGTAGAAAAAAAATGGCTGGATAATAACAAATTGCTTTAATCGACAGTGAAGTCAAGCTTTTATTTTGTGAAAAGTCAGATGGTAACATCTGACTTCACCGTTGAATTTACTGCGGTTTATTGATAATCGCTACCGTTAAGCGGCTAATGCAGTGCATTTTTCCGCGTTCATCGTAAATCTTAATTTCCCAAACCTGTGTTTTAGCGCCAACATGTAAAGGTTTGCAAATCCCTTTTACCAGGCCTCTTTTTACGGGGCGTAAATGGTTGGCATTTACCTCTAATCCTACGGCAACATATTTTTCAGGGTCGATGCACATGTAAGACGCAATACTTCCAAGCGTTTCGGCCAAAACCACCGAAGCCCCGCCATGTAATATACCCGCTGGCTGGTGTGTGCGTTCATCAACCGGCATGGTACCCGTAATAAAATCTTCGCCAATTTCGGTAAAACGGATATCAAGCAAAGCCCCCAAATGGTTTTTAGGACGGTTATTTAGGTCCTCAACGGTAAAATCTTTAAACCACATGATAACGTTCTTTTAAAATATAAACATGGTGAATAATGTGCCCGCCAGCAATGAACAATATAGATTTTACATTAATTTCCCTGCCCGAGGCAATTCCTTTTCTTTCCAGTTCTTCTTCGTTTAACGATTTAAAAAGGAATAAATTCGCTTTACGCAGTGCGATAAATTCTTCAATCAAATCTTCCAAGTCGCGTTGGGCAAAGCGGGCGTTTTTTACATAATCATCCTCTTCAAAGCCAGGTAAATGTTGCTGTTCATTTCTGGCGAAACAAGTAATGCGATAGGCAAACACACGTTCGGTATCTATAATATGCCCCAGCATTTCCTTTAAAGTCCATTTACCGTCGGCATAAGCATAATCTGCTTTATCAGCATTTCTCCTGAATAAATCCGGAAGACTTTGCACCTGATCGTTTAAAACCTCAAAAATTTCCCGGTCAACTTTACTAATATAGGTTTCGCCCCAAATCGGATATTCGTTAGGCTGTGGTCGGTTCATATCTTAAACTGCTTTTTAATATAATTCTAAAAGTGGTGCCTTTGCCCAGTTCCGATTCTTTAACAAAAATTTCGCCGCTATGGTAATTCTCTACAATACGTTTGGTTAGTGATAAACCAAGCCCCCAGCCGCGTTTGCGTGTGGTGTACCCCGGTTGAAAAACCGCGTCAAACTTCGATCTTGGAATTCCCTTTCCGGTATCGCTTACATCAATAAATACCTGCTCCTTGGCCAGATTTTCTATAATATTAACGGAGATCGATCCTTCATTTTCGATGGCATTGGCTGCATTTTTTAACAGGTTTTCGATCACCCAATCAAATAGCGGAACATTGAGCATGGCCCTTACCTGCTCATCGCCTGTAATGCTAAATTTAACCTTATCAGAGGTGCGAACTTTAAAATACCTGATAAAATCGCTGATTACGATGTAAACCGTATGGTCTTCGAGTATGGGTTTAGAACCGATTTTCGAAAAACGGTCGGTAATGATCTCTAAACGTTTAATGTCGTTTTCCATTTCGGCAATCAAAGGGTCATCTTCCGCATCAAATTTCGATTTCATGAGTTCCGTCCAGGCCATGAGCGATGATATTGGCGTGCCCAGCTGATGCGCCGTTTCTTTAGCCAAACCTACCCAAACATGGTCCTGTTCGTCACGCCGTGCCGAACTAAATGCGGCATAAGCCGTTAAAAGGAAAAGAAATATTACACCCATTTGGATGTAGGGGAAATACCTTAGCTGTGTTAAAATGAAAGAATCGCGGTAATAAGCCTTAAATTTTCGTCCGAAAATATTCATTTCATCAGGTGGATGCTGTGCTTTCATCTGCCTCAGCTGACGTACAAAATATAAGCTATCATAAGTAAGCTTGGCATCCGAAATGGGGTAATTGGTTTTGGTGCTGTCCAGCCCGTTAAAAGAAGTAATAATTCCCGCCGAATCAGTCATAATTACCGGTGTTTTGGTGTTTTTTCGCACTGTTTCAACCACTGTACGATAATCATCATTATCATAAAGAAACATGGCCCGTTCCTGAATTTTAACCCAGAGGTGAAATTGGTCAGACTCTTCACGTTCCATTTTTTTTACAAAAGAATCGGTGTAAAATACTGATGCTATGCCAATTAAGATAGCAAAAATGAGGAGGAAAAACTTCCAGCGGCGTTTCTTTTGATAAGGATTCATGCTTTAGTTAGCCAAATTACAATAACAAAACGAAAAAAACGTAAAACCATTATGCTTTTTCAGAAACCTTGAAACAATCATTTCGAAAGCATAATAGCTTCATCGCAGATGAAAACTGTATAAAATGGATGAAAAACATATCTTTGTACCGAGCATAGTGTGTTGCGCTTTGAGCATGGATTGCACCATAACTCAAGCCCTTAACTCCCTGCTCTTTGCTTAATCATGGATAAAAAAGTTAGAGTAAGATTTGCCCCAAGCCCAACCGGAGGTTTGCATTTAGGTGGTGTACGCACTGCTTTGTTTAATTATTTGTTTGCCAAAAAAAATAACGGAACTTTTGCACTTCGCGTAGAAGATACCGATCAGAACCGCTTTGTAGAAGGTGCTGAAGAATATATTGTAAACTGTTTAAATTGGTGCGGCATTACGCCCGATGAAAGCCCCAATAATCCGGGTGCTTATGGCCCTTACCGCCAGAGTGAACGTAAACCTAGCTATGGTAAATTTGCCGAGCAGTTAATTAGCGATGGTTATGCTTATTACGCTTTCGATACCCCTGAAGAGTTGGATACCAAACGGAAAGAAATCCCGAATTTCCAGTACGGGCAGGCTACGCGCATGCAGATGCGGAACTCTTTAACCCTTACGGTAAGTGAGGTAGAAGATTTGTTGGCAGCTAAAACGCCGCATGTGGTCCGCATTAAAGTGCCTGCAGATGAAATTGTACATTTTAACGATTTAATCCGCGGAGATGTAAGTTTCGAAACCTCTTTGGTTGATGATAAAGTGTTGTTAAAAGCCGACGGAATGCCAACCTATCATTTAGCCGTTGTGGTTGATGATAAAGCAATGGAAATCAGTCATGCTTTTAGGGGCGAGGAGTGGTTGCCATCAGCACCGGTTCATATTTTATTATGGAAATATTTAGGCTGGGAAGCAGATATGCCTGCATGGGCACATTTACCATTGATTTTAAAACCCGACGGACACGGAAAGTTAAGCAAACGCGATGGCGACCGCTTAGGTTTTCCGGTTTATGCCATGAACTGGACTGATCCTAAAACCGGTGATATTACTAAAGGCTTTAAAGAAATGGGTTTTATGCCCGAGGCTTTTATTAATATGCTGGCACTTTTAGGCTGGAACGATGGTACCGATCAGGAATTATTCTCGTTAAAAGAACTGGAAGAGAAATTCTCTATAGAAAGGATCAGCAAAGCCGGGGCTAAATTCGATTTCGAAAAAGCTAAATGGTACAACCACGAGTGGATTAAGTCGCAGCGTGCTGAGCGCCTGGCGCCAGGCGTTAAATCTGAACTCGAAAAAGCCGGAATTGAAGTTAAAGATGAAGCTTTTTTAAATACAGTTATCGATTTAATTAAAGACCGCTGCACATTATTGCCCGATTTTGTAGCACAAAGCAGTTACTTTTTCGCTTCGCCGGCAGAATATGATGTAAACTCCGTAAAACCAAAATGGACACCTGAAAAGGCAGCATTTTTTAATGCGTTTGCCGAAAATTTGACTTTAACTGATGCCGTTACTGCAGAAGCAGCTTTTAAAGCATTGGCTGAGGAAAAAGGTTTTAAACCTGGTGAATTGATGCTGCCTTTCCGCATTATGCTGGTGGGTGGCAAATTTGGCCCGGGTGTTTTTGATATTGCCGTATTATTGGGTGTGGCAGAAACTAAAGCACGAATCGAAAAAGCAATAACTATTTTTAATAGTTAATATACTTTTTAGGGCCCTGGCAATTCGCTTTGAGCGAATATGCCCTTATATGCTTTATATGGTGAAGAGGTGTTTTACTATATAAGGCATATAAGTTCAGTTAAGATTGTGAACATTAATTTGCCACAATGCCTTTCCTTTTTACCTGGTAAACACCAAAGCCATTTTTTTACCACAACCCAAAAGAATAAATCAATCAAAATAATTTATACTTTAGTGCAACAATTGTCCCAAATTAAAGGTTATACAATTAAATTAAATAAACTATGCAGTGGTTTGGTAAAGGCAGCAATAATGTAGAAGATGGCAGAAGTGGGGGCGGTGGCAAAACCGTTTTAGGTGGCGGTATCGGTATTATCATTGTTGTACTCGGATTAATTTTCGGAAAGGATTTAACCGGTGTAGTAAGCCAGATTCCGGCTACAACAGGTACCGAAGAAGTAAAACAGGGCGTACCGGCAAACGATCCGCAGGCTCAGTTTGTATCAGGTGTTTTAGAATCTACTGAACAAGTATGGGATAAAGAATTCCAGGCCATGGGCAAACAATATGAATACCCTAAGCTAAGATTGTTCCGCAACGCGGTTCAAACAGCATGTGGCAATGCCAGCGCTAATGTTGGACCGTTTTATTGCCCCGGCGACCGTAAAGTATATATCGATCTTTCTTTTTACGACGAATTGAAAAACCGTTTTGGCGCTGCCGGCGATTTTGCGCAGGCTTATGTAATTGCACACGAGGTTGGTCATCACGTACAAAATTTATTGGGAATATCAGAAAAACTTGATCAGGCCCGTGGGCAGGTGAGCGAAAAAGAATATAACCGGCTGTCGGTTAAATTAGAACTACAAGCCGATTTTTTTGCCGGCCTTTGGGCACACAACGCACAAAACCTTAAAGATTTTAAATTAGACGAAGGTGATATAGAAGAAGCACTTACCGCGGCCAATGCCATTGGCGATGATAAACTTCAAAAACAGGCCACAGGCGATGTACAGCCTGATTCTTTTACCCATGGTACATCGGCACAACGCATGTATTGGTTTAAAAAAGGTTTCGAAACGGGCGATATTAAACAAGGCGATACCTTTAATTCAAATAATTTATAAAAAATTTAAAACTTTTTTAAAACACTGTTGTTTGTTTACAGTTAATGAGATTTTTGTCTCAAAACCAAACATAATTATCCCGGCTTCTTATTTGTTTTAATAAAGATGATCCTTATAGTTGATGACAGGCCCGAAAACCTGATCTCGTTACAGAAAGTACTCCAAGCACACAATTTTGAGGTTGATACCGCATCATCTGGCGAAGAAGCGCTGAAAAAAGTGCTAAAAAACAATTATGTCCTGATTATTCTCGATGTACAGATGCCAGATATGGACGGTTTCGAGGTGGCAGAGGCCATTTCTGGCTTTAGTAAAGCAAAAGATACCGCAATCATATTTCTGTCGGCAGTAAATACCGAGTTAAAATTTATTACCAAAGGCTATCTTAGTGGTGGTCTGGATTATATCACCAAACCTGTTGATATTAATGTTCTGCTACTTAAAATAAAAACATTTTACCGCATTTACGAGCAGAACCGAAAACTGAACGAAGTACAGGAAAAACTGCTGGAAGAAATCGAATTCCGAAAGCAGGCCGAACATAAAAAAGACGAATTTATCTCAATCGCCAGTCACGAGTTAAAAACCCCTTTAACCAGTGTAAAAGGTTATATCCAATTGTTGCAGCGAAGCTTAAACAGAGATGATAAAACCATGGCTCAAAACCACCTCGAAAAAGCCAGCATCCAGCTCGAAAAACTGAACGAACTGATTGTAGACCTGCTTGATATTTCCAAAATAGAAAGTGGCAAGATGAAGTTTAACATGAAAAGTTTTTGTGCCGATAACATGGTAAACAATGCCATCGAAATGTTACAGCAGTCTAACCCCGATTTCAAGATCACCAAACTGGGCAAAACAGACGAGATGATTTTTGGTGATGAAATGCGCCTTGAGCAGGTGGTAATCAATTTTATAACCAATGCCATTAAATATGCCCCTGGCACCAATCAGGTTAATGTAACCATCAATATTAAAGATGAAAAACTTTACCTGGCCGTAAAAGATTTTGGTATAGGCATTTCTAAAGAGCAGCAGCATAAAATATTTGATAAATTTTATCGGGTAGAAGAAAACAGCAACCGCTTTAATGGCCTGGGCATCGGTTTGTATATCTGTTCCGAAATCATAAACCGCCATGGCGGCACCATCGGTGTAAACAGCGTTCCTGATGAAGGATCAGAGTTTTACTTTATCGTTCCCATCACCGAAGAAGAAATCCTTAAAAATCAGATCTAATTATCCTTAATCCATATAATGAAAACAACTCTTAAAAATAATTTGCGTTTAGGCCTTGGCTTGTCGCTTATTATTCTGTTTATCAGTTCATTAGCGTCTTATGTAAGCATTAGCAACCTCATTAAAAGTACCGAACTGGTTAAACACAGCGATGAAGTTATTTTAAGTTCAGAAGGTGTAATTTCTACCCTGAAAGATGCCGAAACCGGACAAAGAGGCTACCTTTTAACGGGGAATAAAATCTTTTTGCAACCGTATTACGGGGCAACTGATACTGCAATGGCAACATTAAGCCGTATAGAGAAACAAACGAAAGATAACCTGGTTCAGCAAAAAAATGTTGCTGAATTGAAAAATATTATGGCCCGCAGGTTAAATATTATCACCTCTACAATCGAGATCAAATCATTGGGCGGGCAGATAGACCCAACCGTATTGTTGGAGGGTAAAACCTATATGGATCAGGCCCGTAATGTAGTTAACCGAATGGTTAAAGAAGAACGCCGGTTACTCGAAAGCCGCACGGTAGAACTTAATAAACTTACCGCTTATACGCCGATCCTGATTTTAATTGCAGCTGTTCTGGCGATCCTCATTACGCTGTTTTTCTATAGAAAAGTATCTGTCGATTTTGATGAACGCGTGAAGCTTCAAAAAGAAATTGAAGATAAAAAATATGAGATGGAAAAACGTATTGTGGCCATTAAAGAAATTGCCTATCAGATTTCTAATGGAAACTACGGAGTAAAACTCGATAGCCAAAGCCAGGATGACATTGGCGAGTTATCTGAATCGTTGAATACCATGTCGTTGTCATTAAAAAAATCTTTCGATACTTTAGAAGAAAACGAATGGATACAAACCGGCGTGGCCAACCTGAATGTGAAAATGGTCGGCGAAAAAGATGTTTTCCATTTAGCAGAAGATATTATCGAATTTTTAGCCAATTATACCAAAAGCCAGATTGGGGCCTTATATTTATTTAAAGATGATGGTTACCTGCATTTAAAAGGGCAGTATGCTTTAAAAGGTCAGAATTTAACCGAAACGATAGAAATTGGTCAGGGTCTAATTGGTCAGGTGGTTAAAACAGGTAAATCAATTTTGCTGGATGATGTTCCACAGAACGAATTATCCATTACGCATGCCACAGGGAACATTAAACCTGCCCAGTTAATTGTATTGCCGATTGTTAGAAACGAAATTTCTATCGGTGGTTTAGAACTGGGTTCTATTAATAAATATACCGATTTACAATTACACTTTTTAAACCTGGTGTTATCTGATGTGGGTACCGCTTTATTGGGAGCGCAGAACCGCCAGAAACTGCAGCAGTTATTAGAAGAAACCCAGGCACAATCAGAAGAGTTACAGGTACAGCATAACGAGCTTGAGGGATTAAATGCAGAACTCGAGGCGCAGGCGCAGAAACTTCAAGCCAGTGAAGAGGAACTTCGTGTACAGCAGGAAGAATTATTGCAAAGCAACCAGGAACTGGAAGAGAGAAGTAGCTTGCTGGAAGAGAAAAATGAGCTGATTGAAGAACGTAATATCGAAATTCAGCAAAAAGCAGAAGCTTTAGAGTTGAGTACCAGGTATAAATCGGAGTTTTTGGCCAACATGTCGCACGAGCTGAGAACGCCACTTAATTCCATCTTATTGTTATCGCGTTTAATGGCCGAAAATGAAGCCATGGACCGCGAGCATCAGGAATATGCCGAGGTAATCCAGAGCTCAGGACAAGGCTTATTGAGCTTAATCGACGAGATTCTGGATCTTTCTAAAATCGAAGCCGGTAAAATGGAATTAGACAGGATGAACATTAAGGTTGATGATATCATCTTCAATATGCGTTCTTTATTTAATCCATTGGCCAAAGAGCGGAACCTCAATTTTGTAATCGATAAAACCGAAGATGTTCCGGAGTTTTTCCATACCGATAAAATGCGTTTAGAGCAGATTATTAAAAACCTGTTATCAAATGCCATTAAATTTACAACTGTTGGCTCCGTAACCTTAAACATCAGCAAAAACGATAAACTTGGTGCCTTAGTATTTAAAGTTACCGATACCGGTGTGGGTATTGCGCCAGAAAAACAGGGTATGGTGTTCGAAGCTTTCCAACAGGCAGATGGCTCTACCCGCCGTAAATTTGGAGGTACAGGTTTGGGCTTATCAATCAGTAGAGAGCTGGCTAAATTGTTGGGTGGCTATATCGATTTAAAAAGTACAGAAGGCGAAGGAAGTATTTTTACTTTAACCTTACCTATCGATAAAAATAAAGGTTTTGATGGGGTAGTTGCTGATTTGGAAAAACCTGTGATAACGGTTGCCCCAACAGAACCTGCAGTGAAAAAAGTAAGCCACCTAACGGTAGATAATATTCCGCAGGAAATAGAAGATGACCGCGATAACATCCAGCCGGATGATAAAGTGATCCTTATTGTGGAAGATGATACCCCTTTTGCCAAAACGCTTTTAGATTTTACCCGCAAACGGAATTACAAAGGCCTGGTGGCCGTACGTGGCGATATGGGTATTGAAATGGCGAAAGCGTTTAAACCCCTTGCCATTTTGCTCGATATCCAGTTGCCGGTTAAAGATGGCTGGCAGGTAATGGAAGAACTGAAATCTGATCCTTCAACCCGCCCTATTCCGGTGCACATTATGTCGTCGTTACAGGTTAAAAAGGAAAGTTTATTAAAAGGAGCGGTAGATTTCATCAACAAACCATTTGCTTTTGAGCACATGCAGGAGATATTTTCTAAACTGGAGCACGCTTTAAGCCGTCACCCTAAAAAAGTGCTTATTGTTGAAGAAAACGAACAACACGCCAAAGCATTAAGCTACTTTTTAAGTAATTTCAATATTCAGACCGAAATTGTAAATCAGGTGCAGGAAGGTGTTTCGGCATTGCATAAGCCTGAGGTTAACTGCGTCATTCTGGATATGGGTATCCCGGATAAACATGCTTACGAAACCCTCGAAGTAGTAAAGAAAACCCCCGGACTGGAAAACCTTCCGATTATCATTTTTACGGGTAAAAACCTTTCAAAAGGCGAAGAAAACCGCATTAAACAATATGCAGATTCGATTGTGGTAAAAACAGCACATTCTTACCAGCGTATTTTGGATGAGGCCGGACTGTTCCTTCACCTGGTAGAAGAAAAGAGCAGGGAAAAAACCAAAGCACCTAAAAAATTCTCAGAACTGCAGGATGTACTGGTAGGCAAAACAGTTCTGGTGGCTGATGATGATGTGCGTAATATTTTCTCGCTGACCAAAATGCTTGAGCAGCACCAGATGAAGGTTATTGCTGCAACTGATGGTAAAGAAGCACTGAAATTATTAAACGAAAACCCTGAAGTTGATGTGGTTTTAATGGATATGATGATGCCTGAATTAGATGGTTACGAAACCACCACAGCCATCAGACAGGATATTAAATACCGTAATCTGCCTATCTTAGCGGTAACGGCCAAGGCCATGATGGGCGACAGGGAAAAGTGTATTGCCGCAGGTGCTTCAGATTATATCAGCAAACCGGTAGATATGGATCAGCTGATTTCGCTTTTACGTGTTTGGCTTTACGAAAATCATCATAAATCATAACCCCATTTTTATTAAACTATGCCTCAAAAATTAATTCTCATAATTGATGATGATAACCGAAACATTTTTGCCTTAAAAGCTGTTCTAAAGGCCAAAGGTTTTGATTGTTTATCTGCTATAAGTGCACAGGAAGGTTTTTCTATTATGGAAAAGCACGATAACGTTGCCATTGTGTTAATGGATATGATGATGCCCGATATGGATGGTTACCAGGCCATTTCAGTTATGAAAAAATCGGCCAGAATGCAGAATATACCGGTACTGGCCGTAACCGCACAGGCCATGGTTGGCGATAAAGAACGTTGCTTATCTGCCGGCGCTTCAGGCTACGTTTCAAAACCGATAAATGTTGATGAATTATTGTTACAGATAGAAAATTTTACAAAATAACAGGTGATAGGTGATGCGATAGATAACGACCAGGTTGAAATCCTGTTAAATGATGTGCTGGAAACTCACGGTTATGATTTTCTTGAATATTCGCATGCATCAATAAAAAGGAGGATTAGCCGTCTTTACGCGCTCGATAATTTTGTAAGCTTTGCCGAGTTCCGCTACACCATTAAATCAGATAAACAGTATTTTAAGCGGTTTTTAGAAGAAATTACGGTTAATGTGACCGAAATGTTCCGCGATCCTTCTTTTTACAGGGCTTTGAGGAACGATGTACTCCCGGTTTTGGGGACTTATCCGTTTATCAGAATCTGGGTGGCAGGTTGCTCTACCGGTGAAGAAGCTTATTCGCTCGCCATTGTATTAAAAGAACTCAATCTGCTTAATAAATCGCTGATATATGCCACAGATATTAATCCATCTGTGCTGGATAAGGCAAAAAAAGGCATGTTTCCGCTAAATTACCTGAAACAGTATTCCGAAAATTACCTGCAATCAGGCGGTTTAAAAGAGTTTTCCAGCTATTACACTGCAAACTATTCGCTGGCCAAATTTGACGAAACTTTGAACAGTAAAATGATCTTTTCTACGCATAATCTGGTTTCTGATCATTCGTTTAACGAATTTCAGCTTATTTTATGCAGAAATGTATTAATCTATTTCGATAAAGAACTGCAGCACAAAGTATTTAACCTGTTTGACGGAAGCATAGAAAAATTAGGTTACCTTGCCCTGGGGAGTAAGGAAAGTCTGGAGTTTTGGCCAAAAGCCAAAGAGTATAAACGCGTTAAAATGGAGAAGATATGGCGGAAACTGTAAGTTCTATTCCATGTGAAGCATTGGTTATCGGTGGTTCTGCGGGCAGTTTAGATGTACTGCTCGAAATTTTTCCTGCGCTACAGAGCAACATCAGTTTCCCGATTGTACTGATTGTGCACCGCAAGGCCAGTAACGAATCATTACTAACGGATTTGCTGCAAAGCCGTACTACATTAAAAGTTGGTGAGGCCGAAGAAAAAGAGCTTTTAACCGCCGGAAAAGTTTTTATTGCCCCTGCAGATTATCACATGTTAATAGAAGATGACCATAGCATTTCTTTAGATTATTCGGAAAAAGTAAATTACTCGCGGCCCTCTATCGATGTTACCTTTCAATCAGCTGCTGAGGTTTTTAGAGAGAAAGTTGTATGTATTTTGCTCTCGGGTTCAAATGCCGATGGAGTAGAAGGATTAAAAAGTGTAAACAATTATGGGGGTAAAGTGGTTATACAAAATCCAAATACTGCCATCATGCCGTATATGCCCCAGCAGGCGGTACTTAATGTAAAACCGCATGTAGTATTGGACAGTTATGATATGGCTGATTTTATAAATAATTTAAACAATTAATTTGCTTTCGGAGGTTAATATGACAGTTGCAAAAAAAGTATTTGTTTTTGATGATAACAGGGATATCCTTGATCTATGTACATTTATTTTGGAAGATGCCGGGTACGAAATAAAAACATCTGAAAATGCCAATAATATAGAAAAACAGGTAGCGGAGTATATGCCCGACCTGATTTTTATGGATAACTGGCTGCCTGATTTAGGTGGAATACAAGCTACCAGGGCATTAAAAAGCCATCCTGATTTAAAACATATCCCCGTAATTTATTTTTCAGCAAATAATGATATTTCTTCACTGGCAGACGAAGCTGGTGCGGATAGTTATTTATCTAAACCTTTTGATATTGCTGCGCTTGAAGAAATTGTGAAAAAACATTTAAGCTAGCCTGTGGTTTGCTAAGTAGGTGGTAGCGAAAGATCGTTATTAAATTATCGCTTTTCATTTTCTTCACGTTCTTTTTTCAAACGGCGTTCTAATCTTTTTTGCACCCGTAAATTATGGCTGGCCCGCATGGCCCTGAAACGGGCAATGTGTTGCTGCACTTCCTTCTGTTTTTCTTCGGTAATACCAATGCTGTATTTTATGCCTGTAAACAGGCTCCTCCAGATCAAATTAAAGAATGAGGTATTTGATGGCCTGCTATAATTAACATTTACTGCAACCAATTTTCCATCGGCACCTGGGTTTTCTGATTTAATAATGAGCGCGTTGGCCAGAAATGAAAGAAAACCACGGGTAACCAGGTGGTCTTTTTCAGGGTCGTTCTTCATCAATGCCACAGAAAGGTCGTAATAAGAAAAAGCTACCTTGCCTTTTGCACCCAAATCATTTGCTTTAAAATCGAATTTCAATTGATCAACGTTTCCTCGGTTAATGCGCACCAGGCCAAGTGGTTTGGTAATCTGGTTTAAAACCCTTGCGTTAAAATTATGTAAAACCCCGTTATAAGAAAACGCACCATCTTTAGCAGTAAGGTTAAATTTAAAGTTCACATCAAGTTTTCCCTGGCCAAATAAATAAGTATTCAGGTTAACCTCCATAATTGGGTTTATGGCTTTAATATTATCAAGATTGGTGGCGTTTTTTATAATTCCTGATGTATTTTCAAAACTGATGCGGCCCCTCTGGTTACTTTCGCTGTTAAAAACCGAATAATTTACATTTACATCTTTCAGCTGGATTTTCTGTACCAGTATTGGTGCTTTAAGTAGCTGTAAAAGCTGATGAGGAAATTTGCCTATCTTATTTTCCTGGGGTTTGTTCGGGAGTCCGTTTTGGTTAAAAACAGATATAAAACCATTAGAAATGGCCATTTCTTTTGCCCAGAGCTCCTGTTTGCTGATGTAAAGCGGTAAGTCTATGCCGTTGAGCATAATATCGCGCATGCCAATATCAAAACGTTCCCTCGCATAACCTGCTACCTTGCCGAATTTCATTTCATCATAAAGCGGAACCAGCGCAAAGCTGTTAATCCTCAGTTTACCTGTGGTGGCCCTAAAATCAAGCTGATCTAGCTTGATATCGTACATTTTATCTGGTGTATGGTACACATAGTTATTCAGGTTAATTACAATATCCTTAAGCAGGTAAAAACGGCTGGGATCATCGGCAGAGGTAGAATCTACCAGTAAATCGGTTAAGGTAATGTTAAGGTCATCAATATCGAATGGTACAGAATTGGGCACATTTTTATTCACATATTTAAAGCTTACATCTTTAAAACGGATGGTTTTAATGCTAAACTCTTTCAGGTTTTTGGAAATGATATCATAAGGCGATTTAATCGGCCTTGGCGCACGCCCCTCGTTAAATGCGAACTGCCGGTTAACCATCGTTACCTCCGGTTTATCAAAAATAATCTCTTCCAGCTGCAGCTTTTTTTCGCGGTAAAGGGTTAAAGGATGGAAATGTTTTACCACCAGTTTTTTTAAAGAAACCGTGTAAAGATTGTTTGGTGCCCTTTTTAAAGCAATAAGCTGTTTAAAACGGTTGGTGTCAGGGGTTATTTTTACATTTTGTAAAGTGGCATTACCAGTAACCACATTGGTTGATACTTTTGTAAAGCTAATGGTATATAAACTATCGGTCGATTTATAAAGGAGTGTTTTTATTCTATCGGTTAATATTGGCCGCGATTTTATATTTAAAAACCAGGTTAAACCCGCGAGTACGATAAAAATACCGGTTAAGGTACCCGCAATCCATTTCAAAACTTTATAACGGTATCTTTTTGTATCAGGCATTAAAAAAGGGTAGGCTGTGTTTTTATCAGCAATATACGCTTATAACATAAATTACAGAAATGTGCGCTTAGTTTTTTTCCCTTCTCGCTTTTCTTGCCGCTTTCCTGTCGGCACGTTTTTGTTCCCTTATTTTTTTTGCAATTACTTTTTGCTGCTTTACCGGATTTTTTTCGGGCACTATGCCCACACCAACAATATCTTTTATGCCTACAAAAACGGTCTTCCACATCAGGTTAAAAAACGATGCCGAATTAATTCTGCTATTGGTCATCGTTGCTGTTCTTGGTGCTTCACCCTTTTGCGGGTTTTCATTTTTAACCAGAATCGCATTCGCCAGAAAAGATAAAAATCCTTTTTCCTTGGTGCCCTGTCCATCAATATTATCCGACAGCAATTTAACTTTTAAATCGGTGTACAACATGTTCATCGATCCTGCTGCCGATCTTAAATTTCCATTTGCCTTAAAATCAATGTGTTGTATATTTCCGCTTTCTATTTCGACCAATCCAAGCGCTTTTGAGAGCGGATTCAGGTTTTTAAGGTCAAATTTACCCAGGTTTCCGCTGTAACTGAAAGCACCATTGTTATCTGTAAGGTTAAAATCGAGTTTTACGTTCAGTTTACCCGTACCCATTAAAAGCGTATTCAAATCAGCCACAGCATGGTTCTTTTTGGTAAGCTGCAGGCTGTCATTGGTTATATTTAAGATGTTTCCGGTAAGGGCCTTAAAATTTACAGAGCCGGTTTTTTTGCTCGCCGGGTTAAATTCCGAATATTTTACGTTTACATTGCTCAGTTTTACCGTATCAATTAAGGTTGGAATGTTTAACCTTTTCAGCGCCAGGTGCGGATAGTTCTGGCCTTTATCAAAACCCGGCGGCGGTGGCGATTCACGGCTCATAAATACTTCAACACTTGCAGGACCAATCCTTAACGATTTCGCATGCAACTGCTGATCGGTATTCAAGCCCAAAAAATCTACTCCGTTAAATTCTATCTTTTCAAAACCCAAATTGTAACGGTCTTTCTGTACCTTATATTTACGGGCAAAAGTCAGTTCATCATATAGCGGGGTAAGTTTAAAACCCTTAATCGTTATTTTTTTCGATGAAGTGGAGCCTTTAATCGTATCAACCCTCATCGAGTACATTTTATCTTTGGTAACCGATTTATAGCCGGCCAGCTGAAAAGATACATCTTTAGTGTAATAAAACCGGCTGGTATCATTACCCGAAAGTGAATCCAGTAAAAAGTCGTTCACGGTAATGTCAAGGTGTTTGATGGAATTTTTGGTTTTTTTAGCCGCAGTTTTATTGATGTAGTCGAAATCTGCATCCACAATTTTAATGCTTTTAACGTGTACCGATTTAAAGCTTTTCGAAATCTGCTCGTAAAGTGATTTTTCGTCTTTTATGGTATCAGGTTTCTTAGCAACCTTATTAAAAATCATGTTGATAGAGGGTTGCTGCAAAAGGATTTCCTTTACATCAATGCGTTTTTTAAAGTAAGCCGTTAGTATTCCAACCCTGGTAATCTGCAGTTTTTTTAATTTAAGTTCAAAAGTGTGGGCGGGTGCGAGCTTTAATTTCTTCAGGCTGTCGAAAACCGAAGTGTCTGGTGTTAACGTAACATCGCGTAAGGCCAAACTACCTGTAATTACATTCAGGTTAATGCTTTTAAAATCGATCCGGTACAAATGATGAGAACCGTTATAAACACCATCTTTAATTTTATCGGTCAGGATGGGTTTCCACCTGGCGCTCAAAAACATGGCACCAAATGCTACAATTAATATCAGTATGCCGAATATACTTCCTATCCAGGTCCAGATTTTGTGTTTTCGTTGAGCTGTCATTATTAGTGGCTTATCGATAGGTAACAGATGGGAGGGAGAAAGGTTTTTTCCGTTCATCGTCATTGCAAGGAGGAACGACGAAGCAATCTTAATGCACAGAATTATGAATAACGAAAGTTCACTTCTAGTTGTAGGTTGGTTGTTGCCTTTTAGGGTTGTTAAATTGAAAGGTTTTTGGAGCGCAGGGGCAGTACAGGTAACAGCGTTTGTTCCTTTGCTTCGCTTGTACGCTTCGGCCGTCGTTCCTCCTGCCTGCAGGGTACCGCTTCGCCAAGGGCTAATTTGGTTAGGCTTGTGGCAGGAATACCCCTCATAGCTGCAAGAACAGCTTTAACGTAAACCCGACCGTAGCGGGATGCCACAATTTTCAATTGGGGCAGAAGCGGGGGCGGGGCAGTTGCCGACCATTGGCAGGGAACCCAGCATTTTCAAAAAAAAGAGCTGTATATTGTTTTGGAGCGCAGGTGCAGTATAAGTAACAGCGTTTTTTTCTTTGCTTCGCTTGTACGCTTCGGCCATCGTTCTTCCTGCCTGCAGGCTACCGCTTCGCCAAGGGCTAGTTTGGTTAGGCTTGTGGCTTGGATACCCCTCATAGCTGCAAGAACAGCTGTAATGTAAACCCGACCGTAGCGGGATGCCACAATTTTTTCAATTGGGGCAGAAGCGGGGGCGGGGCTGCAGCCACCATTGGCATGGAACCCTACATTTCCAAAAAAACAATATAGCAGATTTATGATTAAGAAAATATAACTATGCTAACCGCAGATCATAATCCCACTGTAAACATTTAAACAAAATATGTCAAATTGTCACTTTTAATTAAATTTATGTATTTTTGCAATCCCCAAAATGTTTTTAAATAATGATTGATTTACAAGTTCCAGATAAGACGCACGATGAGGCCAGACAAGGTGAGGCTTTAATTTTAGATACACCAGTAAAAGCCGATGCCCGTAAATTATACATCGAAAGTTATGGTTGCGCCATGAATTTTGCTGATAGCGAGATTGTTGCTTCTATTCTTTCGGAAACAGGATTTGAAACCACCGGCGATTACCATCAGGCAGATGTAATCTTTATTAATACCTGCTCTATCCGCGAAAATGCTGAAACCAGGGTACGTAACCGTTTATCGCAGTTTGGGGTAGAAAAACGCCGTAACCCTAAATTAATTGTTGGGGTTTTAGGCTGTATGGCCGAACGCTTAAAATCTAAATTTTTAGAAGAAGAGCGTTTGGTTGATGTAGTGGTTGGGCCTGATGCTTACCGCGATCTCCCTAATTTAATTGAGCAGGTAGAAAGCGGACATAAAGCCGTTAATGTGCTGTTATCACGCGAAGAAACTTATGCTGATATCAGTCCGGTGCGTTTAAACAGCAATGGCATTACCGCATTTATTTCCATCACACGCGGCTGTAATAACATGTGTTCTTTCTGCGTGGTGCCTTTTACCCGTGGCCGCGAACGTAGCCGCGATGCCCATTCGATTGTAGAAGAAGCAAAAGGGCTGTTCGAAGCTGGCTACCGTGAGGTTACCCTTTTAGGTCAGAATGTAGATTCTTACACCTGGACATCAGAAGATGGTACTGAAACCGTAAATTTTGCCCAACTTTTAGCACAAACTGCTTTGGTGAGCCCTGATTTAAGGGTACGTTTCTCTACTTCACATCCAAAAGATATTACCGACGAGGTTTTATATACCATCGCCAAATACGATAACATCTGTAACTACATTCACCTGCCGGTTCAATCCGGAAATACCCGTGTATTGGAGTTAATGAACAGGACTTATACCCGCGAGTGGTACATTAACCGCATTGATGCCATCCGTAACATTATCCCGGGTTGCGCAATTTCTACTGATATTATCGCAGGTTTCTGTACCGAAACCGAAGAGGAGCACCAGGAAACCTTGAGCATGATGGATTATGTACAATATGATTTTGCCTATAACTTTACTTACTCAGAAAGACCGGGAACTTTAGCGGCCCGTAAACTGGAAGATGATATTCCGGAAGAAGTGAAAAAACGCCGTTTAGCCGAGATTTTGGCCAAACAACAGGCACATTCATTAATGCGTTTGCAAGAGTGGGTAGGAAAAACCGTTCGTGTGTTGATTGAAGGTACTTCTAAAAAATCAGATCTTGATTATTGCGGAAGGGGCGATAGCGGCGCAATGGCAATTTTCCCTGCAATTGAAGGCGTTAAACCTGGTGAATACGCAAATGTGTTTATAGAAAAATGTACTTCAGCTACGCTGATCGGAAGAATAGTTTAGCAGCCTAAAGCTAAAAGACCAAAGCAGAAAGCGAACTTAATCTGAAATAATCCCGTCTTAATACTAGGTACTTGATACTAAAGATAGGAACTTGATACTAAAGAATGGATACACAAAATATTAAACAGCGGTTCGGGATAATTGGCAATTCGCCTTTACTTAACCGTGCCATAGATATTGCAAGCCAGGTAGCGCCAACTGATATGTCGGTGCTAATTACAGGCGAAAGTGGTAGTGGTAAAGAGGTTTTCTCGCAGATTATCCACCAAATGAGCGCCCGTAAACACGGTGCTTTTATTGCGGTAAACTGTGGTGCCATTCCCGAAGGAACGATAGATTCTGAACTTTTTGGTCACGAAAAAGGATCATTTACCGGTGCACACGAAGCCCGTAAAGGATATTTTGAGGTGGCAAATGGCGGTACCATCTTTTTAGATGAGGTAGCCGAGCTGCCTTTAGGTACACAAGCCCGTTTATTGCGTATTTTAGAAAGCGGCGAATATTTGCGTGTAGGTTCATCTAAAGTACAAAAAACTGATGTCCGCATTATTGCTGCAACAAACGTTGATGTATATAACCGTGTTAAAAACGGAAAATTCCGTGAGGATTTATATTACAGGTTAAATACCGTTCCATTACGGATTCCGCCTTTACAAGAGCGTAAAGAAGATATTTACCTATTGTTCAGGAAATTTGCTGCAGATTTTAGCGATAAATACCGCAGTCCGGCTTTACACCTGGAGCCCGATGCCATTCAGATTTTAACCAATTACAGCTGGCCGGGAAACGTACGTCAGTTAAAAAATATTGCCGAGCAAATCTGTGTGCTGGAAAAAGACCGTAATGTTACCGGTCAGGCCATTTTAAACTATATCCCTAATGAGGCAGGCAGTAATTTGCCGATGACGATTAATTCGCAATCGAAAGAAGACTTTACAGAGCGTGATATTTTGTATAAAGTGCTTTTTGATATGAAAAAGGATATGGTTGAGCTTAAAAAACTTGTTGCCGAAATTATTCAGCACGGGGGAAATACGGCTACAGTTTTAGCAGATAATCCTCAGTATATCAATCAATTGTATCGTGATGTTGAATTGCCTGTTGGGCAGGAGCATGCTTTTACCATTCAGCATCCAACGCCTGCAAATAACAACGTAAATAATAGTAATAACAATAACGATTATTTTGCGCACGAAGCAGAGGAGATTGAAGAATCACTGTCGCTGGTTGATAAAGAATCTGATCTGATTAAAAAAGCATTAAAAAAACATAAAGGCAAACGCAAATTTGCAGCTCAGGAACTGGGGATATCAGAACGTACCTTGTACAGAAAAATCAAAGAATTAAATTTATAATTTATTCAATCTGCTTATATCAGTTCTCACCCAAAGCACGTTTCCCATAATTTAGATCGTATCTTTCATGATGAAAATTAAAATATTAGCCTTAATCCTTGTTACTTCGGTTTTAAGTGCCTGCTCTTATAAATTCAGCGGAGCCTCTACCACAGGCTTAAAAACAGTGGTGGTGCGTGTATTCGAAAATAATGCGCCGCTAGTGGTCCCTACATTGAGCAACCAGATTACCGAATCGTTAAAAACCAGGATCCGGAATCAAACCAAACTGATTATTTCGCCAACCGGCGAAGGTGAAGCCTCATTTGAAGGCAAAATAACCGGTTACGACATTAAACCTGTTGCCCTTCAAAACAGTGCTACGCCAACTTCGGGCGCAAACAGGTTAACCATTACCGTTTCGGTAAAGTATAAAAACAACCTGAAAGAACACGAAAAAGAAAGTTTTGAAGAAAGCTTTACCAAATTTTTCGATTTCCCGATCAATGGTGCACCAATCCAAACCCTGTTGCCAGGTGCTATCGAGAACATTAACAAGCAGTTATCAGAGGATATTTTTAACCGTGCCTTTGCACAATGGTAAACAAAGCAGGATTGTAAGCGACAAAATTTTAAAAACCCGCATACATTTTTTTAACTTAGCGGCAAACCCCGATAATGGATAACAAAAAGCTACTGGCAGATTTACTTGCGCAACCTGGAAAGGTTAAGCCAGAGCATGCGTCCATGTTGCAGGATATGGTTCAGCAATTTCCTTATTCACAGCCCATCCATTTACTTTTGGCCAAGGTCAACGCATCATTTGTGCCAAAGGCAGCTTTGTATGGTCAGGGCCATGTTTTGTTTCATGTGTTAAATATGGTTCCGGTTCGGGATGAAGAGGAAGTTTTAGAAGAAGCAAATGAACCTGAAATTGAAAACCAGACTCTCTTAACTGAAGAAGTGCATGAAGCGGAGGTAAATGAGATTGCTGCCGAAGATAATAATGATGAGCAGGAGGTTGTTGAAGAGGTTGATAAAATAAAAAGTAAAGATGTTCCTTCGGTAGAAACGCCGGATAACCTTCCGGGAACCGATAAATTAACAGATTTACCTGCGGTAGACGATTCATTTATAGAAAGCGCAGCTTCGATTGACTTTTTTGCATTTGAGCAAAAACTGAGCACTGATGTAGTAACTGAAGTGCCCAAAATAGAAACCGTAGTACCCGATGATCCGGAACAAAGTTTTGTTTCGCAATATAACGACGATAAACTTCCTTACACCTTTTTATGGTGGCTGGCCAAAACCCGCAAAGAGCACGAGCAGATTTTTCAGCCTTATGCGCCAACTAAACAAGGTTCAGTAAAACCACAGCCACAAAACAATCAACAGCAGGAGCGGGCTGAGTTTCAGCAACAGTATGTGGAGCACATTTTCCATATCCAGACCCCTTTCGAGGTGGCAGATCATTTGGCCGAATATCCTGCTGCCGAAGTTAAAGATGCTAAAGGTGCAGAAATTATTGAGCGCTTTTTAAAAGAAGATCCCACAATTAAGCCGCCAAAGCCTGAGCAGATTGATACTGAGAATAAGGCCAAGAAGAGCGCAGAAGACAATTACGACCTCGTTTCGGAAACTTTAGCCAAAATTTATATCGAGCAGATGCTTTATCACAAAGCCATAGATACTTATAAAAAATTAAGTTTGAAATATCCGGAAAAAAGCCGTTACTTTGCCGACCTTATCCAATCTATAGAAAAGAAATTTTAAAAAATATAATATTACCATGGTAACCTTTTTAATCATTTTATTAATTATTGCGTGTGTAGCCTTAGGCTTATTTGTTTTAATACAAAATCCTAAAGGTGGAGGTTTAGCTACAGGCGGTGGCACCAGTAACATGTTTGGTGTACAACGTACCGGCGATGTTTTAGAAAAAGGATCGTGGGTATTGTTAACTGCAATTGTGGTGTTAACCCTTGCTGTTACTACAATTGCCAAAACAAGCGGTGGTTCTGCAGCAGTTGGAAACTCAGCCATTCAGGAACGTTTAGATAAAACGCCATCACCATCTCCAATTGGCGGAAGTTTAAACAACACTAAACCGGCACCAGCCCCTGCTCCGGCTCAAAGCGATTCAACAAAGAAATAATTTGTAATTAACTTATTTTAAAAGCTTTCCTCAAAAAGGAAAGCTTTTTTTGTTTATGGTGTGGTTATTCCTGTTGGATTAATCATCAGGGCTTATCGCGAATCCATAAGTTCTGTTAACACACATTTAACATAAAAACTTTAAATTGCAGCATGAAATTAAGTGTGCTGGTTTTATTTACTGCTCTTGCCGTTGGCTTATCCATCGGGATGGTTAATTTTTATTTTCAGCATAGCTGGTATTACCTGGCCATTTCTTTTGGAGTATCTTTTCTATGCAGTTTTCTCGTTTTTTATTACCTGCTCGAGAAATATATTTATACCAAAATCAAACTGATTTATAAGCTGATCCATAACCTTAAACTCGGTAAAGATTTAAAGGATGCGCTTGGCGAATATGTAAGCTCCGATCCGATTAATGATGTGGAAAATGAAGTGAAAGAATGGGCCGGAGCAAAGAAAAAGGAGATAGATCTGTTAAAAAAACAGGAACAGTTTAGAAGGGAATTTCTTTCCAATGTATCACACGAATTTAAGACCCCGCTTTTTGCCATACAGGGCTACATCGAAACCCTGCAGGATTGTTTGGTCGATGATCCTGATCAGGCCGTTCTGTTTTTAAAAAAAGCCGAAAACAATGTGGAGCGTTTAAGTTACCTGATCAACGATCTGGATGTGATCTCTAAGCTCGAAACCGGCGAATCGCCCATTAATTACCAAAAATTCGATTTTGTGCAGTTAGCTAAAGAGGTAATGGAAAACCTCGAAGACCGGGCACAGGCGAAACACATTAAACTTTTTTTTAAAGATAAGTACACGGCAATTACGCCTGTTTCGGCCGATAGGGAAAAGGTAAGGCAGGTACTGATCAACCTGATTGTAAACAGCATTAAATATGGTATTGATGGGGGAGAAACAGCCATCAAAATTTTCGAACTCCACGATCAGGTATTGATTGAAGTTACTGATAATGGTATCGGAATTGAAGAAAAACACCTGTTGCGCTTATTTGAGCGTTTTTATCGCATCGATACCCATAGGGCAAGAGAAGTTGGCGGTACAGGTTTAGGCCTGGCGATTGTGAAACACATTTTAGAAGCTCATCAACAAACTATTTCGGTTAGAAGTACACCAGGGATCGGTACTACCTTCGCATTTACACTGCAAAAGGGAGGATAACAGGCTTTTCTACCACCGAAGAAACAGAGAAGGTCTTCAAACGCGCCGTGATATAAATAAATTAACCACAGCTAAAAAGGATGCACAGATGAAATCGTGTTAATCCGTGCATCCGTAGCTAATATTCAAAAGCCATGGTTCGTATCCCCATGAATCACTTCAAGCGTTGTTATATTCTCTTCAAGCGTTTCTAAAACCAGCGTTATTATTTTCTTAAACCTTTATCCATTTCATTATCAAATACCTAAAAGAAAGTTGAAAGCAATAAAATGTGACGAAAACAGGTAATAATTTCTTAATATAATTAATGAATTAACATTAACTTAACATTGGGCTTGTAGCTTTGTACCATATTAAAAATTAACATGAACAATATTTTTAAGTTCTTTACGCCTCAGGACAGAAAGTTTCACCCACTTTTCGAACAAGCTGGTAGCAATGCATTAAAAATTGCTGAAACCCTTTTAGAAATGGTTAGCACAGGTGATGCTGAAAGCAGAAAAACAATTTTTAAAGAGATTGAACGCTTAGAACACGTTGGTGATGATATTACCCATTCTATCTTTCTGGAGCTGAGCAGGAACTTTATTACTCCATTTGATAGAGAGGATATTCACCAACTGGCTACTGCTGTTGATGATGTTGCCGATTATATTTACGGAACGGCAAACCGCATGCAAATGTACAATATGAATACCATTAATGAGCCGATTGTTAAAATCGCTGAGCTGTTGGTAGAAATGTGTACAGATATTGATAAAGCCATTAAAGAATTACGCAGTTTTAAAAATATCCGTGTAATTGCTGATGCTTGTATCCGAATCAATAGCGGCGAAAACCAGGCAGATTACGTATTCACCTTAGCGGTTGCCCGTTTGTTTGAATACGAAACCAATGCGATTGAATTAATTAAACAAAAAGAGGTTTTACAAACGATAGAAAAAGCGACAGATAAATGTGAGGATGTGGCGAATGTGCTTGAAACTATCTTGGTTAAAAACGCTTAATAAAAAACAAACATGGTAACTACCTTATTGGTTGTTGTTGTAATTCTGGCTATTGCTTTCGATTACATTAACGGCTTTCACGATGCCGCTAACTCGATTGCAACAGTTGTTTCTACAAAAGTTCTTACGCCTTTTCAGGCGGTTTTGTGGGCTGCATTATTCAACTTTGCTGCTTACTTTTATTTTACCGATCACAAAGTAGCCAACACAGTTGCTAAAACTGTAATCGAAAATTATATTACCCTTGAGGTTATTCTGGCAGGTTTAATTGCTGCAATCATCTGGAATCTTTTAACCTGGTGGTATGGTATCCCTTCCAGTTCATCACACACATTAATTGGTGGTTTTGCCGGTGCAGGTATGACGCACGCCTTGTTAATCGGTGCTAGTCCTCTTGCTGCGGTAGAAATGGGTTATGTTGTTAAAATCGTATCTTTTATCGTACTCGCTCCAATCATCGGTATGGTAATTTCAGTTGTTTTAACATTAATTATTATAAACATTTGTCGCCATGCCAAACCTGCTACAGCAGAGAAATGGTTTAAACGCCTTCAATTAATATCGTCTGCTGCGTTGAGTTTCTTTCATGGTGGTAACGATGCACAAAAAGTAATGGGTATTATCGCCACGGCTTTAATTGCAGCTAAAGTTATCCCTAACTTCGAATCGATGCCTGCATGGGTGCCAATTTGCTGTTATTCGGCAATCTCATTGGGAACCATGAGCGGTGGCTGGAAAATTGTTAAAACCATGGGATCTAAAATCACAAAGGTAACTGCCTTAGAAGGTGTTGCTGCTGAAGGTGCCGGTGCCATTACATTGGGTATTACCGAGCATTTCGGTATCCCGGTTTCTACAACGCACACCATTACGGGGTCGATTGTAGGGGTAGGTGTGGTAAAAAGTGTTTCGGCAGTACGTTGGGGCGTAACCATCAACTTAATCTGGGCATGGATTTTAACCATTCCGGTTTCGGCTACGCTTGCCGCGATTATTTACGCTATAATCTATTACTTAAAGTAAAAACAAAATCCTTTTATATACTCAAAAGACCAAGGCATTAGCTTTGGTCTTTTTTGTTTGGCGTTTTTACCGGAAAGGCTGATAGGTTTACCACAGAGGGCATTGAGTTTTACACAGAGGAGAACGGGGAAAAGGCGTCATTTGGGCTACCATTAACATCCTCCAACAAAAAGTCGTCATCTCGACTGAAGCAAAGCGAAACGGAGAGATCTGCCTGGATAGATCTCTCGACTACGTTTCACTCCGCTCGAGATGACGGGGACCATATATAAGTTACGCGTCAACTCTTCTGTCATTCTGAACGTAGTGAAGAATCTTTCATTGATTTGCTCATTTCCTTTGCTACTTCTTGCGCCAATACATCTTCGCTTTTCTCTAAATTTGAGACGATACTTTCCTGGTTTTTGACAGAATGGTTCTGGCTCATTTTGAAAACATGATCGATATGATTTACCAAAACTTCGAAACCGGTAATCGCCTTTAAATGTTTCTGGATATAGTCCTCATCCATTTTGTTAAATGCAGCCGGACTTGTTTCCGGACTTTCGTACTTATTGGTCAATTCTTTAATTACCTGATAGGTTTCTTCTGAATCCATAAGCCTGATGGTACCTTTGGCCTGAACCGTTTTATAATTCCATGTTGATGCAACAGCAGGGGTTTCGTAAACAGAAGCACTTACATAAGCATGTGCACCTGTAAAAATGGCCATTACCTTCGGGTTTTGCTCAAAAGCTTTGTAATGATCGGTTTTGGTCATGATATGGCCAATGAGTTTAATCGATTCTCCATCTATTATCGTTTTAACCGGCACTTGTGTAGCCACAGGATATTCGCCATCGAAACCGATTAGGGTTACAAAATTGTTCTGGTGCATAAATTCAAGAACTTCATCCTGATTATGAACTGTAAAATGTGGGAGTTTATACATGATATTTCAACTATATCGTCATTACTGAAAAGGAAAGAAAGCATGTTCCGATTTTTTCGAGAAAGCAATCTTATAGAATCTATTTAAAAGAAGAACCTTTTAAAACTTAACGCTGATTTCTACTAAATCAGTTCCATTTTTGGGCAATACCCAATCCGGACCAGCCTGAATTAGCCGGACTGCTTCTGCATCAGCTTTATTGTTGAGCGATTTTATAACGGCGATGTTGGTAGGCCGTCCGTTCTTTTTAACCTTGAAACTTAAAATCACAAATTGCTCAGGGCCTTTCGGGTTATAAAGTTTATTGTTGTTTTCCAGGTACTGCGTATAGTTTATCGTCGAAACCGGCACAGGTTTGGTAATTTCGGCTGTTGCTTTACCATCCAGGTTTTGTTCTGCGCGGAGTGTGATTTTTGGCGCAGGAATATTCTCTTTCTTCTGTCCGTTAGATCCCGTAATTAAAGCAATTTCATTTAATGACTTATTTCCGCTTAAGGCGCTTTTAATGGCGTTGGGATCCTGTATGCCAACTACAGGCGCCTCTTTAAAGCCTATTGCATTAATCAGCAGGTCTTTATCTTTAGCATTGCTATCGGCGGGTAAATAAAAATAACCTTTAGCATCCGTAGCCGTTACGTTTTTTGAGCCGGCCAGTTTTACCACTGCCCCTTGAATGGGTTGGCCATTGCTTTGATCGACAACATTACCGCTAAATGCAATTTTATTGGATGCAATAGCTGGAGCCGCTGCAATTTTAACTTCGCGTAATACACTTTGATCTGCTTTTGCTTTTTCAGCGTAAATGTTCATGTTTTCAGCGCTTGCTACCTTTGCCCTGTTGTAACCAATTGTTGGTTTTGCAGCAACAATCTCTTGTGGCGCTGGTTGTACAATGGTATTTATTTTGGTATTTTTAGCCAGATCAGTATTTTTCGCATCGGCTATAGCTTTATCTACCAAAGCAGTTCGAGTTGCACTTTGTACTGCAGTATCTTGTTTTAGTTTACTTGAAGCAACTGCGGTAGTGCTATCTAATTGAACCATTACACCGCCCTGTTTACGCGCAACATTTTCTGCATTTCTTCTGTTGGTTTCGCGCATAAAAAATAAGATGCTCACCGCAATAAAAGCAACTGTAGCGGTTGCTGCAATACTTAACCTTTGCGTAGTAATGCCCCAAAGTTTTCGTTTTATTGGTTTTTCCGAAACACGGTCGTAAAGCTGCTTTTGTAAAATAGAAAGTGTTTGTTTGCGTTTTGGCGATTGTTTTAGCCCTTCCAGTGCTTCGGCCACAAAAGGATCTTCCAAAGCCTGCCTTTCTACAAAGTGCATAGCTTTGGCATCAAGCTTACCATCAAGGTAATCTTCCAGCACATCAATATCTAACCAGTCGTTATTCACCACTATTTTTTTCTATACAAATCTTTAAATTCCGCTTACCGTTCTGGATGTAACTTTTCACTTTAAGCATGTCGTAACCGGTAATGTCGGCCACTTCTTTGTAGCATTTTTCTTGTAAATAAAATAAATCTACGCTTTTTCGCTGTTCTTCGGGCAAAGTTTCCATACACTTTTCCATAATGGTAAGCTGCGTTTCTTTTGTGTTGTCTATATCCAGATGCACAAACTCGCTGTTTTCCACAAAAGTATCGTCTATTGAAACGTTATTTTGCTTTGCAGATTTCCTCAGAGCCATTAAACAATGATTCCGCGTTAAAACATGAAGCCAGCTTTTAAAATTCTGCACCTCATGTACTTTTAATTTGGTTACCAGTTCTTCGAAAATCTGCATTACAGCATCTTTACTCTGCTCTTCATCTTTAAAGTAGTTAAGGCAAACCCCGAAAACCAGGTGCATGTATTTATTGTAAAGCGTACCCAATGCGTCTAAGTCGCCGGTATTTTTATACTCAGCAATCAATTTGGCATCATCCTGCTGGTTGTTTCCAGCTGTGTTTTTTATAAATCTCAAAAAAAGGGTCGCTATTTCGAATTATCTTTCAAGTATAAAAAATATTTCTGAGTGATGGTACATAAACTAATTTTTTAGGGATGATTACCCATTATTAATTCCGGATTCACAGCACACAAACACTTATATTTGAACATCAATTTAAATTATGGCAGTTGTTTTGCTAACCATCACTAAACACACAAAATGAAAAGGATTAATATTTTAGCTTTATCGATAGTGCTGCTATCCGTAAGCCTCAACGCAAAGGCCCAGATTAAACTGAGCGATATCTTTAAAAAGGTAACTGAAAAGCAGGGCACAGGCACAACAAGTGCAACCGGAACGCCCTCTACTTTCGAAATCGGGCAGGGAATAAAGGAAGCATTGCAGATCGGGGTTTCTGCAGGTGCCGACAGGCTTTCGGTTAAAGATGGTTTTTTGGGTAATCTTGCCGTTAAAATACTGATGCCGCCTGAAGCGCAAAAAGTAGAAAAAACATTGCGCGGCATAGGACTAAACAAGCTTTGTGATAACGTAATTGTGAGCTTAAACCGCGCTGCAGAAGATGCCGCTACCGAAGCAAAACCTATTTTTATTTCGGCCATTAAACAAATGACATTAACTGATGCCACCAATATCCTTTTGGGCAATAACAATGCAGCTACAGAATATTTTAAAAGAGTAACTACATCGCAGCTGATGGAAAAATTTAGTCCGATTGTAACCACCAGTTTAAGCAAGGTAAATGCTACCAAATATTACAGCGATTTAACAACTCAATATAACCGCTTGCCTTTGGTAAAACCTGTAAATACCAACCTCACCGAATATGTTACCCAAAAAGCAATAGATGGCTTATTTATTGAAGTAGCCAAAGAAGAATTAAAAATCAGGGGTAATTTAAGCTCAAGAAGCACAACTTTATTGCAAAAGGTTTTCGGTTACGCGGATAAGAAAAAGAGTTAAGTAGTATGTGTGGTTCGTGGAGACACGAACCAAGGCGACTGATTAAGTTTATTTTAAGTAAAATATTGTCCGATCACAGGTTTCTAATGAACAGAAAGAAAAACTATTTGTAAAATTGCGCATGACGAAAATCAGTAGCCGATTAGTTTCCATTTTAATTCCCTGTGTGGCGTTAATCACTTCTTGTGGTAACAATAAATCTACCGAAAACGATGACAAAGCCGTTTTAGATACTGTTTCTTTGAGCAATAAAAACTTTGCGCTTGCTTATCAGGATGGAGATAAAATTGTAGCTACGAGTATCGATACGATGAAGCAGATTTCGTTTGGTGGCGCTACAGATCCGGCCATTTCTCCTGATGGCAATAAACTGGCTTATACCCTTAGCGATTCGGTAGGGAACAGGTCGGTCTGGATTGCTGATTTGGAAAATAAAAGCCAGGGCAAATTACAGGTAAACGGCAATAATTATTACGGTGCGGTATGGTCTGCTGACGGTAATAATATTGCTTTCAGCGTTTTTAATAACCAAAGTGTTTGGAAAATTGGTGTAATTAAAGCTGATAATTCAGGCTACGTAATGCTGGATAGCACCTCGAAAATAAATGCTTTTGGGCCTAACTGGAAAAATGAAAAAGAAATCATTGCGCATGATATTGATAACCTTTACACATTCAATCTTTCCGGAAAGCTGATAGATACAAAATCTATTAAAGGGCTAATCGGAAATGCATATTACATATCAAGCAGCAACAATTTCTTCTACAGTAAAGATGGCAAAAAGTTAATCTTCAATGCCAGTAATGGCGAGGTGTTAGATGGCTTACACGATAGGGCCGAGGCTGTTTATATTCTTGATATAGCCAGTAAAAAAGTGGCGCCAATCTCACCCAAAGGCGTTCATGCGCCTTTCCTTTTTGTTACTGCAGATGACCGTATTTTTTATAGCGGTGAAGAAAAGCCATATACACGCAGCAAAATTTATGTGGCAGATTTAAATGGCAATATTAAAACGGTGGTTGATAAGGGAAGTAACCCAACCGGCGCGCTAAAGTAGAAGAAACATATCTTAGTTTTTTGGAGCGCAGTGCCTGTACAAGAAAATAAGCTGGTTCCCGTGTTCCGCTTATACGCTTTGGGTTTCGTGCCTCAACCCAGCAGGGTATCAATTCACCCGCCCGCCTGCAACGGGCAGGGGGCCAAAATAGCATTTCATTTTAGGGGTTGCAGGGTGCACCTACTTTGTTAATAAACCTGATGGAAGCGGCAGCTCCCGACTTTACGTCGGGACTATAGCAAACAGCAGGGCTGCAGTTCCCCAAGACCATCCTCCCTTCATTTCCAAAAAAAGGTAATGAAAACCTTATCATTTCTGCATATAAGGCCTTTTTAGACTCTCAAGGTTCGCCTTGCTCATTCCCTCCCCTAAACTTCGGAGGTTTGCCAAAAAAAATAACAAAAATTTAAAGTAATATTGAGTTTCATCCGTTTACTGCTTTATACGCAATAAATAGTGCCAACAAACGAACCTCAAAATATCATTTCAACGGTTGCCAATTATGGTAAACGCCTGTTCAGTTTCATCCGTGGAAGGGTGAATACAGACGAGGATGCGGAAGATATTTTACAGGATGTTTGGTTTCAGCTAAGCAATCAGCCCGAAGTGGGTACTATTGAGCAGATTAGTGGCTGGCTATACCGCGTGGCCAGAAATAAGATTACCGATGAATACCGGAAACAAAAGGAAGAATCGATTGAAGATTTCAGTTTCGAAGGGGAAGATGGGGAAATCAATTTCAAGGAAATTCTACTGGCCGAGGCTTACTCACCGGAAGAGGAAAGCTTGAAAAAACTATTCTGGGACCAGCTGTTTCTAGCGCTCGAAGAACTGCCCGAAAATCAACGTTACGTATTTGTACAGAATGAATTGGAAGAACGCACTTTTCAGGAGCTGGCCGATGAAAGCGGGGAGAATATTAAAACATTAATATCAAGAAAAGGTTATGCGGTAAAACACCTGCGTAACCGCTTACAAAATTTATATCAGGAATTTATTAACTATTAAATTTGCAGACATGATGAATAGAAATTTTAATCGGCGCAAGAAATTTATTTTCTTTTTACCCGTAGCGGTGCTTATAGCAGCGGTTTTGGGTTATGTGGTTATGTTTTTATGGAACTGGATTTTACCTGAGGTGGCACATGCAGGCAAACTAAATTACTGGCAGGCCCTCGGCTTACTGGTGCTGTGCCGGTTGCTTTTTGGTAATTTTAAAAAAGGCGGTCATGACGGACATAATGGTTTCCGTGAGCGGGCAAGGGCCATGCGTGCCAAATGGGAAACCATGGACGACGAGGAACGGGTAAAATTTAAAGAAGAATATAAACGGAGGTGTGGCGGATGGGGCCACCACCGGAATAAAGAATAGTGAAAAGCTCCGAATTTCTTCGGAGCTTTTTTGTTTTATCTGTTTTGCCGTTATTCTGAACATCGCGAAAGCCTCTCCGCGAATCGTCATCTCCGCAGCAACGCGGAGTGGAGAGATCTATCAAAATAGATTTCTCCCCGCCTGTACGGGCAGTCATTTCGCTGCGCTTCAGTGGAAATGACGGTCGATTTTTTAAACAGTCATACTAAGAACGACTTTTCTACTTATTCTATCAGTTGGTGTCTCACCGACCGAAATGGTAACTACTAAAAGATCCTTCGACTACGCTCAGGATGACATAACGAGGGAGTGACGCTCCAGATTAAAAAAAATCAAAATAATTTAAAGTAAAAATAAAGTTGCTTCGTCTTCCTATATAAATAACGAAATAACAGGGTTTGATGGGTCAACTTGCTTACAGTGAAATGATTAAACCTTTAAAAAGATAAGAAGATGAAAAAAATATTAAAAGCTATAGGATTTGGGATGATACTCGGCGCGGCCGCTTTCTTTATCCCCTTTGTATTCAAATTTATATTGGCTGCGGTGCTGATCGGTTTTATATTCAGGGCCTTTGCAGGCAGAAGACGTCATTATTTCCACAGCAGATATAACGGTTTTGAAAACCATTTCAACCCGATTGTGCCGATTGACAATCAATGGTACAGGCCAACCGTACAAAGCAATGGATCCGTTAACAACATCAATGTAAACTACTAAGCCATGAGAACATTCAGAATATTACTGGCACTTGCTGTTGCTGCAGGAACTTTTTACAGCTTAAATGTATTAGCTGTTCAAAACGGATATCGCGATCGACTTGACTTTAAAAACAGGCATTACAACGAAGATTGCCAGCATGAGCATAACAGGCGCCATGCTTTCAGTCACCACAATAGAAAAACCACTGATGCTTTAATTGCGCCGGTAGATAGTTTTAACATCACAAAAAGATAAGATTATGTCGCAGGTACTTTTTTTGAGCGATCCATCACAGGCAGATGTGAGTCCGATTTTAGGAATGGCCAACGAACTGATCAGTCGTGGAGAAAAGGTAACTTTTTTCAGTTCGGATGAGTTTAAAGCTCCTATTGAACAAATCGGTGCAGATTTTAAGGCCTATAATCGCGAGGTGGATGTTTTTCAGCGCAATGCTGAAAGTGATGAAGAAAAACCGAAATCGGGTTTGATCAGTGCCTTACTCGAACCCATGAAGTTTATCGATGATATTGTGGTGCAGATAAGGGGATTAAAATTCGATTATGCCGTTTTTTCACCGGCTTATCCTTATGCCAACATCATTACCCAGCTATTGGGGATTACCAAAACCGAGCAGGCGGTTACCAGTTAACTGGTTAAATCCTGCGAATTAATAAAATAAATAACCATTAGATTAAGTAAAATGTACAAAGAACATAGATGCCACGAGGGCAGGATGCATGGCCGTTACGGCGCAGGAGAAGGAAGATTTGGAAGACACTTCGGCGGGCCTTTTGGTCACCATAAATTCGGGATGTTTAACCAGGGATTTAGAAAAGTACCGGTTAACATCGAGGAAACAGAAAACAGTTTTATTATTGAGCTTTTTGCACCGGCATTGGAGAAAGAATTTTTAAAAGTAGTAACCAAAGATGATGTATTAACCATTTCTTACCAGCCAAAAGAAGAAGCTGAAACGGCTAAAAAATACAACAGGAAAGAATACAGCAATGGCACTTTTGAAAGGGCTTTTGCTTTAAACGGAAAGGTTTTATCAGATCATATCTCAGCAAACTACGCCGATGGAATTTTGAAAGTTAACCTGCCTAAAAACCCCGAAACGAATATACCCGAAAAAGATATCGAGGTGCACTAAGTTTCGTCTATTATAATTTCCAGGCCCCAATTGTTTAATACAGTTGGGGCTTTTTTGGGTTAAGAGCTTATAAAATGCATTTGTTTCTTCTGAATATAAATGATATTGAAATGCTGTTTGCTATTGGCGGTATTTTAAGGTACTTTTGCTAAAAGACATAAATACAACAGATTGAATTTTAACGACTTTAATTTTAACCCCGATTTATACGAAGGCTTAATGGCCATGGGGTATAAAAGCGCTACTCCAATACAAGAACAAGCCATACCGGTAATTTTAGATAATCATGATCTGATTGCCTGCGCCCAAACCGGCACAGGGAAAACCGCCAGCTACCTTTTGCCCGTAATGGATAAAATTAGCAAAGCAACCGACAGGCATAATAATACTTTAATCCTGGCTCCAACCCGCGAACTGGCTCAACAGATTGATTTACAGGTTGAAGCGCTGGCCTATTTTACCAACATTAGCTCTTTAGCGGTATATGGTGGGGGAGATGGCATTGCTTATGAGCAGCAAAAACGTTCGATGCGCGAAGGTGTGGATATCATTATTGCTACTCCGGGCAGGTTAATGGCGCATTTATCCAGTGGTGTGTTAAAACTGGAGCACTTGCAGCATTTAATCCTCGATGAAGCAGACAGGATGTTGGATATGGGCTTTTACGACGATATTATCCGGATCATCAGCTACCTGCCAAAGAAAAGGCAAACGCTTTTATTTTCGGCTACTATGGCACCTAAAATAAGGACCATGGCTGGTAAAATTTTGCACGAACCCAAACAGATTACCATTTCGATTGCTAAACCTGCCGAAGGAATTGACCAACAAGCCTACAATATCCACGACCAGCAGAAACAGGCATTATTAACAGAGATTTTTAAAAGCGACCAATACAAAAGCAGTATCATTTTTGCCTCTACCAAAGAAAAAGTAAAGGCATTGTATAAAGCTTTTAAAGGTTTGGGCATAAAAGCCGAAGCTTTTCACTCTGATTTGGGACAGAAAGAGCGCGAAGATATTTTACTGGCCTTTAAAAACAGAAGGTTGCCGATTTTAATCGGTACAGATGTTTTATCACGTGGAATTGACGTAGAAGGAATCGATTTAGTAATCAATTACGATGTTCCCGGCGATCCGGCTGATTATGTACACCGTATTGGGCGTACCGCAAGGGCAGCCACAAAAGGTACAGCCATCACCCTGGTTAACGGAAGGGATAAGCGTAAATTTGATAACATAGAGAAACTAATTGAAAAGCCTGTTCCGCGCATGCCCTTGCCCGAAAGTATAGCTGCAATGGAAATTACACATGTAGAAGAAAAAAGACCTCAGCATAACGGCAAGAAAAAGGTTTGGCATAAAAAGAAAAAACCAAAACCATCTGCTTAAAATGTAAAAAGGAAGATGTAAAATGGATGATTTAGCTAGCGATAGGAAATCATCCATTTTCTTTTATAGATTAGCTTTGCATTATTCAAATGGCAAATTTTATTCTTATCGGTTTATGTATTTTGGCGGGCATTCTTTTCAGAAAAAGCAAATCGCTGCCTAAAGATGCACACAAGGGCATTAATGCCTGGATTATTTACATCGCATTACCTGCTGTTTCGTTTAAGTACCTGCCACACATTACCTGGACGAAAGATCTGCTTTTCCCGGCACTGGCGCCGGTTTGTATCTGGTTGTCCGGTTGGTTGTTCATCACCGTTTACAGCCGTATAAGAAATCTCAGTAAAGCAACTTCCGGAGGTTTAAAATTAACCAGCTCTTTAAGTAATACTTCTTTTGTGGGATTTCCTTTAATTGTAGCTTATTTTAGTGAAAAGGAATTGGGTATCGCCATAATCTGCGATCAGGTAACATTTACCCTGTTATCAACCATTGGAATTATTGTCGCCATCCGCTCGTCGCAGTACCAAAAATTAAGCGGAAAACTGGTGCTGAAAAAAGTATTAACTTTTCCGCCGTTAATCGGTTGTGTTTTAGCCTTAACCGTTCCACATTTTGTAAATATTACTACACTCAATCCGTTATTTGATAAGCTGGCCGGTACGGTTGGTCCGCTGGCCTTATTTTCGATCGGTTTGCAGTTAAAATTTGGGGGTTGGTTTAGTGAACTAAAACACATCAGTTTTACTTTGCTATATAAACTGATTTTAGCGCCTTTGGTGGTGATGCTGATTGCTGTGATCTTAGGCATGAGCGGAACAATTACCAAAATAACCATTTTCGAAATGGCAATGCCAACATTATTAACCGCAGGGGTAGTGGCCGATCAGTATAATCTTAATCCTAAACTCTCCAATCTGGTGGTTGGCATCGGGATTGTGCTTTCGTTTATTACCACGGGTTTGTGGTGGCTGGTGCTCACGTATTCGGGGCTGGTTTAAATTATTCTCGTTTTTAACCGCAAAGTACGCAGAGGCTGTTTTTAGAGGCTGGCTACCGAAATACAGATTAACACGGAGGATTTAACATACGCCCGAAATAATGATACTTTGACCGTTTCGCCAACTGCCCAATGCTTTGCGGTTAAAACAACAAATATTGTGGTAAATTAACATTCAGGCAAACTGATCGGAATATTGGTTGCGAGGCCTCCATCAGAGGTTTCTTTGTATTTGGCATTCATATCCAAAGCAGTTTCCCACATGGTATTAACCACAGCATCAAGACTCACCTTTGCTTTATCGGGATTGCTCTGTAAAGCCAGCTGACTGGCTGTAATGGCTTTAATGGCGCCCATGGTATTCCGTTCGATGCAAGGGATTTGTACCAAACCACCAATCGGATCGCAGGTTAAGCCCAAATGATGTTCCATGGCGATTTCTGCGGCCATTAAAACCTGCCTTTGCGAGCCACCAAGACATTCGGTTAGTGCTGCTGCTGCCATGGCAGAGGAAACACCAATTTCGGCCTGACAGCCACCCATTGCTGCGGAAATGGTTGCTCCCTTTTTAAAAATACTGCCAATTTCGGAAGCACAGGCAATAAACTGAATGATTTTATCTTCGCTATAACCATCGCAAAAGGTAATAAAATATTGTAATACGGCCGGAATTACACCAGCAGCGCCATTGGTAGGGGCAGTTACCACACGGCCAAATGATGCGTTTTCTTCATTTACAGCCAGTGCAAAACAGCTTACCCAATCTAAAGTATAATTAAAGCCGTTGCCACCTTTTCTAATGGCATCAACCCAGCTATCGTAATTGGTATATTCACTTTTGTTGATCAGACGTTTATTTAGCGGGAAAGCCCTTCTGGCTACATTTAGTCCACCGGGTAAAAAGCCAGTGGTGTGACAGCCACGGTAAATACAATCGCGCATTACCGCGAAATGTTGTAAAATACCCTTTTTGGTTTCTACTTCGGTGCGCCAGGCCAGTTCGTTTTCCATAACGATCTCGCTCACTTTTAAACCGGTAGACAGGCACCAGTGTAATAATTCTTTAGCTTTTTCTACCGGAAAAGGTAAGTCTACCTGTACTTTATTGCTATTGTCTTCACCTTCTTTCACCACAAAACCGCCACCAATGGAGTAATAGGTTTCAGAAAAAGCTTTGCCACTTTTTAAAAAGGCCTGAAAAGTTACTGCATTAGGGTGAAAAGGTAAACTCTCGGTAAAAAGGAAGAGTAAATCTTCATCATAATCAAAATCGATGATCAGGTGGCTGGCAAGGTTCAGTTTTTTATCTTTTTGGATGTTTTCAAATGTTGGGGTAACGGCATCCACATCAAAAGTTACGGGATCAGCCCCGGTTAAACCCAATAAAATAGCCACATCGGTTCCATGGCCTTTTCCTGTTTTGGCAAGGGAACCATATAACAATATCTTGATGCCTTCAACATCATCAATTAAGCCATTTTGGGCAAGCGAAGCTGTAAATTGCTGGGCCGCACGCCAGGGGCCTAAAGTATGTGAGCTTGAAGGGCCAATGCCTATTTTAAAGATATCGAAAACCGAAATTTGTTCCTTGATCATTATGAATATAAGTTATACAAAGCTATGATTGTTTTATGATTCTGACTAAATTAATTTTGACTGAAGATGAAAATATTTTACCTTAGAAAGATCTAAATTAAACGCACTAAAAATGGACTTCAACAACAGTTATCAGGAAATTGATTTAAGCTACTGCCGTGCCAGCTCAGGCAAAAGACTGGCAAATTACATCATCGACCTTATTGTTTTTTACATCATTCTTCTTGGCATTTACATCTGCATCGGAATTTTACTTCCGGGTATTTTAGATGGAATCAATGATCTTTTAGACCGGTTGATCGCGATGGTTTGTTATGGCTTTATTATGTGTTTAATAGAAGCTGTTTCACGTGGAAAATCAATCGGAAAACTCATTACAGGCACAAAGGCCGTAAACTTAGATGGCAGTGAGATTGATTTCGGAAAGGCATTTACACGAAATATGATCCGCTCGATTCCTTTTAATGCAATTAGTGGACTCGGTAATCCTTGTGATCCCTGGCACGATCGCTGGTCGGACACAATTGTTATCGACGAGAAAAAACTGGCTTTACAAACCCAGCGGGCAGATCTTTTTGATTCGGTTAAAAATCAAACTCTATAATATCGTTATCTTTTAGCATGCGCTCTACAAACTTCTGATGGTTTTGCGGCGTTCCGGTGGCTACCCAGTTTCCGGTGATGATATCGTTTACCAATTGATGCTTGCCGCGTTGTGGTTTAAGTTTACTTTCGCGAAAAACTTCTTCATAGCTTTCCAGATCGCCATGGGTATGTTGTTTTTTTACAATACGGTAAACACGTTTGGTAAAGCGGCGGTCGCCGATTTCTTCCAGAAAGGGAAAAATAATCAATGCCAGTAATACCACAATGGTAACGCCAATGGCCTGTTCGTAATAACCGGAGCCCACTGCCATACCAATGGCGGCAACAATCCAGATGATACAGGCTGTAGTAAGCCCTTTAACGCGGTTTTCTTCTTTAAAAATTACGCCTGCACCAAGAAAACCGATACCGGTAACAATGTTCGAGGCAATACGGTCCTGACTGGTTGGCCCGATTTTGATGGATAAGATGGTAAACAGGGTGGCACCCAAACCGATCATCATCATGGTTTTTAAACCGGCAGATTTACTTCTGTATTCGCGTTCTGCACCGATAATGCCACAAAGCAGGGTAGCCAGTAAAAACTTATTGATTTCGCTTTGTGTAATAAAATGGTTTTGATCTAAGATATCGTTCATTGCCTTGAGTTATCAATGGCAAATTAATAAAAATCGTAACATCTCAGGCCATTTGCACGGCCACCATTTGAACTATTTGGAAAATATTTTTCGTATCCTACTCCGATTTCTGAAGTTCCGCCGGTATTGCTGTAGTTGATTTTCGAGGTTGTAGCATCGTGACTGATGCCTAATCTGAATTTTTCGCCATTGGTTCGTCTGTTGAAAATATCAAAGATCACCGAAAAAACAACGGCATCGTTTCCGTTCGCATTGCCATCGTTACGGTACCAGATGCCTGCATTTATACCTGCATATTTATACTGCATGCCTACACTGAACGATTTTACGTTACCTTGTTTATAGGCCACAATAGAAGGGATGAGGTAATTCCCGTCGCGATCGTACTCATCAGGCACCAGGGTTAATTTATAACTTAAATTACCAGAAATACGCATGGGCAACCTGGCCTGAAAACCTGACAGGGATTCATCCGGGCGGTTAAGGTGATGCACAGCTAATCCCATCATAAATTTGCCCACCACCAGGTTGGCACCTGCATTCGAATCGAAGTAATAGCGGCTATCTACACTTGGCCTTTCGGCGCCTGAAACACTGCCGGGAATATAACCCGTACTAATGTCGATCTGATCGCCAAAAACAAGCTTATCCCAGTTTAATTTCTGGTTGGTAATGCCCCCCTGCAAGCCAAACGATAAGGTAAAATCATCTCCGCCAATAATATACGAATAGCTTAGGGCAACATTGTTTTTCACCAGGTAAGCGGTACCCTCGCTGCTGCGGTTAAAAATAATACCAATACCGCTATTTAATCTTGACAAGTTAAGGTCTCCTGAGGCGGTCATGTAAGAAAAATCGCTCGCCAAACCTGTCCATTGGTTACGGTATAAGGCATTAAACCTGATATCACCTTCAAACTGACCGGTTAAGGCCGGGTTTAAGTAAATCGGTGCATTGTAAAACTGCGAATAAATATGGTCCTGTGCCAACGAAACCATTGGCAATGCCCAAAACAAAAATAATATTATCCTGCTCCTCATCATCTTATTAAATATATTACACCCGTTTTCTTTGGAGGAGATGAATCATAAGTCATCCCTTTCCAATCGCTGCCATTAATAAATTTTATGTCTACTTTCCAGTAATAAACGCCCTGTGGCTGCTCCTGTCCGTTATAAGTGCCATCCCAACCCTCTAAAGGTGAGCCATCATCCAGTTTTGTAGTTTCCCATAATAGCTGGCCCCATTTATTAAAGATTGACATTTGCCACTCTTTTATGCCACGACCTTTAGCCTTAAATACTTTGATTTCGTTTTTCGCACTTGCCGGCATAAATGAATTCGGGATATTCAGATAACCCGGCACCCCGATAATCCGGACCGATTGAAAAGTATTGGAAGAACAGCCTTCTTTGTTAAGTACCTTCAGGGTTACGTTGTAGGTGCCTTCATTGGCATAAGTGTGGGTAGGATTTTGCAGGGTTGAAACCGCACCGTCACCAAAAGTCCACTGCCAGCTCACCGCATCCACGCTAATGTCCTTAAAGGCAAATGTGTAGTTCGGAATGGAGACTTCGTTCCCCGGGGTAACCGTAAAAGTTGCTACAGGTGGGGGCACAACATGGATATAATCGGCTATGGTAGTGCTTTTTGTACAGCCGAGAGCGTTTGTTGCCGTGAGGGTAACCGCATAGTTTTTCCCTGCACCATTAAAGGTATGCGTAGGTTCTATGGCATTTGATGTTGGCGAACCATCACCAAAATCCCAAACATAACCTATGGCGCCGGTACTGGTATTTTTAAACTTAACTGTTACGCCATCGCAGCCACTTGTTTTATCTGCAGTAAAACTTACGCTGGGCTGTGGTAAAACTTCAACAGTTTCGGTTGTGGAGGCGTTAGAACAATTGTTCGATGCGTATAGTGTAATGGTATATTTTCCCGGCTCGGTAAAGGTATGCGATATGGTTTCGGGTGCGGTGTGGGTAACCGTGGTGCTGCCATCGCCAAAATCGTAAACAAAAGTGCCGGCACCTTTGGTGTTATTAAAGAAATCGACTTTTAAAGGGGCACAACCCTTAAGCTGGTTGCTGTTGACCACCAATTCAGGGATAATATCGTTAGGTGCCACACGGATAGAATACTGAGATTCACTGCTGCCACACTCGTTGGTGGCGGTCATTTTTACCACGTAATCCCTAACCGCCAAAGTGGTATAAGTATGGCTTACGCTGTTTTTATCGGTTACGGTTAGCGGTGCAGAGCCATCGCCAAAATCGTAGGTATAACTGGTGTAATTTCCGGGCGAAGTATTACTAAAAGTAACCGCCAGGGGAGAGCAGCCTGTGGTTTTATCAGGAGAGAAAACAGCAACCGGTTTGGCTTTTACCAATACGGTTGAAGTTTGTGTAGTGATGCCGCAGGCGGTGGTAGCCTTTAAAGTAACGGTATAAGTGAGGTCTTTTCCTGTCGGATCTGCTTGGTAGGTAACCGCCGGTGGTTGGGCCAGATTTGAATTCGTCCCGTTTCCGAAATCCCAGTAAAAGGTTGCTGCAGTTAATGAATTCGAAGTATTGGTGAAAACAACATTTAACGGTCCGCAGCCCGATGTTGCGCTTTGTGTGTATGCCGCAGTTACATTTTGCAGGGTACTAAATGTATGGCTGGTTTCATCACTATTACAACCCAAACTGCTTGTTACCACTAGTTTAATCACCACATTTTCATTATCATTTGCAATAGTGTAGCCCGGAAAAGTAATGCCAGTGCCAATCTGTACGCCATTGGCAAACCAGGTGTAAGTATTATTGCGATCTGTGTAAGGGGTAGCCGATATATTGGCGGCGGTTAAAACGAAAGGCGGACAACCTTTATCGGTATTAAAAACCAACTCAGCCTTAGCCGGAGGATTCACTGTTATTTTTACCTGATTGCTCAAATTGTTGCTACAAGCACCGCTGGTTACCGATCGCCTGTAAAATATGGTTGCAGTAGGAGCCGGAGGGACAAAATTAATACCCGTTGCACCCAGCACATCAGTCCAGACTGTTCCGTTTATGCTCGATTGCCATTGATAAGTATAAGTACCGCTTCCTCCGCTTGGTACTGAACCGGTAAGCGAAGCTGCAGGGGTGCCCAAACAAATAGTTTGATCGACAGAAATGGTATTATTCGTTAATCCCGGCAGAACGGTAACCTGTATCGAATTACTGATCGAAGTACAGATGGTGCTGTTTACCAATCGCCTGAAATAAGTGGAAGAATTTAGAGTTAAAGTTAAATCTTTATTTGTAGCCGATGGCACATTGGCCCAGGTATTTCCATCAGCACTGCTTTGCCACTGATAGGCAAATGTGCCCGTGCCACCTGTTGGTGTGTCGCCAGTGATGGTAATGCTTTGGCCAGCACAGACAGGAGCCGTTACAGGATTGATGTTATTGATAACCGGTGGATAATAGGTCACGATGACCTCATCAATGGAAGGAGGACAACCATTAAAACCGGAAATCGTCCACCTGAACGTATAAGTTTGTCCGGGTGCTAAACCCGTAACGGTGGTGTTGTATAACGTAGGATCGGTAATGGTAACACCGGTTTGTGCAGATACTAAAGTCCATGTGCCACTGTTTGGGGCAGGATTATTTCCGTTCAGGGTAATGCCGTTTCCGCTACATAAATTTTGATCAGGGCCCGCATTCGCAGCTACCGTTCCGGGATTTACCGTGATGGTGGTTACCGTTGAGATGGCTTCGGCACAGCTACCACTTTGCACTACAGCGCGGTATTTGGTGGTAATGGCAAGGTTAGAAAAAACAAAAGGATTGGCTGTTGAAGTAACAGTAGACCAGGTTACACCATTGTCAATAGAGCGTTCCCAGCGGATAATATTTCCAACCTGCCCGGTTAACGTAATATTGCCGCCATTTGCTCCTGCACAAACCGCTACATCTCCGGCAGTGGTTCCGCCAATACTTAACGGATTAACGGTAATCTGTACATCATCACTTGATGTGGAGCAGTTGGTGTATGCAATTGTCCATCTTAAAATGTAAGTGTTACCGGGTACTAATCCACTTATATCAGTGTTAGGTTGTGTATCATCGGTAAAAGTGATGGCAGTAGGGGCCGAAACAATGGCCCACTTCCCCGTACCCACTACCGGCGGATTTCCTTTTAGGGTATAAGTGCTTGCATTGCAAATGGCTTCATCCGGACCAGCATTGGCCAGTGTTGCGCCTGGCAATACGGTAATGGTAACAGTTGCTGGCACACCCGGACAGCCGTTTGAAGACACAGGCGTAATCGTATAGGTTACTGTGCCGGCTGTGGTGCCCGAATTGGTTAAAATATCGTTAATCTGGGTGCCTGCCGATGCAACAGTTCTATTGGTATTTCCGGTGATGTTACCTGTTACAGCGCTGGTATAAGTATAATTTACTGCTGGTAAATTGGCCGACAAGGTAATGGCTGATGATGTTTTATTGCAAATGGTTAGGCTGGCTGCTGTTGCTGTTACAATGGGGTTTGGTTTAATGGTAACCACCAGATTAAATGGTGTACCATCGCAGCCATCTGAATGGGGGATAACGGTATAGGTTACCGTGGCATCAGCGCTAAGATCTGTATTGGTTAATATATCATTAATATTTCCGGTTCCGTTTATGGTATAACCGTTTGCTGTTGCCGTTCCGGTGGCCGTCCAGGTGTAGGTAACGCCGGTAACTGCAGAGGTTGGCGTGTAGGCGACGCTATTGCCTGTACAGATGGCTTTTGTGCCTGCGCTGGTTAAGCTAATATCTGGCTTAATGGTTAAGATAATATCATCATCTATCTGGTTACACGGAGCAGCCAGCGTTGTGGTTACCCTTAATTTTAGCGTAACAGTTCCAGCTGCTTTTTCGGCTGCGGTAGGGGTGTAAACAGCATTTAAATCGTTTCTGTTTGGTGTAAAGCTTCCCAATCCTCCAATCCATGTTTGTGTTGAGGTGGTGCCTGTTATCATTCCATGTAAGGCAAAACCAGGATCGTTAAAGCAAATAGCCTGATCCGGTCCTGCATTAACCACTGGGGCCGTGCTGAAAGTCAAAACCTGGGTATCTGTAGCTGTTCCGCAATTGTTTTTATGTATAATAGTTACAGTGTAAGTGTCGTAGCTGTCGAATTTTATCGACGGATATTTGGAATTGGCCGTTGTTCCCCCTGCAAAACTATAAGTTCCGGAACCCGATGGAACTACCGTCCAGGTGTAAGTATCCGGTAAATCTTTCGAAGTTCCGCTGATGGTGGTTTTGGTTGGCCCTGTTGTAGTATTGTTAAAATCGTAAGTAGAAAGGTTGCAAAGAGTAATATCAGGCGAAAGGGTAGCTAAAGGACTTGAATTTACTACCACAGTTTGCGGTAAACTTGTAGCCGGACCGCACGATGGCGTAGAAATGTTTAGCGTAATGGTATAACTACCCGGATTCGTAAAAATGAACTGTGGTTCTTTACTGGTAGCACTTGTACCACCAGCATAACCTATTGCCGGTGTAACCGACCAAAAATAGTTGTTGGCTGCATTGCAGATGTTATCGATAACCGAAAGGTCAGAAGCTTTTAAGGTTGTGCCGGCACAAACGGTGGTTGATGGTAAACTAAAAGCGGGCTTGGGAGGATCCTGGATACAGATTTTCATCTCTACGGGATCTGCGTTACAAGCGCCGGAACTATTCGATTCTAAACGGATGGTATGCTCCCCACGCGTAGGGAATTTATACACCAGGTTATAAGATCTCGGCTGATTTGCCTTAACAGGTACATTGTCAACATACCAGTTATAAGTTACCTCATTAGGTGAGCAGCCCAGTGTATTGGTATTTGGGTTTTCGCCCAGAGTAGATGTGTTTACAAAAGTGATGTCAGTATTGGTGCAACCTGGCGTGTTGAAGGCGAAAGAATTTACCGGTTTAACCACAACCTTTGCCGATGAAGAAACAGGCGTACCGATTATGCCGCAAAAGGTATTCGATACATTTATGGAAACATCAAAAGCATTATAAATTGTGCCTGCGCTCGAGGTAGAAACACTTCCACACGAAGATTTGATGTAAGAATGTGCCACTCTACCACCATTATTAATGATCTCGCAAAGGGTATAGGTAGTAGTGGTTTGGTCGCCCCAGGTAATGGTATAAATATCGCCCGGAAAGTTGTTTTGGATGCCGGAGCCCGAAGTTACATCAACATTAAAGGTTAAAGCGCCTAAAGGTAAACACACTATGGTATTTCCGGTATTGGCGAAGGCGGTTATCGTTTTATTGTTAATGAGTAAATAAGCCTTGGTAGCAACGGTACCATCAGGCATTACGGCTTTGGTATATATGGTATAATGTGATTGCTGAGCAGTAAAATTTTGTATTGGAGTGGTGAAAGAAAGATTAGTTGTACCTCCGCCGCTTCCTCCATCTGTTACTGTGGCCGTAACCGTACTGTTTGCTGTAGATTCGTTGCTGATTAAAAAACTATTATCTGGCTTACTCGTACAGGTACCAAAAGTTTCTTTATTGTTGTTGTTTAAGTAATTTGAGGTAAGTTTTGCTTCAACAGGTGCCCCTGCTTTTACTTCAAAGGGGGTTGATGCGACACTAGCCGAAGTTGGGGCAGTTGTTTTTACCCTTACCCGATAACCTGTGCCGGGTGTAAGGCCCGGAGGAAGTATCCCATTGATGTAAGTGCTGTAAAAGCCTGCATAGGTACCAATCAGGGTCTCTGCGCCGAAATTTCCATTTTGATCAGAAAGGTATAATTGAAATATATTTCCCTGCGATATACAGCTTGCAGGCACCGTAAAGGGAACTGCAATGGTACTGCCGGGCGTAAACGGACCAGGATCTACCGTACCTATGGTAACCTGGGCTAAAACATTTGACGTGCACAAAAATGCCCCAAAAAATAGGACAAGAAAAAGCCATTTCCTTTTACAACGAATCTTCATAAATCTCTAACACTAGGGAATGTTTTTATTGCGTTCTGGAAGCGATGTTTTGAACCAGCTCTAACCTGTCACTCAGAAATGAGTACCGGGCCTGAGACGCGTCAATAAATATTCATTACAAAGAACGTAATTTTCACATTACATTTTATAAAATTTTACACCAATACCAACTAAATGAGCAGGTTATAAGAAGTAAATTTTCGTTTTTTTGCGTTAAAAGGCATAAAAAAACCCTCAGTGCCTTAAGCGCTGAGGGAATATTTTACACGAAATAGTTTCGCTATGGAGGTGATATTACATCATACCGCCCATACCGCCGCCACCCATTGGAGGCATTGGAGCACCACCTTCTTCAGGTTCGTCTGCTAAAACAACTTCTGTAGTTAATAACATCGCTGCAATTGAAGCTGCGTTTTCTAATGCTACACGACTTACTTTAGTTGGATCGATAACACCGGCACCAATTAAGTTTTCGTAAACACCTGTACGGGCATTGTAACCGTAATCTGCTGTACCTTCTTTAACTTTTTGCACTACGATAGAACCTTCAATACCTGCGTTTTCGCAAATCTGACGTAATGGCTCTTCGATAGCACGACGGATGATCTGGATACCAGTGTTTTCATCTTCGTTAGCACCTTTTAAATCAGCGATAGAAGCAACTGCACGGATAAAAGCAACACCACCACCAGCAACAATACCTTCTTCTACAGCCGCACGGGTTGCATGTAAAGCATCATCAACACGGTCTTTTTTCTCTTTCATTTCAACCTCACTGGCTGCACCTACGTAAAGAACTGCAACACCGCCAGCTAATTTAGCCAAACGCTCCTGTAATTTTTCTTTATCGTAATCAGATGTAGTCGTTTCGATCTGAGATTTAATCTGGCTAACGCGTGATTTAATATCGTCTGAATTACCGGCACCGTTAATTACAGTTGTATTGTCTTTATCAACAACAACCTTTTCAGCAGAACCTAAATAAGTTAAATCAGCATTTTCTAATTTGTAACCTCTTTCTTCTGAAACAACGATACCACCAGTTAGGATTGCGATGTCTTCTAACATTGCTTTTCTTCTGTCGCCAAAGCCCGGAGCTTTAACAGCAACCACTTTTAACGAACCACGGATTTTATTTACTACCAAGGTAGCTAAAGCTTCGCCATCTAAATCTTCAGAAATGATTACCAATGGTTTGCCGGTTTGAACTGTTTTTTCTAAAACAGGCAACAATTCTTTCATGTTGCTGATTTTTTTGTCGTAGATTAAAATGTAAGGATTATCTAATTCAGCTTCCATTTTATCTGCATTGGTCACAAAATAAGGAGATAAATAACCCCTGTCAAACTGCATACCTTCTACTGTTTTTACTTCAGTTTCAGTACCTTTTGCTTCTTCAACAGTAATTACACCATCTTTACCTACTTTGCCCATTGCCTCAGCAATTAAAGCACCAATTACTTCATCGTTATTAGCTGAGATAGATGCAACCTGTTTAATTTTGTTGTTATCTTCACCAACGGTTTGTGATTGTGCTTTTAAGTTTTCTACAACAGCAGCAACCGCTTTATCAATACCGCGTTTTAAATCCATCGGGTTTGCACCTGCAGCAACGTTTTTAATACCGGTTGTAATAATCGCCTGAGCCAATACAGTAGCGGTAGTCGTACCATCACCAGCAATATCAGCTGTTTTTGAAGCTACTTCTTTAACCATCTGAGCACCCATGTTCTCAACTGCATCTTTTAATTCGATTTCTTTAGCCACAGTAACACCATCTTTGGTAATTGCTGGTGAACCGAATTTTTTATCGATGATTACGTTACGGCCTTTTGGGCCTAAAGTTACTTTTACTGCATTTGCAAGAATATCAACACCTCTTTTCAGGGCATCGCGTGCTTCTACGTTATATTTTACTTGTTTTGACATTACTTTTTAAATTTTGAATGATTGTATGGAAGAATGATTGAATTTGTATTTATCATTCTAACAATATTATTTATTTGTTGATTGATGCTGAATTTACTCTTTCGAAACTCAGTCATTCAATCTTAATTATTTACCCTACAACAGCGTAAATATCAGTTTCACGCATAATCAGGTAATCTTTACCTTCGTAAGGGAATTCGGTACCGCCGTATTTACCATAAATTACAACATCGCCAACTTTTACACTCGCTTTTTTACCTTCAGAATCTTCTTCAGAAACAGAAACCACAGTTCCTTTAGATGGTTTTTCTTTAGCAGTATCAGGGATATACAAACCCGATGCAGTTTTTTCTTCTGCCGCAGCCGGTTCAACTATTACTCTGTTCGAACTGCCAGCAATTGGTTTAAGGTTTAACGCCATAACTTTTATTATTTTTTATTTTGATTTTAAGTTTTTTAACTACGCATACATTTAACACTTTTTGTGCCAAGTGGTTTGGAGGGACAAATTTTCACCAAACTGTCAATCTTTTTACCCTAATTTAGAATGTAGGTGTCAGCATGGCAGTAAGTTTTTAAATTTTGAGCCAGATTTATCTCTTACTCGTCATTGCGAGAAGGCTTTTTCAGCCGACGAAGCAATCTTAATGCTATGGGTTATAGCGATTGTTTTAAGATTGATTCGTCGTTCCTCCTAGCAATGACGGTTGCTCTATACCGCCTTTTCCGTTAAATACTTCCAGTACCTTTTTGGTACATGCTGCAAATGCAGTTTGGTATTTTTCCGTGCTACAATATTGGCACTTTTAAAATAATCTTTCCAAAGGGTGGCATATAAAGCTTCACCTTCATCCATTAAAACCGGAGCAGGATTTTGCTTATTTACGCCATTGCTAAAACTGATGGTGATTTCTTCAACCGTATTTAAATTATAGTGCAGTCCGTATTTTCTTTTTAGGTCGTAAATTACCCATTGCTGATCGGCATACCGGTTTTTAAAGTGATTGGAAATTAGGGGCAATACATTAAAATCGGGATCAATGCCCGCATAGAAAATCCCATCGCCAGTTTTCTGAAAACGGATAAAGGCTTCCATGCGGTGTTTTTCGCGCTCTACGCTTTTGGCATATTTAGCAAGCGCAATTACATGTTCATTGCCATAATTGCTTTCGGCACCTGCCGGATTTTGGAAAATATAAAGGCTAAACTGAAAAAGATGGTTGTAAGCTTCCGGAATTTCTGATAGGTAACTGCAATAGAACTTGCGGAGCCAATCTTTTTTAATTTTTTTTTCCAAACCCGTCCAAACCCGATCGGCCTTATCTCCGTCGGTGGTAACGGTAAAACTTTCTACAAAAGCTTCGGGCTGGAAAATTTCGATCGATTTTAGCACAACTTTTCCCGGCTTGCGCTCAAACCACTCAAAAACAGCTGTTAAAAGGCCTTGCAGGGAGCCATCGAAAATGTAGGTCATGGGTTTGTTTGTTAGATCGTCATCTCGACTGAAGCGCAGCGGAATGCCTGCCCGTACAGGCTGGGAGAGATCTATAGTAGATTTCTCGACTGCGCTACACTCCGCTCGAAATGACGATCGCGGGGGATTTAAAACAAAATCATCTGGTTACTATCTGTTTTTAAATATTTACTCTGACTTTCAGCCAGAATAAAAGCTTTTATCTGTGTTCCCTGATAATCTTTCAGTTGGTACGGCGTATCTAAACAGGTAATAAAATGTTTGGCGCGGTTATAAGCCACGCCGATTTTTTTTAACTGGTCGATCCTTAATTTACCAAATTTGCGGGCCTGTACAATTTTCTGAGCAGACATTACCCCAATACCCGGAATGCGGAGGATCATTTTATAATCGGCAGTATTAATATCAACCGGAAAATGCTGCATATTGCGGATGGCCCAGCTCAATTTAGGGTCGATATCGACGTCCAGGTTGGGGTTGGCATCGTTTAAAATTTCCTGCACCTTAAAACCGTAAAAGCGCATCAGCCAATCGGTTTGGTACAGGCGGTTTTCTCTTAACAAAGGTGGTTGAGTACCCAAAACAGGCATCCTGGTATCGTTACTAATGGGCACATAACCCGAATAATAAACCCTCTTTAAAGCGAAATTTTTGTAAAAGGCATTCGCCGTGTACATAATATCCTTGTCACTCTCTGGTGTAGCACCAATTACCATTTGTGTACTTTGGCCGGCAGGTACAAATTTGGGCACATGTTTAATCAGCTTTTTATCTGCGCTAAACTGTGTAATTTGTTGCTGAACAAATCCAAGAGGCTTAATTACGTCTGCATGGCTTTTTTCGGGCGCTAAAAGTTTTAAGCCTGCTTCAGTTGGCATTTCTAAATTGATACTCATGCGGTCGGCATAAAGGCCTGCTTCTTTAATCAGTTCATCGCTGGCACCCGGAATGGTTTTCAGGTGGATATAACCATTGTAATTTTGCTCTAACCGCAGTTTTTTTACCACAAGCAGCAAGCGTTCCATCGTAAAATCGGCATTTTTAAAAATCCCTGAACTCAAAAACAGGCCTTCAATATAATTTCGGCGGTAAAAATTCATGGTAAGGTCTACCACTTCATCTACCGTAAAGGCTGCACGTTTTATGTCGTTACTTTTCCGCGATACACAAAACAGGCAATCGTATATACAATGGTTTGTTAAAAGGATTTTTAAAAGCGAAACGCATCGGCCATCTTCGGTATAGGTGTGGCAAATGCCGGATGTATGGCTATCACCCAGGCCTTTATTGGTATTTTTTCTTGTGCCGCCGCTTGATGAACAAGAAACATCGTATTTAGCGGCGTCAGCAAGAATATTAAGCTTTTCACGAATTCGATCAGACATAGGTAAATTATTTACTAACAAATATAGTTTAAATAACTAAAAATATTAGTAAAAAGATTTGTTTAATCTATTCGTTTAAGGAATAATTGTTTAACCGTGATAAAGTTAATGCTTAAACATTGCGAAAGAATACTGATAAATGAGTAATTTTTAACAGACCGTTTGCAGGTTATTTACCTTCCCATTCTTTATAAAACTGCTCCAGGTAGGTTAGCATAAAATTGTGTCTTTCTATTGCTATTTTTTTGCCAGCTTCGGTATTCATCATATCTTTTAACAGCAGTAATTTTTCGTAAAAGTGGTTAATGGTAGGGGCTGTGGTGTTTTTATAACTTTCTTTGTTCAGGTGCTCCTCCGGTGCGATAGCAGGATCGTAAAGTACGCGGTTTTTGAAGCCGCCATAAGTAAATGCCCGTGCAATACCAATTGCCCCGATGGCATCTAAACGGTCGGCATCCTGAACAATCTGCATTTCTTTAGAAGAAAAAGCGGCACCGTCAAAGCTATTTTTAAACGACATGTGCTGAATAATCAGCTTAACATGTTTGATGGTTTCTGCATCAACAGCAATAGATGATAAGAACGATGCAGCCATATTGGGGCCTAATTCTTCATCGCCGTTATTAAATTTAGGATCAGCAATATCATGCAGTAATGCAGCAAAGGCCACTACAAGTTCGTCGCCATTTTCTTGCCGGTTAATGGTTTGAGCAGTTTTAAAAACACGCTCAATGTGGAACCAATCATGTCCGGCCTCAGCATGCGCTAAGGCTTTTTTAACAAAATCAATGGTTTTCTGAATGGTAGACTGCATAACTCTGAATTTTTTTCAAAGGTATCGGAATTATATGCAGGTATGAAAAAATGATATCAACAGCGCCGGCTAGATGGCCGCCGCTGCTCTGTTCTCGTCATCAGCAATAATTTTAATTAAATCGCTGTGATTAAGGGTTAATAAATGTGATACCTCAACCTCTAAAATTGCTGCAATCTGAAATAACCGGTCGATAGTTAATTTACTATATCCAAGCTCAATTTTGCTGTAAGCATTTTGGGATATTTTTAACTTCGCTGCCAGGTAATCTTGAGTATAATCTCTGTATTCTCTAATTTTTCTAATATTCCCGGCAACATTCTTCGTCTTTAGCGCCAATACATCTTCCATAAAAAAGGGATAAATTTTTTAAATGTTCTTTTGCTATGTACGAAACTTTCAGTCGGGCAGATTTCCAATGTGCAAATTTTTAGCACTATTAGGAATTAAGCAGGTATTGCACAGAACTTATCAAGTAACAAGAAAACAGGTTAAATGTTTATTTAACTGCTTTTTATGGCCTCATTATCAGCTTTAGTATGTACCCAAAAAGGTTATGACTTGTTTTTTAAATCCGGCTGAATTTCGCGTAGGCGTATTAACCCGAGGTGTAGTGAACTGCGATGGGAATTATGTTTTTATAAGGCAGATTGATGAATATAATCTGGTAATGTTAAGCGAAAATTATGGACAAACAGATGCCGGGAATTAATATAATCCCCAGTCATCTTCAAATTCGTCTTTTTCGAAATATTTAACCCATTCGATAAACAGTAAACGGAATTTCTCCATTTCGTCTAAAACAATGTCTTTATATTCTGGTGTACAGATTTCGAACATATCTGCAGCCCTTACCTGGGTTTCGAGTTCGCGGCAATTGGTGCGGATAATGGAAGCGTTCTCCATCCTTAAAATATACATATCGGCACCTTCTGCCCCAACAATTTTTGGACATAGCATCAGTGCATTCTGCATAATTAAGTTAGCAGTCATTTCGGCCATTTCTCCTTCAAGCGTTTCGCAGAACAGGGCAGCATATTTATACACAGCCCTTGCCTGGTTATAAAGGCTTTTTGCCCTGGTTGCCTTTAGCCTAACCTTTTCCGCGTCATCACTCGATAAATTTTCTTCATCCTCATCATCGCGGCCAAAACGGCTAAAATGCTCCCATTCGGGCATGTGATCCATGTCATCAAATTCCATATTCTTCAAAATTTTCTACGTTATGGTACGTAAGAGAGCGTAATATATTAATTTTCAATGAAAAACTATGCCTCAATTAATGGTGCCCTGCGCGAGCCGTCATATAATTCGTATTCCAATAAACGACAATCTAATTTACCATTATAAAATTCAATTTTCTTAGATGCTTTTAAACCAATTTTCTTTGCAAGATCAGGATTTCCGGTGAAAATATAACCAGAATAACCTTTGCATTTGGTTTTCATAAAATCGCCCATCCTTTTATAGGTCAGTTCAAGCTTGCTGTGTACGCCTAAACGCTCACCATATTCAGGATTAAAAACCACAACGCCTTTTCCATCTTCCGGAACAGGAGTTAATTCAAAATCGCATACTTTAAACTCAATCAGTGTATCTACACCTGCTGTTTTCGCATTTCTGCGGGTTACTTCTACGGCATCCTCAGAAAGATCGGAAGCTATAATTTTAAGGTCAACATTTTTAATTACCTGATCTTTTAAAATTCTGCGCTCTGCAAAAAAATCTTCCTCATTGTAACCTAAAATATGCATAAAACCATAATTCATGCGGTACAGGCCGGGCGCACGGTTAGTGGCAATAAGTGCCGCTTCTATAGCCAATGTTCCTGAACCGCACATGGGGTTAATGAACGGCGATTTTCTGTCCCAGTTAGAGGCCAGGATTACGCTTGAAGCTAAAGCTTCCAACATAGGTGCTTTTCCCGGAATTTTACGATAACCGTGTTTGGCAAGGGTTTCGCCCGAGGTATCCATAAAAACATCGGCATCGGCATCCTTCCAGTATAAATGTACCACCGCTTTGTTGGCATCTGATCCGGAGTTGGGGCGGATGCCTTTTTTCTCTTTCATGCGGTCAACAATTGCATCTTTAACTTTTAAATTGGCAAAAAGCGGGGTGGTTATATTTGGGTTATCCACATTTGAGGTAACCGAAAAATAGCCCGAAAAATCGATCAGTTCTTCCCACTCAATGGCCGAAATTTCTTTATATAGGTCGTCAGGCGTAACGGCCTTAAAACTTTTAATTGAATACAGGATCTGACTGGCACAACGCAGGTTTAAATTGAGCTTAATACACTCTGTAAGGGTAATATTGAGCTCAACACCGGTGGCGAAAGCCCGGACTATGGTATAGCCTAAAGCCGTAACTTCATCTTGAAGATAAGGAGAAAGGCGCTTGTTGCAGGTAATAATTACCTTGCTTTTATTGTGGAAAACTTGCATCATAATATATGCGAAGTTATCAATAAAATTATAGAGATTTGATGTTTATAGTACATTAAGTAGTATTAGATATGGAAATTAAAGGAAAGGTGCACGAAGTAGGTGCCACACAACAAGTAAGTGAAACGTTTAAAAAGCGTGATTTAATAATAGAATACGCAGAAAATCCAACATACCCAGAATATATCCGTTTTGAGGCTTTACAAGATAAAACTGCATTATTAGATACTTTTAAAGCAGGTGATGAAGTTGAGGTGTTCTTTAATTTACGTGGTCGCCCCTGGACAGATAAACAAGGTAAAACATCATATTTTAACAGTTTGGTAATCTGGCGTATCAATGCCATTGCAGCAGGCGCTCCTGCAGCAGCACCAGCTTATGCAGCTCCGGTTGATGTAAGCAATGCACCAGGTGAAGATGATGATTTGCCTTTTTAAATAAAGAATCTTTTTTAAGCAAACAATTTTGAACCATGCCGGGGCTTTTGCTCCGGCATTTTTTTTGCCCTTTCGCTAAACTTCCGAAGTTTTACCAGAGGAACGGCCTGCGCTAACTTCCGAAGTCTTTCAGTCGCTGTTAAAATATGTTAAAAACAAACAGTTAGCTTTGCTATTCAGTATTTTTGATACCTGTTTAGATTTAAAAAGATGGTGTTCCGGTTTTTTTAATCTTAAAACCATTCTGGTTTATGAAGAAAAAGAGTTTTTGGTTAATTACTGTTTTGATGACCGTGGCTTTGCTGGGTGTTTTTGTAATGCAGTTGTATTACATCAGGGAATCCTATAAGCTAAAATCACAGCTTTTTGACGAACAGGTAAACCAGACTTTAACCACCGTTGTAAATAAAATCCAGCGTAGAAATGTAGCCGATCACCTTAACAGGAAAGACGCAGAAAACAAGCTAAAACAGCTTCAGGATTCGAGGCAGCGTGCACTTGATATTAAGGATTTAAGACAGCAATATGTTCAGGAAGCTGAACTTCGCCAGGTGGAGCGCGAAAACCAGATCGAAAATTACCTGAACCAGCAGGATAGTATTATCCGTAACGCTTACCGTGCACCCGATGTAATTTCGGAAAAGGAGTACAGTTCTTTAACCTCGAAAAACGGTGATAAACTCGATCTGCAGATGGATGCTTTTGTGGACATGAAAAGCCTGATTATAAAAGGTTACAGCATGCGTACCAAGCCATTTTCTACGCCGCCAAAAGCATTCGAATTTAAAAGTTTGCAAAGTTTGCCTGATACTTTAAGGTACCTGGTTTTCGATCCGAGGGATGGTAGCCCGGGTTTTGCCAATGTTCCAAAGATACCAAGCGACTTACAGAAAAAGTTTAAAAGGGAAGATGAGATTGCTAAAAAGCAGTTAGAACTAAAAATTGCAGCGCTGGGCAAAGATACTTTTTCTTACACCAGGTTAAGTGTGGTTGAAGATGTATCAAAAGAACTCCAGGAAACCAAAATACCGATCTATAAACGCATTAATTTCGATGCCCTTGGTAATTTGCTAAAAGAGGAGCTTTTGGCGCATAATATTTCCCTGGAGCCTGCTTACCGTATCTCTCTGGCCCAAAAAGATTCGACTATTTTTATGACGGCCTCCAATGTGAAAGGAGAGTTTCTGCCTGAGAATACCTATAAAACACCGCTGTTCGGGAATGACCTGTTCCGCGATCCGGGAATGCTTTTTGTGAGTTTCCCGGATAAAAATTCGGCTATTGTTGCCAATCTGAGTGTTACGCTGGCTTCATCTGTCGCTTTATTGCTGGTACTTGTTTTTATCTTTTCCTACACCCTTTATGCCATTTTAAAGCAAAAAAAACTGTCGGAAATGAAAACTGATTTCATCAATAACATGACGCATGAGTTTAAAACACCGGTGGCCACCATTATGATTGCCAGCGAAGCTTTAAAAGATCCCGAAGTAACAGAAGATAAGGCGCGTTTAAAGCGTTTGGCGGGTATTATTTATGATGAAAATGTGCGTTTAGGTAGTCATATTGAGCGCGTGTTAAGTATTGCACGTTTAGAAAAAGGGGAGCTTAAACTTGAGAATACCGAGGTAGATGTAAATGATCTGATTGTGATTGTGCTGGATAGTATGGAGTTACAATTACAAAAAAGAAATGCGGTGATCCATGTTAATACCGATGCCGAAAATGCAGTGGTTTTTGGTGACGAGCTGCACCTGTCGAACGTAATTTATAACCTTATTGATAACGCCAATAAATACAGTACCGAAACGCCGGAAATTACCATTACTACGCGTAATACCCATAAAAATATCATCATCGAAATTGCAGATAAAGGCATCGGGATGACGAAGGAGCAATCTAAGCGGATTTTCGATCAGTTTTACAGGGTGCCTACGGGTAACCTGCATGATGTTAAAGGTTTTGGCCTGGGCTTAAACTACGTTCAGGATATTATTAAAAAACTGAATGGAACAGTTAAGGTAAGTAGCGAAAAAGATAGAGGAACCACGTTCGAAATATCTTTACCTTTATATACCGGATAACCGTCGGCACAAAAGCTTGCTTTATCGATACATTTAAATACAACAGGTTTAATTTGCCTAATATAGTAGTGTATTAATTTAATCTACAATATAAATTAAACCGTTATGCATACTCAGAATCAAACTTTCACTGTAGGTAATGCTACATATGTGAATAAAATTAAGAAAATGAAAAAAATACTTCTGGTAGAAGACGACCCAAATTTAGGTTTATTATTACAAGACTATTTGCAGCTTAAAGGCAAGTTTGATGTGGTGTTATGTACCGATGGTGAAGACGGATTAAAAACGTTTAATAAGCAGAACTTCGATCTTTGTATTTTGGATGTAATGATGCCGAAAAAAGATGGTTTTACCCTTGGTAAAGACATTAGAAAGGTAAATACACAGGTTCCGATCATTTTTGCAACGGCTAAAACCATGCTCGAAGATAAATCTGCTGCTTACGATTTAGGTGGTGACGATTACATTACCAAACCTTTTCGTATAGAGGAACTTTTATTGCGCATTAATGCGATGTTTAAGCGCGTTGCCAGCAAAACCGGTAACGATGACGAAGCTGCAGAAACACAGTTTTCTATCGGTAAATATCATTTCGATTATACTACCCAGATTATAACCAGCGACGAGCAGCAGCAGAAACTTTCTACAAAAGAAGCAGAGTTATTGCGTTTGCTGTGTTTAAAAAAGAATACGGTTTTAACCCGCGAAGAAGCTTTGTTAAGCATCTGGCATGATGATAATTACTTTAACGGAAGAAGTATGGACGTGTTTTTAAGTAAACTACGTAAGTACCTGCGTGCCGATCCGGCAGTGGAAATTATCAATGTACACGGGAAGGGATATAAGTTGTTGGTGGGCTAAGGTTTTTAAGGTTGGAATGTTCCGCATTATCGTCATTTCGAGCGGAGTGCAACGCAGTCGAGAAATCTATTTATGACGGGACGATTGAAATATGTTTTAAGGTTGGAATGTTTTAACGTTGCAATGTTCCGGGCACCAAACCAATCTTGCAGCTTTTCAACCCTATTAACGTCATTTCGAGCGGAGTGCAACGCAGTCGGGAAATCTATTATGACGGGATGATTGAAATATGTTTTAAGGTTAGAATGTTTTAACGTTGCAATGTTCCAGGCACCAAACTAGCCTTCCAACCCTTTTAACGTCATTTCGAGCGGAGTGCAACGCAGTCGGGAAATCTATTTATGACGGGACGATTGAAATATGTTTTAAGGTTGGAATGTTTTAACGTTGCAATGTTCCGGGTATCAAACCAACCTTCCAACCTTTAACTTTCTAACTTTTCAACCCTATTAACCTTCAAACATTTCAACCACTTTAAATATAAAGATTCTCCTGAATCGCCGGAATAATATTCCTTTCCTGTGCAAGCTTGAATAAAGTATCAACCGCTTTGCGGCCTTCTTCACCAAGGTTAATGCTGTATTTATTTACGTAAAGCTCAATGTGTTTGTACATCACGCTTTCTTCCATGGCCTGTGCATGCTGACGGATAAAATCGATACCCGATTTTGGATGTGCAAAAGCAAACTCAACCGATTGGCGGATTAAACGGTTTACTTTTAACTGTACTTCGCGGTCTAAATTGCGGTTAATTACAATTCCTCCTAACGGAATGGCACAGCCGGTTAATTTCTCCCAGTAATCGCCCAGATCAACAATTTTATTTAATCCCTTATCCTGATAAGTAAACCTGTTCTCGTGGATAATCAAGCCCAAATCAATCTGATCGTTTAATAAAGCAGATTCAATTTCCGAGAAAACCAGTTCCTGTTTGTTCTGCAAATGTGGGTAGGCAATGCCCAGTAAAAAATTTGCAGTAGTGTATTTTCCCGGGATGCCAATTTTGAGTTCGGAGTTGGGGGTTTGGAGTCTGGATTCGTCGAAATGGGTTTTACTAATCAGCAACGGGCCAACGCCAAAACCAAGCGCGCTACCGGCATCTAACAATGCATATTGGTTGGCTACATAGGCAAAAGCATGAAAACTTAATTTAGTAATATCGAGTTCGCCCTTCATCGCCTTTTGATTCAGGGTTTCTACATCATCGTAAAAAACTTCAAATTCTAATCCTTCAGTATCAATCTTATGATGAATCAGCGCGTCAAAAATAAAAGTATCGTTAGGGCAGGGTGAAAATCCAAGTGTAAGTTTCATCTATTTATTTTTTGTTTTCAGTTGTTAGATGGAACCTTTGATAATTAAATAATTATTTTAATTGTGTCGGGTTCATCAATCAAAATTAACTACTGTGCCACAGTAATCGGTCATAATCAGTTCATTTCTCCAATAAAAGATATGGCCCAATCGTTCAGGTTTTTAATGGCGGGGCCTATTTTCCAATTATCCTTATTTCTGGGTTCTACATAATTGGACACACTTCTAATCTGTAAACAATCTATATTCAATTGTTTCGCGGCATAAAAAACAGCTGCGCCTTCCATGCTTTCGGTAGTTGGATTTAACCTTTCTATCAGGTTTTGAATGCTTTTTTCGCTTCCCGTTACGCAATTCATGGTTATGCCTTTTGCCAGTGGTAAACCTACTTTGCGTTGGGTTTTAGCCGTATAATGATTCTCCCCGAAACCTAAATCGGTTATAGTCAGAAATTCGTCGCCATTTTCTGCCCCAAGCTCTGCAAAAGTATCTTCAGAAATGTTGAGTACCGTGCCCAGTGCGATATTCCGGTCGAAAGCACCGGCAATCCCAAAATTAACCACCAGATCATATTTATGCGAAAGGTGTTTCCCCAGTGCAAAGGCCGTTGCTACCATTCCAACCCCGGTAATTAGCAGGTCGAAATTTTTACTTTCTATGAAATCGCCCTCCGGCAGGTTAAAATGCTGGTAAAAAAAGGTGAGTTCGGCTTTTGTAGCGGCAACAACTAAAGTTTTCATACTGTAAAGTTAGTAGATTATATTTTAGATTTTCTTTAAGCTTTGGTCTTTAGTCTTTAAGCTTAAACCTTTATCCGTATATTTGCATTTTATTTAATAGTAATGATTTACATAACGAGAAAAGCATCATTTAATGCGGCGCACAAACTGGCGCGTACCGATTGGGATGATGATAAAAATAATGAAGTTTATGGTAAATGTGCCAATCCCAACTGGCATGGCCATAACTATTGGCTGTATGTTACAGTAAAAGGCGAGGTTAATCCGGAAACAGGCTTTCTTGTTGACTTAAAATGGCTTAAAGATGTGATGAACGATTATGTGGTAGATAAAGTTGATCATAAAAACTTAAACCTTGATGTTGATTTTATGAAAGGTAAACTGGCATCTACCGAAAACCTGGCCATCGAAATCTGGAAACAGCTGGAAGCCCCGATTGCAGAAAGCGGAGCCATTTTACATTGCGTAAAAATCTACGAAACCGAAAATAATTTTGTTGAATACTTTGGTTAAAAACCTGAATTAATGAGCAATAACGACGCATTTAACGACGAACCAGTGAGCGGTTACGTAAAAGTAGACCGTTACAACGATGAAAAAATTGAAGCTGTAGCAACACATTATAAAGATATATTAGGGCAACTGGGCGAAAACCCTGAACGCGAAGGTTTATTGAAAACCCCGGAGCGCGTAGCCAAGGCTTTGCAGTATTTAACACATGGTTATGATATAAAACCGGATGAAATCCTTAAATCGGCCATGTTTCAGGAAGATTACAGCCAGATGGTGGTGGTAAAAGACATCGAAGTATATTCGATGTGCGAACACCACATGCTGCCGTTTTTTGGTAAGGCACATATTGCATATATTCCTAACGGACACATTGTTGGTTTAAGTAAAATCCCTCGTGTTGTTGATGCTTTTGCCCGCCGTTTACAGGTGCAGGAGCGTTTAACCAACGAAATCAGGGATTGTATTCAGAATACGCTTAACCCAATGGGTGTAGCCGTGGTAATGGAGTGCAGGCACTTATGCATGTCTATGCGCGGTGTACAGAAACAAAACTCGGTGACCACAACATCGGCCTTTACCGGAACTTTTTTAAGCAATGATAAAACAAGAGCCGAGTTTTTAAGGTTAATTACAGCGAGTTTAGACTAGCCGCCTGGCCCCCTTGAGGGGGTGTGGATTTAACAATAACAATTTAACTAAATATTTAATTTCCCCTTTAGGGGATTAAGGGTATGAAAGCATATATTTTTCCCGGACAGGGAGCACAGTTTGTAGGCATGGGTAAAGATCTTTACGAAAACCCCAAAGCCGCAGCATTATTTGAACAGGCAAACGAAATTATCGGTTTCCGCATCAGCGATATCATGTTTGGAGGAACAGATGAAGAACTTAAACAAACCAATGTAACCCAGCCTGCTATCTTTTTGCATTCGGTTATTTTAGCAAAGGTTTTAGGTGATGATTTTAAACCTGATATGGTGGCTGGTCACTCTTTAGGCGAATTTTCTGCCCTGGTGGCGGCAAATGCCTTAAGCTTTGAAGATGGATTAAGGTTGGTTATTGCCCGTGCAAATGCCATGCAAAAAGCCTGCGAGGCAGAGCCATCAACAATGGCGGCTATTTTAGGTTTAGCTGATGATGTTGTAGAAAAAATCTGTGCCGAAATTGATGCAGTAGTAGTACCGGCCAATTACAACTGCCCGGGGCAACTGGTAATTTCAGGAAGCATTGAAGGTATTGACCTGGCTTGTGCCAAATTAACCGAAGCAGGAGCAAAAAGGGCTTTAAAATTAAATGTAGGTGGTGCATTCCACTCGCCTTTAATGGAGCCTGCTAAAATCGAATTACAGGCCGCTATTGAGGCAACCAATATTTCTGCCCCAATTTGCCCGGTTTATCAGAATGTTGATGCAAAACCTTACACCGATCCGGCTGAGATTAAAGCAAATTTAATAAAACAATTAACGGGTGCGGTACGTTGGACACAAACTGTAGGCAATATGCTTGCAGATGGCGCAACTGAATTTGTTGAAGTGGGTCCGGGCAATGTATTACAGGGCCTGGTTAAAAAAGTAAGCCGCGAAGTGCAAACCAGCAGCGCTGCTATAGCTTAATTTAATGCAATAAAATATAACAATGCCAGCGCCATAAGCCCAAAGTTTATGGCGTTGCTTTTTATCAATATTTAATATCTTTATCAGGAGATGAAAATGAGCTTTGGTGTAAAAATTAGGTTTCTATTGCTCGTTTTGGGCTGTTGCCTTATGGTAACGTCTGTTTCGTTGAGCCGTTTTACCACTAAAGACGAATTGCTGGAGCACGATGCTGAACAGATTCAGCAGAACCTTTTGGCTAAAGAACGGTTGGTACAAGCTTTTTTAAACAATAAAAAAGAAGTAGCTAAAGCGAAGCAGTTTCACCTCAATCCTAAAAACGGGATCGATTTCATCAATCGTTATCGCGACATTAACGGCGTTAATCTTTTAACCTTCGAAAATAGTGAGCTTAAGTACTGGAGCACCATTAAGGTTTCTGATATAGACCCCAATACCATTAAAGAGGGTAGTTCGGTATTATTTTTTGCCAATGGCTGGTACGAGGTGATTAAGAGCACTCAGGGCAATTTTAGTCTTATTTTCCTGATTTCCATTCAATCACAATATCCTTTTAAGGAAACACAATACTTTAAAAATGATATCGACCCGATTTTATCAGCCACTAAATTATTAACCTTTGCTTCTTTTACCGATAAGGATGTATATGTAATAAAAAGCCTTGATAATAAGTTTTTATTCGGGCTTAAGGTTAAACAAGGATACGCAGAAACTTACTATTCGGGTACTCAATTGTGGTTGTTTATAGCAGGGATACTGTGTATTTGTATGTTTTTTAATTCCCTCAGCTCGCTCATTGCCCGCCGGGGGCATATTGCCTGGGGAACATTCCTTCTGCTCTTTTTCTTTCTGGCCTTCCGCTTATCCGATTTATATTATGGATGGTTTAATCACCGGTTTACCCTTGATCTTTTTGATCCAAAAATATATGCAGATAGTTTTCTGATGCCCTCATTGGGCGATTTTCTGTTGAATGTTATCGTGCTCACCTGGTTGCTGCTTTTTATGTACAACCATAAGGAGCAATACAAATTTCCAGAGTGGATTAAGCGCAATAAGTTTGTAGGCTTAATTATTCAGGCGGCCTTAATGGTGCTTATCGGTCAGATTGTGTGGGATACCGACGACATTTTTTTCGGACTGATTTTCAACTCCAAGATTAATTTCGACATTGTAAACATCCTGAAACTGAGCGGAACCAGTTGGGTGGGAATTGTAATTTTGTGCCTCGCCTGGTTTCAGATTTACCTCATTACAGTAATTTCGGCCACGGTAAGCCGTCAGCTCAATGTAACCAACAAAGAAAGACTTATTATCTTCCTGATTGGTTTTGCGGCTGTTTTTACCTATAAGCTTTTTGTAGATTTTAATGCATTCTTTATTGTTTTTGCAATGGTATTATTTATCGTTGCAAGGGCCGTGTACCTCAAAGAAAAGCACTTTTCTATCGGTTTGTTTGCCATTGTTTTTTTCTGCCTGGCCTTTAATACTTCTATTAAGTACACAAGGTATAAAGATATTAAAGAGCGTAGCCTGCGCGAACCATTGGCGCGTAAAATACAATCATCAGAAGATTTAAATGCCATTATTGCCCTGGGTACCTTAGGGAATGAAATCGTTAAAGATGATTTTCTGTCGAGATATTTTAAACAAAATAAAACAGCAAACTATGCGGTCCTTAAAAACCACCTGAAAGATTATCTGGACGGTTATTTAAGCAGATACGACTACCAGATTTATCCTTACGATAGATCAGGGATGATTATGGGAAATTCAGATAGTCCACCGATCAATAAATATAAAAACCTCGTAGAAGCAGGTTCGGTAAAAATAGACGGATCTAACTTTTTCTATCAGGTTAACAATACTTTTGGTTATCAGGATTATTTTGGAATTATTTCAGTGGTAGACCAGGGTAATCTGCTCGGTACACTCATTATCGAGTTGCGGTCGAAACCCTACAATTATAATAACCGCCTGCCCGATCTATTAGGCGATCAGAAACTGGCAAAAGATGAAGATTTTAAAGGTTATTCCATTGCTTTTTACAGCAACAATAAGCTGCTAAACCAATCAGGAAACTATACTTATCCGCTTGATGGCAGTGTATTTAAAGGCAAAAAGGACGATTTTGTAATTGACAACGACGATAAACTGCATTACAGCCACATGATTTATAAGCCATCTGGCAGTAAAATGGTTATTATCAGTAAGGCGAAGGTTGATTATGTAGAACGTTTAGCCGCGTTATCTTTCTTTTTTCTGGTATTTATAATCTTCTCTTTAGTACTGTACGGCTTAATCTGGCTGATCAAAAACCTCGATGACGATAAGGTGGGTTGGTTTAGCATCAACCGTTCATTGATGATTAATGCCAATAAAATCTTATATAAAACAAGGATTCAGGTTTCAATTGTGCTCTCTGTGGTCGCTACGCTGGTAATTGTTGGCTGGGTAACCTATTATTACATGAACCTTGAATACCGGGGACAGCAAGATGCAATACTGAAAGATAAAATTAGAAAGGTGCAGCAGAATTTTGAAAAACAGGTATTCAGCAACGGAATTATTTCGAATGATGAAAACGCATTGGCTGATTTTAACAATTTTGCAGATATTAACAATGCCGACCTGAATTTATATGATTTAAGCGGAAACCTGATGATGACCACTTACCCTAAACTTTATAATTATAAAATTATAGGTAAGAAAATGCCCCCGCTGGCCTACGTATCCTTAAATAGCCTTCACCGGTCAGAGTATATAAACCCTAAAGAAAGAATCGGCAATTTAACCTATGCTGCCGCATATGCGCCCATCAGGAATGCCCAGAATAAAACAATTGCCTATATCGGCCTGCCAAACTACTCAAATGAAGAAGAATATACTGATAAGATTGCCCTTTTTGTAAGTAACCTGATCAATATTTATGCACTTGTTTTTGTGGCAATTGGCGTGCTGGCTGTGTTTTTAGCCAATCAGATTACCAGTCCGTTAACCTTTATTCAGGAGAGCATCAGCAAAACTAAAATAGGGCAAAAAAATGCACCGATTGTATGGCGCAGGCACGATGAAATCGGCTCTTTGATTAAAGAGTACAATAATATGATTTCGGCTTTAGAGGCCAGTGCGCTAAAACTGGCACGGTCGGAACGTGAAAGTGCCTGGCGCGAAATGGCCAAGCAGGTTGCCCATGAAATTAAAAATCCTTTAACGCCTTTAAAACTTGGGGTTCAGTTGCTGGAAAAATCATGGAGAGAGAAAGATCCGAACTTCGAACTGAAATTTAACAAATTCAGCAAATCGTTTATCGAGCAGATTGATAGTTTATCGAAAATTGCTTCTGAGTTCTCCAATTTTGCTAAAATGCCCGATACTAATCTGGAGCGTCTTGCATTGCTTCCCGTTATTGAGCGGGCGAGGGAAGTTTTTAAAAGCACAGAGAATGTAACAATTGATATCATCAACAAAAGTACCGGCGATATCGAAATTATGGCTGATCACGATCAGTTATTAAGAACTTTCAATAACCTGCTTAAAAATGCTATAGAAGCCATTGATGAGGAGTCGTTATGCTGCATCACCATTGTCGTTTATGTGGATCCTCAGAATGCCTACATCGAAATTAAAGACAACGGGAAGGGGATTCCGCCATCGCTGCACGATAAGATCTTTGTACCTAACTTTACAACAAAAACATCCGGAACCGGCTTGGGCCTTGCCTTTGTAAAACAGGCCGTAGAAAATGCAGGTGGAACGGTTAAATTTACCTCAATAAATGGCTTTGGAACTACTTTCTATTTAAGTTTCCCTTTGGCCTAAAAATAAATTTGTGGTTACAGTTTAATTAAGATCGTTTAATTTTACCTCAGCTCTACCTGAGCCTTGCCCATGGTATTACCATCAGCATATAAAATTACGGTATAGATGCCTTTGATAAAAGGCTTTGGGTTTGCCCAATCGATAACATAGGTGCTGTCATCGTTATTGTAATTGATAAAGATAGAATGGCTGTACTGCATGTCCTGCCCATCGGCTTCAAAACGGTTGCCCTCATCGGCCAGTAAATTCCCTGCAGGATCAAATACCCTTAAGTAGATGTTGTGATGGCCTTTTTCTGCAAGCTGGTTGGGGATGATGGTAAAGCGGACACTCAGTTTTTCGGCGGTAGACGATTTGGTTACTTCAACTTTTTTGCCGCTCGATTTTGTTCTGAAAGCAACAATCCCGGCATTTTGAAGCTTTAATGCTGCTGCGGTTTTAACCTTTGCGTTGAGGCTGGAGTTTTCGTTTTCCAGGTTCGACGCCTTATTGCTGATGTTCCTCAGGGTGTTTTGTAAACTATCTCTACTATTTTTTAGAAAGATATTGTCTTTTTGCAGCTGGATAATTTGCTCGTTGTATTTTCTTACAAATGTTTTCAGCTCATTAATCTGTGCATTGGCTTTGTCGAGTTCAACTTGTGTAAGCTGGCCTTTTTCTAAAGCGGCCTTAAGTTCTTCAATTTTAACACGCGCCAGTTTCTGTTCATCAACAAGCTTATCGTTCAGGTCGAGGTTTAAAGCATTTACCTTATCTAGCTCAACCTCAATCTTTTCTACTTCGAGCCGCAGCTTATCCTTTTCTGCACTGATGCTTACAGATCTTTCGCTCTGCTTTCGGTCTTTAAAAAACAGGTAAGCATTTGTGCCGATTAAAGCTGCTATAACGATAACGAGGAAGTAAATTTTGTTTCTGTCACCCTTATTAATCTTTTGTGGTTCCATTCTAATAACGCTGTATCTTCTTTAAATTAATATACTTTTGTTCTTCCATAGGTAAATGGGGGTACACAATTAAGTTAGCAGGGTGCAAATTAAAATTTTTAATAAACTTATAAGAGTTTTTAAAAAAAATCGTTTACTTGCTAATGTTCATTTGTATTCAAATTAACACAAACACACAACCTGAATAAAAAATAAGACAGAAATAATGCTTAAAAACTTCCTATACGCACTTTTATCTTTAACTGTAATACCTTATATATTAAATGCACAACCTTTATCAAAAATTGCACCAAAAAGGGAGTTTAGAGGTGTATGGGTGGCTACTGTTACCAATATCGACTGGCCATCCAGACCGGGTTTAAACATTGATCAGCAAAAACAAGAACTGATCGGGATTTTAGAACGACATAAAAGCCAGGGCATGAATGCCATTATTTTGCAGGTAAGGCCTGCTGCTGATGCTTTTTATGCAAAATCGCGCGAGCCCTGGAGCCAGTGGCTAATGGGAAAGCAGGGTTTAGCACCGGCACCAGGCTACGATCCGCTAGCTTTTGCCATTAAAGAAGCCCATTTCAGGGGGATGGAACTGCATGCCTGGTTTAACCCATACCGGGCAAGCATGAGCAGCTCTGCCGTATTGAGCGAAGACCATGCTTACCGCAAACATCCTGATTGGTTTTTTACCTATGGAGGCAAAAAGCAGTTCGATCCGGGTATTCCGGAAGTGAGGGAGTATATTGTGCAGGTAATTTTGGATGTAGTGAAAGGATATGATGTAGATGGCATCCATTTCGACGATTATTTTTATCCTTATAAGGTAGAAGGACAGACCATTAACGATGGCAATACTTTTTATAAATACCCTAATAATTTCTCAGACATTAAAGATTGGCGCAGGAATAACGTAGATCTGTTGATTAAACAACTGGATGATAGTATTCATCATTATAAAAAATGGGTAAAATTCGGAATTAGTCCGTTTGGTATCTGGAAAAATAAGTATGAGGATCCCGAAGGTTCTGCTACGAGTGGATTATCCAATTATGCGGAGCTTTTTGCCGATAGCCGGAAATGGGTAAGAGAAGGATGGGTAGATTATATCAATCCGCAGATTTATTTTACGTTTACCAGAAGGGTAGCGCCTTATGGTGTGTTGGTTGATTGGTGGAGCAATAATACCTATGGCAGGCATGTGTACATTGGCCAGGGGGCTTATCTGGTTAATTCGAGGGCAGAAGCCGCCTGGAAGAATCTGAACGAAATCCCGAACCAGATCAGGTACCTGAGGGAAAATAACAGGATTCAGGGAAGCGTATTTTTTAGTTCCAAATCATTAAGTACCGTTGCAAAAGCAGTTGGTGATTCGTTAAAGAACGATTTTTATAAATATCCGGCTTTGCCACCACAAATGCCATGGCTGGATGAAGTACCGCCAAATGAACCGATGGCGTTAACTGCTGATGCACTCAAAGATGGCGTGCATTTAAAATGGCAACTTCCATTAAAAGCTAAAGATGGAGAAACGGCTTCAGGTTTTGTAATTTACAGGTTTAGCGAAGGCGAAAAGATTTCGGTGCTCGACCCTAAAAATATCATCAAAATAAGTTTCGAAGATTACCTTTCATTTATTGATACCAGTGTAGAAAGCGGAAAACGGTATAGCTACCTGGTAACTGCGCTTGATCGTTTAAAAAATGAAAGTGAACCTGGCGGACCTGTTGGTGTAGAAGTGCCTTTGGCGAAGGAATAGAAGTCACGGATTTACATTGCGAGAAGGCTTTTTCAGCCGACGAAGCAATCTTTAAAATATGGATTATAGCGATCGTTGTAAGATTGCTTCGTCGTTCCTCCTCGCAATGACGACTTTTTTTTGGCTTTGTTGATTCGAGAGCTTTTTTAGTATGTAGGACCCTGAAATGAATTCAGGGTGACGGCCATAACTGAAACATTTACTTTGACAATCTTTTGGCATTTTGCCTATAAGATTGTCAAAGTTTAGGTTCATCCCGGATGACGGCACTTTATTGAAGCTGTCAGGCAGAACTTATTTCAGCATCTTTTTCTGCTGGATAGACCCTGAAATGAATTCAGGGTGACGGTTATAACTGAATTGAGCTTGTCGAAGGGTCAGTCGATTCCCTTTCAATAATGCTGGGGTTAAGTATAACATGCTCAATTTTGGAATAAGGATTTTTTTGTCCGATCATTTTAAGAAACATATTGGCGCATTCCTTACCCATTTGCGAAGCATGCTGATCAATGGTTGATAAACTGGGTGTGATGTAGGCAGAAAAAGCCTCGTTAGCAAAGCCGATCACCCCAATTTCAGGTGGAGTTGCACCAATTTCCTTGAGTTTTTGGATTAACCCCAGGGCTGTAAAATCGTCGCCTGCAATAATGGCATCAGGTTTATGGTTGCGCATTAATTCGCCTGCACCAAAATGGCCGTCTTTTATGGACAAGCCGCCCAAAATCATATGATCTGTTATAACGGGTAGTTTTTGGTCTGCAAGTGCTGCCTTGTATCCTTCTAAACGATCGGTAAAGATTTTAACCTGATGGGCAGTAGTTACGAATGCAATTTTTTTATAGCCCTTATCAATTAAATGTTTAGTGGCCATATACCCTGCCTTAAAATCATCAAGTGTGATGGTAGGTACATTTAAACCGGTATTTACCCGGTCGAAAAGGATAAGCGGTTTATTCTGTTCAATAATTTCGGCGAAATGGGAAACGTCTTTGGTTTCTAAAGATAAAGAGGCCATAATGCCGTCTACCTGCGCTTCGAGCAATGTTTTTACCCCGTTAATTTCGTTTTCTACAGTTTCGTTCGATTGATAAATAATGACCCTGTACCCACTGTCTTTCAGGCCATCTTCTATGCAATGAATAATTGAAGCGAAAAAATGAGCCTCCACACTGGGTACAATTACCCCGATAATATAGGTTTTGCCTGATTTTAAGGCCGAAGCAAGCTTATTAGGGCTATAGTTCAGCTTTTTGGCCATATCTACTACAGCTTTCCTTGTGGTATCGCTGATGGCAGGGAAGCCGCTTAATGCCCTCGAAACGGTTGATACCGTAATGTTAAGCGCATTGGCGATATCGTATATAGTGGTTTTCTTTTTCAATTGGTCAGGTAAATCATCAAAACAATGGGCGAAATTACTAAACCTTAATAATAATGTTCTTTTTATACATGAAATATAGTAAAACATAAAACCCGAGTACGTAAGTAATGGCCCAAACCAGTGAAGCATTTATCGGACTAAAAAACGGGGTATAGCAGGTTTCGTAAAACCTCACAAGTAAGCCCGTTTTGGTGCCATCGGGTTTGGTGAGCTGAATGAGGTTGAGCACTCTGGGGGCTAACCCCGCAAGAAAAAATACCGTGATGGCATTTACGCCATAAACCACGAAAGGAGTGGTAAATTTTTTATAACCCTGAACGTCAATAATCCAGTAACAAAGCGCTAATCCGATAGAAGCCAGTCCACCGGCGTAAAGTACATATGAGCTTGTCCACAGCGCTTTATTGATCGGGAACTGTAAATCCCACAACAGGCCTAAAACAACCGCTGTAATACCGGTAGTAAAAAGCCAGGCTACTTTTGTTGGATTATCTACATCTTTTCTGCGCATCCAAACGCCAACCAGAATACCAAAAAGGCAGGTGCCGATTGCGGGTAAGGTACTTAAAATACCTTCCGGATCCCATGTTTTTGAAGATGCCCAGGTATGCGCTTCGGTTAAGATGCCACGATCGATCCAGGCGGCTAAATTGGTTTCTTTTTCCAGGTTGGGATAACCCACGCCCGGAACGGGGATAAAAGTCATCAATGCCCAATAAATAGCGAGTATTACAATGAAAGTTCTGAAAATGGTTTTGGTTGAGGCTTTAATGAAAATAATACTACTGATGATAAAAACAATGCCTATTCTTTGCAAAACTCCTAATAACCTCACGGTTTGGAAGGCTTCCCAAATGGATTTATCATCGATAATGGCGCTGATGATTTTCCCGAAAATGGCCAGGAAAAAACCGAGCAGATAAAGTATTACACCTCGTTTAATGGCTTTAATGATTGTTTTTTGATGTGTAGCCGGATCTGCTTTGCTGCTGCTCATGGCAAAAGCAATTGATACGCCCACAATCCATAAAAAGAATGGGAAAATCAGGTCTGTAGGGGTGCAGCCGTTCCATTCTGCATGTTCTAAAGGTGCGTAAATGTGGCCCCAACTGCCCGGATTATTCACTAAAATCATTGCAGCTACTGTTAGTCCCCTGAAAAAATCAAGAGATAGCAATCGTTGTTTAGGTTCGGTCATGATCAGTTGGTTTGGATTGAGCTAACTAATTTAGAGTATTGTTTTTAGAAAGAGAAATAAATAAGAAGTTTGGGAGGGTGAAGAGGGAGGGCAAGTTGTCTTTTAAGGTTTTACTTCAGCAGTATCGTCATTTCGAGCGGAGTGCAACGCAGTCGAGAACCACCTAAGTGCTCAGCGAAGCTAAATCTATCTCGAGGTAGATCTCTCCCCGCCTGTACGGGCAGGCGTTCCGCTGCGCTTCAGTCGAGATGACGATCGTTTTCATTACAGATTTCTTTAAAGATGCTTCGCTGCGCTCAGCATGACAGTGTAGGTGTATGGCAAAAAAAAATCCTGCTTTGCGTTAACAAAGCAGGATTGATATTCATTTTAAATTAATCTTCAAACTTCCAGCGTACAAAAGCTTCCATTGCTTCGTACTCTGCAAGGCCAAGTTCATCGTAAGCTTTTGCGGTATCGCGGTTGCGGTCTTCAGCACGTTGCCAGAACTCCCTTGCATCATCACCAGGGAAAACGGCCCTGTCTTTTTGACTCTGGTGTTTAAAAATCGCATATTTTTTGCGCTCAAGTTCTTTTGGAGAAATTGGAACAGCCATTTCGATTTCATGCGTTTCAAACTCATACCAGGCGCCACGGTACATCCATAACCAGCAATCCTGTGCCCAGGCTTCGGTTTTGCGTAAGCGTTTTAGTGCGGCAAGTATAATGTTGAAACAAACAATGTGTGTACCATGTGGATCCTCAAAATCGCCTGCGGCGTAAACCTGGTGTGGTTTAACTTTCTGCAGTAATTCTATTGTAAGCTCGATATCGGCATCAGTTACCGGGTTTTTCTGCACCTTACCGCTTTCGTAAAATGGAAGGGCCTGAAAATGAATATGATCATCCTCTAAACCGCAGTAACGTGCACCAGCAATGGCTTCACCTTTTCTGATTAATCCTTTAACCGTTTGGATCTCTGGCGTATCAACCTGGTTTGGTTTTTTCTGCTCAATAAAAGTCCTCATCTTGTTATAAAGATCCTTTAAATGCGTATTATCCATGCCCATTTTTTCGGTAAAATCTACGTTGAATTCTACAAAACGCAGTGCATCGTCGTCCCAAACCGCAGTATTTCCAGAAGTTTGGTAAGCTACGTGTACATCATGTTTCTGATCAACCAAACGGATAAAAGTACCGCCCATTGAGATTACATCATCATCAGGATGTGGAGAAAAAATAATTACCCGTTTTTTAGCCGGTTCAGCTCTTTCTGGACGTTGAGAATCATCAGCATTCGGTTTACCGCCCGGCCAACCGGTAATGGTGTGCTGTAGTTTATTAAAAATATGAATGTTGATGTTGTAAACCGGCCCTTTTTCGGTAGCCAGTTGTGCCATACCATTATTATTATAATCGTCTTCCGTTAATTTTAAGATCGGTTTTTTAAGGGTGTTGGCTAACCAAATCACCGCTTTACGGATCAAAGCATCGGTCCAAACGCAATCTTTAACCAGCCATGGTGTATCAAAACGGGTTAGTTCAGAAGCCGCTGGTGCATCAAGGATAAACTCTACATTTTCAGAAAGCTGCAGGTAGGTTGCCGGTACATCGCCAGAAATTTCGCCTTCTACCGCTTTTTTAATAATCGAAGCTTTTTTACGGCTCCATGCCATTAAAATAATTTCCCTTGCTTTAAAAATGGTACCAATACCCATGGTAATGGCTTTGGTTGGTACAAAGCTTTTTCCACCGAAATCGCGTGCAGCATCACGGCGGGTAAGGTCATCTAAAGTAACTAAACGGGTACCGGAGTTCGGTGCAGAGCCCGGCTCGTTAAACCCGATGTGACCAGTACGGCCAATACCCAAAATCTGGATATCCAATCCGCCAAGATCACCGATTTTCTTTTCATATTCCAAACAAAATGCCGGAATATCCTCCAGTGCTAATGTACCGTCCGGAATGTGAACATTGTTCCTGTCGATATCGATATGATCGAAAAGGTTTTCGTTCATAAAGGTAACGTAACTCTGTACGGCAGTTGGCGCCATTGGATAGTATTCATCCAGGTTGAAAGTAATTACGTTTTTAAAACTTAAACCCTCTTCTTTGTGCAGTCTAACCAGTTCGGCATAAACGGCAATTGGGGTAACACCTGTTGCTAAGCCCAGTACTGCAGGTGCGTTGTTTGCTTGTTTTGATTTAATGAGTGCCGCAATGCGGTGTGCTACATTAACGGAAGCAATTTTTGGATTCTCGAACACGCTTACGGGTAACTTCTCGAAACGTGTCTCCTCCAGTAGATTTAATCTAGCCATTTTTTTTATATGGATTTTAATGTACGGAGCAGTAAATATAGGCAGTTATGCCCGATTTGTAACAAAGGATATTTACTTTTATTGGAAGTATTTACATAAAATTCGATTTAGGGGGCAGACAAACGTTTGATCTTTTTAAGATAAAATCAATATGAACGCACAGATTCAAAAGTTGTACAGCAAAGCAGCAAAAACAGAACGTTTTATTATCGGCTTAATGAGCGGAACTTCTATGGATGGACTGGATATTGCACTCTGTTCAGTTCAAGGAAGTGGACCAGATTCGGATATCCGTTTGCTGAAATTTAAAACCGGCGATTATACTGATGATTTCAGGGCGAAAATTAAAGCTGTTTTTTCTAAAAAAGAAGTCGACCTGCAATTGGTTTGTCTGATGAATGAGCATATTGCCAATACACATGCAACACTGATTAACGAAGCTTTGGAAGAATGGGGGGTAGAAAAGGAAGAGGTTGATTTTATAGCGAGCCACGGACAAACGATTTTCCATGCGCCAAAATCTTTGCATCAACTGGCCGATTATCCAAATGGTACGCTGCAGATTGGAGATGGCGACCACATTGCCATAAAAACCGGGATTATTACCCTTTCTGATTTCAGGCAGAAACATTTAGCTGCAGGCGGCGAAGGCGCACCTTTAGCAGTTTATGGTGATTACCTGATGTTTTCGAAAGCCGGAGAAGACCGCGTAATGCTCAATATTGGCGGGATCGCTAATTTTACGTACCTGCCGGGAAGTATGGATGCCGGTGCGGTTTTTTCTACAGATGTTGGTCCGGGGAATACGCTGATGGATCAGTACATGCAAAAACATTTTAACCGGTTTTACGATAAAAATGCGGCTGTAGCCCTGAGTGGTGAGGTAAATAATCAGCTTTTGTCTGCTTTGCTCGATTGTGGTTTTTTTGACCTGGATTTTCCTAAAACCACCGGGCCGGAACTGTTTAACCTCGAATATGTAACAAAAGCTCAGGAAATATCTTCCACAATCGACATTAGTAAAGAGGATGTAATGGCTACATTATGCCACTTTTCTGCCGAAACCATTGCCAATGCGATAAAACGCTGTTTTGGGGAAAATGCCCGCGCACAGGTGTTTATGAGCGGCGGCGGAATGCATAATCCATTGCTGGTAAAACAGCTTCAGGCAATATTGCCGTCCTGTAATTTTTTAACTACTGATGATTTAAATATCAATCCTGATGCTAAGGAAGCCGTTTTATTTGCTGTGCTGGCAAACGAAACCCTTTGCGGTAAACCGATCAATTTTGGCGACAGGAAAGGGGTACCTTCGGTTTGTATGGGGAAAATTAGCCTCCCGGAGTAAAGTGGAGTCCATAGCGTCCATTAACCTTTAACATTTCAACCTTCAAACATTCCCATATTCCAACCTTACAACTTCAAACTTTTCAACATCCTAACCTTTCAACATTCTTTGTGCGGTATTTTGTTAAATTTGTTTTAACACTAATCTTCTAACACAAACCAAATTTTATGGAAAAAAGTTACCTAAAATGGTCAACAGGATTTTTTGCAATTTTGTTGATCCCATTTCTGCTGCTTCTGTTTACAGAGATGGCTCAGGCACAGAACAAGCGCTATACCATTAATGGTAAAGTGACCGATGCCTCAAATAACGAAGCCATCCCGGGCGTTGTGGTTAAAATCCTCAATACAAATTTGGCAACCAGTACCAATGCCAACGGTGGCTATACTTTTGCGGTAGATTTAGCTCCCGGTAAATACCAGGTCCAGTTTTCTTATGTGGGTTACAAGAGCAAAATTCAGTCGGTCGACCTTGGCGGCAACGATCAGGTTCAGTTAAATGCTGCCTTAGGTGCCGATGCTGTTGGTTTGGATGAAGTAATTGTAACTGGAACATCGCAGGGAACCACCAGAAAAGAACTGGGAAGTTATGTAAGTACCGTTAAAGGAGATGACCTTAATAAGGCACCCAGCGGAAACGTACTTTCATCACTACAGGGAAAAACTGCGGGTGCGCAGATTAGTCAGAATTCAGGTGATCCTGCAGGCGGCTTATCTGTCCGTTTGAGGGGAATTAGCTCTGTTAATTCATCATCCGAACCACTTTACATTATTGATGGGGTAATTGTAAACAATTCGACCACCAGGGTTACCAACACATCAAGCAATTACGATGGCGGAAACTTTGTAGGCAGTATCGGTCAGAACAGGATGGTTGATATTAACCCGGCAGACATTGAGCGTATAGAGGTTTTAAACGGAGCTGCTGCTGCGGCCATTTACGGTTCGCGGGCAAATTCGGGGGTGATCCAGATTTTTACCAAAAAAGGAGTAAGCGGAGCAGCACAGGTTAATTTTAGCACCAGTTTAACGCTGAGCCACTTACGCAAGGAAATTGAGGTAAACCAATCGCCGGTAAAGTTTGGCGGTTCGGTTAATTCCTTTACGCAGGATGTGATCCAGACAGTTGGCGATCCGGCTGTTCTGCTCACCAATACCACACCGGTAACCCGTTACAATTATCAGGACTATATTTTCCAATCAGCTACCGGTACCGATAATACCATATCTGTTTCAGGAGGGAATGAGAACACAAAGTATTATACTTCGGCGGCATATTTCAGCAACCAAGGAATTATTAAAAATACCGATTTTACCCGTTATAATTTCAGGGCAAACATCGATCAGAAAATCACCGAATGGGCAAAACTGAGTGCAGGTTTAAATTATATCCGCAGTTCTGCCAACGAGAAACCCGATGGAAATTCATTTTTCTCGCCCATGAACTCGGTCACCATTATTGGTAACTTCCATGATATTTTTGCAAGAGATGCAAACGGCAATTTACTTGCAGTGGGCGAACGGGGCAGGGTAAACCCGGTTTCGGTAATAGAAGATATTAAACAGCGCCAGGAAACCAACCGCATTATTGCCAATGCCAATTTAAAATTGTACCCGGTAAAAAATCTGACGTTGGATTTTACATTGGGTGTTGATAATTCGGGTCAGAGCGGCTCAACTTATATTCCACCTTTTGCATATAACGTAAATCCAGATTTTTATGGTGGAGGCGCTGCTTTAGATGGTACATTAAATGGCTATGCCAGTGCGGCAACCAATAATGCTTTTCAGTTTAATAACGAGTTTAATGCTACTTATCAGGCTAAATTATCCGATCTGATTTCATCAACAACACAGGTGGGTTATTCCTTCCAGTATGAAAAAACCAGGTATCAGCTGGTAAACGGTCGGGGTTTGGCACCATTAATCGAAACGGTAAATGCCGCGGCAACCCAATTGCCCAGTGTTGATGGCCGTACTGAGCTCTCAGTAAGTGGCGGTTATGTTCAGCAAAACTTTAAATATAAAGATCATTTATTTGTTACCGGTGCCTTACGGGTAGATCAGTCATCTGTTTTTGGTTCAGCCAACCGCACACAGGAATATTTAAAAGGAAGTTTAAGTTATGTGCTTTCTTCGGCCGATTACTGGAAAAGCTTTGGTGTTTCCGATTGGTGGGATGCTTTTAAAATCAGGGCCGCTTATGGCGAATCGGGCAACTTAACCGGTATTGGTGCTTATGACCGGATTAATGCATATTCTACTCAATCGTTTTTAGGCCGGGCTTCACTTTTCTCCAGTGCAACCCTCGCAAACGAAAATGTTAAGCCCGAACGTCAGCGCGAACTGGAATTGGGAACCGACCTGTCTTTCTTTAAAAACAGGTTAGGCTTACAGTTTAACTGGTATAATAAAAAAGTGAGCGATTTGTTAATTGCAAGCGTACAGGCACCTTCAACAGGGTTTTCAAGCTTGCTGGATAACATTGGTTCGTTAAGGAACAAGGGTATTGAACTGGTGCTGAACGGAACGCCTGTTTCGGCTAAAGATTTCAAATGGAATACATCGGTTGTATTTAACAGAAACAGGAATACAGCGCTTGATGTGGGCGGTTTAAGGTTATTCAGTACAAATCCGGGTGCTCCTGTGGCGATTATAAATGGTGAAGCAATCGGTGTTTTCTACGGAACTTTTTTTGCACGTAATCCAGATGGCAGTCTGTTAACCAATGCCGCTGGTATTCCGCAGATTGAAAAAGGGATTCAAAATTCCGCTACCACATTTACCCCTCAGCGTGATGCCAACGGCATGCCTATGGGAACCACTTTACGTAAAGTAATCGGGAATCCGAACCCTGATTATAACATGTCGTTTGTGAATGATTTTACCTATAAAAAGCTGAATTTACATGTGCAGTTCGATGCTGTACAGGGAGGAAATGTGTGGAATGCCGACTGGAGAACCCGCCAGGGTGTAGGAAACGGTAAGGTAGCCAAGCAGGAACAAATGGGCTTATTGCCAAGAGGTTACGTTGCCGGTGTTTATGCCATTGAAGAGTGGCGGATTGATGATGGCTCTTTTGTAAAGTTAAGGGAGATTTCATTAAGCTATAATGTGGGGAAACTGAAATTTTTAAGGGACCTTACTGTAACGGTGAGCGGCAGAAACCTGATTTCGTGGGATAATTACAAAGGTTATGATCCGGAGTTAAATTCTGGCGGACAATCGACCATATTACGGAATATAGATTTTGGTTCGGTGCCAATTCCGCGCACTTTTAGTTTAGGTCTGTCAGTTAAATTATAATCGTTAAAGAAATTTTTATGAAAATTTTAAAAAATAATATTTCGACAAAAATAACCTGTTTAACGCTTTCGTTAGCATTGTGCTTAGCCTCTTGCACTAAAGAATATCAGGATCCATCAAGGGCAAAAACGGACGTAGCCTTAGGTTCGCAACAGGGCTTAACTGCTGTGGCCATTGGTTTGCAACGGGTATATACTTTAAGCAGAACGGGCGTAATGTTCAGTTCTGTAGCTGCAAATGGCTTTGTAACCAACGAGCTAAGGTTGCTCAATTCAGGAAATATTCCCGAATTGCAGTTAAGCACCGGTGGCAGTGCAGTGGATGGAACCAATACCATCCTGTTTAACCTTTGGGCCAGTGCCAATAAAATTGTGTACGATGCCGATCTGGTAATTACCAACGCCAATAATTTGGGTGATAAAGGCTATGCTGCAGGTTTAATTGCTTATTCGAGCATATTTAAAGCCTTGGCTATTGGCAATATGGCGCAATATTGGGAAAAAATTCCTGATGGTACAGGTAAAAACGTAGCCTACATTACCCGTGCTGCGGGTTTTAACAAAGCAATCGCCGTTTTGGATAATGCCCTAACAGTTATTGCGGCCAATCCAATTTCGGCCAGCTTTTTAAGTAATGTACCCACAGATGTAAATATTGTAAATACCATACATGCCTTAAAAGCACGTTATGCACTATTTTCTGGTAATTATACGCTTGCCTTAACAGAAGCCAATGCAGTGGATTTAACAAAAGCTTCATTTTTTAAATTTGATGCTACTTCGCCGAATATCCTGTTCAGCATTATTTCTTCCAATAATGTTTTTCAGCCATTAAATGCAAACTTAGGTCTAACAGGCGCAAATGTTCCTGATGCTGCGGATAAAAGAATCCCTTTTTATACCCTTATGGCAGGATCTCCGGCAACTTTACGCATGAATGGTTTTGCTGCAGCAACTGCAAGTCCTTTCCCGATTTATTTACCAGGCGAGATCATTTTAATCAAAGCCGAAGCACTTGCCCGCCAGCCGGACCTCACCAATTCGTTAATTGAGTTAAACAAGGTGGTAACCAAAACCTCAGATCTTTTTGGAGTGGCTGCAGCATTGCCGCCATTGGTTGGCCCTTATACCCAACAACAATTATTGGATCTGATCTATAAACACCGTTCAATTGAACTGTATGCCTCAGGATTAAAAATTGAAGACATGAGAAGGTTTAATCAGCCGCTGGCAGATCGTAAACGGAATTTTTTTCCTTATCCATTCCAGGAGCGCGATAACAATACCAATACCCCTGCCGATCCAACTTTTTAGGAGGTCGGTAAAAAGGTTGTATGATCAAACCAGTCTCTTTAAAAATTGTCGCGTTGAATCTGTCAAAATGCCTTAAATGGTGTTTTGACAGGTTCTTCGAAAATCTAACATTGACAGACACTGATAGAAAATTTGTCATCTCGACCGGAGCAAAGTGAAGCGGAGAAATCTACCTCGAGATAAATGTAGCTTCGCTGGGCATTCCGTGGTTTTTGACTCCGTTGCACTCCGCTCGAAATGACGATAGCTTAGGGACGTTAGAGATAGAAGCTTTCTGTAAAAAATATTGACTTATGCACTAATTATTCCTCAGGCTGATCATTCTATATGGATAATACAGCCTTTTTGCTATAAAATATTCAGCTCTTTCTCGCGGTAGCGCGAAAGCGATTCATTTTCTATATCCAGCTCCGTAATCAGGTAGCTGATGCTTTCTATCGGGCAAACCCTCAACCTTAACGCAATATCGAGTTTTTCGGAGATGCAGAGTACCGCTGTTCTTTTTGCACAGGCCAGCATCGCTTTTTTAAGCTGGTTAATTTCCCAATAAGTATCGGTTAAACCCTCATCATGGTGGATGGCGCTGGTACCCATCAAACACAAATCGGCCTTAATTTCTGATAATTGTGTAATTACCTGACCGCCATAAGTAACCTGCGAATTTTTAGAGAATAACCCGCCGATCAAAATTACTTCAATATTATTGTATTTGGCCAATTCTACGGCTACCAGCGGACTAATGGTAAAAAATGTAGCCGTAATTCCCTGCGGAAGCAGTTTAACGAATTCCAAAATTGTGGTTCCGCCGCCTGTTAAAACCACCATGCCATCTTTTATCAGCTGGACGGCCTTTCTACCGATCGCGATTTTACTATCCCGGGCATAAACCGTACTGTCATCAAAAGAGCTGTGGTACGATTTGGATAAAGCACCTCCATGCACCTTGTAAAGCAGGTTTTCATCAACAAGTTCCTGTAAATCCCTTCTAATCGTATCTTCTGACACATTAAGCAATTGCACCAGATCAGAGGTTAATACACGGTTGTGTAGGTTGATCTGCCGCATAATAAAATCATGGCGTTCTTTTTTCAACATAGGTAGATGTTTGGTTAAACGAAAGTATAAAAGATTTTTAGATTTTTAAATATTGCGTGATTTTGCGTGTTTTTGCAATATAATTTTATTATTGCTTGGTAAATAGTTTGTTAAATACTTTTTTATTCCAAATAATTTATGATATTAGCATAAAAATGCGTTATTGTGCGTGTTTTTGTGTAACTAACTGAACAACTAAACAAATCATTTCACCCCTCCAAAACTGGCAGTTTATGAAAAAAAAACTACTACTAATTTTTATTGGTACGTTTTTGTTGCTGGCTCATGCCATTGCGCAGCAAATAACCATTACCGGTAAGGTTACATCTTCTGATGGGCCTATACCTGGTGTTTCTATCCGTGTAAAAGGAAGCACGATAGTTGCACAAACCAATGCCGATGGAAATTATTCCATCAAAGCCCAAAAGGCTGATATACTTGTTTTCTCTTACATTGGCTTTAAAACACAGGAGAAAGCTGTTGGAGGTAACACCTCAATCAATATTGTAATGGCTAGTGATGCCAGCAACCTTGAAGAGGTAGTAGTTACGGGTCAGGGTATTACCCGTAATAAAAAAGCATTGGGCTATTCCGCTCAGATACTTAAAGGTGCCGAAATTGCAGATACACAGCGCGACAATTTTCTTAATGCGCTACAAGGCCGGGTAGCAGGTGCAATTATTACCCCAACAACAGGATTACCCGGATCTTCTTCTCAGATTATCATTCGCGGTGGCGTTTCATTAGATGGGGATAACCAGCCATTGTTTGTAGTGGATGGCTTACCGATTTCAAATAAAACATTTTCTGATTACAGCCTGGTTGGGCAAGGTAGTTTTAACCGGACTAATGATTATGGCAACCGTGTAATGGATATTAATCCGGAAGAAATTGAATCGATAACCATTTTAAAAGGGCCGGAAGCTGCCGCCTTATATGGAACAGAAGGCGCTTCGGGTGCTGTTGTTATTACTACAAAAAAAGCTAAAGCCGGTACTGCGAGAGCTACTTATAGCAATTCGTTCAGAGTAGAGAATATCTATCGTTTCCCTGATTATCAAACGGTTTACGGTGGTGGCGCAGGTGGTATATTTGATGAAGAAGTAAGAACCCGGACTTATTTTGGAGCAAAATATCCGGATAAACTTCCAACTTATAATAACCTTCAGAATTTTTACCAAACGGGCTTTACGCAAAAGCATAATGCATCTGTAGAAGGTGGATCAGAAAAACTATCGGTTAGGACAAGCCTGGGTTACACAGATCAAAAAGGGTATATTCCGGGAACTGGTTATAACAGCTTAAATTTCAAACTAAGTGGTGTTTCAAGAATCAGCGATAAGCTGAGCCTTAATGCATCGGTAAATTTCATTTCATCCAAAACTGATAAAACTTACAGAGGTGCCGGTAGCCCGATGTTAAGTTCATTGTCATGGCCAAGGGTAGATGACATGCGTAATTATATCGATCCACAAACAGGAGGAAGGAGAATTCTGGGTACAAGTTTAGGCGCAGAGTTAGATAATCCTTATTGGGGCGTAAATAAAAACCCTAACTATGATAAGTTAAACCGCGTTTTAACCAATGTAGGTTTAGATTATACACCCGCTAAATGGTTTTCGTTAACAGGTAGGGTTGGTGCAGATATGTTTACACAAACAGGGCTATCGGCATACCATCCTCAATCATATGCATCAAATGTGAGTGGAACCGGGTATTCTGGTGGTGGTATTAATACTTACCAGGATGTTAAACAATTATTCAACGCTTCACTAGTTGGTACGTTTAGAAAAGATTTCGGAAAATTTAAACCGATTTTAAGAATAGGGGCCGATTTAACGGACGATGATGATGCTACTAATGCACAGTTCGGAACACGTTTTTTTGAGCAGGATTATTATAGTATCAATAATACCGATCCAACAACCCAGCGTGTAGCTTATTCTGATTTTTTAAAGCGCAAGTTTGGGGGTTTTGCACAGGCAGAATTAGGTTATGACGAATATCTTTACTTAACCTTAACCGGTCGCGAAGATGTTTCATCAACACTTCCGGTTAAAAATAACAGTTTCTTTTATCCTGCAACATCTTTAAGTTTTGTCTTTTCAGAACTGCCTGCCGTAAAAAAATTAAACTGGTTATCCTTTGGTAAATTAAGGGCATCATGGGGCCAGTCTGGTAAAGATGCCAGAACAGCCTACATTACTAAAACCAAGCTTATTGCGCAAACCACAACCGGTGGTGGCTTCGCTACAGACGTAACTGCCGGAAACCCTGATCTGGTTGCAGAATTTACTACCTCTAAAGAGGTTGGTATGGAGTTGGGCTTTTTTAATAATAGATTGTCGTTCGATTTTTCTTTATATGAGAACCTTTCCGATAAACAGATTACCGCACCGCGTTTGAGTTATGCAACAGGTGCGATTTTAGGCTACATCAATAGCGGAAAGATCAGGAATAGAGGATTCGAACTTCTTATTAAAGGAACACCAGTTAAAACTAAAGATTTTACATGGGATATTTCTGCAAATATTTCACGTAACCGTGGTTACATCCTTTCTCTTCCAGCCGGTCAGGATGTATTCTATCTATCTGATACCTGGTTAACGGATGATGTTAGGGCGCAATATACTGTAGGATCTTCTATTTCGGCATTTGCCGGTCAGAATTATCTCCGTAACAATGCTGGTCAGATATTGATCAATCCTGTTAACGGAATGCCGATCAGGGATACCAACTTTACACCTATCGGCGATAGGGCACCGGATTTTGGCGCAGGTATTACCAATAGCTTTACCTATAAAAATTTCAACCTGTCGTTCTTGTTAGATATTAGGAAAGGTGGTGATATTTATAATGCCACAGAAGAATATCTTTATCAAAGAGGTCTATCCAAGTTAAGTTTAGATCGTGAAACACCACGTATTATAGAGGGTGTTTTTAGAGATGGTTTGGAAAATACAGCGAACCCTACAAAAAATAATATTGTGGTTATTCCATATATTACTACCTCTTATTACTCTACCTACTTTAATACCGCCGATTTCCTTCAAAAAGATGTGAATTGGATCAGATTAAAAGACATTACCTTAAGTTACAACCTCCCTAAAAGTTTGTTCGCCAAAAGCAGGGTAGTTAAAAATGCCAGTGTTTTCTTTACAGGCACCGATTTGCTGTTGATTACAAACTATAATGGGGTAGATCCGCAAGTAAACGGGCTTAATGCATCTTCTGGTGGCTTGGGTGGTTCGGGAATTGATTATGGCTCTGCAGGTCAGCCACGGGGTTATAATTTTGGTCTTAAACTTGGTTTTTAATTCAAATTAAAATGAAAAAGATATATACGTTATTTGTCGCTGCAACAATCATAATCAGCTCGGGTTGTAAAAAGTATTTAGATATTAATACCGACCCGGCAACACCACAGGATCCTGAAAGCAGGACGTTAACACCGCCGTTATTTGCACAGATGGAAAGAGGAGTTCAATTCGATTCCAGATACCTTGGAGGTGTTATTCAGTACTTTGGTGGGGCTGTAAATGTTGGAGAATCTCATGGGTGGATTCCGTCGAGTGATTCGGGCGGTGAAATCTGGCGGACGAATTATTACGGTTTAGGAGCTAATTTAAACCTGATTATTGATAAATCAACAGCTAAAACTGAATGGAATTATGTAGGTTTAGCACAGGCCCTTAAAGCATGGAGCTGGCAGATCACAACTGATTACCACGGAGATATTATCCTTAAAGAAGCTTACGAACCTAACCGTTATGTGTTTGATTACGATTCACAGCCTGATGTATACGCCGAAGTGGTAAGGTTGGCAAACCTTTCTATTGCTAATTTTAGCAGAACAGATGGCACAGGAACGGTTGGAAAACTGGCCCCGGCTGATTTGATATATGCCGGAGATAATGCTAAATGGATCAGGTTTAATTATGGTATTTTGGCCAGAAATGCCAGCAATCTTATTAATAAAGCAAATTATGATCCTGCTAAAGTGATTGAATATGTAGATAAATCCTTAACAAGCAATGCTGATAACTTTATTGTTCCAAATTTAGGTACTACCGCCACAAACGGTAATTTCTTTGGGCCGTTAAGGGCAAATTTAGCTTCATACCGCCAAACCAGAATTATTGTTGGTTTATTGGATGGAACTTATCTGGTTGGAACACCAGGTGCCGTAATTGATCCACGCAGAAATAATATGATCACCGCTTCGGCAGATGGTGTTTTCAGGGGTACAGCTCCAAATACTTCAGATGGTGGAACTGCAGCAGCCAAAAACCAGATTCCAAATCCTTGGGGTGTTTTAGGTTCTGCCAACCCTGGGCCTACCTTTGGTAAATACCTTTTTAAAGATAATGCAGGTTTCCCGATCATGACCTATTCAGAAATGCAGTTTATTAAAGCTGAGGCTGCTTTCAGAAGCGGAAATACAACCCTGGCATTAGATGCCTATACCAAAGGAATTTCGGCAAGTATCGATTTTGTTAGCGCATTGGGCACGGCAATTACTTCTGCGGATAAAACAGCTTATTTAACAAGTGCAGCGGTAAAACAAACGGCAGCAACATTAACATTAAAGGATATTATGCTGCAAAAATATTTAGCACTTTATGCTTATGGTTTTGTAGAAACCTGGAGTGATCTGCGTAAATACAATTACTTTGATGGCGATTCCAAAGGGAACAATCCGTATTTGGGTACTTTCTTTTTCCCAACATCATTTTATGCGGATAACGGGGGCAAACCGATTCAACGCTATCGTCCACGCTACAATTCGGAGTATATCTGGAATTTAGAAGCGCTTAAAAAAATAGGTGGCGACCAACCTAACTATCATACATTTAAAATGTGGTTTTCTCAACCGTAACGCATCATAAATAAAAGAAAATGAAAAAGATACTATATTTAATTGCGGTTTCTACAATGTTATTTTCCGCATGTAAAAAGCAGGCTTTAGTAGAAAATACTGTTTATGAAAAGATTGCCCCCGGCGATCCAAAATATGCCTATGTAAAAATATTGAATTTGACCCCGGGTAGTCCGGTCCTGACCTATTACATGGATGATATAAAATTTTCAGGTAACTTATCTTCATTAGGTGTCGAGAATTCGGGTTACACATACAACCAGGTTTATCCTGACCTAGGTTATTCAGTTACTTCACCAGGCACACATAAACTAACGGCCAAGGTAATTCCAACAGCCACTGCCGATCCGAATCTGGAAGTTTTTAATACACAGATATCGCCGATGGCGGGCAAATATTATACCTTGTTTACCACGGGCCAATATACTGCAACCAATAAGAAAATTGCCTCTTCAGTGCTGCTTGAGGACATAAAACCGTTATTAGATACTTCGAAAATCTTTGTAAGGATAGCTAATTTATATAATGGTGGGCCAAACATCGATTTAATTAAAGGAGATGTGGTAACCACAGGTGTAAAGGTAATCTCGAATGTAGCATACGGAACGGCATCAAATTGGGTTGCTGTCCCGTCTCCGGGTAACGGTGTTGCCCCTAGTTTTAAAGTGTTTTTTAACGATGCAGCCACTGGCATACCTTTAATAACAGCTGGCATTACAATAACACTTTCAAAAGGTAGGGCCTACACCCTGTATTTGAGGGGGATAGCGGGGAATCCAACTTACCCATTCTCGGGAACTTTTTATACAACATTTTATTAACTAAAACTGTCTCTGTTTCAAACCAAGTCAATTTTTGACTTGGTTTTTTTGTATCTTGAAGTTATAATTAAATGAGGAAACTACTACTGATTTTCTTTGTGATATTTTTTTGCAAAAACCTACATGCAACCATCTTCACTGTTGTTTCCAATGCAGATGGCGGCGCAGGTAGCTTGCGCGAAGCTATTACCCTTGCAAACGCAAATGGCGCTTCAGTTACAGATTATATTTATTTTAACCTGCCCGGCAGTACCGCTGTGGATGTAACCATCGCCCTTGAAAGTGAGCTTCCAATACTTACTTCGAATATTATTATCGACGGATCAACTCAACCTTTTTTGGCATTGCCAAACCCCAAGATCAAAATTTCTTTGATCAGGGTTGTTACGGGTTACTTTAATGGTTTAAGATTAGATCATGCAAACCATGTCGAAATATATGGCATTAGCTTTAGTAATTTTAAGGCGGACCCTTTAGGGCCGATCGAAGAAAAAAAAGGTGGGATTTATCTTTACGATGCTACCGACATTATTATAGGTGCGCCAGATAAACCAAACTGTTTCGGAGGGAACTATGCAGGTATCCTTTCTCCATTTGTTATCCCTCGTGCAGATGTTCAGCGTATTAAGATTTCCTCCAATATATTTGGGTTGGGGGAAAATGGACTGAACAGCGTACCGAACGAATCGGGTATCGATATCAGTTTTATGAAGAACAGTTTGATCGGTGGCAATACCCCGGGCGAAGGTAACCTGATTGCAAATAACACCCGTAACGGTATTGCACTTGGTGGTGCCGATGGAACAATAAAAATAGCGAACAATATTATTGGGCTGGATAAAAACTTGGCGCTCAAGGCTTCAACAGCTGCTAACGGAATTTATATGAACGGTTCAACCAGCACCCCAAATATTTTTAATAATACAATTGCCGGACAGGCAAAAGGGATTTTATTGGATTATGTAAATGGAGGCTTTATTATTGCTAATAACAGGATTGGGACAGGGATATTTGGAACTGAAAATTACGGTAATGGAATCGGGATCCATATTAATTTTTCCCAGACGGGAATGATCGGTGGCACCAATAATCCGGATGCAAATGCAATCGCCTTTAATAAAACGGCGGTATTAATAGAAATATCGTATCCGATTTCTATTTTAAAGAACAGTATTTATTGTAATGATGCAGCGGTTACTTTTAAAAACCTTCCTGAAGGTAAAGTAATTACCCAATCGCGGATCACAACAATTGGTGCCTCTGGTGCTAGCGGAAATTATCTGCCCAATTCGAAAATCGAATTATTTTATACCGACAATTGCGGCGATTGTGAAGGTAAAATATGGATTGCCACAATTCCTACAGATAACAATGGTGATTGGGTGTATAATGGTTTAATAACAGGCAAAATAACTAGCATGGGTACCAATCAGGATGGAGCAACTTGTACTTTTTCGAAACCTTTCATTGATGATAGCGGCGTTCAAAAATTTGGCACTTATTGTGGTTTATCTACGGCAGCAATAAAAAATATAAAAGTTTATGATGCAAGTGTTTTCAGGTGGTATAATGCTGCAGGCGAAGTGGTTGGAACTGCAAAAGATTTAGAAGGAGTTGCTGCTGGAACATATTATTTAAAAGCAGGCCAACTGGGCCTCTGTGATGTTACATCGGCATCTTATACCATTGATGCAAGCGACAACGGGATAGATGATAGGAAAAAAATAATTACTGATGAGCTTTGTGGTGCATCGAATGGAAGCATTAAACAGATTGGTGTTGTGAACGATCTCCCCAAAAGATGGTATAGTAGCGCTGGCATCTTCCTGACTACTGCTAACGATCTGGAAAATGTATCAGCTGGCAGTTACTATTTTAAGGCGGGTAGCGGGGCATGTGAGGTTACTTCAGACACATACACTATTAAAAATACTGTTAAGAATTTTAAGGTTGGGGAGTTTGAAGTTGTTCCGGCCAGTTGCGGTAATAGAAATGGAAAAGTAACGATAGGCAATTATCAAACTGATGTACCCGCACTGTTTAACTGGACCAATCAGAATGGAGATGTTGTGAGCAATGAACAAAGCTTAGCAAATGTTTTTCCAGGTACATATACCTTAACGGTTTCCGATGGGGGAACCTGTAGTGCTATTGCTGGCATTTTTACCATTGAAGAAGCCATTTTACCGTTTATAGATTTAAGCAGGTTGCAAGCTTTAATCAGTTGCGATGGTAAAAGCCTAAGCATTTCGGGTGTGGAGGTTAACGGTATTACTCAACCATTTGATTATAAGTGGATGGATAAAGACGGGAATGTGGTCTCGAACAAGCTGCTTTTTCAAGGATTAAAAACCGGAAAATACCAGCTTGTGGTAACAGATAAATTTGGGTGCAAAGTGAATACTGAAATTATTGATTTTAGCCAGGCTGAAAATAAACCATTGGAAATCCCGAATTCTATAACCCCCAATGGAGATGGCATAAACGATACTTGGAAGATCGCTGGATCAAATAATTATCCAAATGCCGAATTTTCCATTTATACCCGGTTGGGAAATAGGGTATTTTACGCTAAAGGATATACAAAGGCATTTGATGGGAATTATAAAGGGCAGGCGCTTCCTGTTGGGGTATATTATTATGTTATCGATCTTAAAACTGAATGCGGAATGCTTAGTGGAAGTTTAACCATCTTGAAATAAAAAAAAGCGGCCATTTGACCGCTCTTTATATTGTGGTGTAATAAACTACAAAATCTTAAACCCTAAACTCAACTGAAAAAGGTTTGGTTTCTGACTGTATTTTTCGCTTTTACTGATGTTTGATAAACCCGCTTCGTAACGTAAATCAACCGAAATACTGCCTACATCCACACCTGCACCAAACTGTGCGCCCAATGCCTGATTTTTGTAGTTGCTAAAATCCGTTGCCTGTTGGTATGCCGAGCTAAAAGTAGAATTTTCATCCAGGATAAATGAAATTACCGGGCCGGCCATTACACGGAAGTTTAAGTTTTTAGCCCCGAATTTTGTTCCAAATAAAACAGGAACATCCAGGGTAGTAAATTTAACTTTTCCTTCTGCCGATACTTCATTGCCGTTATCCTGCTGGATGCTGATAAATTTATTGCCTTTACTGCCAATGTAAGCCTCAGGCTGTACATAAAAACTGGCACCGCCAATACGTGCCCAGGCTCCGATCTGGTAACCTAAACGGTTTTCTTCACTCGCAAAATCTGCATTTAACTTGGCTAAATTTACACCTGCTTTAACCCCCAGGTTAAACGTTTGTGCCTTTGATGTTGCCCAACCCAGGGTTAGGAAAACAATAGAGAAGATGATTTTTTTCATGTTGATTAATTTGTTTTTTAAGTTATTAAACCGCAAACAGCGCTCTGGTAGATTTCGCGTGTGTTTTTGTTCTTAAGGTTTCTTTTTCAAAATATACCTGGCAGTTTTGGGATTTGGTTTTATAACGCGCTTTTAACACAATTATCGTGCAAAAATTACCGGATGATGTTTAATTTTTTATCAGATCACATAAAAAGGTATTAACCTGAACAAATATTTTTTACTTTTGCATCAAATAAAATATGCCATGGCTAACTTTCAACTTACTTCAGAAACTGCATTTAAAGTAAAAACTAAGTTTTTAAGGAAATACCGCGATTTAGCGAACGAGCCTTTAGAGTTTACACCTGGCAAAGAAGATCAGTTGATCGAAGATTTAATGCGCCTGGTTAAGCGCGACCGTACCTACATCGAATTTACCATTCAAAAAGCACTGGCCGATACCAAAGGCAACAGACTTTAATATTTCGTGTTCCTGCCCGTATTTTCTTAACACAATATTTTTTGTTTTGGCTATGCATTATAAGCTTTATGTATTTGCATCCTTTTTGTGGTTAAGTACATTTGCCGCATCCGCACAACAACAGGTACTTAACGATACTTTTCCGGATAGCTTAACGGCATCGCATACGAGAAAACAATTAAACGATTTATCCGCAGATCAATACTTAAAACAAACTTTTGTTAAAGGAAGTGTATCGCTTAACTATAGGTTATTATTGCCTGAAGGTTACAGCAGTTCTGTAAAATATCCTCTGGTTATTACATTCCATAACTCAACCAGAATAGGCACAGACAACGAAAGCCAATTAGAACCATTGGCCAGAATCTGGTTGCGCCCGGTCATCCGTCAACAGTACCCCGCATTTGTAATCGCTCCACAATTTCAAAAACGTTCATCCAATTATTATCCGGATTCCATCCTGCATTGCCTGATCTCTAAACCATCAGAAGATGTTTATTTATTGCCGGACCTGATCCGCGAGGTAAAAAATAAATATCCAGGCATTGATACTAACCGCATTTATTTAGTGGGTTATTCTATGGGCGCATCTACCGCTCAAAACCTGATGAACATTTCGCCGAAGACCTTTGCGGCAATGGTTTCTATTGCAGCTGTTCCTGATTTTTTAAATTTAAACGGTGTTAAGCAAAAGCCTGTTTGGTTAATTCATGGTTTACACGACGATGAAAATGCTTACAAAGGAAGCGAGCTTTTGTATCATGCAATGAAAGGCAATCCCAATTTGTTGTTTACAACCTACAACAAGTTAGACCATAATCTTATTACCATTCCGCTATTGCTTACTTCGCAAATACCCGCTTGGTTATTTAACAAGCATAAATAAAGAATTTTTATGATGGTGATTGCCCGTTGCTTCTTACTTAAAAAAGCATCTGGCTTTACCGGGTAATTATAATTTGAACAGCTTTAATACTTAATTAGTAAGTAACTAAAATAAGCTGTTTTTAATGTTTATTGGTTTTTGTACATTTACGTTTCTACTAAAATGATAAATAATTATCCTGATAAGCAGCTTTTATTTATGAGCACATTAGGGTTAAAATAATATGGGAATGAAAAAACTAAAATATGGCCTTTTAGCAGCTGGATTTGGTGTTGCTGTTTTATCTTTTTCTTTCAAAGAAGATTTGTTCCTGGTTTCTAAAAACCTCGATATTTTTGCTTCCCTTTATAAAGAAATCAACATCAATTATGTTGATGATACCAACGCGCCTAAGTTGATGAAAACAGGTATTGATGCCATGTTGGATAGCTTAGATCCTTACACCGAATATGTTCCCGAATCGGAAATTGAAGATTATAAACTGAAATATGTAAGTACCCAATACGGCGGTATTGGTGCAGGTACCGTTTTTATTGATGGTAAACTGTTTATTAACGAGGTAAGCGAAGGTTACCCTGCAAATAAAAGCGACATTAAAGCCGGCGATCAGGTGGTAAGCATTAATGGTATTGCCGTTAAGGGAAAAGACCGCCCCGAAGTGAGCCAGTTATTGCGCGGACCAAAAGGAACTGCGGTTGATTTGTCATTAATCAGAGACGGAAAGGAGATTACTAAAAAAATCGTTCGTGAAGAAATCAAACAGCCAAATGTATCTTACTCAGGTATGGTTGGCGATGGTGTTGGGTATATCAAACTCGATAAATTCCTCGAAAACTCTGGTCAGGAGGTTAAAGATGCGCTGTTAGCCATTCAAAAAGAAAATCCTAAAGGTGTGGTATTGGATTTAAGAAATAATGGAGGCGGTATTCTGCAGGAAGCCGTTAAAATTGTAAACCTTTTTATCAATAAAGACCAATTGGTTGTTACGCAAAAAGGAAAAAATGTAGAAAAAACCATTACCTATAAAACCCTTAATACGCCAATTTCTACTTCGGTTCCTTTAGTGGTGCTGGTTAATGGAAATTCGGCTTCAGCGTCCGAAATTGTTGCCGGTTCCCTGCAGGATTTAGACCGCGCCATCGTAATCGGACAACGAAGTTATGGTAAAGGCCTGGTTCAGCAAACTTTCAACCTGCCTTATAACAGTCTGGTTAAAGTAACCGTTGCAAAATATTATACCCCATCGGGCAGGTGCATCCAAAAACTCGATTATGCACATAAAAATGCAGAAGGTATGGCCGAGCGTTTTGCCGATTCTACCATGGTGATGTACCAGACCAAAGCAGGCCGGAATGTGTACAGTGGCAATGGTGTTTATCCGGATATCGTGGTTAATGCCGAAAAATTAAGCCCGATTACCATTTCGATGCTTAATAAAAGCCTTTTCTTCAATTACGCAAACCTGTATAAAAAAGAAAAACCAGCATTAGCGTCCGCTAAGACTTTCCAGTTATCAGATGCCGATTATACCATTTTTGCCAACAGCCTTGCCGATAAAGATTTAACTTATTTGAGCCGTACCGAAAGATTATTGTCTGATTTACGTGCAGAGGCCGAAAAAGAAAATAAATCAGCAGAAGTAAAAACCGATCTCGAAAACCTGAAATATAAACTCACCTCTTCTAAAAAAACGGATCTGGTAAGCCATAAAGCCGAAATTAAAAGGGTTTTGGAAACACAGATCGTAAGCCGTTATTTTTACGAAAAAGGAAGAATTGAGCAGAGTTTCCAATATGATAAAGAACTGGCTGCGGCGAAAAACCTGTTTACCAATCAATCGCAGATTCTGGCCATTTTAAAAGGCGATGGGAATTACAAAGTGATCGGTAAACCCACAAAAGCCACAGCCTCGATAGATTAAGAACACCTAACCAAATATACCACTTACCTTATGAAAAAAATAGTGATAATAGGCTTAGTCCTGTTGTTTAGCATGCAATTAAAAGCGCAGGATTATGTACCCGCTGCATCAAATTTAAAGCAACGCGTCTGGTTTGCCGATGCCCGGTTTGGCTTGTTTATTCATTGGGGGCCTTTCAGCATCCCCGGAAGTGGTGAATGGGTAATGAATGAGCGGAAACTCACTGTTCATAATTATACCAATCTTAAAGATTTTTTCAATCCTGTTGAGTTTAATGCAGCACAATGGGTAAGCATGGCCAAAAATGCTGGTATGAAATACATTACGCTCATCACCAGGCACCACGATGGTTTTAGCATGTGGGATACCAAATATTCTGATTTCAACATCATGAATACGCCTTACAAAAAGGATATTGTAAAAATGATGGCCGACGAATGCCACAAGCAAGGCATACAGTTATACCTATATTATTCGCTTTTAGACTGGCGCAGGGAAGATTATCCGCACGAAACCGGTCGTACAGGGCAAAGCTCTGGTCGCACAGGCAAAGGCGATTACGCCAGTTACTTACAGTTTATGAAAAACCAGCTAACCGAATTATTGACCAATTATGGCGAAATAGGAGGGATTTGGTTTGACGGCCATTGGGACCAGACCGAGCCGGAAGGATCAAAAGACAGAACCTCGCGTATCGACTGGAAATACAATGAAATTTATGGTTTAATCCACAAATTGCAGCCGCAGTGCATGATCGGGAACAACCACCACTTAACCCCATTTGCAGGCGAAGATTTCCAGATGTTTGAACGCGATCTGCCAGGCGAAAATAAATCAGGCCTAAGTTTTCAGAAAGCATCAGAACAATTGCCGCTCGAAACCTGCGAAACGATTTCAAATTCATGGGGATATAACTTAAGTGATACCTATTATAAATCGAATAAAGAACTGGTGCACATGCTGGTTAAAGCCGCAAGTTTAGGTTCTAATCTTTTATTGAACATCGGGCCGATGCCGAGTGGAAAAATCCAGCCCGAGTTTCAGGACCGCCTGGCGGGTTTGGGCGATTGGCTTAAAGTATATGGCGAAAGTATTTATAGTACAAAAGCCGGATTTATTAAACCTCAGGCCTGGGGAAGCATTACCCAAAGCGACAAGAAAGTTTATATCCACATTTTAGATGGAAAAACCACTACGCTTGATTTAGAAAACGTTCCGTTGAAGACGATTAAAAAAGCATATTTGTTAAAAGATAAAAGTGCGGTAAACTTTACGCTCAAAAAATCGAAGTTAACCATTACTGCAGCAGCAAATCCTACCGAACCCGATCAGGTAATTGTTTTGGAGATTGGGTAAGGAATTCTTTATATTGTCATCCTGGCCATAGCGAAGGATCTTTCGAATTTCAATAAAAGAGTCGTCATTGCGAGGCACGAAGCAATCTTACAACTATCGCTAACAGCGTGCGCATTAAGATTGCTTCGTCGGCTGAAAAAAGCCTTCTCGCAATGACGATCTCCCGCGTTCAACAATCCATTATCTCCCGATAGCTAGCTAAATCCCTGTTTTTACTTAATTTCTATACAATCTTTCTTTCTTTTATGAGAAAATAAACGTAAAACGTTTTACTTTTAGATTTTTAAATCTATAGCAGGAAATTATAAGCACACATGCAGTTCAGAAAAACCTCATCGATTCTATTTCTAACCTCTCTATTTACATTTAATGCCTTTACGCAGCAGAAAACCAAACTTACCCAATATGTAGATCCCATAATCGGGTCGGCAAAACACGGGCACGTTTTTGTGGGTGCCAATGTTCCTTTTGGGGCGGTACAACTCGGGCCAAACAACATTTTTGAGGGCTGGGACTGGTGCAGTGGCTATAATTATGTGAGTAATACCATCACCGGTTTTGCACATACCCATTTAAGTGGTACAGGTATCGGAGATCTGGGCGATATTTCAATCATGCCCGCAACAGGTAAATTGTTGTTAGAAAAAGGTAAAACTGCCGATGATGAAAACGGCTACTTGTCTAAATTTTCGCATAAAAATGAAGTAGCAAAAGCAGGTTACTATAGCGTGTTGCTCGATAAATACGATATTAAAGCAGAGTTAACCGCTACCGAAAGGGTAGGTTTTCACCAATATACCTTTAAAAAAGGTGCTGAAAATCCACATATTATTATCGATTTAATCGAAGGCATTGGCTGGGATGCACCGGTTTCAGCATCATTAAAACAACTAGACGCGACCACCATCATGGGGCACCGGAATTCGAAAGGCTGGTCTACCGATCAGCGCCTTTATTTCGTAATCAAATTATCTCAGCCTATTAAGAATCTCGTATTATATGATAGTACGGTGGTGAAAAACGGTAACGAATTATCAGGCAAAAAGTTAAAGGCGGTGGTGAATTTCAATGCCATTAACAATGAAAAATTGCAGATTAAAGTAGCTTTATCTCCGGTAAGTACCGAAAATGCGATTTTGAACTTAAAAACGGAGCTGCCAGGCTGGGATTTTGCCGCTACCGTTAAAAATAGCGATGCTAAATGGGAAAAAGAACTGTCGAAAGTTAATATCAGCGCATCCAATACCACCAAAAAGGTATTTTACACCGCATTATACCATACCATGATTGCTCCGTCATTGTTTAACGATGTGAACAAAGATTATCGCGGAACAGACAAAAAAGTATATAAAAAAGCAAACTTTAATAACCTCACTACTTTTTCGCTATGGGATACTTATCGTGCTGCCAACCCATTATACACCATTTTACACCAGGATAAAGTGAGCGATGTGGTTAATACCATGCTGGCCATTTATAAACAACAGGGAAAATTACCTGTTTGGCATTTAATGGGCAGCGAAACCAATACCATGGTGGGTTATCATGCCGTTCCCGTTATTGTTGATGCTTATTTGAAAGGGTACAGGGGTTTTGATGTAAACCTGGCTTTCGAAGCTGTAAAACAATCAGCCATGCAAAAAACTGATGGTATCGATTATATCCAGCAGCTTAAATATATTCCGGCAGATAAAGTGAATGAATCTGTTGCCAAGGCTTTAGAATATGCCATTGATGATTATTGCATTGCCATGTTTGCCAAAGCATTAAATAAAACCAAAGATTATCAGTATTTCAGCAAAAGAGCACAGCTATACAAAGAGTACTTCGATAAAGATGTGCAGTTTATGAGGGGAAAATTAGCTGATGGTACCTGGAGAACGCCTTTTAGTCCGGTAGCTTCTAAACACCGCGAAGATGATTATACCGAAGGAAATGCATGGCAATATACCTGGCTGGTGCCACAGGATGTGGAAGGACTGATCAGATTATTTGGTGGCGACAAACCATTCGTAAATAAACTGGATTCTTTATTTTCGGTAAAAGCTGAGCTGGGCGAAAACAGTTCTCCTGATATTTCCGGTTTGATCGGAAATTATGCACAGGGAAATGAGCCTGGTCACCATATTACTTATTTGTATACTTATGCCGGTCAGCCATGGAAAACAGCCGATCTGATCCGTAAAATCGACCACGATTTTTATTCTTCAAAACCCGATGGCTTATGTGGTAACGAAGATGTAGGCCAGATGAGTGCCTGGTACGTTTTCACAGCCATGGGTTTTTATCCCGTTAATCCGGCAAACGGCGCTTACGTTTTCGGAACGCCTTTGCTCAACGATGCAACCATTACCCTGGCCAGGAATAAAAAATTCAACATTAAAGTAACCGGTAACAGTGCAGAGAATAAATACATCCAAAAAATTGTTCTGAACGGGAAACCTTACACTAAATCATATATCCTCCACAAAACCATTGTAGCTGGCGGAAATATTCAGATTTACATGGGCAATAAACCATCCGAAACCTGGGGTGTAAAACCAGAAGACAGACCGGTATCCAATAAATAATGATAGAATGTAAAAATGATTGAATGGTAAGATGTACGACAAAAAGTAATTCAATAATTCAGTCATTTAATCATTCATTCAATCAATAATTCAATCCTTCTCCCATTCAATAATATATGAAGAAAACATTTCTATTCCTTTTACTTTGTTCTACCCTTTTCGTAAATGCACAACAGCGTTACGAATTAAACTCGGGCTGGGTATGCACCAATATCAAAAATGCCAATGCTTCGGGCTTAGAAATCTCAAAAGCAGGTTTTTCTACCAATAACTGGATGCCTGCAACAGTGCCTGGAACGGTTTTAACTACTTTATTGAACAATAAAAAAGTACCCGATCCATTTTATGGGATGAATAATGAAAAAATTCCTGATGTATATAAAACCGGCAACGATTATTACACCTATTGGTTTGTAAAAGATTTTGAAGAACGGGCGATAGGTAACGAACAGGTTTGGCTGCAGTTTAGGGGAATAAATTACAAAGCCGAGATTTACCTGAACGGGAAAAAAGTAAATCCGAAAACCCAGGTGGGCATGCACCTTCGGGCTCAATATAATATTACAAAACTATTAGCTGCCAGCGGTAAAAACAGGCTTGCTGTTGTCGTTTATCCACCAGATTTTCCGGGTAATCCAAATGGTGGCCAGGGGGGCGACGGAACCATTGCGAAAGGCTTAACCACACAATATACTGCAGGTTGGGATTGGATTCAACCCACCCGCGATCGCAACACCGGAATCTGGGATAAAGTAACCATCGAGAAAACAAAAAGCATCAATATCCAGAATCCTCAGGTAATTACTTTGGTGCCAGGCAAACGTTTACCAGAAGGCAAACAAAATCCGGCTACGGTTAAAGTTTCAGTTGAAGTAGAAAATCCTACCAATCAGCCCGTTTCTGGTATTTTACAATATCAGATTGCAGGTAAGTTGGTTAAACAGCCAGCAACCATTGCGGCAAATAAAACCACAACCGTTAAACTGCCTGATTTATTACTCGAAAATCCAAAATTATGGTGGCCAAGCGGCTACGGTGCACAAAATTTATATGATGTAAAAATCGAATTTTTGGCAGCCAACCAGGTATTGGATCAGGAGCAGTTGAAAGTGGGTGTACGCCAGATCGATAACATCTGGAATGAGCACACCAAAAGTATGGGCGCCTTTGTAAACGGACAAAAGATTTTCATTAAAGGTGGAAACTGGATCATTTCTGATGCAATGCTGCGTTTTAGTGATGCCCGCTATGATGCCGAAATCCGTTACCACAAGGATATGAACCTCAATCTGATCAGGATCTGGGGTGGAGCGATCCTCGAAAGACCTGAGTTTTACAATGCCTGTGATAAATATGGATTGTTGGTTTTTCAGGATTTCTGGTTCAGTGGCGATTGTAACGGACGTTGGGTAGATCCGATGAAAAAAGAAGATCAGTGGATAAGAAGGAATTATCCTGATGACCATAATTTAACGTTAACAGCTATCGAAGATCAGATCAAAATGATCAGAAACCATGCTTCACTGGCATTCTGGTGTGGTGGAAACGAAATTACGCCTCCAGAAGATATTTTGGAACCCTTAAAAAATGAGATCCTTCCACGTTTGGATGGCACCAGAAAGCTTTTCGACTTCTCTAACAGTGATGAAATGTCGTTCAATTCTATTGGTGGCAATGGCGACGGGCCTTACGGGATACAGGATATCAAAACTTTTTGGGGCACCAGAACCTTTCCCTACAATTCGGAAGTTGGCTCGGTAGGAGTAGGCGATTATGCTTCGCTGCTTCGTTTTATCCCGAAAGAAAACCTGGTTGCACCGCAGTATAAAGCCAAACCCGATTCGGTATGGGATTATCATAAATACATTTCGTACGAGCAATACCTAAATCCTTATGGCAAGCCAAAAAGTGCTGAGGATTTTGCCATGAAAGCTCAATTGGCCAATTACGATCAATATAGGGCCTTAATGGAGGGTTTTTCTAACAAAATGTGGGATTGGTACACCGGTTCCATCATCTGGAAAACCCAAAACCCATGGACGGCCATGCGTGGACAGATGTACGATTATTACCTCGATCCTAATGCCTGTTTGTATGGTTTAAGGAAAGGTAGTGAGCCGCTGCATGTGATGATGAATCCTTTAGATAGCATGGTTACGATTGTAAACAACGGATTTACCACCAGGAACAATTTAATGGTGCAGGCAAAGGCTTATGATATGGATGGCAAAGATTATTTCTATTCGCAGGCCTTTAATTCAGTTGGCCCATCATCAGTTAGAAGGCTTTTTCCTATGAACGAGTTTTTGACCAAACTCGATAAAAAAGAAGGTGTGTTTGTAGCTTTAAGGATTTTAGACCAGAAACAAAATATTTTAAGTGAGAATATCTACTGGCTGGCCGGAAAAGACGGCGAATATTCTGGCTTGAAAAATATCAAAAAGACGCCTTTAAAAGTTGCTGCTGTTGATCAGAAAAACGGAAAAGTAGCGGTAACTTTAAGTAATGCTGCCGGAAACCCTGTTGCATTTTTTAACCGCGTAGCTTTAATAAATGGCAATACCAACGAGCGGGTATTACCTAGCTTTTATGATGATAATTACGTTAGCATCTTACCGGGCGAGAGTAAAACAGTAATGGTAGAATATACGGGTAAACAAAGCAATTTAGCTGTTGAAGTTTACGGCTGGAATGTAGAGAAACAGAAAGTAAATATTCAATAGATAAATTTCAGACCTCGCAGGTTTTTAAAACTTGTGAGATCTAAAATAACGGGTCCGTCATTGCTGTAAAGGTTTAGTAATTCGGTAATGAACTAGAGTTATTTTTTGTTATTTATATTTGCCATTTCCGCCGGTTTTTTACCATTAATTCCCTGGTGTGGTCTTTCCCAGTTATAATAAAC
>NZ_BAABBY010000011.1:0-177724 GCF_039538295.1 Pedobacter jeongneungensis | reverse complement strand
TGATTAGAAAACGGTATTTACTTAAATAATTCCGCTTTAAGGTAAGGTCGTTAGTGTTTATTCGCATAAATTATAATTAGCTATTTACAAAGCTAATTCTGTTACCGAATTACTAAACCTTTACAATCGCGAGAAGGTTTTTTAGCCGACGAAGCAATCTATCTTTAAAGCTCATCCAGTAGTAATTGATCTGAATTTCTTTCGCTTTAAGATTGCTTCGTACCTCGCAATGACGGCCAGAGGCCTATAAATTCTCTAAGTCTTTAACTGTTAATTTGTCTAATCCGCTTACTACCACATCTGCCTGGGTAAGTACGCTTTTTTCGCCGATTCCGATAGCTTTCATGCCACCTCTTTTTGCGGCTTCTACACCTGCTACGGCATCTTCAAAAACCACACATTCATTGGGTTTAAAACCTAAAAGTTCGGCTCCTTTCAAAAATACTTCGGGATCGGGTTTTGATTTGGTTACCATATTGCCATCTACAATTTCATCGAAGAAATGGGCAAGGTTTGTTTTTTCTAAAATGATGCCTGAGTTTTTACTTGCCGAACCTAAAGCCAGTTTGTAGCCGGCCTGGTGTATTTCGGTTAAAAAATCAACGGTTCCTGGCAAAACTTCTGCAGGTGTCATTTTGGTAATCATATCTACATACCAGCTATTTTTTAAGGTGGCAAGTTCTTCTTTCTCTGCATCGGTTTTTTCTACGCCGCCCCAGGCCAGAATTTTATTTAAACTTTCTACGCGGCTTACGCCTTTTAGCTGCTCATTTTGCTCTTCGGTAAAATCGAAACCCATGGTGTTGGCCAAACGCTTCCAGGCCTTGTAATGGTAAACTGCAGTATCAACCAGTACGCCGTCTAAATCGAAGAGACAGGCTTTGATGGAAGATGTTGGATGTAATATATTAGATGTGTTATCTTGCATGTTTTTATCTCTAACCGTCGACTAAAGTCGACAGCAATAAATTAATTTAGCTCCAGTACCAGCGTTGTTTTAGCGGGCACTTTAATGTTTTTAAATTCGATGTTTTCGCCGGTGATTACGTTTTTGGCGGAAGTAATTCCTGTTGTTCTTTCGGCGAAGCGATCGGTATTTAATGTTTTTTCTTTCTCTGTGTTATTTACAACAACCATTACGGTGCCTTTTGGTTCTGCATTGTAGCGGAAATAAACATAAATATCATCCTGTGGCACAAATTGCATCAATTTACCTGTTTGCAGGGCTGCGCTGTTTTTGCGGAAATTAGCAAGTGTTTTTACAAAATTGAAAGCTTCGTTTTCTTTGTTTGTGCGACCATCGGCAACGAATTTATCTTTTTTATCGCCTTCCCAGCCGCCTGGAAAATCAGAACGAATCAAGCCATCGGGATTGGAAAAGTTTTTCATGAGGATTTCTGTTCCATAATACATCTGAGGAATGCCACGCATGGTTAACAGAATGCTCATTCCCATTTTATATTTATCGAAATCTTCGTCCACCATCGAGTAAAAACGGCTCATATCGTGGTTATCCAGAAAAATGCAGTTGGTATTCGGATTTTTGTAAAGAAAATCGTGCGCCAGGGTTGCATATAAACGATTAATGCCATCAACCCAGCCATTTTTACCATTGATACCTTCGTAAATGGCATCTTTTAAAGTCGCATCGGTAATGCCCTGAAGATGGGTATCGAAACCGCGGTTAACGGTATTTCCTCCGGTAAAGAAAGCCTGATTGGCCACAGCGGTAACCAATGTTTCGCCAAAAACCGATAAATGCGGAAATTCTGCCTGAACTTTTAAAGCCCAGTCGGCCATGTAAACCGGATCATTATAGCCATAAGTGTCTAAACGTAAACCATCAATACCTGCATATTCGATCCACCAGATGTGGTTTTGGGTCAGGTAATTTTGTACATAAGGATTACGCTGATTTAAATCGGGCATTGAAGGTACAAACCAACCATCAAGCATCTGTTTGCGATCGGCAGCAGAAGCATGAATATCCATTACCGTTTGATCGCGGTAACTGGTTTGTGTATATTTTGGCCATTGGTTTAACCAGCTTTTCATCGGTAAATCTTTATAAAACCAATGCTGGGTACCAATGTGGTTGTGTACAATATCTTTAATTACTTTTAGTCCTTTAGCATGCGCTAGCTCTACATATTTTTTGTAAAGTGCATTGGTACCATAACGGGGATCTATTTTGTAGTGATTGGTTACCGCATAACCATGGTAAGAAGCATGTGGCATGTCGTTTTCTATCTCCGGGGTCATCCAAATGGTAGTAATTCCCAAATCTTTCAGGTAATCGAGGTGATTGATTACACCCTGAATGTCGCCACCATGACGGTAGTACATGCTATCGCGGTTTAATGCAGTTTCGGCTAAGCCCTGCACCACATCATTGCTTTTATCGCCATTCGAAAAACGATCTGGCATTAAAAGGTAAATAAAATCTTTGTTGGTTACACCCTGAATCCTGCCGGCGCTTTTATCGCGGTTTTTTAATTCGTAAGTGTAAGTAAATATCTTTTTTCCGTTAACGGCAAAGTTAATCGGGAATTTTCCGGCTTTGGCAGCGGGAGCAATTGTTAAATCAAGAAATAAATAATTCGGGTTTTCAACTTTGTTAACTTTTAGAAGCTTTACACCCGGATAAGTTAAGGAAACGGAACTTGAAGCAATGTTTTCACCATGGACCAGCAACTGCAGCTTAGGATTGTGCATGCCTGTAAACCAGAACATAGGTTCAATACGTTCTAATTGCTGGGCAAAAAGGTTATTGCCTGATAAAAATATAATCAGGACGGCTAAAAATGTCCTTTTTAAAAAAGAAGCGTTAGTTTGAGCATTTAATGGCAACTGAAAAATTGAAAAGGTATGAGATCTGTTCATGCTAAAACTTTAAAGATTTAAAAAAAGCCCTGCAGTATGCAACTGCAGGGCAGATAATAAGGATTAGTTTTTAACCATTGTAGCTTTTTTAGCAGCTACATCTAAAGTAATGGTATAAGTTCCGGGAACGGTTACAGAGATGTTATCACCGTTATTGGTTAAAGCAGATAAACTGCCACCCAGGTTAACTGTCCAATCGTGTTTAAACCTGAATTTCAATGCACCGGCAGTTAAGGTAGTTTTGATAGAATAATTATTAGATTTTCCGTCATTTACCACTTTCATATCAGTATCATTGTTCCAGCCGCCTAAGGTAGCATCTCCAATAATCGACCATTCGTTTGGTGTTGTAAAAGCGATGGTTTTGGCATTTAAATCAACAGTTACCTGTTTCACAATGGCATCCGGCGATTTTAAATTATCGCCCGCACTACTGCTGATTTTGCCTGCACCTGCATCGCCATAGGCAACATCCCATTTTTTGGCAGGTGTAATTTTAAACTCCAGGTTTCCGGCGGTATAAGCAATCATACCCGTATAAACACCATTGCTTGATAAAGAAATTAAACTATCGGCAGTTGTTGGATCCCAGCCCTGGTAAGCACCCGGAACGTAAATCCATGCTGAAGCCAGATAAGGCGTTGCATTTAACGTAATTACGTTTGAATAAGTTAAATCGTTTACGGCAGCGCCTGATTTTAACCTTACTTCTAACTGGGCAGCAACGCCAACTTTGCCACCCAAAGCCAAAATCATATTGTTGATTTCGGTTACGGTTGGTGCATAAGTTTTAGTGGTAACCACCACCTCTTTTGGAGCGGCAAAGTTAGTACCCTTTAAATCAAACTGCAGTGTTGAGGTTACCGGCACTACATAACCTGATGATGTGGCCAGCGGATAACTTAATGTTAACGCCGGTTGCGCGCCATTTGACTGTACCAAACTCAATGTGGTAGCAGATGCGGTTAGTGTACCGGCTGCGCCAACAACTGAAACCGTTTGGGTTTCGTCTTTTTTACACGACCAAAGCGATAGTGCTACAAAGCAAAAGGCCAGGGATTTGAAAAATATTGATTTCATCTCTTATAAATATTAAGATTAATAACCTGTGTTTTGAACCAGATTCGGATTGGCAATTAAATCTGCCGCCGGAATCGGATAAATGTTGCGGTAAGCTGGAATAGAAGTTCCGGCTTTAACCCCACCTTTAAATGGCCATAAGTAAGTGCCACCGGTAAATTTACCAAAGCGCACTAAATCGGTACGGCGGTGACCTTCCCAATATAATTCGCGGCCGCGCTCATCGAGATAAAAATCTACTGTTAATGTTGCCGGAACCACATTACCTGATGTATTGCCATAAGCACGTTGGCGCAATGCATTAACATATTCTAGCGCTTTCCCTGCATCGCCACCTGAACCACCACGGGCAACTGCTTCTCCGTAAATCAGATATTGCTCAGCCAAACGGAAAATAGCAAAATCCAAAGAGCTGAATGTTCCGTTTAATGAAGGAGGTATAGTACTGGTACCAATGATGTTTTTAAATTTTGTAACACGTAATCCATCTGTAAAAACGCCAATTTCATCAACCGTATTTTTAGCACCAAAGAAAACACCACGTTTATCTAAAGTTCCGTTTGCATCAGGAAATAATGCAGGCAAATTCTGACGGGTTCTGTTACCGCCCCAACCACCACTTGGCACACCATAAGATGCAGTACCCATATCAGCGTTAATCCCAGCATTAATCAGGAATGTAGTACCTCCGTAATTGGTACCGGTTACCCCATCATAGTTAATGGTTAAGATGTTTTCGGTATTGTTGATGTTGTTATCTGCTTTAAAAAGATCCATATAACTGGCTTTTAAGCTATAACCGGCAGCAATAACCTTGCTCGAGTAAGTAATGGCTTCTGTATATTTTGCAGTTCCGGTGTACACCTGTGCATTTAAATATAACCTTGCCAGTAAAGCCCAGTCGGCACCTTTATCTGCACGGCCATATTCGTTGCTGCGCGCACTGGCTAAATCACCTTCAATTGCTTTCAATTCTGATTCGATATAAGTAAAAAGGGCAGCCCTTTGGATCTGTTTTGGGGCAACTTTACCAATTTCATCGTTTTCGGTAACAAAAGGCGGATTACCAAAGGCATCTAAAAGCACCCAATATTGGTAAGCGCGTAAGAAACGGGCTTCAGTACGGTAACGGGTAATATCTGCAGCATCGGTACCTGTAATGTTGCGCGAAGCTAATTTCTCTGGCGTACTTTCGCGAAGAAATTCATTACAAACCGTAATCTGTAAAATACTTCTCGAATATAATCCCCTTAAAAACTGGTTATCTACACTTGGTGTGCTGTAATCCAGTTCCGGAATACCGGTATCACCCCATGCACAAATGGCCTCATCGGTTACCAGCTCCTGCGAAGTCCAGAATAAACGAAGGAAATCTGCAAAACCTGAGTTTAGTCCGCCAATATCGCTGTTATCCGATCCGGTAGAACTGGTTAGTGCATAAGCCGCATATAGTTTAACCAAACCTTGTTTGTAACCTGCCGGAGTAGCATAAACGGTTGCCGAAGTCACATCGTTAGTTGGCAATACGTTTAAATCATCTTTTTTACATGAATTTAATGACAACAATAAAACACCTGATGTCAATATTATTTTAAATGAGTTTTTCATTTTTATCTCCTTATTAAAAACCAACATTAAAACCTAAAGTGTACGTACGCGGACGTGGATACAGGTTATAATCAATACCACCGCTCAACTCAGGATCTATACCATTGTATTTGGTTACGGTAAAAACATTCTGGCAGTTTGCCGATATCCTTAACGATGCAGTTCCGGTTTTAGATAATTTGCCGGCGTTGTAAGAAATACCCGCATTATCCATTTTCAGAAATGAAGCGTTTTTGATATAATAATCGCTTAAGAACTGGTTGTTCTGGAAATTGGTTGCCAGAAAATCTGTAGATGCATTGTTGATTACACCTGCCGGACTTAAGATATTCGCCCTTACACCAAAGTTTGAAGAAACGTTGTCGTATATGTAATTGCCGAAGTTTGCCCTAAGTGAAGTGGTAAAACTCCATTTTTTGTACGAGAAAGAAGTATTGAAACCCAGGGTAATGTTCGGATCCGGTGATTTATAAAAATACTGATCGCTGGTATTGATTACCCCATCTTTATTTAAATCCTCATAAACACCTTCTAATGGTTTTCCATCGGCATTATAAACTTGTTTGTACACAAAGAAAGATCCGGGAATCTGGTTAACCGCATTGTATTTTAAGGTTACACCGGTACCACCTGTAATATCGCCCGCACCCACTTTCGAAGCCGGATCAGGATTTAAGGTTAAATTGGTTACTTTTCTTTTGTTGTAAGCCACGTTTACACCAAAATCCCAGCTGGTATTTTCGGTTTTAATTGCCGAGAAGTTTAAACTTCCCTCAACACCCTTAACATCCATATTACCCACGTTTGTAGTTAATTCGTTGTTAAAGTTTGTACCTACCGGAATATTGATTTTACTTAATAAATCAGATGTTTTTTTGTAATATACATCGATACTTCCATATAAACGGCCTTTCATAAAACCGTAGTCCAAACCTGCATTATAGGTAGTGGTGGTTTCCCATTTCAAATCAGGATCGTATGCTGCCGGAGTATAATAGTTATAAAAAGTATTGCCGATCTGGTATTGGCCGGTATTGCTGTTGGCATAATATTTTGATAAGTAATCGTAATAACCGATACCATCTTTATTACCTGTTTGACCGTAACTTAAGCGGAGTTTTAAATCAGATACCGAAGTGCTGTTTTTCAGGAAATTCTCGTTAGAAATTCTCCAGGTAAAAGCAGCTGAAGGAAAATAGCCCCAACGGTTTTTCTCTGCGAATTTAGAAGAAGCATCAGCCCTTAAAGTTCCCGATAAAATATATTTATCGGCTAAAGTGTAAATAAACCTTCCGTAGTAAGAGAGCAATTTATCGCGATCGGTAGAGAAAGGAAAAACAGGAGTTACCAAAGCCTCTCCGGTTCCTTTGTAAGAAGTAAAGTTGAAACCGGTTTTGGAGTTATCGTAATACCCGTAACCTGCGGTTACATCAAAACGGCTTTTAATACTTTCTACCGTATGTGCATAGTTTAAGTAAAACTCAGAAAGTTTGTTGGTTTCTGTATTCAAAGAGTGGGTGTATGATCCCAAAGTTGAAATGCTCTGTGCGGCAAAAACCGGAATACGAACCTCACCATAACCTTTAGACAGATCGTAACCTAAGTTTAAATTGGCGTGCAATTCTGGTAAAAAATGGAAAGAGTAATCGAAACGTGCATTACCAAAACTTCTTTCGGCATTACCGTTATTATCGTTTAACCTGATTAAACCAACCGGGTTGCGCGGTGCATTAGGATTTACAGAGCCATCGCTTCTTAACCATTCGTAATAGTTACCAAAATTGTTATTTGCATTAACCGATTGTGTAGGATCGAACTGGATGGCAGCCCCAACAGCGCCAGAGTTAGCAAAATGCGACTGGGTTAATGCACCTTTTAAGTTTAAATCAATTTTTAAATGATCCTGGAATAATTTTGGCGAAATACTGATTGCACCCGTACCACGCGAAAAATGATCGGTAATTAAAAGCCCCTGCTGATCTAAATAACCAGCAGAAACACGGTAAGGAACACCTTTAAAAGAACCTGCAATGCTTAAACTGTTATCGGTAGAAAAGGCATTCTGATAAATTTCATCCTGCCAATCGGTATTAGAATTGCCCAGTAAAGCTGTAAATTTCTTGCCATCATCGTAACTTGCATTCGGGTTTGCATTTACAAAATCGCGGATCTGACCTGATGACAGGATATCAACCTTTTTAGCTACTGTAGCGATAGAGTTATTGGTGCTGAAATTAAACACCGGCGCACCTGATGCACCTTTTTTGGTGGTAATTAAAATTACCCCGTTTGATGCCCTCGAACCATAAATGGCTGTTGCATTGGCATCTTTTAAAACGGTAAAGGTTTCAATATCGTTCGGGTTAACCAATGATAAGGGACTTGGTGCGTTACCAATAGAGTTACCACTGAAAGGAACCCCGTCAATTACAATAAGCGGATCGTTACTGGCATTAAGTGAAGCACCGCCACGGATACGGATGGTACTCCCCACCCCTGGCTGACCGCTGTTTGAAATAATGTTCACACCTGCAACTTTACCCTGAATCAGTTGCTCAGGTGTAGTAATGGTACCTTTCTGGAAATCTTTCGAATTTACCGTAGTGATAGATCCCGTCAGGTTTTTCTTTTCTGCCGTACCGTAACCAATTACCACCACCTCATTCAGTTTTTGTGCATCGGGCACCAACTGGAAATTTACGGTAGCATTTGCCGAAACGCTAACAGTTTTATCAAGGGTTTGATAACCGATAAAACTTGCCGATAAGGTAACCGAACCGTTCGATAAACCTGCAAGTTTAAAACTACCGTTGCCATCTGTTGATGTACTTCTGGTTGTACCTTTTACAATTACAGAAGCACCGGGCAATGGCAGGCCGGTTTCGTCAAGCACTCTACCAGATACTGATCCGGTTTGTGCTTTTACCATTAATGCTGAAAAAACCAACAGCACCAAAAGCCCCTGTTTTAACAGGTAAAATACTCTCATATTTGAAGCTCGTTTAAGTATAAAAATTTGGTTAAATATTATAGTGATTTACACATAGGCCTAATTTACAGCTGTTAATGAGATTTCAAAATTTATTTAATAAATATATTTCGGAGCTAAACCAGCGCTTAAAATTCGGGTTAAAAATCAGCTTTTAGACGAGTCTAAAAAATCATATTAAATAATTGTTAATTATTTAATTAATTGATTTACAAATAATTATAAATGTTAAATTTCAATTTAAAGTGTAAATTTTACACTAAGCTATTTTCGAGGTATTTTTCGGGAACGTTCCCGAAGAAATCAGATCAAAATTTCGTCATCTTTCGGGAACGTTCCCGAAAATCGGTCAGAATTCTGCGTATTTTACACTAAGTGAAGAATTTTTTTGAAAAATTACAGGTTAAAAAACAGGGATTTTTTGAGTCGGTTTTTATCCTTTTCCGGTCGAATTCCGTTTGATTATTGCGGACTCCAAAACCACCTCTTTCGATTGGTTTTTATCGGCATTATCATCCAGAATAGTGAACAATAATTTTGCGGCCTGCTCGCCTATTTCGGTAGCGGGCTGGGTAATGGTAGTGAGTGATGGATTTAATAAGGGAGCAATTTCCAGACTGGAGAAACTAATCACTTTTAAATCGTCAGGGATGCTGATATTCAGATCGTAACAGGCATAGTATGTGGCAAAAGCCAAACGCTCTACCGAAGTAAAAACACCATCGGGTTTTAGCTGTGTTAACGCTTCTTTAATAATGATGCTGTTTTCTTCGTAACTGTTGCTGCAATCTAAAATCAGGTTTTCTTCAAAAGGCAACCCGTGTTTGGCAAGGGCATCGATATAGCCCTGCATACGCGTTTTACCGATAGATAAACTTTTATTTACCACTAAATAGGCGATTCTTTTGCAACCCTGCTCAATTAAATGTTCTGTTGCCAGAAAACTGCTGTTATAATCGTTGGTAATTACCCTTGGGGTTTCAATGTCTTCGTAAATACGATCGAAAAATACCAGCGGTAACCGCTTTGCCCCAAATTTATTCAGGTAATTATGGTCGTTAGCCTCACCTGAAACCGACATGATAATCCCATCTGCCCTCCCGTTATGCAAATGGCGGATAAAAGTAACTTCTTTCTGGTAATCATCATCAGTTACATAAATGAGGATATGGTAACCGTTTTCCCTCGCCACACGCTCAATGCCGTGAATGGCCTGCGAAAAATAATTATTGGCAAGTTCGGGTACAATTACGGCGATGGTTTTACTTTTTTGCTCCCGTAAATTACTGGCGTAATGGTTGGGTTGATAGTTTAATTCTTTCGCCTTGGCCAGTATAAGCGCCTTGGTAGCGCCACTAATGTCGCTATTATCCCTAAAAGCCCTCGAAATTGTAGAAGTAGATAGATTTAAAGCTTCTGCTAACTTCTTAATATTGATACTATCCATTTTTGGCGACTCAAGCTAATTCGATTTGAATTAACGCTGTAAATATAAAATATTAATGCGCGAATATCTGCTATGTAAAATAAATTATCGGTTAATTCACTATCGCGGGAATAAAATAGCTGCACTTTGCCAATTGACATTAATCAATATTTGATGTAAAATTCTTTAAATAAATATTCGTTTTTTTAAAACAAAAAGCATCTTTACGGCATTAATCATTATACGCTGTCAATTATCTTCTCATTTACCTGTTGCGAAACAAAACTATATGGAAATAAAATTACAAAATGGGAAATAAGAAAATACTCATTGCAGACGACGACGAGGGCATTGTTGATGCTGTAACGATGATTTTGGAGGTAATGGGTTATGAGGTTGAATATACCTATGATGGCGGAGCAGTAATTGATGCGGTTAAAAACAGACCTGATTTGATTCTGCTTGATATCTGGATGAGTGGTTATGACGGGAGGGATATCTGCAAACAGCTAAAAAATGATCCTGAGTTTAAGGAAATTCCCATTTTAATGATTTCTGCAAGCAGGGATATCAGGCAATCGGCACTTGATGCCGGTGCAAACGATTTTATGGAAAAACCATTTGAGATGGATTCGTTATTAAATAAGGTAGAAGTTTTATTAGATTAAACCCTTATTATCATCGAGACGTCACCCTGATCCGATAAATATCGGATTTATTTCAGGGATTAAGATTGCGTTAAGCTTAGTCTTGACTAATAAGAATTAGCTCCAAAAAGATCCTGAATCAAGTTCAGGATGACGATCGCAGAGGAAACCCGGCAGCAATCTTATCTGTATAAACGCTGCTAATCATTCAACTTCCTTAAAATAAATCCGTTCAGGCAGCTGTTTAAAAACAAATTCGGTAACGTTACAGAGCCAAAGTTTATGGTTTTTAAATTCGCCCCTAAAGCTTTCCAACATATAATCTCCACCTCCGCCCAGATTTTCTTCACGTACGTAAACCAGGTTTAAAATTTCGGCATTTTCGATCTGTTCATCTGCCATCAGCAATTTACATTCGCTTTCATTTGCCGAAATCCAGTTTAATAGTTCATCAGCACCTTCTACCATTTGTAAATCTTCAATAGATCCGCTCCATTCGGGTATATCGGCGTACCATTCGTGTTTAGCATTTTTATAAAAGCGGATTACTCTTTCCATATTTTGTAAAGAAAAGTAAAAATTATTCTAAAATTAATTCGCAGATTTATATTGAACAGTACATGAAAGGCTATCCACAAAATTATCCAATGGCTGTAGATTAGCTAGTTTTTTAACCATAAATATGCTATCAACAGCTTTACCTGCCACTATCTTAATGTGTTTTTCACAAACAGCGTCGGCAGTCCAAAGTTTGAGGGTTATTGGTTTTCCCTTTAACCGGTAATAGGTTTTTCCCTCGTTAATTTCTTTTAAAGGGGACATTACAGCTTTATTTTCATCCCAAAATTTTGGGAGGTTATATCTGCTTTTAACGGTAAGGTAAGCGTTACGGTCAAGATCAAACCCAAATACCTTTGATGCATTAATCCGTTCGTTATAATCCCCCAGGATAATATCTTTTAGGGTACCAGGTTCTGATGGGTACAAGGCAATATAATAGTCGGTAAAATCACCAGAAAAGTCAGCTACAACCTTAAGTGAATTCTGCGTTTTTTTGGGGAGTTCCAATAACTCATGATAGCTGCGAACAATCATCACCTTCTTTGATACCGTATTTTTAGTTTGGGGAGAATGACCAATATTTATAAAAAGCAACGATAAACAGATGGATAATAGTTTCATAATATGATTTGTTTAAACTACTTGACACCTTTATTAAAAGGTACTGATTTTGAATTGGATATTTTTTCAGAAACTGTATTACTAATTATCTCGATAATCAATAATATTTCATTTTATGTAAAGAAAAAAATTCTATTCCAATAATACTAAAAAAAATAGCGAAATTTAGCTATTCCCGATGTCTGATGAAACTCCAATAGCTTTAAGAAAGATTATCCATATTGATATGGATGCTTTTTATGCGTCGGTAGAACAGCGTGATTTCCCTGAATACCGTGGAAAGCCACTTGTTGTGGGAGGCAAACCGGATAGTCGCGGAGTGGTATCAACCGCAAGCTATGAGGCACGTCAATATGGAATCCGTTCGGCAATGTCCTCAAGCAAAGCTTATCAGCTCTGTCCTTCGGCCATTTTTGTGTATCCGCGTTTTGATGCATACACCACGGCTTCTAAAGCCATCAGGGAAATTTTTAGCCGTTATACCGATCTGATTGAGCCTTTATCTTTAGATGAAGCTTACCTTGATGTTACTGAGGATAAACTGGGAATTGGCTCGGCCATTGATATAGCACAATCAATTAAAGACGCGATTAAAAACGAACTGAATTTAACGGCATCTGCAGGGGTATCGACCAATAAATTTGTGGCCAAGGTAGCTTCGGATATGAACAAGCCTGACGGCTTAACCTTTATTGGCCCATCGAAAATTGAAACTTTTATGGAAAAACTCCCGGTAGAGAAGTTTTTTGGTGTGGGTAAAGTTACGGCGGCCAAAATGAAGGCCATGCAGATAAATACGGGAGCGGACCTGAAAAAATTAACTGAAGAACAACTGGTTGCCCAGTTCGGAAAATCGGGAAGGTTTTATTATAAAATTGTACGCGGGATTGATGACCGGCCTGTGAGGGCCAATCGTGAGGCAAAATCGGTAGGTGCGGAAGATACGTTTGCGGAAGATACCAATGAAGATTCGGTTATGCACGACCTGCTGAAAAGGATCAGCGAAATTGTAGCCCAACGCCTGGAAAAACATCAGTTAAGTGGTAAAACGGTGACTTTAAAAATAAAATTTGCGGATTTTAAGATCATTACCCGCAGCAGGTCTTTTGCTGTACCGATTAATAAAGCGGAAGTGATTTATGCTGAAGCGATAAAACTTCTGGAGGAAGCGGATATAGGTGTAAGCCAGATCAGGTTGTTGGGGATTACTTTATCGCGGTTTTATGATGATGTTGAGATTGAAAAAACAGAAAATAACCAGCTGGAATTTGAGTTTTAGGTTTAATGGTAGGTGGAGACATGTACCAAGGCCAAAAGAAAGTCGTTATTTCGACTGGAGCGCAGCGGGACAGAGAAATTTTTGAAGTTTATTTGAAGCAATCTGACAGATTTCTCCACTGCGGTCGAAATGACGATTGATCGCAGGTCTTCATTGATTTTTACCATATAAGGTGTTTAAGGGACATATAAGCCTATAATGCTGCAGCACTAGAAAATCGTCATTTAAACTGGAGCATGCAGATCCTTCACCGGTTGCGGAATGCCTGCCCGTATAGGCGGGGAGAAATCTTTGAAGTTTATCTGAAGCATCTTATAGATTTCTCCACTGCGGTCGAAATGACGATTTATCTCATGTGATAACTACCGTAATTTTTTACCATATAAGGCATTTAAGAAACATATAAGCCTATAATGTTGTAGCACTAGAAAATTGTCATTTCTACTGGAGCGCAGCGAAATGGAGAAATCTTTAAACTTTATCTGAAGCATCTTGCAGATTTCTCCACTGCGGTCGAAATCACGATTTATTGCAGGCAATGCAGTTTCATTATTTTTTACCAGATAAGGCATTGAAGGAAATATAAGTTGCAGTCTGCCTGGTGATTAGTTATTTGCAATGGCCATTGTTTATAAACCCGATTGAACGGAAATCCTTTTTGTTGCAGCAACTCACACGATCACTAACACCTCACAAAAAGATTGCAGGGAAAGCGGGGCCGGAGACAGCCAAGAACCACATCCGATCATTTTCAAAACATATTAAGATTGCTTTATTCGAGGCCGATGGGGACTAGAAATATCGTCATTTCGACTGGAGCGCAGCGAAATGGAGAAATCTATGAACAAGATAATTTATGAGATATCCAGTTAGATTGCCCGGCTGTGTTACACCCGAAATGAAATCATAGGAAGACAACAGGGATAAAACACCCCGTCCTGCGGACACCCCTCTGAAAGAGGGGAATGAGTGCACGATGGGAACAAAAAAGGTCCTGCAAATTAATGCAGAACCTTTGACTGTTAATTTAAAGGGTGAGAATCTTATTTACTGTTTAATTTATCGGCAAGCATTTTCATATAGAAACCGCCCACAACGCTACGGGCCTTAAAGTTATCGCGGATACCGGTATTTGAATCATAGAAATCGTTCAAAGGCACTCTCGATTCTGTTTCGATGGCATGTTTATAAACCGGATGCACCAAAGCCTCGAATTCTTTTTGGGTTGGTGCAAAAGTTGCCGTCCACAAAATCCAGTCGTTTTTGGTATAAGCCTTTCTACTGTCTAATGGAATACCATACCTGTTTTGTTTAGTGAGGTAATATTTGGTTTCGGTATCGTAGATTTTTTGAGGGAAAAGGTTTAAGTTTAATACTTTATCCCAAACCAGGTTATATTTCTGGCTCCAGGTATCTTTATTATCAAAAGTTAAAGCATAGTGATCGCCGGCATCAGCCATTTCTATCCATTTTGGCACCATGCTTTCGGCAATATCCCTGTATTTTTTAGCCACATCATCATAACCCAATGTTTTTGCCATTTGAGCATAACAGGCAATACCTACAATCGCTTTTACCGATAAATTGGCATTACGGGCCAGGTGACCAGCAAAATCATCGGTACAAAGTTGCGTTTTCGGATCTAAACCCTCTTTGGTTAAATAATCAACCCAGGTGGTTAATGTTTTCCAGTGTAATTTCGCGTAATCGGCATTTCCCTGTGCCTTGGCAATGGCAGCTGTTAAAATAATCATATTGCCCGATTCTTCAACAGGCATTGGCTCGCCGTAGGTTTGTCCGTTGGCCAATGGGTAGGTACCCAAATCGTGTGCAGCCCATGGGTGGGGATATTTCCCGCTTTCGCTGAAATAGAAAATACCATTTAACATACCTTGCAGTAACTGCGGATTGTAGATGAGGTACAACGGTGCAGATGGATAAGTTACATCAACGGTATTAATGAAACCACCGCTGTTATTCTCTTTTGATAACCATAAAATTTCACCCTGCTGGCTTTTAACCAAAGTGTGTGCTGCAATACTCTGGCGGTAACCTAGAACGCACAAATCGGCATACTCTTTACCGCCTGATTTTAAGGCATCGGCATATAAGGTTTTATTAAAAGCTTCACATTTCTGAATCACCGATTTATATGCATCGGCCGCAGCAGTTAATTGCCCTTCGATGGTTTCTTTACCAGAAGTGTTCCACCATGGCCTTAAATTTTTGTTGAAATATTGAACTGAATAAATTTCATCGTAACCCAACTCAACATATTTTTCTACAGCAGCTTTCCCTACCGCACCAAATGGAATGATGGTGTTAAGTGCCAGCATTTTGCCTTGTTTAGCCGTTGAAGCGGAATTGCCTTTTCTAAAAGCATCAGCTGCATCTTTTTCGGCAGTTACAAACTGAATGGCGTTACTGGTTTTTGGAGCTGCTACATAAAAGTAACCCCAATCGATACGCATATCATCACTGGCTTTTTGAAGGATTGGCTGTTCTACCGTTCCCGTTTTCAAAACCGATAATTTAGCTGTTGCGTATTTGGTTGCCGTAACTTCTTGCGCAGGGCGGTAAACTGCGATGTTGGAAGAAGCACTTAAATACACTTTTACCTGGTGTGTTTTACCATCGTTGGCCTTAACCTGATAAGAAACATAAGAAACCGGGCGTGCAAATAAACCTAAATCGTTCATTAACAACGGTGAGGTAAAAGTTAGTTTTAAATCAATTTTGCCACAGGTAAAGTTGTAAATGGTTTGCGTAGCATTAATATCAACACTTTTTTGCTTAGCCAGCTGTACTTTTTCGGCATTGTCTTTTAGCTTATCTAACAGGCCAAAATCAAGGAAACGGCCCCCGGCGGTATTTATAAGATGGATGGCAATTACGTTAGCTCCTGCCTTTAAAGCACTTTTATCGCTATTGCTTAAAGCAATGTACTGGAAATTGTTTGTCCAGCCTTCTTTGGTATAAATTTTCTTGCCGTTTAAATAAACCTCGATATTATCGTCGTGGTTTATTTTTAAGAACAGCTCATTTATTGAGGCCGGATTAGCCACGTTAAAAGTTCTTCTTACCCAGATATCGTGCGATTTCCAAAGTGTTTTTACGTTTTTGGCATCATCGCCAATGGGTGCGGTGCCGGTTTGCCAGTTGCCTGCATTGTAATTTGCAGCTTTCCAATCGCCTTGTGGCTCGCTTTCTGTATATTTAACTTCGTAACCTTTTTCGTCAGAAGCAGGTACAACTGTTTTATAGGTAGTGGTTTCTTTACCTAAAAAGCGATAAATACCGCCATCAACATTAATTAAGCCTAAAAGAGAATTATCGGCGCCGGTCCAGTGTTGAGTAGAAGATTCGTTTAATTTATCGGTAGCAGACCAGATACTGAAATAGGTATTGTGCGTAATTAGGGGATAAGCGGGTGCCTTTCGCTCCTGTGCTTTTAGCAAACTCCCGACTAACATGCAGCCAAGTATGCCGAAGAATTTTAAAGTGTTGGTTTTGTTCATAATTTGTGTGTGTATTGAAGTATGATCGTATATTCTGGTTAGATTAACGCTGGTTAAACGTTTTACTAAAGTATAAAATATAATTTACTTTGAAGAAAGATTTCATTTTTTAATTGTCTGATTGACATTTAAACTCACAAGCTAAAAAAATACATGAAGTTTTTAAGCCTCATGTATTTTTCAAATGTGTGGAGCGTATTAGTTAAGGTTGTTTTTTGTTGATTGTCCATTCACCCAGTTGAAACACGCGGCTTCCCCTGTTGGATTTAATGTACAAACGGTAGAATTTATAAGCGATGTAATTATCAAAGTGGAAAAGTTTGGTCTGTTTTCTACTCGCACCTTCATTGGTATTTTCCCACGGACAAGCCGTAACGGTATGCAGGTCGGTATATTGAATGCCATCTAAAGAACCCTGTAAGATCCAGTACCTTGGATCGCGATCGGCAGCATCGTTGCCCGATGTTAAGGTATAAGCACCCACCACCTGTGGCGTATTCAGTTCGAAAGTACATTTTTGGGTGCCATCAAAACCAGCCTGTAAAAATTTGGTATTGATATCCTGATCGACTAATTTTTTAGAACCTTCCGGAGAATCGGGACCGGCACCAGCCTCCAGGTTAACTGAAAATTTACCGCCAATGGTTTTCATGTAATTTTCGCCACAAATGGAGTAATCTATCGTCGGATCGACCACATTAAGCATTACTTCTTTGGCAGCGGTATATCCCTGGCCATTTCTGGTTGTTAAGGTTACCTTATATTTCCCCGGGAAACGGTAAGTATGTTTCGGGTTTACGGCAACAGATGTACTGTCATCGCCAAACTGCCACAATAAACTTTTATAATTTGTAGAACTTCCGGTAAACTGGTACTCTAAAAATTTTAAGGTATCGGGTTTTACAAAGGTAAAACCAGCTGTAGGCTTTGGTTCTTCCACTTCCGGAACAATCTCTACGTTTTCGCTTTTTTTACATTTCACCATTAACATTACAATGAGTAGTAAGAGTGAGCATGTACCCAATAATCTTTTCATATTACTTTTCATATCTATTCAAGTTTAAGGAGTTGGAAATAATTGTGTTTTAGGTACGGCACGTTTACCGGTTATACCTGCTGACGGAACTTCATATTCGAGATATGCCTGTTGTCCGCCAACATTTTCGCGGTGATGTGCTTCAATTTTATATCTGATACCACGTTCTAAATGTATCGTTGCATTTCTTTCCGGCTTATCCCATTGGGTGGTATAATCGTTTATAATAGCTTTCCCATTGATAAACAACCGACATCCATCGTCCCAGCGGGTTTGGTAGAAAATATAATCGCCCCTTACCGGCGCAAGGAATTCGCCACTCCATTTTGTAGCAAAATTATCCCTGCTTAACGATTCTCCGGCTGCATTTTTAACGCCGTCAGGCCAGCCATCTCCAGAAAATTCTATTGTTCCATCAACCCTTGTAAGAAAAGGTGCCCGGCCATCATCAGGATCTAATTGAGTATTGGTGTAATATTTAGCGATTAAACCTGTTCCGTTCCCCAAAATTGGCGAGTTATTATCTAAGTTCACATTTGGATCGATTATTACCATCACTTTTCCTTTTGTAGGATGGATTACATGATTGGTATTTTCGGCAAGACTTAATGCAAAAGCGAACTTTTTATTGGCTACGATATTTGCATCGAAAACCGGCCAGGGTATGGTTAACCGTACTGTGGCACTGCTGGCACCTGTATTAAACCTGATTAAAGTATCGAGTGAAAAATCTTTTGCCGCCAGATGAATGGCATCAGCAGGAAGCGTACCTCTCGAAACTAAGGTTGCAATGGTATCTACATTATCCCTCACCTTTACATTAAAGGCTGTAGAAGGGGCATTTTCCAAACTGATAATAAGCGGAAAAGTAACCCCGGCCGGCCCCACAATATAATTGCCCTGATAAGCGATGTTATAAGTACCACCACCCTGCAGCGTAAGAAAATGTACATCAGAAGGTTTAAGTAATTCGGAGGTATTGATGACCACCAGAATAGTCGATTTTCCATTGGCAATTTTATTTCCTTTACCTGGCGATGAGAGTTTTAAAGCAAAAGCCACTTTTTTACCGAGATATCGCTCTAAGGTAGCCCTGCGTACAATGGCAATACCTTCGGCATTATCTGTTCCGTAGGCGACATTAATTACCGTGGGATATTCTACCGCGGCAGAGGGCATTAATATGGCATTGGTTAACCCTCCGTTATTAATTAACTGGGTAACAGTATCGTTATTAAGGGTTAAACCCACCTGGAAAGCCTCTTCGGCCATACCCGAAAGGGAAATTTTAAAGGGTACCCTAACAAATTGATTGTCGATGGTTACATTGCCCACTACAATACCCTCGCCGGTAATGCTCCTGTTTGCAGCATCGGGCAGTTTTAAATCCTCTACCTGCGATTGTTTACAAGAATAGGCACCAATAATGATGGTTAAGCCCATTACCATTGAATATATAATTTTTTTCATTTTCGATATTTTTTAAATGATCCGAAACTCTTGTTATTGATCTAACCAAACCCTGCCGTCAAGCGCCCAGGTTTGTTTATTTGCTATTTTTAACCAGTTGATTACCTGTGCAGGGATATCAGAGGTTTGAGGCACCAACGCAGCGAGTGTGCTTGCAGATGGCGGACAGATTAAATCGTTAAAATTTTCCCATGCATAAGGTCCAAGTAATTTAAAATCGCGTGCCTGAGAAGAAAGATCAACCATTTTATCGCTGTTTCCATCTGTAGCAGGCCAGTAACCCACCAGGAAATTGTACGAAGGGTGACTTTGATCGATAGAAGTTTCGCAGGCATATTGCCCGATTACCCCATCCGGAACCGACAGTTTAAAGAACCTGATATCGGTTACATAATAATCCGGTTCTCCATGCCCGTCACCATTTAAGAAACCCAGTTTCAATGCATTTGAATTGGCCAGAGAGCCGGAATTGGTAATTTCCAACTCATTGTTAAAAACACCGTTGGTATAGGTACGGATAAACCTTTGGTTACCGCGCTGCTCTAATTTTACCGATAGGTTTTCCCATCTGCCCTGAACCAGGTCTCCGCCCCTGCACTGGCGGTAATCGCCATCCTTTGTGCCCCTCCATTCGAAATACCAGTACTTATCTTCCAGGTAAATTACCCAGCCTACACTTGGATGACCGCTAGACCACTCGTTCCGTTTACCTAAAATACTAGGGTAGAACAGTTTCTCCTGATTCTTTTTAACCTTCAGTTCGATGGTCATTTTGGTGGTATCATCGATATTGTACACGGTTGCATCTTCGCCTGCAATTTCTGCCCTTACCTCTTTACCCGTCATTTTAACTGTTTTACCTAAGTAACGGTTACCTGTAAAGGGTTTAACCAAAATTCTTTTGCTGTAGGTAGAACTGTAATAGATTACAAAAGCGTTATTAGCAGGCTTGCTAAAAATTGTCTGGTCATCTGCATTTGGTGGCAGGGTAAATGCCCCGCCATCGCTTGAAGCGATTACAACCAGCCAATCTTCGTTGATGTAGTTTGTGCGTTTTTTTAAAGCCGTCATGATCTCGCCTACACTGCCATCAAATTTTTCGATGGCCGATTTATAAGCCGGAAAAGAATTATCATAGCCCGAAGCCATACCTGCTTTATCTACATCGGTAAAATGACCCACAATTACCGATGCGGTATCGGTATTTAACTGATTGATAACTGCCGCCTTCACCTGGTCATCGTTGGTTACCAGGCTACTGATATCGGCCCCTGTGGTTAACGATTTAAATACGGTTGATGAAGTATAAGCTGCAATTTTAGTCTGTGGTTTTACCTCTTTAATCCTTTTAAAAATAATTGGATAGTTCTGCAGGTTGTTATTGGTTAAATTATCATCGTTTACGAGGTGTTTTCCTTTTTTTACCCCGGTAAGCATATTGGCCCAATTGCTGGCATTCTGCGTAACTTCGGGTTCGTTTAATGCTACCCAGCTATAAATGGAGGTTGGAAGTAAGGCGTTAATATTAGGGATATTCGCCGTTGATACTGACTGACCCCTGGCACCATCAACAATGAGGTACAAAACCTTACGGCTACCATACCTTACTTTAGTGGTATCGGTACCATCTTTTGGGGTAAGTGTTCTATCAAAATCTTTATTACAGGAAAATATGGCCGTTGTAATTATTGCGGCCATCAGACCGATCAATAATTTATATTTTTTCATCATGCTCATCATAATTTATCTTGGTTAGGCGTCTTATTCAATGGTTACTCTCATAATGCTATTAAATGGCTGGTTATCAAAGCGGCTAAAGCCACCGATTAGCAACAATGCTTTTTTGCCATCTGCAGATTTTGTTTCAATTACATCAGATAAACTTCCCTGAAAAGGGCCTGTTGCATTGTAACCTGGCGCCAGTAAGCCTGCTGGTGTAAGTACCATAAAGCCATTTCGGGTTACATTGTTATATTTTCTGAAATAACCACTTACTACAATCAGCCCGTTAGAAATCTGCTTGGCAAACTCCGGATAACCACCTTCAAATGATCTGGCACTAAACGATTCGTCAAGGCTGCCATCTTCATTAATCAAAGCTATTCCATTGGCCGGTTTGCCATTGTATTTGGTAAAACTTCCGGTAATCAGATATTTTCTGGTGGTGGCATTATAGGTTAAATTACCAATGCCATTATCTGCCCCGGTACCCGGATTAAAAGAAGGATCAACTGTTCCGCTGGCTGTTAAACGCAATATGCGCACCGCAGGCTGATCATCGAATGTACTAAAGTTACCAAATACCATCAGTTTTTCTAAATTGGCTGCATCGGTATGCATGTAGGTACCAATAGGCCCGTTTGCGCTTACATTCCCTTTGTTTGTTGAGGTGTTAAAACGGTAAGTTTTATCCAGTGAACCATCTAGGTTAAACCTTAAAATCTGGCGAATTTCGGTACTGTCTACAATAACGGTATCTCTGGTAAAATCGTAGTTATCTTTATTATAGGTGCGTTTAACATAATACCTGAAATCACCTGTGGCCAGTATTTTTCCCTGGTGAGGATATATTCGGCTGATATAAGCATTTGTACCGCCATTAAATTTTGGAAACCATTTCTGGGTTACGGTATCGGTAACGGTTGGTTTTCTTTTAGTCTGGATTTTAACAGTATCTATGGCGCCATTTGGGAACAGCGTAGTAATGTTACTGATGTTTTCGGTACGTTGATTGTAGCCACTAAAACCACCGGCAATAACAAAACGGCCACCTACCTCAATGATTCTTGACAACGATCCGTTTGCACCTTTTCCGGTTCTGAATGTACGGTCGTAATCACCATCAAGTGAGGTTCTGGCAATCCTGTTGATCGGTGTAATAAATCCTTTATTATCATAATTGCTAAAACTGCCGATTACGATGGCCCTTCCATCAACCATTTCGTAAAACTGGCTTACAAAATTATTTGCACCTGATGTTGCTTTCCAGGTAATGTCATTTTTAATGATACCGCTTACCGTAAACTGTGGGCCCAGAATTAACTGGTCGCCAATGGCAATAGAGGTAATACCTGTACTGCCGGCATCAGGTACCTTAACGGTAATTTCAGTTGCGGTTACGTTTACTACCTCAGCCTTTTCTCCATTAAACATAAAGGTGAGCTGATCTTTATAAGGCAATAACCCCGTTGCTTTTACGGTAACGGTTGTACCTACAATACCCTCTGCAGGTGTTGGCGGCGCTGTTTGACTGATGGTTATGCCAAGTGGTTCTTTTCCACTACCGTAGGGTTCGGCACCTAGTTCTTCTCCTTTTTTGCAGCCCTGGATGGTTAAGCTAATGAGGAAAAATACGGTTAGAATATATTTGATTCTTTTCATGATTTAATTCTTTTCTAATAAAACCTATTTACTTCCACCTGGCAGTAACCCGCTAATAAATACATCGTTCCAAAACTCTGACTGACTAAAACCCAGATATGCGCCGGTATAACTTAAACTATGCACCACTCCGTTGGTTGGTTTTATATCAGACGATGCAACCGGCACCGTTATCCAGTTATCATTTGGCTTTGATACATCGGGAATATAAGAAAACACTAACTGCCTGTAACCAATATACTTAACTCCGTTAGCATCGCTAAAGTTTACCCCGATATTAGCTACGCTGTTATTGTAATCATAGTACAGCGCGCCGGGGTAAATGCTGCGCAGGCCAAGATCGATTTGCGGGTAATCTTTTAAGCGGTTTACGCCTTTAAACATGTAGCGCTGCAGGTATTTTTTCCATATTGCAGGCGGAATCTGATCTAAGGTTTTAACGGTATCTTTACCGGTATAAAACAAAAAGGTATTTAAGCCTCCTGTTCTAATGGTGCCTATGGTTCTTCTTACCACATCATCATCAAAAGCGAAGAAGGTAAAATCTTCTGAAGTGAACTGTTTCTCCATACCTGCGAGTTTTACAATCTGCGCCACGGTATCGAAAGGAACTTTTTTGGCTTGCAGGTATTGCAGCATATTGCCCGGATAATCAGGATTTGCCCTGCCTCCATCTATATAATATTCGTCACGTTTACAGGCATTAAGCAAGAGTAAAAGTGCTGCACATATCATTATTAGCTTTTTCATATCTTCTAAATCTTTCTTATAAATTAATTACCTCCGTTAACCCAATACTCGTTTAATACCATATACGGGTTGTTATTCAACGCGTTCGAACTGATTGGCCAGGTCCATGCACCACGGTTAAATTTATCAGCTGTAAGTACATTGTAAGACCACTGGCTGCTTAAAATTCTTTTGGTACGCACGAGGTCGAAATAATGATGGCCTTCGCCGATTAATTCCCTTGACCGTTCGTAAAAAATAAAATCTTTAAGGTTTCCGTTGCTTGGGGTATATGGAGATGCGCCTGCACGGAGCCTGACCATATTTAACAATTTAATGGCATCATTATCCTGATCGGAATTGGCCATTGCTTCTGCGGCCAAAAGGATTTCTCCACCATACCTGAAGATCATAAAGGTATTATCAGGGTTGGCATCTTCTTCACCGGTAGAAAATGAGTTCTGGGCAAATTTTAACATCATAAACTTTCCGTTATCGGCAAAAATATCTTCGTTAAACCAGGTGGTAATCCTTCTGTCACTGCCATCCTGAAATATTTTCTGCATGTACTCTCCCCTGTAGTAAGCAAAACTTACACGGTGGGTATATTCTGGCCTTTTATATGGATAATGCAAAAACATATCGGCAACCGGGGCAAGATTTGTGTTGGCATCACCGTAATTGATACTGCGGTAAAACTCGAACAAGCTCTCATCCGACCGGCCTTTTATCACTGTGGCCCACTCATTTATCGGTAATAACCTGTAGGCATTACTTGCAATAAGCTCGCGGCCCAGGTCGGCAGTTTCCTCATAGTATTTTTTAGCATTATTGGGATCGAAACCCGCATTCCACATGTTCATTTCCATCATCAGGGCAACAATACTCCCCCTGCTAGCCCTTACGCCTTTCAGCGCAGGATCGGTATAGGTCCATGCGATATCGTTTTTATAGGTTTTAAGGTCGGCAATGCATTTGTTTAACACCGATACAAAGTTTTCTCTTGGTAATGCAGCAGAATGGAACGGATCGGTGTAATACACCACATTTCCGTACAGGCGAACCATAATAAAATAACTCAATGAGCGGATAAATGCGGCCTCTGCCTTGAATGATTTTTTTTCGGCTTCGGATACGCCGGGGATGCCTTCATCAAGTTTAGCGATTAGAATATTTGCTCCCTGGATGGCCTGGTAATACCCTGTCCAGTCGGTTATTCTGTAAAAATTATAATTAATGTCATTAACCCATGGCACTCCGCCGCTAAGTAATGTTAATAAATTATTTTTGCCTAAAACCTCTACAAATGAGCGTGCCGGTGCATGGTCTGACTGGCTCTCATAAAGTACTTCGCCCGAGCGGTACTCGCCGGTTGCACCAATGTAATGGGTTTCGTTGTACTTGTTGAAAACAATTCTTGATAAATTGTAAATATTGGCCACTACATCATCTTTAGACTGGAAGTAGTTATTTCCTGTTAATTTATCTAAAGGCTGTACATCGAGGAACTTTTTACATGCAGGCAGGCAAAAAGTTGCGGCTATAATGATCGTATAAATGATAACTTTTTTCATGATAGTATTGATTAGTTGCCTGTATTAAGTTCTAAGTTTAAACCAATGTTATAGGTACGTGGAACAGGATAACCTGTTGAAATATCGCGGCCTAAAGAGGTTACGTTTTCAGGATTTGGCCCGCTGTATTTAGAGAAAGTAATCAGGTTGTTGGTAGAGGCATAAATCCTTAACTGGTTAAGCCCGAACCTGCTGATCAGTTTCTTGTTAAACATGTACGAAACGGTTACGTTACTCACTTTAAAATAACTTCCGCTTTCCTGCCAGAGGGTTTGATCTGCACGTAAAGGCTGGATCTGATCAAAACGTTTATAATCATAAGGATAAGGGTATTTTGCTACATCGCCAGGTGACCTCCAGATATCAAGGTCGTTTAAAGGCACTACTGATTTTTGCGAGAATGGATCACGCATAATCCCAATCCTATCGGCTAAAGCATTGTTCAAAATCGTTCTGTCGGCGGTATAGGTTGCATAAATATTTAATCCCCAGTTTTTGTACCTGATGTTTGTAGATACCCCTCCGGTAACCAAAGGCTGCGAGTTTCCGGTTACTTCATAATCCCTGCCATCTAAAATATAATCGCCGTTAACATCTTTCATAATCGGATCGCCACCCAGGAAAAACTGACCGTTTGACTGGTATCTTTTTCCGGTAACGGGATCTACAGGCACATCGGCATCGGTTTTGTAAACGCCCTGATTGATTCTTAAGTAGTTTGATAAGGTATTTCTACCAACACGGTAAACATTGTGCTGTAAATAAGCCGACTCATCGAACTTAATGTACTGACCATTATATTCGGCCGGTAATTTTAGCAGTACATCACGGTTTAGCGCTCCGTTTACCGATACCGATATATCTAAATCCTTGCTCACCACCGGCCTAATGGTTAGCATTAACTCTGTACCGTAGTTGGCAATACCCAAATCATTACTGGCCAGTTTATTAAAACCTGTAGTATTGGATAAGAACCTGTCGAAAAGCAGGTTATCAACCTTTTTAAAATAAGTATCAAAGTTTACAGAAATCCTGTCGTTAAAGAAGCCTAAATCAAAACCTAAGTTATACTGTGTGGTGGTGGTCGGTTTTAAATTTGGATTTGGTACAAGATCAAAATCGATACCAATGGTTGGGTTGTTGTTAAAATTACCGTTAAGGTTATAAATACCATAAATACTTTGCAGGTTGCCTGTAGGCACAATGTTTTGCCCCCATGTTAACCTTAAGCTACCATACGATAACCATTTTTTATCGGCCAGCCAGTTTTCTTTGTTAAAGTTCCACCTTAAACCTACCGATGGGTTTTTAGAGTATGGATTTTCTAAACCACTTGATGATGTTCCATCTAAACGGTAAGAGAACTCGGCAACATATTTTTTATCGTAATCGTATGATAATGAACCCGCAAATGATGCAATGGTTGCATTTCTGTAATTGCTTAATACACCACCGCCTCTAGAGTTATAGTCGTCATAACCAATGGGCCCCTGTAACTGATCGTTCGGGATCCTTTCCTGGCGGGTAATTCCTGCCTGTGCACCCTGTTTATAAATCTCGTTAAAGGTGTTAATGAAAAGGTTGTGTTTTTCGCCAAAAGTTTTTGCATAAGTAATACCGTTACGGTTATACAACTGATAGTTCCGGCCCACATAATCGTAAAGTTTGGCATACTGGCCATTTGCGGCAGCTGGTGTAAAGGTAGATTCGGTATCTGAGGTATAATCGTAACTTAAGGTAGATGATAATGCCAAACCCGGGATAAATTCGTAACGGGCTTCTACGTTGGTTCTTAAATTTCTGGAGTTATTATCATTTAACGTTTGCAATGCCGACAATACACCGCCTGTTGCCTGATAAAATGATGGAGGAGGCAATAAGGTAGAGGCCTGCCCGTTTTCTGCAACTCCCGACTGAAGTAAACCCACACCATTACCTTTGTTCTGTTTACCTACGGAGCCATTAATGAAACCAAAAAACCTGAATTTATCGTTTGGTTTAAACTCCATGTTCATGTTGAGGTTATAACGGTCGTAACCTGTATTTTTAATTACCCCTTTTTCGGTATAGTAACCTAAGTTTGCCTTGTAATTAAATTTAGGATCGCCACCATCAAGGGCCAGATTATGGCTCTGGTTATAGGTAGTCTGGAAAAACACATTCTGCCAATCAGTAGAATTGTTCCAGTAAGCGTTTAAACTGTCGGATAAAAAAGCTGTGTTCGAAATCCTTCTGATATCGTCAACATTTGAGGCATTCAGGATGATTTGCTGGATTTTTAATGATCTTTCAGAATTTCCGCCCAAAGTTTCGCGCAGCTTAGGCGGGGCATTTACGAAAGCATTGGTAACATATTTAATTCTTGGCACTTTAGAGTTACCTCTTTTAGTGGTGATGATAATTACACCATAGGCACCTCTTGAGCCATACATGGAAGTAGCCTGCGCATCTTTAAGGATCTGGATATTTTCGATATCTTCCTGAGGGATCAAAGAAAGCGGACTAACACCCGGTCCCTGTGATTGAAAACCAAATTCGGCAGCTTTATCGGCATCCAGTGGTACACCATCAATAATGTATAAAGGCGATGTTGGTTGTAAAAACGATTCGTTACCACTGCCGGATATGCTTAAGCTCGATAAACCACGCACCTGTACCGATCCCCTGAAACCTGGTGCACCGGTATTGTTCTGAATATTTAACCCCGGAACTTTACCTTGCAAAAGTTGCTCAACATTTGATACCGGAATATCCTGAACATCTTTCGCCTGGATTAAAACCGACGATCCTGTTGTGGTTTCCTTGCTCCTTTTCTGGTAGGCCACAATAATTACCTCATCTAAAGCTTTACGGTCTTCGCTAATGGTAACTGTAATATTGGTAGCGCCGGTAATTTTTGTTCTCTGTGTATTAAAACCCAGAAATTTAAATAACAGGTTTCCTCCAACGGGTACATTAACCGTAAACTGCCCTTTCCCGTTGGTTTGGGTAAGGCCTTTATTGGTTTCTTCCAGGATTACGGAAACTCCCGGAACCCCCTGTTTTGTTTCTTTATCTACAACCGTACCATTCACAATGATGTATTTTTCCTGCGAATAAGCACTCGTGCCGCAAATCATGCACACAATAAGTAGTGCATAAAAAAGTATATTTCTTTTCATAATATTAGCGTTAAATATCACCTACTCGCTGGCGAATTTTGGATTCTCGTTTTTAAAGTGAAATACAATTTCCCAGTCTCCGGCTTTGTAAATGGCGAAGTCGATGCCGAAAACCGCTACCGTACGTCCGCCGCCAAAAGCCCCCCTGGAGTAACTAAGCTCAGCCTTTGCCCTCGAACCCCCAAGCGCATACGAGGTTGGAATTTCTACCAACGGAATTGGATAAGCCACATCGTACTGCACATATTTGTCGGTTTTTTGCATGTTAAAACCATGGATCATTTTATCCCACTGCGTTTCGTTAAAAAAAGCAGGGTTAATTTCTACCGAATCTTTATTTAAAGCCTTGATCCTTAACGAATGGCCATTGCCTCCGGTAAACGGACGGATATAAACCACTATATCTTTTTTATCATTATCGCTTACCAAATTTTTGTTGGAAGTAGCGCCAATTACATTGCCTATGTAAGGGCGGATATAATCTCTTAATTTTTTATCCAGGGGAAATTTCGGATCGGGTGCAGGCAAACCTGTGTACGCATTAAAATCGTTTGATGGCTCATACGGGCGCTCGCGGAAAGGCCTGATCTGAAAATCTTTGATCAATCTTTCCCCGCCGGTATTTTTAACTTTCACATCAAAAAAACGGGTATCCTGGCTAAAGTTGGTGCTATCTGTTGGCCTTGGGGCAATTAACTGGTTGGTAGATGAAGCCCACAAAATAAACTGACCGGAAGAACGCATTTCGAATAACTGGTGCTCCTCGATTTTCCTTTTTGCTTCTATCTCTGCTAAACTTTTTTCGAGGCCAGTGTATGGCGCCGTCCAAACATAGGTTGGTACCTTTTGGAAAATATCACTTACTGGTCTTCCATCACCAAACCTTGCATTCACGATTTCGAAAGTGATGGGCGCAGTAGAGTTATCGCCGTTAAACCCTCCAATCAAATTATTACGGCCAATAATCGGTTCGAGAATTTTATTGCTAAAATTTACATTGTTGCTTAAGTAATCTTTTTCTTCTGGCAAATTATACAGCTTTTTACATCCGCTTGCCATAACCAGCACAAACAGTACAAAAAGAAGTTCCTTTTTTACGATTGATTTCATAAGTCTTTCTAATTTATTTTTTCCGTACTCCATCACCTATTTCGTTTTATTAATTGTCCATTCTGCAAGCTGGAATGTACCGCCATTCCTTAATTCTGTAATGTTTACACGGTAATACTGGTAGGCAACCGTGTTGGTACACCTAAAGATTTTTTGCTGGTACCTTTCTTCGAAAAAGAAGTTGGTAACGCGGTGCAGTTCGGTCCAGTTAACACCATCCTGCGAGCCTTCGTATGTCCAGGCTTTTGGATCTCTTTCCGGGGCATCGTTAGCCGATATAAGTGTATAAACCGACGATACTTCTGGTGTTTTAAGTTTGAATTGCATGGTTAAAAAACCATTTATATTGCATAAAAACTTAGTGTGGTCATCGCCATCGATTACTTTTTTAGAGTTTTCGCCACTGGTTGGTCCACCGTCGTTTTCACGGTTGGAAGAGAAAGTACCCCCTATGGTAACCATTAAATTTGGTGGAGGCGGAACAAAAGTTAAACGGGTAACAAAGCCATCAAAACCGAAGGTATGATCGGGACTGATGACATGAACAACTCCATTTTTTGTTCTGATGTTATTTGAAGCCGTTGTACTGGTGGCCCAGTTTCTGATAAACTTGCTTTTTTTGGTATTGCTAAACTCGATCACTTCTGGTCCGGCACCAACCTCGCCCGATGCCGATCCTTTGGTTGATTTTGCATGCATCGGATAGGCAACTTTTACGCTGGTTAGGTTTAAACCATCCTGAAGTTTTAAAGAATCAGTTGTTTTTACTCCTCTGATGATGTAATAAGATACCATCGTATCCAGCTGTATGCCATCAATATTAGATAAGAACAAAGGATCCTTATCGGATAGTTTTCTTAAACTGTTTAAATTCCTTAAAGCCAGCTGAAAGCTCGGATTGGTTACGGCAAACAGGGTTACATTACTATCGGTAAGTGTTTTCTTTAAACCCATCCGGTCAATCGCCACAATGAGCGAATCGTACACGCCAGGTTTACTTTTTAAATATTCGTAGGTATTTCCTGCAAAAGGAACTGCTTCATCAGAAGCATCATAATAGCCCCCGTTCTTTTTACAAGCCGAATACACCAGGGTGAGCAATAAAAGCATAGCTGCTGTCCCCACATATTTTACAAAATTTTTCATCTGTTTATTATTTTAATGGTGATGAAGCCACCATAGCCCCGAAAGACCATATTGGTTTCATATATCTATTATTTAGCGCCAGTAAGGGTTCTGGGTTAATAAATTATTCTGCAATAAAAGTTTGCGCGATATTGGCCAATAAATGCCTCCCGAATTAATCAGGTTCATAAATTTGGCATCGTTTTGTCTTATTTTATTGTAGCGGATTAAATCGTACCACCTCTGGCCTTCGCCCATTAATTCGCGGTGACGCTCTTCGAAAATCATTTTTAAGATATCATCATTCAAATTAAAGCTGAATGATGAACCCGCAACAGTTCTCCGGAGAAGCACGTTTAGCAATTCGTTGGCAGCGCCTTCCTGATCGCCAAGCACAGACAGCGCTTCGGCACGTAATAACACGATATCTTCCAACCGCGTAAAAATTAATGCACTGGTAAAGTACCTGAAGTTAGGATCGGTGGTACCACCCTGAATTACCTTTATTTTACTAAAAATTGGATATTTGCCATTCAGGTTGGTGAAATAACGATCGTATTTAGATTGACCTAAGGTATCTACAGCAAATCTTTCGTCGTTTGGCCAGTTAAAATATTTTAAGATCGAATCTTTTGGCAGATAAATATCAGGGATTGCTTTTGTGGTAATTGGTTCGGCAAGCGTAAGCTCTTCTATATGGCCTGTTGATGAACCATCGATATGACCGTAATCTGAGTTAAAGCCAAACATCTGCCTGAAGTTTTTATTATAGAAGAAGCCATTTGAGTTTGATAAATCCTGGCTGGATGTAAAGCCTCCACCGCTTTTTCCGTAATTATCTTCTACAAATTTTGCGTATTTCGCTACGTTCGAGTAATCGGCTGTCCAGGCGGCAACATGCGCTAAAACGGCATAAGCTGTAACTTTAGTTGCTAATGCACCTCCCCAACGGGTTCTGTCTTCATTATAATAGTTACTCGGCTGCTGTATATCGCCACCACTGTAAATGTAAGGCAGGTCTGCAGCAGCTTTTAAAATTTCAGATTCTACCCAGGCCAAAATTTTTGCCTGACTTTCTCTTGGTTTATTTTCAAATACCCCCTCGTTAGAAGAAATAATGAATGGCACATCGCCCCAGATCCGCACCATGTAGAAGTATGCAAAAGCCCTTAAAAACCTGGCTTGCGCAATATCAACCGTCATGTTATTATCAGAGTAGCGTTTATCTGTTGCTTTAACATGCCCAACGTTTTCAAGAAAAACATTCGCACCATTTACAATCGCATAAAATCTGGTCCAGTCTGAAAGTGATTCTACAACCGGATAAGACGCATTTAAATTATTGCTGATAATGGCTTTTAAATCCTGACGTTTCGGACTGGTAAATTCGCCGGTTCTTACATCGCCGTAAATCCAGTGTCCATTGTTATCAGATAATGCCGAGCGCGTAAGGGCATAAACCCCCATAATACCGGCACGGGCATCCTCAACCGTGTTCCACATGTTTTTCTCGCCCACAACCCGGGTAGAATCTGTTTCCAAAGCCTTATTACAACCCGATAAAGCAATTACAGCAAGCAGAAATGAGTATAATATTTTCTTCATCATTGTTGATGTTTTGTTTGTATTTCTTTCCATATTATAATTCCATTTTAACACCCAACGTATAGGTTCTTGGGATTGGTTGACCGTAGCCTGTATCAATGCCATCGTAACCTACCAGTTCAGGATCCTGCCCCGTGTATTTGGTAATTACGAACACATTATTTACCGAGCCATATACATAGATTTTATTCACCTTAATGTTTTTACGCTTTAAAAAGTTGCCAAAATCATATCCAAGAGAAACCGATCTTAATTTTAAGAATGAGCCGTTTTCAAGGAACAGGTCCTGATCGGTACGGTAAGGAATTATGGTACTCCAGGGATTATATAAAGGATACTTGCTGTAATCGCCTCTTTTTTCCCAGAAGGTGATTTCTTTAACCGATGCTACATCTGTACTTCCTTCGTGGTTTACAAAATCGAAACGGTTAGCCATTTCTTCATTAATGATTTTTCTGCCAAGATTGAAATACAGGTTGGTATTTAAAGTCCAGCTGCCATACCTGAAAGCGTTATCAAACCCTCCTGCCAGAACCGGCAAAGAATGTCCTTTTAATACTTTGTCTTTTTCATCGATAATGTTATCGCCATTCTGATCTTTCCATTTCGGATCGCCGGCTTTTAAAGGCGTACCATTGTATTTTAAAGGCTGTCCGTTAACAACAGGCACCTGACTGTTTGCGGTATAAATCCCTTCATTTTCCAGTAACCAATACTGATCTACCGGTTCACCAACTTTTAAAAACCTGTTGCCGATGATAATTTCGTTCAATCCTCTAGGCAAGGCGGTTAGTTTATTACTGTTATGGTTCAGGTTTAGTGAAGAATTCCATGAGAATTTGCTTTTAGCAATTACCAGCGCACTGATGGTTAAATCTACACCGGTATTGCTCATATTCAATCCACTCTCGATAGATTGCTTGTAACCATATTCTGCATATGACGGGATGCCCAGCAATTGGTTTTTCTCTGCTTTGGTATAAAAATCAAGCGCTACATGCAGGCGGTTTTTAAGCATGGCTACATCTGCACCGATATTTAACTGATCTGAATACGACCATGGCACACCATAACCTACCCAACCGAATGAATATGGCCTGGTTAATACCCCGATTGCATTATAACCCGGAACAGTTAAATTTCCGGTGTAACCAACCGATGCACTGTACTGAGGCCCCTGTGCATAATTATCAAAGGTAAAAGCCCTGCCCAATCTGCCTGCGCTGGCACGCAATACCAGGTCGTCGATAAATTTTTCGTCTTTAAGCAGTTCGTTTTTGATGTTCCACGCTGCCGAAACCGTAGGCGAATAAAACCAGCGCTTTGTTGGTTGTGCATTTGATGAACCATCTGCCCTTAATATTCCCGATAAAAAGTATTTATCATTGTACGAGTAATTTACCTTACCATAAAATGATAACAGGTTATCGGCGGTTTTATCCAGGAAACGATAAGTTAACTCTCTTGGAAATGCTGTTGGAACCAGGTAGTTGGGGTTATCGGCACCGTTATCGAGTTTGGGTTTAGAATCCAACAGGTTGATTTTGATATAATCATTGGCCCCTTTATAAGCATAAGCATAGTTGTACTTATAAATATCCCATATCATGGACTGGCCCAGTTCGAAATGAAAATCGTGTACTTCTCTAAATTTGAGATCATAAGTGGCCTTATTTTCCATCATTAGCCTTTGGTTAAACCCATAATAGTTAGAGGCATAGCTATTACCTTGCAACAATGTTCTTGCATAGAAAATATCCCTGTAACCTTCGTTATAATCTACATTGAAAGATGAGCTGATGTTAAATTTGCCCAATGTGGCCACCAGTTTGGCAAAGCCCTGGATGCTATTGGTTTTGTTATCATCAAAACCTTTACTGTATGAATTTAAGTAACTGGCATAATAATCTTTATTGGGTGCCAGCGGTGCACTTAGGTCAGGGAAATAGTTGATCTGTGCAAACCTGTCTCTTAAGGTTCTGTTTCGATCGCGGTTTAAACGGTTACCATTAATCATGGCCGAAAACAACAACCATTTAACCGGTTTCATGTTGATATTGAACATGGCGCTATAACGATCTAAGCCAGTATCGTCAGCAACGCCACTGCTTTTCGTATTACCAAGTGAGAACCTGAAATTTGCACGGTCAGAACCACCGGTTAAGCCTAAGTTAATGCCATAAACCAGTGCATTCTTATAATATAAATCGGTCCAGTTAGATTTGCCGCTATATACATTATTTAGCGAATCACTTAAATATACTGGATAAGCTTCATCATCAGAGTACCTGCCGTTAGTGGTATAAATATCGTAGAAACGCTGTCTGAATTCATTCTCATACTTACCGTTAATGGTGTTTACAACTGGCTTTTGTGCCATACCGATATACGAGTTAAAACTGATGCTGCGCGAAACACCGTCAGGAGCTTTTGTTTTAAGCAGGATAACACCATTTACACCCCTTGGACCATAAACAGCCGTACTGGCCAGATCGCTCAAAACTTCTATAGAAGCGATGTTGTTCATATCAATCCCGGTAAGCAGGTTAGTGGCAGGACCAATCCTGTTGAAATCGTACTGCTGGATATCAAAAGCGAAAGGATGCTCGCCAATTAAAGGCACACCATCCAGCACCACCAATGGCTGTGAGGCATATACATCTTTTTTAGACAGCAACGGCATTGGCGCTCCTCTTAAAAACATATTTTGTATGGTTCCCGGTTCGCCTGAGGGCTCCTGAACATACAGGCCGGCAAAATTGCCCTTTAAATTTTGCTGTAATGAAATGGCCGGGAAAAGAGAAAGGTCTTTGGTATCTTTCTGCACACCACCCGATAGTTTGTTATAAACTGTTTTCTGACTGATCTGCTTTAAACTATCTTTCCGCAGTGAATCTTTTAGGGGTACGAACTTAATTTTCGTCGTATCCTGAAAGATCAAATAATTAATTGTTAGGCCTTTACTGATTTTTTTGCCCGCTGCAAAAACTGGTAAAACGTTTAATGTAAACGCGGCAAAAAAGACAAGGCACGCCCATAAGTATCGCATAGTTAATGGATCTTTAATTGGTAAAAAAATGATTCTTAAAATTTATTTTTTTGGAAACGGCAAGATATATCCTTGATTAGGGAGATAGGTACTTCTGGAGTAATAGTTAGGGATTCTCATAAAATTTAGCATTTGGTTAAATCAAATATATATATACTAAATCGTTTTAACAACAAATTGTCATTTTTATGAAATTTTTATTAAATCCGATAATAATATTCAATTATTAACAATAAATGTCAATTTGACACATAAAAAAATCAAATATTATCTAATTATATTAACATTTTAATCCGCTAGAAAACAGCATATAGCGATATTTTACACCCCTGATTACAATAAATTGAGTGATTTTATGTTGCAGGAAATAAATCTAGTTAAACGTTTTACCTAAACTGTTTTCAAGCAGGTTTTAACTACGTAATTATAGTATAACATTCAATATCTGTGTACATCACACTTAACATAGAATTAATATTACAGTTTAGCTTCCGTCAATACGTTGTTTGAAATACGAATCATTAATTGCTTAACCGCAACTATTTTTCTGTAGCAACACGGTAAAGAGGATCTTCAATGATATTTACCTCAATAATTTCGTCCGCATTTTTTAGAAGGCGCTTACAATCTTCGCTAAGGTGCTTTAACTGAAGTTTTTTATTGGCTAAGCGGTACCTTTCGGTAAGTTTGTTTAGGGCATCTATGCCCGACATATCAAAAACCCGGCTGTGTCTAAAATCAACGGTAACCGTTAAAGGATCATCGGCAACATCAAAAAGTTCGTTAAAATTGGCTACTGAGCCGAAAAACAATGGACCGAATACTTCGTAGTGCTTTACACCATCTACATCGATATACCTGCTGGCCCTTATCCTTTTAGAGCTTTGCCATGCAAAAACAAGCGCCGAAATAATTACGCCGATTAATACTGCCAGGGCCAGATTGTGCAACCATACTGTAATTACGGCTACTAAAATACCAATAATAATATCCTGTTTGGGCATTTTATTGATTACCCTGAAACTCATCCACTCAAAGGTACCAATGGCTACCATCATCATTACGCCAACCAATGCGGCCATCGGCACACGGTCGATTACCGGGGCGCCAATTAAAATGATGAGCAATATGGTTAATGCAGCAATAATCCCCGATAACCTGGCCCTCGCTCCTGCCGAAAGATTTACCAGTGTTTGCGCAATCATCGGGCAACCGCCCATACCGGTAAAAAAACCATTTAACATATTGGCAATGCCTTGCGCAATGCTTTCACGGTTGCGGTTCCCTTTGGTTTCGGTTATTTCATCAACCAGGTTTAAAGTAAGCAATCCTTCGGTTAAGCCTACACCTGCCATAATAAGCGAGTAAGGGAAAATAATTTTAAGCATATCGAGATTCAACGGCACTTTAGGGATATGGAATGGCGGGAAACCACCGTTTACCGAGGAGATATTCCTTACCAGCCTGGTATCGATACCAAAGCAAAACACAATCAAAAAAACCACGATGATGGCCACTAAAGAAGCTGGAACAGCTTTCGTTATTTTGGGGAGGGTAATTACAATGGCTACGGTAAGTAAAACCAAACCAAGCATAATATACAAAGGCGTACCGCTTAACCATTCGACCTTACCGTTTACCAGGGTTTTAAACTGTTCTAACTGCGATATAAAAATAATCACGGCCAAACCATTCACAAAACCGAACATTACCGGCTGCGGAACAAGCCTTACAAATTTGCCCAGCTTAAAAAGCCCGACCATAATCTGGATTACACCCGCCAGCGCCACCGCAGCAAACACATATTCAATGCCCTGCGTTTTCATTAAGGCGATAAGGACAATTACTGTTGCTCCTGCCCCGCCCGAAACCAAACCGGGCCTTCCGCCTAAAACAGCAGTCACTAAACCCATTATAAAAGCGGCATATAAACCTGTTAATGGAGGAAACCCAGCCAGGATAGCAAATGATAATGATTCGGGGATCATCGTCATGGCAACCGTTAAGCCTGCAAGGATTTCGGTTTTATAGTTTATTTTTTTTGAAAAATCGAAAAGCTGCAGGTAGGGTTTCATGTAAGGAATAATATTAGAGGAAACAAATATCCGATTTTATAACAGAATACAGTTGATAATAATTTCATTCCGATTGATAATATACCCCCTTATGGAATATTGTAGCTCAATTGCTTATCAGGACTAGACCTATATTTAATCTGCGTCCTTCGCGTCATCTGCGGGAAACAAAAATCCTGCAAACAGATCTTTTACCACTGGAGATATCAATAACCAAATCAGCTAAAAATGCCGTTACATAACTTACTAATCAAACGGTTGCGCGGAGTTTTACCGGCAATCATTGTTTACAAGGCCCAAATAATTGATATTCTGAAAGGAAACGTAGTCATTATAAGACCCTGAGTCTATTTATTTTAGCATTTTCGAATACGACAACAGGCTATTAATTGTCACTTTTACATTTCTTATTGCCTTTAATACGTCTTTTTCTGCCTTATTCACTCCAGCATCGCATTTTATATTGCCACAAACGTTTGCGTGGAGTTTGCTCCCCCATTTATTTGATAGCAAGTGGTTTCATTTCTAAATTACGGCTTCAGCCGTTCGAAAAGCTGCAACTAAACTATTAACTAACAAAACAAACAACCATGAACAAATTAAAAAAAAGGCAAGCCCTTCTAACCGGCTTGTTTTTAATGTTCTCTCTTTTGGCCTTTGCGCAGGTAAAAATTACCGGTGTTGTAAAGGATAGTGATGGAGGAACTGTACCAGGTGCAACCGTGATGATTAAGGGAACCAGCACTGCTGTAAGTACCACACCCGACGGTAAATTCTCAATCAACGCTCCGGCAGATGCCATCTTAACAATCTCTTTTATTGGTTATGACCCACAGGATGTGCCTGTTAATGGTAAAACCACATTAAATGTAGTGCTTACATCTTCTGCCAAATCGCTAAACGAGGTGGTGGTAGTGGGTTACGGCACGCAAAAAAAGGTAAACTTATCCGGTTCGGTAAACACGGTAGATACCAAAAACATTGTAAACCGTCCGGTTACTTCGCTTACCAATGCTTTACAGGGCGCCGTACCCGGCATGGCCATTAAAGCTACACCTGGCGATGTTGGCGGCGACATTGGTACCATTAACGTACGTGGACGGGGTAATTTAGGTACTTCAGAGCCGCTCTTCGTGGTAGATGGGGTAATTGTAAATTCGGGTGATTTTGCCCGCATCAACACCAATGATGTAGAAAACATTTCGATCCTGAAAGATGCCTCGGCCTCTGCCATTTATGGCTCGAGGGCTGCCTATGGTGTAATATTAATTACGACCAAACGAGGAAAGAAGGGCGAAATGACCATTAATTACAATGCTTATTACGGCATTCAATCGGCAACGGTTTTGCCAAACTGGGTTGGCGCTTATGATTATGCTACTTTGCGTAACGAGGCTGCGACCAATGCAGGTAAAGCTCCGGTTTACTCGGCCAGTGATTTAACCAAGATCCAGAATCAATCAGACCCGGATCGTTTTCCGGATAACGACTGGTATGCTTTAACCTTAAAAAACACTGCTCCGGTAATGGAACATGCCATTAATGTTTCTGGCGGTGATAAAACCAGGTATTATTTAAGCGGAGCCTATTTTAACCAAAACTCCCTGGTTCCGGGAAAAGATTTAACACGTTACTCGTTAAGGGCAAATACCGAAACCCAGGTAAGTGATAAATTTAAGGTAGGTACCAACATCTCATTTATCCGTGATGGTTTCGACAATAAAAACGGATTAATCGATTTTACCAGTTTAAACAGGCTTACTCCATTAGTGGTAAATAAACAAACCAATGGTAACTGGGGCAGCATGAACGGTGGTAAAATAGACGGAACGCTTGCCGCAACCAATACGGTTAGGAAGCTGGAAGAAGGTGGCCGTAACTCGTACAATACCAACCGTTTTATCGGAAATTTAAACGGAACTTACACACCAGTAAAAGGTTTAGAAATCAGTGGTTTGGTTTCTTACAATTTCTATAATACCTTAAACAGTGCATTTATCAGCACCATTGATCCGATTCCGGATTTTAACACTGGTGCACCACTTAGCGGAACGGCTGTAAATACCAACCAGCTTACGGAAGAGTGGCAAAACATCGGTCGTTTGCTAACCCAGGCAACCGCAAGCTACGAAAAAACGATTGATAAGCATTACGCCAAGTTGCTGGCAGGTGCTTCTTACGAAAATAACAACACCAGGATAATCAAAACCATCCGCAAGAACTTTGTAAGTAACGATTTAAATGCCATAGACGGTGGTTCAAGCGATCCGTTAAACACCACCGCATCAGGCAGTATCCAGCAAAAAGCTTTCGAATCGGTATTTGGCAGGTTTAACTACGCTTATAACGACCGTTATTTATTCGAAGCCAGTGTAAGGTTAGATGCTTCTTCTCAGTTTGCTCCTGGCCACCGCTGGGGTGCGTATCCATCATTTTCGGGTGCATGGAGAATCTCACAGGAAGATTTCATGAAAAACATCAGCTGGATATCTGAATTAAAACTCCGTGCATCGTGGGGTAAACTGGGTAATGTAAATAATGTAGGCCCTTACGATTATTTCGATGGTTTAAAAACAGGAACTGCAGCAATCCTCGACGAATCTAAACAGGATGGTGTTTTTCCGAATAAAATCTATAATCCACGCTTATCATGGGAAAAAATCGACATGACTAATATTGGTGTGGACGTGAATCTTTTCAAAAAGCTGAGTCTTCAGGTTGATGCCTTTGACCGTTTAACCAATGATATTTTATTGCCCGACCCAACTATACCAACAGAAGCAGGTTTAGTAAGTGATCCTGATCCACTTAAAACCCAATATCCATCTATTAACCTTGGTCAGGTGAGAAACAGGGGCTTCGAACTTTCGTTAACGTACAACGGACAAATCAACGATTTTAAATATTCAATCGGTGGTAACCTGAGTAAAATCTGGAACAAAGTGGTAAGCTTAGGTGATGCTTCAGAAACGCCTCCAAGCGGATATTATATCAACAGGGTTGGTCAGCCGATCGGTTCGTTTTACATGTGGCAATCAGACGGCTTATTTGCAAGCGATGCGGAAGTTGCCCAGCATGCATTTCAGGCCAATGGAACAAAAGCTGGTGACATTAAATATGTAGATCAGAATGGCGACCATAAAATTGACGGAGATGACCGCGTAATTGTAGGTAACGATGTGCCTTACCTTATCTATGGACTTAACTTTTCGGCAAATTACAAAAACTTCGATTTTTCAGTTTTAGCCAATGGAGTAAGTGATGTTAAGGTATATCTGGAAAGTGAAGCATCACAGGCTTTCTTTAACGGTGCCGGTGCAAAAGAATATGTATTAGACCGATGGACTGCCGCCAATCCTAATCCAAATGCAGCCTACCCAAGGGTTCTGGTATCTGGCGATAATACACAGAACTTAAAACAGTCTGATTTCTGGTTATTCAATGCAGATTACTTAAGGATTAAATCGTTAACCCTGGGTTACAGCTTGCCAAAATCGGTATTGGATAAAATTAAAATCAGGGGATTGAGGATTTATGCATCGAGCAATAATCCGTTTACCATCCGCGGCGATAAAAGGTTAAAGGATTTCGATCCGGAGGCTGCCTCTCAGCGTGCAGCTTATCCACAGTTAAAAACTTATTCGTTCGGTATTAACCTTACCCTTTAATAAAAGCTTTTATGAAAAAATTAATATATATATCGTGTTTAACTTTTGCCAGCCTGGCGATAAGCAGCTGCAAAAAATCAGCAATCGATTTTATTCCACAAAATGAGGCTTCGAACGCTACCTTCTGGAAATCACAAAAAGATGCCACTTTAGCCTTAAATGGTTGTTATGGTTATTTAAATAATGCTTTTAATAACGCCTACGATGATGGAGGATCAGACAATGCCTATGCCCAGTATCCGTGGGAAAGCAATGCCACAGCTATTGCTGCCGGTAATATCAATGCCACAATTGATCAGGGTTATAACAGCCGCTATGTCTATATCCGCAGGTATAACTATTTTCTGGATAATGTAGGCAAAACACCAATGGGTGCCGATTTAATGAAAAGATTTATTGCCGAGGCAAGGGTTTTAAGGGCATTAACCTATTTCGATCTGGCCAGAACATTCGGTCCGGTGCCGTTATTAAAAGTAGCGTATAGCGATCCGCACGAAACCGGAATTGCACCAACGCCAGAGGCCGAGGTGATTAACTTTGCCATTGCTGAAATTCAGAGTGCGCTAACCGATCTGCCGGCCACTTATCCTGGTGGCTCAAGTGTTGAAACCGGACGAATTACCAGCGGCGCAGCCTGGGCCATTTTAACCAGGATACAGTTACAATATGGCAAATATGCCGATGCGGTTGCCAGTGCTCAAAAAGTAATGAGTGCAGGTTATCAGTTATTCAGGGTAAGTACATTAGCTCCTGCTGATACGCAGGATGATTTTGGTTCTTTTGTAACTTTCGCCAATGACGCCGAAAAACAGAAATTTTATAAAGGTTTGGCCAGTTACGAGCAACAGTTTTGGCAAATTAATGAGGGAGCCAGTAAAGAGAACATTCTGGTTTCCCAGAATATTACCAATTCCTCTTATGAATATGGTAACGGTTTAAGAACCTTGTTTCCTCCGGGCAATTTAGGCGGATGGAGTTCGATTACCCCTACACAGGAAATGGTAGATGCCTACTGGGATAAAAACGGTAATCCATTTACTCCACCCGATGCAGCTACAAGAGCAAGCAATTATAATAACGGAACACCAAATGCGGCCTATGCAGATGAATTTAAAAACCGCGACACCAGACTTTATGCCAGTATATTATTCCCGGGTACACCCTGGAGCCGCTTTGATAGTGGTTATAAATTCTCGTGGGGAAAAGGCGGTGGAAACAACAGTGTAACCGGTTACAACTTTAAGAAACTGGTAGACCCTGCTTTTACCCAAAACGATTGGGATGGCGCACAGGATTTCCCGATCATCAGATACGCCGAAATCCTACTGGCTTACGCCGAAGCTAAAAATGAATTAAGCGGACCGGATGCGAGCATCTACGCGGTACTCGACGACATCAGGGACCGTGCCGGAATGCCGGCTGTGGTTCAGGCTACTTATAATACGAAAGAAAAATTAAGAACATTCATCCAGCAAGAACGCCGCATCGAACTGGCAGCAGAAGGTCAGCGTTCCTTTGATATCAGACGCTGGAACATCGCCAAAGATGTAATGAAAACCACTCACGATATCACCAACAGTCCGGTGCAGGAGCGTGTATGGGAATCTAAATTTGTATTGATGCCTTATCCTCAGGCAGCCTTAGATGGCAACCCGAATTTAAAGCCTGCCCAATCGGCAAAAGGTTATTAGAAAAAAAGTCCCGATCTAAAATCGGGACTTTTTTTTTTGTCTGGAAAGTCAGGAGACCGAGGTCGGGAAGTCCGAAGAAAATAAACCTTAATTTCCTTAATTCCTTAATGGTGAAAAGTCCTGAAGCCGGGAGACCGAGGTCGCGAAGTCCGAAGAAAATAAACCTTAATTTCCTTAACCTCTTAATGGTGAAAAAGTCCGGAAGCCGGGAGACCGAGGTCGCGAAGTCCGAAGAAAAATAAGCCTTAATTTCCTTAATCCCTTAATGGTGAAAAAGTCCGGAAGTCAGGAGACCGAGGTCGCGAAGTCCGAAGAAAATAAACCTTAATTTCCTTAATCCCTTAATGGTGAAAAAGTCCGGAAGTCAGGAGACCGAGGTCGCGAAGTCCGAAGAAAATAAACCTTAATTTCCTTAATCCCTTAATGGTGAAAAGTCCCGAAGCCGGGAGACCGAGGTCGCGAAGTCCGAAGAAAATAAACCTTAATTTCCTTAATCCCTTAATGGAGAAAAGTCCCGAAGCCGGGAGACCGAGGTCGCGAAGTCCGAAGAAAATAAACCTTAATTTCCTTAATCCCTTAATGGTGAAAAGTCCCGAAGCCGGGAGACCGAGGTCGCGAAGTCCGAAGAAAAATAAACCTCAATTTCCTTAATCCCTTAATGGTGAAAAGTCCCCAAGCCGGGAGACCGAGGTCGGGAAGTCCGAAGAAAATTAAGCCTTAATTTCCTTAACCCCTTAATGGTGAAAAAGTCGGGAAGTCAGGAGACCGAAGTCAGAAAGTTTAACGTATAAGTAAAAAAGCTTATTACATCTTCCTGCCTTAATGGTAAATCAAAAATACCCTTTATCTTTATCACCCAACATGCACCACGAATTGAGAGCACATATAGAAAAGATAGTCCCGTTAACAGATGAAGAATTTGCTTTTGTAAAGGAACATTTTATCACTAAAAAATTCAAAAAGCATCAATTCCTCATTCAGGAAGGAGAAAATGTAACCTATTCTTATTTTGTAGTTTCAGGACTTTTAAAACTGGTACATACCGACGATTCAGGCAAGCAGCACATTGTTTCGTTCGCCATGGAAGACTGGTGGGAAAGTGATTACCTGGCCTATTTTACACAAAGTAAGGCAACCATGAGTTTAGAATGCCTGGAAGACACCGAAGTATGCTGCTTTACCCTCGAAAATTACCGTAAATTATGTGCCGGCCTGCAAAAGATGGAACACTTTTTCTTACAGAAAGCAAACTTTGGCCATATCGGATCTCAGCGCCGAATTTTATCCTTATTAACCTCTAATGCACAACAGCGTTACGAACAGCTGTTAAAACAATATCCTGCCTTGTTCCAAAGGGTACCTAAATCATTACTGGCTTCTTATCTGGGTGTTTCGCGCGAAACATTGAGCAGGTTTTCTGTTTAAAATAAACCATATTATGATGGATACTGAAACAAGTTCAGCATGACGAAACGCTTAGCAAACTTATCCAACTAATTCAACAACTGCTTTTTAAATACATTCGGACTAACGCCCACTTCCTTTTTAAATAAACGCGAGAAATAAGAAAGATTCTCAAACCCCAGTGCGTAAGCAATTTCCGAAACCGATTTGTTCTCTCCGATCAGGCGGTTTTTGGCTTCAGATATTAAGTAAATATGAATATGTTCAAGGGCTGTTTTTCCGCTTTCCTGTTTTAATACATCAGATAAATAACCTGCAGAAATATTTAACCGTTCGGCCATATAATTTACCGAAGGTAATCCTTTACTCGCCAGTAATCCCCTGGCCACATAATTGTTAATCTCCTCATTAAATCTGGTTACCGTTTTGCCCGAAATCTCTGTCCGGTTAAGGAACTGCCTTTTGTAAAACCGCTGACTATACTTCAACAACGTATCTACATTTGCCAAAATCAGTTCCCTGCTGTATTCATCCTGGTTATTAAGGTATTCATTTTCAATTTTATGGAAAAGTTCCCATACCGTTGTTTCCTCACTGGGCGAGAGGTGCAGCGCTTCATTGGTTTCATAATCAAAGTAATGGTACTTTTTAATTTCATCATGCAGGTTATGCCCGTTCAGGAAATCCTCATGGATAAAAATCAAAAAGCCATCTTCCTCAAATTCGAGGTTTTTCATTTCAATAATCTGGTTGGGCTTAAAAAACATCATCGAGCCGTTCTCATGGTCGTATTTGGTACGCCCGTAAAGCACCTGCCCGGCAATAATCTTTTTAAAACCGATCATATAAAAGTCGCTCGTAAATTCACGGTCGCCCATGGTACACGTGCGGTCGCAATGGTAAACGCTAAATAAAGGGTTTTCGGGTGGTGGAAGCACATTTTCCCGGTGCAGCTCTACCAAACTTTTATAATGTTTCATCCTGTAATATCATTACAAAAACAAGCTACGCAATTACCCGCACAGCTTGTTATTTAAACCTTTAATATGATTGATTAATGACCATGTGCCTCTGCAGAAACCGTTGCCCATTCTTCAAATTCGGCCAAACGCTCTGCATACACCTTTTTAACTCCGGGATATGCAACTTTGCCCAACAGAAAATGTAAAGGCGGGTTTTCGCTATCAATCAATGCCAGTACCGCTGGTGCTGTAGCTTCTGGTTTGCCCCAGGTATCAGGTGTTGCTCCTTCAGCAAATGCTTTTTTAACCGGCTCGTACACTTCCAGAGGTGCTGTCTGGAAAGCCGAAGCACCCGACCAATCGGTAGAAAAACCGTTTGGTTCTATTAAACTCACATTAATACCAAAGCCTTTTACTTCAGCAGCAAGTGTTTCGCTTAAACCATTAACCGCATATTTAGAAGCATTGTATAAGCCCAGCACCGGTAGCGTTACCAGTCCTAAAAAGCTCGATACCTGGATAATATGACCGCTTTTTTGTTCGCGCATTACCGGTACCACCGCCTGTGTTACCCACAGCAACCCAAAAAAGTTGGTTTCCATTTGTGCACGCGCCTGTTCTTCGGTAGTTTCTTCAATAGCACCAAATAAACCAAAGCCAGCATTGTTGATCAATACATCAATTCGGCCGAAATGTTGTTTAACCTTATCTATTGTTGCAAATGCGGCGGCCCTATCATTCACATCCAATTGCAGGGGAAGTACCGCATCGCCGTAAGCCTCAACCAGGTCGTTTAAATCGTTGGTATTTCTTGCGGTCGCTGCAACTTTATCGCCGCGTTCTAAAAGGGCCTTAGCCCAGATTTTACCAAAGCCGCGAGAGGCACCGGTAATTAAAATTATTTTCGACATCTTTTTCTTTGTTAAATATTGATAACAAAGGTATTGGCCATGCTTCAAAGCTATTTATACAAAACACGGAAGTATTAGCACATTTTAAGGGGGGATTAATATTCACTAATAAGCCATAGGTTTAAAAGCAACAGGATATTCTTTTTGGAGCGCAATTTTTGTGCTGATAGGTCGGGTTCCGTCCTGCTGTTCGTTCAATCCTTTTGGTGAATTTGCTCTGGAGAAAAAATCATCGTTTCCCAAAAGGGATTTCACTGCCATCAGGACTATTTAACAACGGCCTGGTAAAATCCACTAAAGGATTAAAAATACAAAATGACGGTGGTTATAATAAAGCAGGTATTCAATATCAGCCATAATTTTAAAAGCAACAAGTTTTTTTTGGAGCGCAGTTATCGTGCTTATGGGTTGGGTTCTGTCCTGCTGTTCGTTCAATCCTTTTGGAAACTTAATCAGGAGAAAAAATCATCGTTTCCCAAAAGGGATTTCACTGCCATCAGGGCTATTTAACAACAGCCTGGTAAAACCACTAAAGGATTAAAAATTCAGGCTGACAGAATATTCACATTAAACAAAACTACAGCTATATAAAAGGCCGCTACAATATAAAATCGTAACGGCCTGATTTAATTATTCAAGCATCCTGTAATTACTTAAGCTTTAGGGATATATTTCGACAATGGAAAATCTTTATACTGCCAGTGGAAACTCAACTGCTCTATCTTTTGTGCACTGTGGTAGCCCGAAATATTGACCAGTTTAGGGTTAAATCCGTCGCTAAGATCGGCTGTAAAATAAGTATTGCCAATGCTGCCTCCACCAGCGGTACTGGCTTTTTGGGTACTAAACCAAAGGCCATCTACGTGGCGGTTGGCGTAACCGGTTACATGGTTAATGTATTCGCCATTGCCTACCGTTAAAGTTTCTACCGAACTGCCGGCTTTTCCCTTTAAACCTTCAGATGTTTCGCTTCCATCGTAAAATACTTCCAGTCCGCATAATCCGCCAGCTTCGGCATATATTTTTATCTTACTGATTACCCCATTCTCTTTCCCTTTAAATTCTGTTGTTTTATATGGCCCGCCGAATGAGCCTGTTGTTTTACTGGTAATGGTTTCCTCATATTTGGCATGTTCCGGATCAAAATACTTCCAGAGTTTTGCAGGAAGTAAAAATTCATCGAGTTCTGTGCCGTATTGAACCCGAACCTGGTTTTTACGTTGCTCTGCAGCATTTCCGGCAAGTTGTTTATAATCTTCGTCGCCAATTCTATTAGAAGTAAACCTCCACTCCATTTTCCAGCCGTCGTAGGTATCCACCGCTTCCGAAACATGGGTATCGCGTGGCAATTTGCCTCTCCCTTCAATGGTATAATCCCTCCTGTCTTTTACCTGTGCCATCCTGAAATCCATCACGGCTTTTCTGCTTTTCTCTACCTCAGCGCTATATTCTTTTATTGAGGCCCTTAGTTTCCGAAGGTTATTGGCTTTAACCGCATCAGTGGCCTCAACACCATAAAGATCTTTATACTTCGTTACCATCAGGTTCCTCAGGGCAATCATTATTGTACCTAAACCCACCAGGTAAGGCAATACTTCTTTCGATTGATGCAGAAAATGAGGTTCTCTCCTTACAATACTTAAAATTACATCATCAATTTTACTCCCTTTTAAGCCGCTCTCGGTATTGATTTCTGCAAGGCTTTTTAATTGCCCTTCGAGCATTTCTTTAAGTTGTTTTAACTGCGATTCTTTAATCAGTTCCCTGATCCGCGCATCCACATAAACCTTCATTTGCTCCCAAAGATTGGCCAGTTTATCTTCCTTGCTCCAAAAATGCTCAACAATCGCTTTAAGTCCACCACCAACTTCGGGCAGTACACCAATAAGCCCTAAAGCAGCGGTATGGGCCATTTCGTTAATTTCTATAAAAGACGCCGGACTATCGTCGACAGGTTGGTTAATTACCGCTACAGGTTTAAAAAGCTGGTTATCGGTTGTGGTTAAACGGTGCTGTACCACCTCGGCATTATCAGCTGTACTTAAGCCATAAACATCGAGGTATTTGCCACTGTTAAGGTTCATGATGCGGTAATATCCGTCACCTGCAGGTATAAACCTGAAATGCAGGTTAGCTTTGTTGGGTTCCCAATGCCAGGAAATGGGGCGTACCCCGTCATCTTTTGAACTATTATGTATAGCTAAAAAACGTTCTTTGTAAGGCTCCATTAAAATCCAGTGGAAGTTGTTTCCAAAATCGAACCGAAATTGCTGCTGTTTGTTGTCAGGATCGAATTTCATCTGGATCAATCCAATTCCGAGATTGGTGTTGGCAAAGCCAAGTGCTTTTTCACTATGCTTCGCAATCAGGTAATAGCTCTGATTGGCTAAAGGTTTAAACGACATGGGATGAGGGTAATTAAATTTAACTAAATGTATCTAAATTAATCTGGATACTGGATCATCATTAATGAGTAAATGCGAAATAGTCTGGAGACCGAGTTTGGAAGATCGTAATGATGGAAAAGGTAAGATGGATGATGGGATAAGTCCGAAAGTCGGGAAGACCGGGGTCGGATGATAAAGTATATAGAATGATGGATGATGGGATAAGTCTGAAAGTCGGAAGACCGTGGTCGGATGATAGAGTACATAGAATAGCGACCCGGCTCTGCGTCCCTTGCGTTTTTCTCTCTGTGCTCTTTGCGGTTAAATTAGCTTTTTTTTTGCCACGGATGCACAGAAAACACGGAGGATTTGGTAAACACTTCATTTTTACTAATTCTGATTGAAGGATATACAGAAGGTAGTTTTTGTAAAAGCAGAAAATCCTATTAAGGCGGCATCACATCCGTCGCGTTTTACCCCTTAACTTGTCGTTTTTGCACGTTAACACCTATGGCTAATGCCTGTATCTTTGAGTAAACTAAATAAGAAAACAAATATGGCAACTCAAATTTTTGTAAACCTGGCTGTTAGCGACCTTAACAAATCAGTAGAATTTTTTACCAAACTTGGTTATACTTTTAACCCGAAATTTACCGACGAAAAAGCAACCTGCATGATCATCAGCGATACGATTTATGTGATGCTGCTCACCAGAACCTTTTTCCAGACTTTTACCCAAAAAGAAATTATTGATGCCCACAAAGCCATAGAAACCTCCATTGCCTTATCGGCCGATAGTAAAGATGAGGTAAACGCCATGGTAGATAAAGCGGTAGATGCAGGTGCAACCATACCGAACCCGGCTACAGATTATGGCTTTATGTACCAGCACAGTTTCGACGACCTGGATGGCCACCACTGGGAATATGTATGGATGGACCCAAATGGTATGCCGGAGCATCAGGACTCATAATATAATGTATTATAAAAAGGCAGGCAACGATTTTTCGGGCTTGCCTTTTGCTTTTTCTATTGTTGATATCAGCCAGAGGCTGGCACCACCGAAAGACTACCTGCTTTTGGTAAACAAGAATTCTCTTCCCTGTGAATTGATCAGGATTAAATTATCGCGATCTGATTTAGCCACGCTGTAAACCTCCTTGTGTGGCGGCTCGATCATGTTTCGCTGTGGCTTAAGATCAACAAATAAATCACTTCTTTTTTGTAAAAATCTACTGAAAGGGATAATTACACGGTTATAACCTATAAAATCAACTGTAAAATATTGGATTCTTTGTGATCTATCCACCCGCAGACTGGTTTTTCCCTCCGACATCGAATCTTAAGCATATTACCCGTTTATGGTTTTAATTTAAAGGTCTGAAATTTCGTCTAAGTGTTTCACTGTGGCAGCTGGTATTATTTCGAAAATTTAATTTTCTTTTGGTATGCTTTCTTAATTTCAATCAGTATCACGCCGTTAGCGCCTCTAGCACCATATATTGCTGTTGCCGAGGCATCTTTTAGTACTTCTATTTTCTCAATCCAGTCAGGCGATATTTCACCCATCCTGGAAGGATCGATGATGCAGTTTTTACGACCGGCATACACATAGCAAAGCGGCTTTTGATTTACCGACACTGCTGCAATGCCCCCCAGCATAATCCTTCGCTCGGCGATTAATTTCACCACAATGTTGTCGTTAATGTAAACCTCCGCTTTCGAAAAACCTGGTAAATTAAAGATGAACTTACTAAGCATATCCCTATCGGTCAGCCTAAGTTCAAATCTGCCAGTTGAGTCGGTAACGGCCAGCACCTTTTCATCGCCCTTTTTCCTGATCTCTACACCACCTAATGGCCGGCCATTTACATTATCGGCCACTTTACCCATAATCATAATACTTAAAGGAGGCAAACTATATGGTGCTTCAAAGGGTAAAGATGAAGATTTAGATTTAGGATGTTGTTCGCTGGATAATGCCTTAGGTTTTAAATTTTGTGCCTGGGCCGGACTAACTACGAATGCACCTAAAGCGAATGGCATTAGCCAGTGCCAGCTAAGCTTTGACGAAGGCAAAACAAGCTCCCGGTTTAACTGGCTGGCAAGCACCCTTCCACATACATTTTCATTTTTATGTTGAAAGAAAAGCAATAATTCCTTATCTGATTTGGCCGTAAGATCAAGAATGTTTTTTTCGCAACGGCTGCAATGATGGTTTCCATCTGCGCGTTCAATCTCACTCCATTGTTGTGTACAGGGATTGGTTAGTACTAATTGTAGACTTTTCATGCTTAAGGTTTTAAAGAAGATGCAATAAGGTATTTTATTCCATAATACAATCAGCCGGTATTTTATTGTTCTTCTAAAACATACAAATCTTCCCAAAGAGAATTTTTCGCCATCCATGGAGTAATCTTATCTATTCATCGACTACACCTTTAGTTCGGTATCGTTTTAATCTAAATTAGTCACACCGATTTTTAGATTAAAATAATTAAAGCACTTTTTACAGATAGTTCGTGCAGGTAAATGCGCTTAATTAAGAAATAATAAAATCGTATTGAAGGGATAAACCTTCGTGCCAGCTAATAATTAACCAAACACTAAACTACATCATGAATAATATGCATTGTTTTAAACCGGCCTATGAGAAACAGTATATTAAATTTATCTGCTAAGTAGGGGTAAATGCCGCCACCAGCCATATATAAACGATCCTAAATCCGGCATTAACAGAATGCAGGGCGTAACCGCTTAGATCGATCCAAAATCCCGGAAATTAGCTTAACAGGCACTGTAAATACCTGCTCAAATATCGGCATATACATGGTTTTTAGGGATCATCCAAAAAGCACTTGCTAACCCAAATACACCAACTCCTGCATCACCATTTAACCAATAGTTGTAAAGTATGTTGCTTTCTTTTTGCGCAGTATTAAATGATGTTCTAAAAGGAGATGATATGGTGAAAAACAAAATAAACTGATAATAATATACTGTAAACAAAATGAAGAAAATTTATTCAACCATCAGTGCCATAAAAATCGCATTTCCCGGTGCAACCGGTGATCTGTATAAACTGGCATTTCTCGGCCTTACTATCCTAGGCTTACAAAACATGGCCAAGGCCAGAGGAATTGTAACCAATAAAACCGGTGTTTCAACGCTAATAACAAGGCCTGCAAACAATTTCGGGAGCAAAATATTTAAACCCGTCAATGGATTGGTAACTGATGAAACAGGAATTCCACTGCCTGGCGCAACCGTTGTTGCTAAGGGCACCAACGCCAAAACACTTACAGACAGTGATGGAAAATTTGCGTTAAATGTTCCCGACAACGCCACAACCCTGGTAATTTCATACATTGGCATGGAGTCTCAGGAAGTGAACATCAGCAACCTGAGCAACGTAATTATAAAGCTAAAGGCCTCAGGCAGCGCCAACCTGTCAGAAGTAGTGGTTACCGCGTTAGGTGTAAAACGCGAAAAAAGGGCGCTTACCTTTGCGGCACAGCAACTTGCAGGTACAGAACTTACCAAAGCCGGAAGCCCCAACTTTATGGAGGCTTTAAGCGGTAAAGCTGCTGGTATTGATATCGGAATAAGTAATTCAGGTGTGGGCGGTTCAACCAAAACAGTATTAAGGGGTTCAAAATCTATTGCAGGAAACAGCGAAGCCCTTTTTGTAATAGATGGAGTTCCTGTAGTAAATAACAAAGCGGGGCAACCGGGCTCTTATGGCGGAACGGATGGTGGTGATGGTTTATCAGCACTAAATCAGGACGATTTTGAATCTGTTACTATTTTAAGGGGTGCAAACGGATCCATTTTATACGGTAGTCAGGGTGCAAACGGTGTAATTTTAATTAATACCAAAAAAGGTCAGGCCGGAAAAGTAGCCATCGCTTTAAATTCTACAACAAATTTTAGCACTGCAGCTACATTACCAGAATTTCAGTTTAATTATGGAGCTAAAGACGGAAATGATAGAAGCTGGTCTCCATCAAAGGGGAATTACCAAAGCAACTATATTGATGATTTTTTTCAGACAGGCGTAAACACCATTAATTCAGTATCGGTATCCGGAGGAAATGAAAGAACAACTACTTATTTTTCTTATGGAAATAACTACGCCACAGGCATTGTGCCTACCAGTACTTACAATAAGCATAATGTAACTTTGAGTCAGGAAACAAAATTATTTGATGATAAGCTTACACTTAGCGCGAATGTAAGGTTCTCTTACGAAAAATCAAAAAACCGCCCCGGGGCAGGTTATTACAACAACCCGTTAACGGGATTATATTTATTTGCCCGCGAGAGAAATTTTGATGATTACAAAACCAATTATCAGATTTTTGATGCTACCCGAAATTTGTACAAACAAAACTGGTATTCGAGCGAAGAAAAACAGAACAATCCTTATTGGGAATTGTATAACGACCCAAAACTTTCTACCAGTAACAGGGTAATTGCTACGGCAAAAGCATCATACGCATTTTTACCGCATTTTAAATTTGATGTACGTGGAAACATTGATTATAATGATAAACTATTGGACTATCGTTATGCTGCAGGCGGTAACCCGGTAAGTGTAAGTTCTAACGGAACCTGGAATTATACCAAGTATAATGACAAGGCCTTATATGGTGATGCCATTTTAAGCTACGACAATACTTTTGGTAAATTCAATTTAAATAGTGTATTGGGAGGAAGTATCCAGGATTACACGTTTAATGATGGGATGACTTTTGCCAATGGTATAGTACCGCTTCAGTACCCAAACTTTTTTAGTTTCGCAAACCTGCCATATAATTTAGTAATTAATCAGACCTATAGCAGGGTACAAAAACAAGGCTTATTTGCAAATGCTTCTTTAGGCTTTAAAGATATGATTTATTTAGATCTGGCTGGCCGTAATGACTACGCATCTACACTGGCGACTACCGGAAATGACTCCTATTTCTACTATTCAGGTGGTTTATCGGCAATAATAAGCCAAATGATAACCCTGCCTAAAGAAATCAATTTTTTAAAACTGAGAGCATCAACATCAAAAGTAGGTAATGAGGTGCCCTATAATATTGTAAACCCTGGCAACACCATAGGTGGTGCAGGTGGGCCAGATGGCATAGGCGGTATTAACAGAAATACACAAACACCATTTGCAACATTGGTACCCGAAAAAATAATCAGTAACGAGATTGGTTTGGAAAGCCGTTTTTTAAATGATAGGTTAAACTTTGATATTACTTATTATAAAAATACAAGCACGAATCAATTTTTATCTTTAACAGCTCCTTCGGGCTCTGGTTATACTTTTTATTATGTAAATGCGGGTAAAGTAACTAACCAGGGTTTTGAGCTAACACTGGGTGGATACCCGATAAAAAATGACAATTTTACCTGGAACTCAACGCTGAATTTATCGCAGAACAAAAATAAAATTGTAGCGCTTATAGCCGAAAATCCAGAATACCAGGTGGGTAGTAACGACGAAGGATTTAATTCAATCATAAAATCAGGCGGTTCTTTTAACGATTTATACATTTATAAGCTTGCACGTAATGCAACCGGCCAAATCATATTAGATGCCGATGGAAAGCCAACCAGAACCACTAACCAAGAATATGCAGGAAATTTAAACCCGGATTTTATCAGCGGATGGAACAACACATTCACGTACAAAGATTTCACTTTAAGTGCTTTGGTATCGGCTAAGTTCGGTGGTGTTGCCTTTTCTAAAACAGAAGCTTTCTTAGATTCATACGGAGTAAGTAAAAGAACAGGCGATATTCGCGATGCCGGACCAACCATGCCAATCAACGCCATTAAAGGGAATACACCCGTTACATCAATCGACCCGGAAGAGTACTATAAGGTAGTGGGCGATCGAAATGGAATTATGGAACCTTACGTGTTCTCCAGAACCAATGTTCGTTTAGCGCAGGTATCATTAGCTTACACTATACCTGTCAAACGTTCTGCTATTAAGTCGGCGTCTGTTTCGTTAATTGGCCGTAACTTATTCTTCTTCTACAAAAAAGCACCTTTCGATCCGGAACAAGCAATGAGTACAAACAATAGCAATCAGGCAAATGATGTTTTTGCAATTCCTGCAACCCGTTCTTATGGGCTAAATCTTAAATTAAACTTCTAATATCTTACTAATGAAAAAATTATGTTTAATGGTGCTGGCTTTGATTTTACTCAATTCCTGCACCAAAAATTTCGAAGAGATAAATACAAATCCGAATCAGATAACAGATAAGATGTTAGAACAGGATTTTAATTTAGTAGGTTCTTCTTTTTCTGTGATGTTATTTAACCTGATGGGACACCAGGTTGAAGAAGATTTGTGTTACGATAACTGGATGGGCTATATGGGTACACCTACCCCTTTTGTTGGGAATGTAAACAACACCACCTATTATCTGCGCTGGATTGATTCTTACTGGAACCGTATATACGGCAGTGTAATGTCACCTTCAAAACAGGTAATACAACTTGCCCAGGAAAAAAACTTACCATTGTTTGGCGATTGGGCAAAGTTGGTTAGAATTCTGGCAATATCTAAATTAACAGCTTTACACGGACCGGTAATTTATTCTAACTATGGAACTTCAGGATTGGGTTCAATTAAATACGATAAAGAGTCAGATCTGTATAACAATATGTTTACGCAATTAGATCAGATTGAAGCAAATCTCAAAGCCAACACATCGTATGTGGGCTTTATCAAATTCGACCCAAGTTATAAAGGCAATATCAACTCATGGTTAAAATTGCTTAATTCAGTACGGCTTCGTTTGGCCATGCGTTTGGTTAAGGTTAGCCCTGCAATTGCTAAAACACAGGGCGAAAAAGCTTTGTCAGACCCGGTTGGATTAATTACCACTAATGCCGAAAATTTCCTTGTACCTCTAAATGGCAATGTGATGCCAGTTGCAACGATCAGCTTTGACTGGAATGATACACGGATGGGTGCTACAATGGAATCTTTTATGGTAGGCTTAAAAGATGGCCGTATAGCTAAGTATTTTAATGAAGTAACCGATGTTTCATTAGTTTCTGATCACCCTGCTTATAAATATAAAGGTATCCGCGGCGGAGCATTTATAAATGCCAAAGATGACAGGGTTTCGTATTCAACTGTAAATACAGATTTCAAATCAGTACAAAAGCGAAGAGGGTTTACTGCATCTGAAACAGCCTTTTTAAAAGCTGAAGCGGCATTAAGAGGCTGGGCTGGTGCCGGCGATGCCAAAACCAACTATGAGGATGGCGTTCGTTTGTCGTTTGCCGACTGGGGAGCTGCCGGTGTTGATGCCTACCTGGCAGATGCAACAAGCAAGCCTATTAATTATGTTGACCCAAAAGACAGTAAAAATAATTTCACGCCACTATCTACCATTACGGTAGCATGGGATGCCGGCGATTCTGATGAACTGAAACTGGAAAAAATTATCACCCAAAAATACTTAGCTACTTTTACCAATACTTTAGAGGCCTGGGTAGATTTTAGAAGAACAGGATATCCAAAAATTCCGCATGTGGCTAAAAATGACAGTAGTCCTGATTGGGGCATTATAGCACCCAATCAATGGATAAAACGACTTGTATTTGTACCTGCAGAAAGAACCGGGAATGCTACGGCTGTGGCAGAAGCGACTACTTTTTTAAGCTCAGGTAAGGACGACATCGCTTCACGCCTGTGGTGGGATACACCTGCAACGAGTAATTTCTAAATCATTTAAATAGTGCTTTAAAAAATGGCTGCCTTTATGGTGGCCATTTTTGTAAAAAAAACACTAATAATGTCACATTCTGATTTTTCGTGTGTCTTTTATCGATATGAATAAAGCCATACTTTTTGCAACCCTTTTATGCGCTTCCATCACTCAAAGTATTTGGGCGCAAAAATCTGTAAACCTGATCACCACAGATATTGACCATTTCTGGCAGGCTTATGACAAAATTATCTCCACAAAAGATACGAGTGCGCAATACGCGTATCTTAGTACCTTATTTCTGGAGAAAGCCACGCCCGGCCAAAAAGCAATGATAAAGGCCAGGAACTATACTACAAAAGATTACCTCAAAGTGATTACGGAGCAACAAACTTATTTTAATTCCATCCGTGCCAATACCTTAAAAGCGAAAGATTATGCAAAGGCCATTGCCATAAAAGTTGAAAAACTGAAACAACTTTACCCGGCTTTAAAGCCCGCAGAAATCTATTTTACCGTTGGTGCCTTTAGAAGTGGCGGTACCACCAAAGGTAAAATGGTACTGATTGGAAGTGAAATTGCCATGGCTGACGAGCACCTTGAGAACCTGGTTTTTACCAATGTTCATGAATATGTGCACACTCAACAAAAAACAAATATGGGCGACAATCTATTGGCACAATGCGCAATGGAAGGCGTTGCAGAATTTGTTTCTGAAAAGGTGATGGCCAGTCCTTCTACTGCTCCCGCCATAGCGTACGGCAAGGCAAATACTAAAAAAGTGATGCAGGCATTTTCCTTGCAGATGTTTAATACCGGAAACGGCTTTTGGTTGTATAGCGATGCCGAAAATCAGTTTGGTGTAAGAGACCTCGGCTATTATGTGGGTTATGCCATTGCCGAACAGTATTATACAAAAGCGAGTGATAAAGCAAAAGCGATTAGCGAAATGATTGAGCTTGACTACAACAATGCGGAAGCTTTATCTGCCTATGTGGATCAGGCGGGTTATTTTGATCAGGCAGTTAAGCAATTAAGTGATGAATATGAAAAGAACCGTCCTTTTGTGTTGAGTGCCACACCTGAGAAAGTTACAGATTCAGCAGGTTCCTTAAAATATACAGTGAAAATACTCTTTTCAAAACCAATGGATAAACGCTTCAGAAACTTTGAATATGGTCCATTAGGTAAAGACAATGCCATGTACATTAAAAATTTTATTGGCTTTTCTGCGGATGGCAGCGCTGCAACATTCGATACGGAATTAAAACCCGGCAGGCAATATCAGCTTGTACTTGGAGAAGGATTTAAGGATGCGAATGGCATAAGGATGAAGCCTTACCTCATCGATTTTAAAACCGGAGACAAATAATGTTCAACAATTGAGTGTAATATTTCTCTGCTGAACCATTAGGCATATCAACTTATATCGCCTTATATTGCTTACATGATAAAATATTCACAGCTTGAAGAATCGTAGAAGCGAAGGGCTAAAACAAATTTGCTTACTTTGGTGGGCTTCCTTCGCAAGTGCGGGATCTTACTTCCCAGCGATCATCTGATTAATCCCGCAATTGCGGGATGCTAACCAGCTGAGCCAAAAGGCTCATAAAATAGCCATAAACGCAAAAAACCACAACTTTCATTGTGGTTTTTGAAGCTCCCTCTGCTGGGCTCGAACCAGCGACCCTCTGATTAACAGTCAGATGCTCTAACCAGCTGAGCTAAGAAGGAATATTTATTTATTCTGGTTGTACTTTACTAAATTTGATCAAAATCCTTTGATCGTTTCTTAACTCTGATTAATCCCGCACCTGCGGGACTCAACCAGCTGAGCTAAGAAGGAATATTTATTCTGGTTGTAATCAATAATGATCAAATTCCTTTGATCATTTCCTAAAACGAGGTTATATATACCTTTAAGTAACTTTACCCTTGTTCGTTTTGGGAGTGCAATATTAGCGCTTTTAAATTATTTATGCAAAAAATAAATAAAATATTATTTAAGAAAATGTTGCTCCGTTTAAAGTAGAGCAACATTTCTTTATTTTAAAACTGAATATCAAATAGTTATCAATTTCTATTTTACAATCCAGGGGGCTAAATTAATATCATCTACACCATTATACTGACGTTGTAATGCCACTTTAAGGTTATCGCCATTGGTTGTTCTTTCGATAGTAGTGTACTGAAAACGTTTCGGAATCCTCTGGCTGTTACCCGTACCCGGCCCGGTCTGGAATTCAGGAATATTGGTTCGGCGGTACTGGTAGTAAGCTTCGAAACCTGAGTTTCGGAAAAAGGCAAGGTATTTTTGTGTCAGAATCTGTGTTAAACCTGTAGCCGTATTACCTGCATATTTAACCGCAGTTTGTGCATAATAATCAGTTTCGAAATTGAAATTAACACTGAAGCTTTCAAATTCACCCAGTTTACCATCCTTTTTAAGAAAAGTAACTGCATTACTTCCATCTTTAATGCCATAGAAACCTATAGAAGCCTGAATACCTTTTTTATACCAGCTTTCGGCATCGCCATTGGCCCAGCCACGGTTAATGCCTTCGGCTTTGATAAAACACAATTCCGGGTAAGAAATTATGAAAGTATTTTCGGCCGTATAACCACTGTAATACCTGTAACGGCCAATAAGTGAGTATAAACCTTTCTGCACTTTATCCAACATCACGCCCTGATCTTCGCCTGAGTTTGCACCAACAAAATTGCGGTAATCAGTAATCGCATATCCATTGGCTTCTGCAATTCCCCTGGCAGGTTCTGCCACCATATAAGCGCGGGGATCTTTCAGCGCAGAAAGTGTATTTAAATACGTACCTGCCATGTTATAGCGCAAAGCATCGTTACCAAAATTATCCTTATTGTTTGGATACTTGTTAAAACTCTCGTTGTACACAAACTGAAGGTTATCGGCCATACTGTCCATCACCGGATATTTGGTCGGGTTATCCAATACGGCTGCAAACTGTTGTTTTACCTGCAGATCGGCATCATCAACCCTGTTGCTCAAATGGATCAGCACCCTTAGTTTAAAAGTATTAACAACTTTTTGCCAGGCCACAAGGTCATTTTTAAGATAAATATCGCCCTTTAATTCTTTATTGCCTGCAGCAATTAAAGTGCTCAGGTTTTGGTTGGCTTCTTCTAACCAAAGCAACGATTGTTTGAAAACATCTTTTTGGGTATCGTATTTTGGTGTAAGATTGGCTACGCCTTTTAAAGCCTCCATCATGGGGATATCGCCCACCTTTAAACTCATTTTCACAAAGAAATAAGCTTTAAAAAACTTGGCTAAAGCCAGGTAAGGTTTGCCCACCTCGCCACCTAAACGGTTGGCTTCTTCTTCCATTTTCCCTACGTTTTTTAGCGTGGTATAATCTAATTTTAAAACACCTGGCTCATTCCAGTTATATTCATTTTTAGCATAATAAGCATAATTTGATGCCGTATATTGATTCCAACGTTCAGAATCTGAAAACGGTGCTTCGTACATGTCGTATAAAATACCATTCAGGACTAAGTTTGGCGGCACACTTTCGGCCTGGTTTGGGTTTTTAAAGTTGTCTTCAAATTGTTTCTTACATCCGCCGCAAACTGCAACTGCAATGAAGAGGAACAAAATTTTATATATCGTTTTCATAATCTTTTGTGCTAACAGTTAAAAAGTAACATTCAGGTTAAAGCCCACACTTCTGGTGGTTGGCGTTTGCAGTGTAGAAGTACCTTCTCTACCCGAATACTGATCTACATCCACATCGTTGTAGGTAGAATTAATGAAATACAGGAGGTTACGGCCCACTACCGAAATATTGGCCGAACGGATAAAAGTACCTTCCAGTAATTTTTTAGGCAACTGGTAACCAAAGGTTACTTCGCGCAATTTGGCATAGGTACGGCTCATCATCGTATTTTCTTTCGCACCGTAAAACACGCCTAAATAATCCTGCAATAAAACAGGGGTATTATTTGGAGCGAAAGCAAGATCGCCATAATTGGTAATTACACCGGTAACCGGATCAAAGTTGAGTTTACCGCTATTGGCAACCACTACCCCATCGCCTACCCATGTACCTTTATAGTTGGGATCGCTAACGTGGATATAATCCTGATACCTGGCTTCGCCCATTTTACCCTGGATGGTTTCGATCTGGCGACCGCCCTGGAACGATTTTAACCTTACATAATCCTGCATTACACCGCCCACTTTACCATCTAACTGGAAGCTGAAAGAGAAATTCTGATACCTGAATTTATTACCGATACTCCATACCCAGTTCGGATCGGCATGACCTAACAATTGATTAACCGGCAACAAGATCGGCGTTCCGCTTGCGGTATGGATCACCTGCCCGCCAGGTGTTTTGGCCAGTACAGAACCATAGATGTTATCGATACGGTCGCCGGTTTTGAAGAATTGATCAACCGATGTTTCGCCTGGAGCCAGTTCTTTATAAATCTGTTTGTAGGTAGACCAGTTAATCATCACATCCCAGCCAAATTTATCGGTCATGATTGGTGAACCTGATAAGCTTAGTTCAACTCCGCTGTTTTGTGTTTTACGACCGTTTATGGTGTTTACTTCATAACCCGAAGCTTGCGGAATACTTTGTTTAATAATTTTTGGCCCATCGATGTACCTGAAATAAGTAGCTTCGAAACCTAACCTGTTTTTCAGGAATTTAAGATCGATACCACCTTCGTAATTGGTTCTGCTTTGCGCCCTGATGCTATTTAAATCGATAAGGCTATTGGTATAATACGCACCGGTTTGGTTATTATAGGTTTGCCTGATAGTGTATGGAGAGGAAAGACCATAAACCGGACCACCATAAGACGAATTATATTCTGCGCCATAACCCAGCGGATAACTTTGCAATGGCGTGGCGCCGATATAATCCTGCGTGCCCAAACCAGGATCTTTAACGTTGGCGTAAGATGCCCTTACTTTTGCAAAAGAAATAAACTCAGGCATTTTAACATAATCAGAAATTACCGAGCTTAATGAAACTGAAGGATAAAAAGCCGAATTATTGTTTGGTGACAGTGCAGAGTTTTTATCTACACGGCCTGTAGTATTGATGTTGAGGTATTTTTTAAAACTTAAATCAACCGAATAAAAAGCACTTAACACCAACATTTTAGAGTTAAAATCGAAAGCCTTAACCGGATTTTTAGAGTTAGAGAAGTTATACACATTCGGAACGTTGAGGTAATCGGTTGTGGTAAAACTCGAGTTATAACTGAAATTACGGGCGTTACCTCCTCCAAAAGCGCTGATCTCGAATAAATCACCAACATTTTTGTTGTATTTTAAAATTAGCTGGGTATTGTTTTCGAACATGCTGCGGCGGTCTTCCCTGTAATCGCCCAAACCTTCTTCACGGCCGTAAGGATGTGCAGAAAAAGGCATTTTCTCTGTTCTTAACTGATCGTAGGTAGAAATCTGTGTTTTTAACAATACATCCAATCCTTTGCTTACATTATAGTTTAGGGAGGCATAACCATTGATATCGTTCTTTTTATGTCCGCGTAACCACTCGTACGACATAAAATAAGGGTTATGGTAACGCTGGTATTCGGCATAAATAGATTGGATACCTTCCTTACCCGGCTGCCAGTAGTTTTTCATATCATCGATATTCCAGTCGGCACCACCCCAAAGCGTCATGTTGTAAATCACACTGTTCGGACCATAGTTTACATCAGGAATATTATCAGAAAACTGACGGCTGTAATTGATATAGGTTTCTGCCCTTAATTTCGGCGTGATGTTATAAGAACCGCTTACATTAAAATTATTGATGTTTAACTGAGTATTCGGGATAATCCCTTTCTGGTAATTGTTAGAGATGGAAACCCTTAAATTGTACTTATCATTTGCTGAAGATAACGCGACATTATTGGCAGAAAGCAAACCTGTTTCGATAAAACGCTTTAAATTATCTTTACCGCGAGCCACCCATGGCGTACCCTGGCGCACACCGTTTACCACCGGGCTATCGTATTGAGGGATTAACTGACCTTCAAATTTCGGTCCCCAGATATCATAATCACCATCATTTAAACCACCGCCTTTACCATCGCCAAAGGCATAAGCACTGTGTTCACCCGGTCCGTATTCGTCCTGGCTTTTTGGCAAAGCGATAAAACCCTTATTAAACTGAGTGCTCGAGTTTAATTCTACAGTAAAACCCTTATCACTTAGTTTGCCTTTTTTAGTAGTGATTAATAAAGCACCGTTATAAGCCTGGTAACCGTAAAGTGCCGCAGCAGCCGGGCCTTTAAGCACCGTATAAGTATCAATATCATCAGGATTGATGTTCCAGGTATCCGAATTGATCGGCACCCCATCTACCACCACCAGGTTTACATCATTACCACGCAGGTAAAGTGATGAGCGACCCAAAAGTTCAGATGATACACCTACAGTTAAACCTGCAACTTTACCCACCAAACCATTTACCGGGTTGGCTTCCCTTGCTTTTACCAGATCGGCTCCTTTAACTTCCTGAATGGCATAACCGAGGTTCCGTTTTTCTTTACGGATTCCAAGTGCGGTAACCACTACTTCGTTCAGGTTTTTTGAATCTGTTTTTAAAGTGATCGAAAGATTTGCACCACTAACCTGCACTTCCTGCGCTATAAATCCGATTGAACTTACCAACAGCGTTTCGCCGGTTTTGGCATCAAGGGTAAAACGACCTGACAAATCGGTTGAAGTGGCTTTTTTAGTGCCTTTTACCAATACACTTACACCTGGAACGGGTTGCTGTGCATCATCTTTAACGATACCGGATATTTTAGTCTGCGCCCAGGTAAAATTGGGCGTGAGGCATAATAACAAAAAAGCTACCATGCACATCTTCATCTTGTAGAGATGTTTCATTTATCTATAAATTGTTTATGGTTTATAGATGCAATGATAAGATGTGCATGTTAGCCTAATGCCAACTTTTAGTTAACAAAACAACCTATTTTTGTTTAGTATTTGTTAACAGAATATTTTCTTAATGCTTTCTGCTGCATAACCTGCGCTTGCGGTCATTCCTTTACCACCAATGGCCGTACGGATGTGGATACGGTCGTCCAGATCGTATGTTACAATGTGTTTGGTGGGGTGCTGCGGGTAAAATCCGGCCCAGGTTGTTTGCAGTTTACGCACATCGAAATCGACGATGCGCGCTGCTTCTTCCAGCATTAGTTCGTTAATGTAATGGCTTAAATCAAAACCCAGATCATCGAAATGGTTTACATCGGCATACACGTGCGAATCGCCAATGATGATGCTGTTATCTGCCGCTTTTTTAAACAGGATGTGGATGCCCCATTTTTTCAGTTCTTCGTAATGCGCTGGTGTTTTAATGGTTTTGAATGAAGGACAATAATGCTCAAAACTCTCATAACGGCGGGTGGTTAAACCCGTTAAAATATTGCCTTCCAGCTTTACATCAGGCATCGGGATGCTGCGCATCATCTGCAATTTGCTCACCACAATTCCGCTTTCGCTAAACAGTTCGGGGTAGAGCAATTTAAACTCATAACCATTGCAGATAATGGCTTTCTCTGCCGTAAAAAGCTCAGCGTTGTTTTTTAACCCAACTTCTACCCCGGCACCTTTGCTTTCGCAGGCGGTAACCGGACTGTTATATTTAAGCGTGTATTTTTCAAATTTTGTCTGCATGTACTGATGCAAACGGTGAATCATCTGATCGGGTGCCACGCTGATTTCCTGCGGAAAAAAGAGGGCTTCTTTAGCATAGGAAGCTTTAATGGCAGGATACTTTTTTAAAATCGCATCCTGACTGAGCAATTCTGTTGTATAACCGATGATATCATAATGTGCCTTCAACTCGTGAATTAAAGTGCATTCATCATCATCAGAGGCGATGTACACACTGCCGTTCTGCTGCACAGAAATATCATATTCCCGCTGGATGGATTTGTAGATATCCAGTCCGGCTACACCGTACTCAAACCATTCGGCTTCCATACCCGAGGGCACCACCTGACCAAAATTGCGTACGGTAGCACCTACCGGAAAATTGTCTTTTTCGAGCTGCAATACCGATTTACCTAACATTAAAGCATGGTAAGCGTGGAAAGTACCTAAAATACCCCCTCCAATTACAATAAGATCGAAATGTTTATTCATGTTTGTTTATTTTTTTAAGATGCTTTTAAAATGCACCTGTGTTATTATTGATTAAAGATCCTTCGATCACGCTCAGGATGACAATTTATTTAGCATCCGTCATCTCGACTGAAGCGCAGCGGAACGCCCGCCTGCTTCGGGCAGGGAGAGATCTATCTCGAGACAGATTTCTCCACTTCGTTGCACTTCGGTCGAAATGACGGGTTAAGTGGGAGTTTTGTTTATAATAACAGAATGTAAATGATTGATAATCATAATTCTTATTTTTTATCATATAAGACATACGAGAGCATATAAGTTTAAAACCTCATCCCAATCAGATAGCTATTTGATTTTCCCTGTGCTCACCCCCGATGGTTACCCGAAATGACGGTATCTTTAAAAACCATACTTCCCGCTGCCTGCATCTTTTTATTGGTAGCCAATGTTTTCCTTCTGAAATACACCAGTGAAAGTACGCTGCATGCCCCACCAATTAGCGGAACGGCAAACAGACACTGTTTAAAAAAGTGCATCCAGCTGATATTGGTTTCTCCGAACTCATGGAGCATCAATACCGAAAAACTGCCTACATAACCAATTGAATCGGCCACATACATAATGAAACCGATATTGCTTTTATAGTGAAAATTGGCAATCATCCGCTCAAAAAAAATGGCATTATACGGGATGTAAGCCATGTACAATCCCATTCCGAGTAAAGCCATCCAGGCAATTGGGCCCATGTACCCGCGATCGAAAAAGTAAGTACTCACGCCAATCAATAAACAACCGGCAATAATCATGACGTGGATTACCGTAAATGCTTTCAGGTTATCTTTAATCAGGATTAAAAGCCCCATCATCACCAGTACCACCACCGAAATCAGTGTATCAATCTGCGTATAAATGTGGTTGTTATGAATACCTAAACCATTCCAGATTTCGACTTCAAAATTATCGCGCATATCGCGGATACAGGTAAGCAGCACATAAATAATAATGGTTAAGATAATACCCGGTAAAAAAGCGGTGATAAAAGCCTTCCGCTGTTTTGCATCCATAGGCACCCTTTTAGTTCTCAGCTCCTGATCTTCTTTAGATGGCGGCGGAATTACTTCCAGGCAAAAAACAAAGAGCAGTAGTGCGGGTAAAAATACCAGACCTGTTAAAAAGGGCATCCAATAATCACTTACTGCTGCGAACGACATCAGCGTACGGGCCACCGTTTTTACAAAACCGGAAGCAAAAATTAAACTGATCGACATTAATGCGCCCATAAACTCAGTGGTTTTTCTTCCTTCGAGGTAACTGAACACCAGCCCCCAGATCATCCCCAATGGAAAGCCGTTTAGGAATAGAAACACGATATTGTAGGGCGCGGGCACCAGTGCAAAACCAAGCAGCGCGAGCCAGGAAAAAAGAATCAGAAAAATGATGCTCCGGGCCCGGTTACTTTTTCCCGATTCGGAAATAAAACGGATCCCGTAAAATTTACTCAGGGTGTACCCCACCATTTGTGCAATAACCAGCCAAACCTTATAATCAATGTGTAAAAATTCCTGATGCTCGAAAGTAGCAGATGCAAAGGCTTTCCTGAACGCATACATACTGGTATAACAACCAAAGGCTGCAACGCCACCAATAACCGTAACCAGCCAATAGGGCCAGCGCAGTGCTTTTTTGCGGGCAATATGAAGCAAACTCATTGCGTTATTAATTTAAACCCCGCGGTTACATTAAGGCTGTAAGCCAACTTACCTAACACGATTAACCTAATTTCCATCATAATAACATTAAAAACACAATAGTAAACAATGTTTATTATTTGTAAACAAATGATAAGTTATCAAATTGTTAAATCTGCCAGGCTCGGATAGCTTATTTGCCAAATGCTTCTAATACCGGCTTTCCTCTCCAGCTTTGCGGCTGTTGCAGCCTCATTAACCAGGCCAGTGTAGCTGCTGTATCGTAAGTAATAATAACGTTTTTTATTTCGTGGTTCTTTTGTACGCCAGGACCAGAAATAATCCACGGAATCTGTACTTCATCCAGCGATTTACCACCATGGCCTTTACCCGTTCCACCATGATCGGCAGTTACTAAAATAATGGTTTCATCGCTAATGCCAGCATCGTTAACGGCTTTTACAATTTTACCAATGCGCTGATCTACCAGCTCCAGTTGTTTGTAATAGGCCGGCGTGCGGTGACCAATGGCATGGCCTGTATTGTCAGGTTCATCCAGATGCAGGAAAGTAAAATAGGGTTTTTCCTTTTTAATAATGGCTGCAGCGGTATCGGTACAGAAATCATCTTTTTCTTTTCCGTCTACAACAATACTTACCGCTTCTTTTTCGAACAGGTAACCAATACCATTCCAGCTATAAACAACAGCTGTTTTAGCCGTTTTTTTCTGATCCCTGATTACACTGAATATGGTGGGAAATATACCGTAAGAAGTTTTAGTTACCGAAGGGATTTCGGGTACCTTGCTGTTCCATTCGGTATAACCATGCTCGGTTGGGCCAGCACCCATCAATAAAGATGCCCAGTTAACTGCGCTTGATGAAGGCAACACACAACGAGCTTTATCCGTCCACGAGCCATTAGCCATTAAAGCTTTAAGGTTTGGCATATTGGCCTCCTGCAGGGCATAACCTCCAAATCCATCGCAACCGATCAGGATGATATGTTTAATTTTTTTTGATTGTGCCTGAACAAAAACACTCAGGAAAAGCAGCAGAAATGTGCTTTTTAGAAATTTTTTCATTTTCATATTTTTACCGGCTAAGGTAGGGTTGATTTATGAAGATGAAGATAAAAATTTGTTAAGTATAAATAAACTTTGTTTACTAAATTGTTACTCGAAAAAATAAACAACCAACATCAATGCCTTCGTATCGCCAATGTTAACAGGCGTATGAGAAAGCCTACCGTCGAAAAGCATGGAGTCGCCTTTTTCAAGGATCACTTTCTTTTTCGCAAACTGGTATTCCACCTTGCCTTCAATCATGTACTTAAACTCAAAAGCTTCGGTTTTAACCATTGGACGATGTGCATTTACTTCAAGCTCGAGCAGCACAAAATCGGCAGTAGAAAATTTAATATTTTTGGTTAAAATACGCGAATAGTTAAAGCCAACGGCTTGTTCTTTTTCGAATTTCTGGTAATTATCTTTCCGCTTAACCAGCACCGGCGCATCTTTTTTATGAAAATTGATGTCTTTAAAAAAGCTGTTTAAATCAATTTCCAGGCTTTTAATAATGTCCATCAATACCATTAAGGATGGGATGGTTCTGCTGTTTTCGATCTGAGAAATAAGGCCTTTACTTACTTCTGCCTTATCTGCAAGTTCCTGAACGGTGATGCCAAGTTCTTTACGTCTTTCTTTAATTTTACCGCTTATCTGTAAAAGAATTTCTTCCTGCATTGTTAAAATAGATATTAATACTGCTAATGTATTATTTTATTCCTGTATTCTAAATGAAACATCACTTTCGTTACACCTTAAACAGGCAAACAGTGGTATTCTTTTTACCACAGCGAAAACAGAGATAAGGCACGGCGTACACAGAAATCAAAATTCTGCGGTGAGCAGCCCGATCGATAAGAACCAAAAGAACATAAAACTTGCTAACAGATTTAAAAAGATACATGCAAAAAACAATTATAAAATCGGCCGGTGAAACACCGGCCGGTAAAGTTTTAGCGGTAATGACCATGTACCCAATGACGGCCGCCATAAGGGCCAACATTATAATGTCCGGGTACCCAGTGGGCACGGGGCGCACGCGAACTTACCACGCATGCACTAAAATTTAACGCCAAAACCAATAAGAGCAACGCATTTACAATCTTTTTCATAACCTAACCTTTTTAAGTGAAAAAATAATTCAAGCTTTACGCTGTGTGTTTAATTTGGACAGGTGCAGGGTAAAAAAGGTTTAATAGGACAGGATTAGTTTAATTTAAAATAGTAGAATTTACTTTTTTATTAAATAAACTAATCCTGCTGTAAATGCATTAGTTTGATTATACCTTGTTGATTCAATTTCATTAGTATGATACTGTTGATCTGTTAAAGATTTGTAATAATGAAATTTAATAGACAAAAAAACATTCTTAATGATATGATATTCCAATTCAGCTTTACTACTTATACCAAACTCTAATCTATTGTCATATATTGAATCGAATTTATGCATATATTTAATTCTCTCCAGCTTTACTATATCATTTTCTTTGGCATCGCTATTTATTTCAAAAACATTTGGGGCATTCCCCTCTATTTCACTTCTTAACCAATAAGCGTAATAGCCCCCCAGAGACATTGATAAGTTTATTCTTTTTTTCGAAAAGAAACAAAACTTCAAGTTGATTGGAAATTGTAAATATGTATTATTTACTTCATTAAGTATTCCACTTACATTCACCCATGAATATTTCTTTTCCAAGAAACCAGGAATCAATTCCAACAATAGTAATTTACCAAGTCTATAATTTAAGTTAACACCCAAAATATAACCTTGCCTTTCCTTTGTCTTTAATGCTGTATCAATTGAAGTAATATTTAATTGATTATTGGTTATTCCAAAATCAACACCAACACTAAATTGAGCATAAACTCCGTTTAAAAAAAAGAAGAGGGAAAGAAAAGTTAAAAGTATTTTTTTATCAACAATCAAATTATTTATATCTTTTAACACCTTAAGAAGGAAAATATATTTTTGGTCCTTTGAAAAAGATATTGAATGATTTAACAATAGTACTCCTAGGGGCTCCATTATTTGGAACGACATCAAACGAAATCCTCAGAACATGATTTCTCAATTTTTTGTTTTCGGTTACCGGATAAGCCATTAGCATGTCAAAAGTATCACAGCCAGAACAACTTGAAAACTGTTGCAAAGGAATTTCATAGTCCGCAATATTGACAAACCCCATCTGACTTACTACTCTGGTTGTATTATTTGTTAAATCACTTTTCAAATAAGGCTTATCCCCATCATATTCGGTATATTGTGATGGGAAATGCGCAGGGTTTAAATCATCTGTATCATCCAAATAATTTTCATAACTAATTATTTCCTGTTTTAAATTTTGTATCGCAGCTCCCGTTGTAGAGTTGTTGATTACATTTGGATTCCAAATGATGCTATATGAGTTAGGATCTAATTTCATGAAGTTATATACTATACCGGTACTTGATGTGCCAACTGTTAAATGACTCTCAGGAACAGAAGATAAAGTCATAACGCCCATTGCTTTAGTATACAAAGGACTATATCCCGTAACCGATTCTTGGCCACTACTACCAGGAATTACCATTGTTGGGTTACTGATCTGATAAGTGTCGGTAGAGGTTCCTGCTAACGTGTATGTTGTGTTAGTAGTTAAATTAACATATTGCTTTGTACTATCAGTACCAGCCCCGCTAGCCCCTCCATAAATTGCATTCACAACATTTTTAATATTCCCTTGAATACCTGACTCCATAGAACTTTTAAGAGAAGTTGCGAAAAGGTTGCTCAATTTAAGGTCATTTATTATAGAAATAGAAGAAAGCTGCAACGCTCCTGCAAAAAAGGAAGATAGTAAATCTGGAGCAGGAACAGGCTGGGCAATTGTTCCTTTAATACTGCCTTTTGAGGTACCGTTAATTTTAATGTCGCTAATATTAACCGAATTAACAGACCATTCCATTAAATTGGTAATGGCCGATTTTGTACCTACATTGGGATCATATGCCATTTCAAACTCGGCGGCATACCAGGTTCCGGTTGATGTTGTTCTATATTGCTGTACCAATGTAGAAACATTATTGGTTGTGCTCAAATCTGCCGAACCTAATGAAGAATAGCTCAGTACAGGCAGAGGATTAGCGTTATTTTTTTGTGTTAAGGAATGAGCAATATTGCTACTGGGTATCGGGGTATTAGGCGTTAAATAAAAATACCCTCTTAATAAACCTCTGTATCTATTATATAGGACAAAGAATGCGGGTTGTATAAATTGCGTTGGGCTAAATGTATTATAGACAAGTTCCCATCCATCAGATTTTTTTATATCTGTACCATAGATACTCGGAAAAGATTGATTTGAATTACTTGCCCATGGCACTAATATTTGCGTTCCGGCTGGTGTTGGCATGTAATCAACTGTTTCCCAATCAAAACTGTAAGGTATAACTGTATTTTTTGTAGGGGATCCTAATTTAATATACCCTTGCTCTTGTTCTTTTTTACAGCCAAAACAAAAGAGTACCAATAGAATAATAAAACATGATAATTTAATTTCTTTTTTCATTTTAGTAGCTTAATTATGGTTTATAGTTATATAATAAATAAATATAAAGAGCACACTTCAAAGAAAAACCATGTTTCAATTTGATAATAAATTAGTAACAAAGACTTAATAATAAAAAGACTTTGTTACCTAATTAAACCTACTAATCGCTAACTCAAGCTGCGTATCTTTTCCTTCAGATAGACGCTTATAGTTAAAAGGAGAAATGATGTCTGGGGTAATGCCTTTTGACTCATAAAATTCTCCGTTAGCGCCTATGAATTCTACAGAAGAACTTGTTACGGTTAAAAAATCACCAACATCAAATGAACCAGAATTAAATATTGACGAGTCGGAAACCGGACCTGTTGCTCCGTATGTTTGCTCGCCGATAAATAAGTTATTTTTAGATCTCAAAGCGATAATAAATGTTTCAGACAAGGAAGCGGAAAAAATGTCGCCTAAAATTATGATGGGAACGTTAACGTTATATTGCGGATCACTTTTTAATTTAGCTTCTATCCAAGGAAAATACCCATATTTTTCAATTCCATTTTTACTTCTCGAAAATCCAAAAACAGTATCACGATTAATTAACTTGCCTCCTATAAAATTTAAATCTTCAATATTACCTCCAGTATTATTTCTTAGGTCTAATATAATGCCTTTGGTTTGCCCATTTATGTTTTTAAGTTTTGAGAAGAAAAATGCTAGTGCCTCTTGCACTTTATTACCATCATTTAATTGATAAGATTTTTTAAGTGCAAAAAAATTACAATGGAAATAGAGGATATTCTTATTAATTGTTCCGGCAAGTGAATTTATCAATTCGCCATTAATATTAATACTGCCTTTACCCCCAAAAAAACCGGCATCTAAATAATTTTTAACAACATCATCATAATTATATCTATCATGAAAACCGGCAATTTTATTTTTTCTATTAATTGAAGGAAAAATAACGGAATCCCTAATTACCTTATCATGAAAAAGAATATTAAAATGACCATCAATCAATGAACCGGTAATTTCTTTGAAATAACCAACAGCCTTTCTTTTCGAAACATCGCTGTCATCCAATCTATCAAATAATGGCTTATATTTTGCATATACCATGTCCCAATTTGTTGGATCTTTATCCCAATAAACATATCGATTATTCAACTTGTACCAGAATAATTCAAAAATTTCATTGAAATTCCGCGGATTCTCATAATCAGAAAGACCATCATGTTTACAGCTATTGAAAAAAAAATATACCATAATGATCAATAAAACATTTTTCATAGAACTGTGATTTGCAAATAATAATAATAATAAGCTGAACTCAATCAATAGCTAATGTAGGTAACTGGCAATACAATTCGGATATAATAAAATTGGCAATTCCCTATCGAGAATTGCCGATAATTACTGAGATTAATTCAAGTGTAATCAACAATATTATTTAAATCATAAGATTAGAAACTATACCTCAATCCTAATTGCATCTGGTAACGTGATGCAAAGAAATCCTTTGAATAAGAAGTTACATCACTTTGTTTAAAGGTGTATACCGGATATGCTGTTGGTGTACCTGCAGTTTGAACTTTAATACCCATACTAGCCATAGAGTTATAAGTATTAGGAGAAAAATACTGAACTCCCCAATCTTTATTAACCAGGTTGGTTAGGTTGATGATATCATAAGTTAAAGTAAGTACATGCGGGTGTTTTCCTTTTGCAACTTGTAAATCCTGAGAGAAACGGAAATCAGCCTGAACATTCCAAGGGGTACGTGCACCGTTACGCTCTGTAAAATCGCCACGACGGCTGCTCAGGTATTTATCACCATTGATATAGCTATCAAACGCTGCTGCCTGTGCAATTCCATCAGGTGTATTGGCAAAAAATTTCTGTGTTTCGCCTACAGCTGGTACATACATTAAACTTACTGTTTGTCCGGTTCCGTTGATCCTCGTGTTTACTAAACCCAATGAATATGGAGAACCCGACTGACCGCTGAAGAACAACGAGAAGTTAGATACATATTTACCGTTTTTAGCCCAATCTAACCTGTAATTAATGGTTGAGATAATCCTGTTGCGGATATCGAAGTTAGAGTAAGCCAAACCTGCATTGTTAGGGCTAAGCGATTGGTTTAATTGCCAGTTAGATTCCATTGAGTTACGGATACCGTTGGCAATATCTTTCGATCTTCCGTAGGTATAAGCCACCATCATATCTAAACCGATAGGAAGTGATTTACTTACCTGTGCAGTTAAACTGTATTTATAACCTTTATCGGTGTTCGATAACAAATATGCGTTGGTAAACAATTTATTGATTTTCCCATTACCGTTTGGCCCAGATGTTGTGCTGTAAATCGGCTGTTGTTTTTGCGTATCGTAAACCATGTAAGTAGGATTATCTACATAGTTGATCTGTTGAAACTGTACGTCTTTAATTACCTGACTAAAAATTCCTTCAACTGTAAATTTCCACTGATCGTCTGTTTTATAATCAAAAGCTAAATTACTTCTCCATGCTTTTGGCATTTTAAAGTTGTTATCCACCAAATCTACCTGTGTAGCACCGCTTGCATCTTTAACATTTACACCTTGTTTGGTTACATAACCAGCTTCGCCATTACCGGTTAAAGCATCTTTAATCGGATCTGAACCTGCAGCAGGTTTCACGATTTTGCTAGGATCAGCATTTGTATAAACATACGATTTATCAAAAGCACCGTAGTTTACACCGTTATTGTAATAAGCATAACCGATCCACGCAAAAGGAACACGGCTGGTAAATAAACCGGTACCACCACGCATAACCAGGCTTTGGTTGCCCAACACATCGAAATTAAAACCAACACGTGGAGAAATCTGAATTTTGTTCAGAAATTTTCCGGTAATTGACGATGGCTGTGTATAGGTATAAGTTGTGCCGTAGTTTGGATCAACCGGAGAGTTTGTTGTTTTTGTACTCAAAGATGGCATATCAGGCAGGTTCGCCATATCAAAACGTAAACCTGGCGTTAATTTAAAACGGTCGCCGATACGGATTTCATCCTGACCATAAACGCTGTACATGTTTACATTAAATTCTGCAGTTGGGTTGGCAATAATGTTATCACGACTGTTATCATCGTAGTTATAACTGGTACGTACCCTGTTCGGCTGGTTAGCCAGGAAATCAGCAACGCTACTATAAGCCACACGGCCATTCCATGAGTTTACAAAACCGTAATTAATTTTATAAAATTCATTGTGTGTACCAACTGTAAAGGTGTGGATACCTGAGCTATAAGTATAGTTATCGGTAAATTCGAAAGTATTTTGTTTCATGTTGAAGATACTGGCCTCACGGTCGGTACCTAAAAACAATGTTCCACCGTTTGAAGCAATCTCGATCTGCGGTAAAGCCGGATTAGACAGCGGATCACGATAATCGTGTACGGTAGAGTAACCCACAATTAAGTTGTTGGTAGCTGCGTTTCCGAAGCGGGTTTTCAGATCGGCAACGGTCGAAGTCTGATTGTTATTCTGTCTGAAATCGATACCGCCAAACCTAAAGTTAGACTGATCTCTTTCCAAATTTGTTGCTTTCGAAATAATGGTGTTATTTCTGATCGTTAACTGGTTGTTTTCGTTGATATTCCAATCTAAACGGTTAAAGAATTTGTTAGATTGTGAATAAATGTTATAATCGCCAAACGAACCTGCATCTACCCCGTAAACATTTTTCATACGGTCAGAAATTTGCTGAGCTTCTGATAAAGTAAGCAATTTCATATCTGATGAGCCTGCACCTAAAATAACCGGATCCTGACGGCGGGTAATCTCCTCATTGGTAAAGAAGAACAATTTATCTTTAATAATCGGGAAACCTACACGGAAACCGGTTTGATAATCGTGGAATGCTGAAGGCTCTTTGCTGTTATCGCCGATTTTGTTTCTGCCAATTAATGAAGCATTACGACCATAACCGTAAACCGATCCAACTACTTCGTTGGTACCACCACGGGTTACGGCGTTGATACTACCACCTAAAAAGTTACCTACTTTAACATCGTAAGGTGAAAGTAGAACGGTAACATCCTGGATGGCATCAAGTGAAACCGGATTGGTACGGGTACTGCTTCCCGGCATGCCCGAACTTCCGCTCTGGCCACCTAAAGAAGGACTGAAACCAATCGCATCATTATTAATTGCACCATCAATGGTTACGTTATTGTACCTGAAGTTGGTACCACCAAAGGTATTATCTTTACTGCCCTGAGGCGTTACGCGGGTAACATCCTGTAAGCTGCGGTTCATGGTAGGCAGGGTTTTAATCTGACCTTCGCCAATGCTTGTACCCGCACCAGATTTTGTTCCGCCTTTTTGCCCCTTCACACTTACTTCGGCCAGTTGGTTGCCTTGCTCCTGAAGATCGATATCAAGTTTTACATCATTACCCAGGGTTAAATAAATGTTTTCTTTTACCACCGGACTATAACCCACAAAGGTTACAGTGATTTTGTATGGCCCGCCCGGGTTTAAGTTACCAATGCGGTAAAGGCCGTTTTCGTTTGACGATCCTTTAGATACCGTACCTGTAGGCACATGCACCATAACAATGGTTGCGCCGGGGATGATACCTTTGTTATCCTTAATCTTTCCATTAATACTAGACGTTGTAACCTGCGCCTGAACTAATGTGACCAGGAGCACAAGAATACTTACTAGGGATAGTACACGTGATTTCATTTTCTGTTATTTTATTTTGGTACAAAACAACAGCACTAATGTTAATTCAATATTAAGAGCAGATTAAGTTTAACCTTGAATTAACAATATAAAAATGAGAATTAAATAATGGCAAAACAATTCCTTAACAGGCCTTTTGAGGCCGGAATATGATGAAGAGCGATATGCTCAAATATCAATCAGAAAGATGAAGATTTCGTGAAGATTTTACAGGAAAGTTGAGGGATGGAACGTTAAAAAGTTGAAATGTTGGAATGTTGTAGCGCCTGGCGAATAGTGTTTGGAAAGTTAACCAATAAACAAATGACCAATGAACGAATGAACCTATTCCCTATCTTTGCCTCCATGACAATAAGATTAGCCGTTACAGCAGATATCCCTCAAATTATGCAGCTGGTAAAGAAAGTTGTACCCTTAATGCGTGCCGCCGGAAATTTTCAGTGGGGAGATGATTATCCCAATCCGGAAGTTTTTGCGAAAGATATCAGCATCGGGCAGTTATGGGTTGCCCTGTTGGAAAATCAGGTTGTTGGGGTTTCGGCCATTACCAACGATCAGGATGAAGAATATGCGGATGCCGGTTGGGACATTACCGAAAAAGCGATTGTAACACACCGTTTGGCCGTTGATCCCGATTGCCAGGGCAAAGGCATTGCCAAAGCTTTAATGCAACAGGCAGAACTGGTTGCCGAAGCAACAGGAGTTAAGATTTTAAGGGTAGATACAAATAGCGAGAACAAGGCCACACAGGCACTTTTCCCAAAGCTGGGTTATACTTTTAGTGGGGAAATTGGTTTGGCTAAACGCCCTGGCTTACGGTTTTACTGCTACGAAAAGCTGTTATAGTTATTTATACCCTTAACGAACCGCGAAAAGCCCTTGCGGCATAATACGATTGCGCGCCATTGTGGTAAGTAAAAACATGATCGTAGCGCCGATCGCAAAAAAGGGCACCGCCGAGTTTCCTGATTGCCGGTGGGGTAAAAATCCAGCTCGAAGTTTTAGTGTCGAATTTTCCGAGTTGCTGTAAATTACGGTATTGCGCTTCAGTCAATAATTCGATACCCATAGCAGCAGCCATATCAACCGCATTATTTTCGGGTTGGTGTTCTTTTCTCGATTCAAGTCCTTCGCGGTCGTAGCATACACTTCTGCGGCCTTTAGGACTTTCGGCCGAGCAATCGTAAAAAATATATTCGCCGGTGGCCTCGTCATAATCTACCACATCGGGTTCGCCTCCCGTAATTTCCATTTCATCCAACACCCATAGTTTTTTAGGGTTTGCTTCAAGTTTCGCCTGTACTTTAGCCCATTCTATAACTGTATGCCTGTTCATATTTTCTCTAAAACGGTTTTCTAAAGTTTGAAGCAGTTCTGCCGTTTGGGTTGAGGAGAGTTCTTTTTTATTTGTTTTGCTCATAAGTGATTAATTTATTTTCAAAATATCGTCATCTCGAGCGGAGTGCAACGTAGTCGAGAGATCTATCGAAGCAGATATCTCCCTGCCCGAAGCAGGCGGGCGTTGCATCGCGTTTCAGTCGAGAAGACGCTTCAACCGGGGCTATATGGCCAAACCAGCTTTTCATTTTTGAGGTTGCAAGGCGCACAAACCCTTGTACATAAACCCGACAGCAGCGACAGCCTCCGATTTTTTCTATCGGAGCTATAGCGAATGGCGGGACTAAAAACCGCCAAGCACCACAAGCCGTTCATTTCCAATCTTAAATCATTCCTTTTTGCATAAGCGCAATACCAGTCCTCATTTTTGAACTTCAAGAGCATATCATCAATTAATGTTTACCCACCTATAGTAGTAAGATTGCTTCGTGCCTCTCAATGACGATCTTTCGCGACCAGTAATCCCAAATCGTCTGTTTTTCTAAGGATTTACCGGCCAAAATGAAGGTACTTTAATACTAATCGCCCAATCCTTTACCACTTAAAATCTGCGGCATGTATTTTTCAACTCTGGCTTCGCGGGTTTTGGATTGTTTAGCAGACGAAAAATATAAAAGATATCCGCGCTGTCGCCCTGGCGTCAAGGCTTCGAAAGCTGCTTTTAAATCCGGAATTTGGTCCAGTTTGCTTTGAAACTCTTCCGGAATTGCATATTCTGTGGTTTTCTTTAATTCAACTTTCAGTCCGGCCTTTTCTACCTCAATCGCTTCCAAAATATAGGCTTTTAAAATTGCCTTCATTTCTACAATCTGCAATGCGTTGGTAAAACGGATTTGTCTTGATGATTGTACATTCTCCGTTTGCTGGATCAAGATAGCTTCCTTATCTTTCAATAAAGCACCTTTAAAGAATAAAAAAGCACAGTATTCTTTAAAATCGTGGATTAAAACGATGTTATTTCCATTAAGCGTGTAGCAGGGGCAACCCCATTTCAATTCTTCGGTAAGTCCGCAATCGAGGGCAATTGTTCTTAACAAATTTACTGCTTCCTGCCATTTTTTGGCTTTGTTAAAATAAAAATCAACTTTTGGATTCATCTTATTTATGGATTAGTTGAAACAATTTTCCTTTCTGCAGGCCTGAAATACCACGAAAGTATTGTTAACACCAACAATAACATCGGCCCGAAATATGCCGAAAAACTATGATCGGCCACCGAAATATGCGAAAAAACAGCACCAGACATGGCAAAGAAAAAACCTGCATAAGCCCACTCTTTAAGTAACGTAAATTTAGGAATAAGTATGGCAATAACGCCTAAAATTTTCCAGATGCCCAATAAGGTGAGGAAATAAACCGGATAACCCAATTGGGTAAAAAGTGCGACTTCATCTTTCGTTTTCAATAACTGCACAATACCAGTAGACAACATGCCCAGGGAAAGCCAAATGGTAGCGATCCAATAGATAATTTTGTTTCTCCTTTTCATGGTTTTTTATTTTAATTGACTGACAATATTTTGCAAACGGTTATGTGCCATGTTAATGCCCTGGGCAAAAGGTAAAGAGAGGATCTGATCCCTTAACCCAACCGATTTGTATATCACGTGCATGGTGAGTTTGCTCCTTTCAGCGCTCAGTTTTTCGAAAGTTAAAAATTCAAGCTGTGCCGCGAAAGGCGTATTTTCCATTTCGAATGTCCTGGTGATTTTTTCTTCGGGCACAAATTCATGGATTACACCACTGGCTACAAAAGCTACGTTTCCTTTGTTATCTGAAGTTTCGAAAGCATAACTGCCGTGTTTTTTATTTTCGAGTTTCAGTACTTTGGTACCCATCCATTGCGCAACAATTTCGGGTTCTACGTAAGCTTTAAAAAGCAATTCAACAGGAAGATCAAATTCCCTGGTAATTACGATTTCCTGTTTGCCATTTTCGGCATTAATTTTTGTTTTCTGCTCCATTTGGTTCTATTTGGTTGGTTTATAATTTTTCATAATATCTTCCAGTTTGTTAAACCTGTCGTCCCACATCTGGCGGAAAGGTTCGATAAAATCAGCTATTTCTTTCATCTTTTTGGCGTTGGTATGGTAATGCACTTCCCTTCCGTTCTGTTTCTGCTCCAGTAATTCGCACTCCGTAAGGATCTGCAGGTGTTTAGAAACTGTTGGTCGGGCCGTATCGAAATTGGCCGCTATAGCGCCAGCCGTCATCGATTGTGTGGCGACCAATAATAATATTGCCCTGCGGGTAGGGTCGGCAATGGCCTGGAATACATCTCTTCTTAAATTCATTATGTAGCTATTTGACTACAAATATAAATGTAGTCATTTAACTACGCAAATTTTTGAGAAGGTTTTTTTAATGGCATAGGGTAAGAAAGAAGATTTGTCATCCTGAGCGTAGCGAAGGATCTCTAAGTTATAGCAACAAAAGTTATTATTTAAGGTCTATGCCTGATTAAAGCAAATGTGAAACAGATCTTTGCTGCGCTCAGAATGACAGCGGAACGGAAATTTAAGTCCGCAGAAATACGGACCGAAGCGTTGAAGGATAAACAATTTGTCATCCTGAGCGCAGCAAAGGATCTCCAAGTTACAGCAACAAAAGTTATTATTTTAAGGCCTAGGCCTGATTAAAGCAAAGGCGAATGTGAAACACTTCGCTGCGCTCAGAATGACAGCGGAACCGAAATTTCGGTCCGTGGAGACACGGACCGAGGCATATTATTTAAAATCAGGCACAGGGAACAAATATCCACCGAACAGGATGTATGACCATAACAACGTCCAGAAGATATTGAAAATCTGGGCCGTAACAAAAGTAAATGCCGGCCGGCCACCCTGCAGTTTTACCAGTGATGAAAACTTGGCTTCCATACCGATCGAAATAAAGGCAATGGCGAACCAAACGGTACGCAATCCGTTTAGGGTTGGCGCAACACTTTTTGCAGTTGCAGGCGATAATAAGAAAGAAAACACCAGCGATGCAGCAACAAATCCCAGTACAAATTTCGGGAAACGCTCCCATACAATTTTAAGTCCCGGACTTTCTGCTTTAACTAAAACCTCACCATTTTCGCCTTTTGGTTTTTTATAAGCCCACCAGATCGCGATAAAAAACGCCGCTACACCGATAAATACATTTTGCGAAAATTTCGCAATTACCCCGGCTTTAACGGCTATTGGTCCAACCAGATCACCTGCTGCGGTAACTGTTGCAGTGGTATCTAACGTTCCGCCCAGCCAGGCGCCACCAATTACATCCGGAATGTGGAAATACCTCACGGCCCAGGGCTGGATAATCATCATGGGGATGGCCATAATCAATACCAATGTGGTTACATAAGATAATTTACGCTTATCGCCGTTAATGGCCCCTGCAGCAACAATAGCAGCTGACACACCGCAGATGGATACGGCAGATGCTAAAATTACACCAAATTCATCATCCACTTTCAGCCTACGGCTTAACCATAAGGAGAAAAACCATACTGCCGTTACTACAATAACTGCCTGTACAATTCCGGGTAAACCTGCTTTGATTAAATCGGCAGATAAAATGGTGGTTCCTAAAATTACCAGACCGGTTTTAATGTAAAACTCAGACCGTACAGCTTCTTTCAACCAATCAGGCAGTTTTACTACGTTTCCTAAAAAAATCCCGATTAGCAAAGCAAACACCACATATTCCAGTCCGAAATAAGATACGTTTTTGTTGCCACCAATAATGAAAGAGATAATGGCAAAAAAATAAATAAGCGAAAAACCTGCGGCAAACCTCGCTACGTTACCACCAGAAAGGCCGATGGCTATGGATGCAAGCGCCAGAAAAATCACACCTGTTTCTAAAATGAGTAGTAAATTCTGGCCTGAAAGGATTTTATTAAAAAGATCTTCCGAAGTAGCCCATTTATAAGCGGGTAAAGTAATGGTTGTACCATTATTGGTTAAATAAAGTACGGTGGCAATAATAATTGTACCTAAAATTACCGCCCACCAATCTTCGGTAAGCGATTGTAAGAATGTTTTTTTCTCGGGCGTTATCCCTGCATCTGTTAAAGCTCCCGTAGCGCCTGAAGCATTGTTTTGTGTTGACATCGTTTTTTCTTTGTGGTTATCTGATTTTTATATTGAAAATATCTTTTAATGCTCTTTTTGCAGAATTGTAGCCGCACATTCCGTGTACGCCACCGCCCGGCGGAGTGGATGACGAGCAGATGTATAATCCTTTGGCCGAAGTTTTATAGGGCGACCACCTGAAAGCCGGACGTGTAAATAATTGCCCCAGGTCTAATATCCCGCCGTTAATATCGCCGCCGATATAGTTACGGTTATGCACTTCCATCTGTTCGGTGTTCATGGTGTGTCTGGCCAAAATCCGATCTTTAAAGCCAGGTGCAAAGCGCTCCACCTGGTTTTCGATTAAGGCTGTCATATCCTGTTTTGATCCGTTTGGAACATGGCAGTAAGCCCAGGCCGTCTGTTTTCCTTCGGGTGCGCGCGAAGAATCGAACAAACTCTGCTGTGCCAAAAGCACATAAGGTTTTTCGGCCTGCTGGCCTTTACTGGTCATCAGTTCGCCTGCGGCTATCTCTTCGAAAGTATTGCCCAGGTGTATGGTACCCGCCCCCCGGCATTCTTCGGCAGTAAACGGAATCGGCCCATCCAATGCCCAATCTACCTTAAACACACCCATACCATAACGGTAACGTTCGAGCTGCCATTTATAAATACTGGAGAATTTATGCCCGGCAATTTGTAATAACTGTTTCGGAGTAACATCAAAAAGTACGGCATGGGCAGAAGGCAATTTATCTAAAGAAGTTACAAAAGTTCCGGTTTCGATTTTCCCGCCAAGGGATTTAAAATAACCGGCCAATGCTTCTGCAATAAATTTTGATCCGCCTTTGGGTATCGGCCAGCCTTTGAGGTGTCCGCCAGCCAATAATACCAAACCAATGGCTGTGGTGCTTAAATTGCTTAAAGGTTGTATGGCATGTGCGGCCATTCCGCCAAAAAGTCCGCGGGCATGTTTTTCTTTAAAACGTTTAACAAAACCCGTAGCGCTGGTTAATGCTTTTAGGCCAAAACCTGCCATGGCCAATGGGTGTTTAGGAAAATGTAAAGGTCCTAACGCATCTTCATCAATCAACGGCCATGCAGTGGTGATGTTTTCCATTAAGGAAGTATAAGTTTTTGCATCGCCACCCAAATAATCAGCTGTTTTATGGATAGAATGGTCCAGTATAGCAGCGGTACCATCATCAAAAGGATGTGCCGCAGCCAAAACGGGCTGTAAATATTCCAAGCCATGCTCAGCCAGGGGCAATGTTTTAAAAAATGGTGAAGCCAGTGCCATCGGGTGGATGGCCGAGCATACATCGTGCGTAAAGCCTGGCAGAGTGAGTTCGGCCGAGCTCAATCCGCCCCCAATTACATCTTTACCTTCTATAATTAAAACGGAAAGTCCCTGTTGCTGCAAAAGGATGGCCGCAGCCAGTCCGTTTGGCCCCGATCCTACTACAATTGCATCATAATCCCGTTTTTCTAGTTTCATCTGGTTATTTTATGGTTTCCGGTTTAAATAAAACGGTCCCGTCGTTTTTAATCTGCCATGCAGTGATGGGATTCATGTGGTATCCGCCCAGGTTTACGCCACGGGCCTCTGCCAATTGTGCCAAAGTTGGCTGTAAATAGCCGGTTTCGTCGGTCACACGGCTTAATATTTCAGTCGCTTCACCCTTCCAGTCCCACAAATACCTGAAATAGGTATGTGCCTTGCTCAGTACGGGTTCCTGTAAATTAGCCAGTTGCCATGTTTTGCCGGCATCGGTACTAACTTCTACTTTTTCTACCTTTCCCCTGCCGCTCCAGGCAATTCCACGAATTTCTACCCAGCCCTTATTTACCTTTTGGGGATAAGATGGATAGGTGATGATGGAACGCGCATCCAACTCAAAGCTAAACATTCTGATTTTATCTTTTACAGGGTAAGTATATTTTGACGTTTCTTCCCTGGTCATGTAAGGTTCTTCCGAAAGTTCGATGCGCCTTAACCATTTGATATTCATGTTCCCTTCAAAACCGGGCAAAAGTAACCTGATTGGATAACCCTGCTCAGGCCTTATGGCTTCACCGTTCTGGGCATAAACAATCATGGCATCATCCCAGGCTTTTGCAATGGGGATGGTACGGGTCATTATTGCCGCATCCGAACCTTCGGCCAGAAACCATTTTGCCTTATCGCTGACGCCCACTTCATTAAATAGGGTAGAGAGCATTACACCTGTCCACTCGCTCTGACTGGTTAATCCGAGGATGTCCTGTGGCGTCATTTCGGCTTTACCGGTACGGAAATTACCGGCACATTCGATAAAACAGGTACGGGTAACAGCTGGGAACCTTTTGATATCAGCAAGGGTAAATTTAATCGGGTTATCAACCAATCCGTGAATAAGCAATTCGTGTTTTGCCGGATCGATGGTTGGAATACCAGCATGATGGCGTTCGAAATGTAAATCGGCAGGCGTTATGGTACTGTGCAGATCCTGCAAAGGTGTACGCGAAGAAATATCGGAAGGTTTGCGCACAGGTTGCTCGAATGGAGAACGTTTCCCCAGCGGACTAGGCCCGGGGCCAACAATTTTGGTCGGATCATCTGCAATTTCAGGAAGAACCGGCGTTTCAGCGGGTACTTCATCAGCAAATAACGATTGTACAGGTAAAACTGCCGCAGCAATTACCCCTCCCAGTAAAGTTCGCCTGCTGATTTTACCAGTCGCTTTTTTCTGATCTTTGTTATCGAGCTTCTCCATTACTTTATTTCAGGCCCTCCTTTGCGATCGTCCATAATAAACAGTTTTTTTGCCGGCATTACTATTTTAGGAAGGTTTTTGGCATCGAGTACCACATCTGCTTTGATAATTTTATTGGCATTGAGCAGGTAAGCCGTGATGCTGTAAACTTCGTTGTTGCTTAAAGAACCGGGAAGATTGTAGGGCATGGCACGGCGCATATAATCGAACAAAGTGGTGGCATAAGGCCAGTAATTGCCAATGGTTTTGGGTTTGCTGGTGGCCAATGTATCGCCCACCAAAGCATTTCCCGGGAGTTTTACACCTGGTTTTTCGGTACCATCCACGCCATGGCATATTGCACATTTTTGAGCGTACAATAACTTTCCTTTTTTTACATCGCCCTGCCCTGCCGGTAGTCCTTTCCCATCCGGGCGGACATCAATATCCCATGCCGCAATTTCCTGGAGGGTAGCCGGTCGGCCAAAACCAAATTTAGCCGGCCGCTTTAAGCTATCCGTTAAAGGCTTTTTCCCTTGTGAGGGTATAAATGCCGTTTTTAGCGACATCAATAACAACACTAAAGGGCATGCGAGTATGAGTACCGTTTTTTTGTTCATCTCCTTAATATTTACCCGCGCTTAAAGTACTTTTTGGCAATACATATTGTCGGTCGTAACGATCGAGTACCACGTAAATAGAATCTTTTCGCTCATTGATGCCCGAAAGGATAACCCTCGAACCATCAGTGGTATCGTATCTTAATACCATACGATGGCGTTTTACTTCCCTTGGCTTTTCTTCAAATTCGCGGTCCCTGCGGGTAGACCATGCGGCTTTATCGATCATTTTATTTTCATCGCCGATGTGTTGCCATGCCGTTTTACTAATCCAGTTGTCCTCTTTTGGTTTAGCATCCTTGGCCTGATCTGCACCTTTGCGTCCGCCCCTCAAAGCCATCACATTTTTATCCTGCAGGTACAGCACTTTATCTACGGTATCGGCATAATAATGAAATGCCCGTTGGCCACCGGCAACACCACTGATTTCGAAAGTGCGCTGGATATCGCGCATCGGGCTACCGCCACCATTTGATGGATCGATGAGTACCGGACGATTGATTTTGAAAGTCAGTGTAGTCCAGTTTTCGAAAGTAGCTTCCTGCCAACGGGTAGAATCGAGTGGATTAAACGGAATCACTTCTCCGTTAATTTTAAACTCGCTTACACGGTAATTTCCCCTTAGTTTTTTAACGCCGGCGGTTGCAGGCTGTTTGTAGGGATCATATTTAAAGTTAATCACCTCGGTATAGGTAAGCACGCCAAAAAAGATCACAAAAGTGAGCACTTTTAAGGTAATGCGGGTGTATTTGAGCCATGGTTTTCGAAAATCGGGATATACCCTGAACGGAACGGTATAACGTTCGAGAATGAGCAGGTTGTATAATTTAGGAAAATCATCGGCAGCAATAAACAGCCCGAGCAGCACAAAATAAAACGCGTACACATGTACACCGCCATCGTAAGCATAATTTACGAAAGTGATATCGCCTAGCGCAGCCGCTAAAAGTATAGCGCCAAATGTGCTGGTTTTCCGGAAGAAAAGCATGGCACCGGCAACAATTTCGACCACACCACCAAAAACCTGGTACCAGGGTACTACACCTACCGAAAGCCAGTATATTTTTTGTGCGGTAAAATCGCCAAAATTACTGTTGAGCAAACCCAGTGAAGGGTATGGCATCTGCGTAGGGAAAAGTTTAGTAAAACCGAAGCCAATAATACCAATCCCTGCGCGGTAACGCACCACCACCCTGATCCAGTAATAAAGAATGTGGTAAGATTTGCGCTTGCGGTCAAAGGCCGTCCAGATTAATGCACCTAAGAGTGCAAACACCAGTGCAATGCCCCAATCTACATAATCGGCCAGAAAACTTCTCTTGGGCGGTAAAGCTGCACCATTTTCGTTTTGTGCTTTTTTGTCGCCACCTTTTTCTGCCTTATTCTTTTTGACACCATCTTTTTTAGACGATTCATCACCTGATGGCGAATCGGTAATGTCACGCGATCGCTGTCCGCCAAAAAGCGATAAAAAGCTGGGCTGGAAACGGGCAATATCGTACAAATCGCGGTAATGCGGTCGCGACCAATCTAAGGTGAAAACGTTTTTATACCAATTGGCCGAAAATGGGATAGACATGGCCAGGAAGAAAATAAACAGCACCCGGAAGCCAAATTTCTTTTGCCACGACCATGGCTTTTTAGCTTCAGCCTGTTGCGCCGTTACCCCGTTTTTTATATCCTGTTGTTTTATTTCAGACATAACATTATAGTTTAAGTGCTTTGCGGCGGCTAAGCTTTAAAGGATATTTTTTATCGATTTTGTTCAATATCACGTAGATAGAATCGCGGTGCTGATTGGTACCGGAAAGGATGATTGTTGCACTATCAGGGCGGCTATAATTTAACCGCAACTGTTCGCCCTTGTAGTGTGGATTTTTGTTATCCAATAACAATACATGGTTCGCCGAATCGACAGTATAACTGTAATAATGCCTTCCGGCGGTACCGGTCAATTCATAATCGCGGTCTTTATCATTTTTAAATACCTGCTCATAGTTTGCCGAATCAACAATTACTTTCCGATCGGAACGTACGCTGATGGTGGCCCATTTTTCGAATACCACATCTTTCCAGCGGATAGAATCTGCAGCAGCATAAGGCAATACACGGCCATTGATTTTGAATTCGCTTACATTATAAATCCCGGCAGCTTTGGCTAAACCTTTAGTCCGCGGAAACTGGTAAGGATTGTGATGGAAACCCGAGTAGGTTTTAAAACCATAAAGGAAGACGAAAAAGAAAATAACCAGCGTTTTAAGCGCCAAACGCAGGGATTTGGTTTTACCCACAAATTGTGGCTTAAAACTATTGGGTGCAGTAGGCTGCTCGAGTGAGACAAGGTTATAAATCCGCTGTGCATCGAACCACAATACAAACAGTGCAAAAGTGATCAGGTAAGTGGCATACACAAACTCACCACCTTCGTACGCCAGGTTGGAAATAAATACATTTCCGGTAAATACCAGGATAATTACTGCACCGATGGTGGCTGTTTTGCGGAAAAACAATAACAAACCCGCGAGGATTTCGATAGCACCCAAAAAAGCTTCGTAAGAAGGTACGATGCCCAAACTCATCGAAAATATTTTCCAGTCGGTAAAATCGCCATAACTGGTATTTAAATTACTGATGGAAGGAAAAGGTGCCTGTAAAGGGAAAAATTTGATAAAGCCGTATCCGATGATGCCAATGGCCAAACGGTAACGCACTACCACCCTTAACCAGTAATAAAACTGGTTGTAATCGATATCTTTATATTTCGATTTACCCCAGGCTACCGCGCCAATTATTGCAATTATTGCAACAATGATCCAATTGATAAAACTATCAGCACCAGGCAAGAACTTTGCAGATAAACGCGTAAGGTTAAAAATATCGCCATAGCTGATGTGAAACCAGTTAAAACCAAAAACAATTTTAAAAAAATCGACACTTAAAGGAATGGCCTGAAGGATAAAAAAGAGAAAAAAGAACCTGAATATCAGTTTTTCCCTAGCGGTCCATACAGGTGGCGATGGTATGTTGGTATTACTCATTGCTTTAATTTTTAAGGATTAATTTGAAGCGGTATTACCTGATTTCCGTGGTTCTTTAATCACCTGCCTTTTGGCCAGATCATATTTCTGGCCTGCACCTAAAAAGAAAAACGGTCCGTTTGAAGCCGTAAAATCTTCACGGTTATTTACAACATGTTTTTCGCCACTGTTCACAATGGTATTGTAATCATAAATGGCCACAAATGAATGTCCGAGCACCTGCAAGGTATCACGCTGTACCAAAATGGCGGTGGCCTCGTTCAGGCCAATGCCGATAAAATCAGGGGCTTTACGGATAAAATCAACCAGATCATACTGGCGGTTACGGACCAATAAATGCTGATCAATGGCTGAATATTTAAGAAAACCTAAACCCTGTGTATGGTCGCCCACCAAAACCTGTGCGCCTTTGGTGTCTCCCCTCCAGAGAAAAGAACCAATAATACTTGCCCCGGCCGAGCTGCCCGCAATTACACCTCCCCTGTTCAGCACATCGATAAAAGCCTGGTGCGTAAGGGTGTTGAGGTAAGAATCGGCAATACGCCACTGGCGGCCACCTTCAAAATAAACTGCGGTTGCATTTTTTAGGGGAGCGATAAATTTCTCGCTATTGGCTTCCTTAAAATCGCTGGTGTGGAAAAGGGTTACATTTTTAATTCCTGTCTGACGTTTTACCTCTTCAACCCCTTTTTTATCATAAGCTGCCGAATCGCCCGATGCAGTAGTAACTACCACGAGTACGGCTTTATCTTTACCTCCGGCCAGTTCGGTAAATTTATCCCAGATATCGCGTTGCGAACCCACATTACCACCAATAATCAGCAGACTGCCTTTTTCTGGTCCATGTCTGGTATCAGATTTTTTTACGGTAATGGGCGATGATTGGGCAAAAGCCGAATAACCGAATGCGGTTAAGGCCAAAAGAAAAATGCTTAGTTTTTTCATGATCAATTTTTTAATAACCAGGGTTACGGTTTGCTCCTGCCAATTGCGGATCAACCAATGTTTCGTTATAAGGAATCGGAAAAAGATAAAGGTGTTTATCAGGCAGGGCCAGCACGGTTTGTGCACGGTCTGTACGTACCAGGTTAAACCAGCGGTCGGCTTCGAAAGGGAATTCTACCTGACGTTCTTTTTCGAGTGCCAGTAAAATCTCACTTAAGGTAGCCGCAGTAGTTGCACCAAGTCCGGCACGGCTACGCACCGAATTTAAATCTGTTTCTGCGCTGTTAGCACCAATGAGATTACCTTGTTGCGCCCTTGCTTCTGAACGGATGAGGTATAATTCGGCAATGCGGATAACGTAAGCCGGATCGGTACCCAATGGATTACGGTAATATAATTTTCCGTACCATAAATTGCCCGGAGGCGCTGTTTGCGCAATTAAAGTATTGCGGTTACCGCCAACAGCGGGGTTATTTAACAAAGCAACCAAAGCATCATTCGGCGACCATTCTCTACGTCCGCCCAAAGCAGGTGGCAACCACCAGTTGCTGTGTCCGTTGGTGTTCGATGTGGTATAAGCCAGTTCGAGTACCGATTCGTTTGTGGTTACCGCATTATTGGCAAAAAACGCACTGTAAGGTGCCACAAGCGAATAATTTGCATTATCGTTAATTACCGACGTAGCAAATTGCTCGGCCAACGCCCAGTTTTTCTGGTAAAGGTAAAATCTGGCTTTAAGTGCCTGCACTGTGCGCAAGCTTACCCGGTTACGGCTTACGGCTGTTGGCACCAAAGTTTCGGCAGCGTTTAAATCTTTTAGCACCTGTGCATAGGTATCTGCCAGGCTACTGCGTGGAACATCGCTGTTATCTGATGAGTTATTGGTCGGTTTTAAGATAAGCTGTACACCACCCCAACCACGTGCAAGATCGAAATAAGCCAAAGCACGGACGAAATAAGCTTCGCCAAGGTATTGGTTTTTTAACGTTGTGGTCAATAAAGGATCGCTAACAGTAGGTACCTTATCAATGATATAATTGGCCTGAGAAATGGTTTTATAAATAGCCGTCCATGCCGACTGCACATAACCATTGGTAGCAGAAGTAAGGTGTTTGGTAATTTCGTTGGGATCAGACTGGGAGCCCGACCACTGAATATCTCCGGCAGATAAATAAGAAAGCGCCGGGAAGTTTGAGCCATAATAACTGTTGGCCGCCAAAAGGTTAAATAAACCATTTACGGCAGTAGCCGCAGTACCGGCATTGATAATGGCCTGATCCTGATCTACCTGCAACTGGGGCTGTACCTCCAGAAACTTTTTGCAGGAAGTGAACAGGATGATGACTGCGAATATGTATATAACTTTTTTCATGATTGATTATTCGGTTTAAAAAGTAATGTTTGCACCTATCTGGAAAGTACGTGGCACAGGTGGCGTACCTAAATCGTAACCGAGTACGGTAGCCGACGATGATACATTGATTTCCGGATCGGGACCTTTGTATTTAGTCCACAACCAAAGGTTTGAGCCGCTTGCATAGATCCTTACAGAATTCATTCTGGCTTTTTTGATAAAGTCTTTCGGTAGGTTATAACCAAGGGTTACATTGCTCAGGCGAAGGAAAGATCCGTCCTCAATATTACGGCTGGTTGGGCTCAGGGTGTAGTTTTGTCCGTAAGCGGTTAGCCTTGGCATATTGGTAATATCACCGGGTTTCTGCCAGCGGTCTAACTGGTAAACATCCATGGCCCTGTTGGCATCGCGGGTTCCGCCACCTTCGAGAAAATAATTGTTGTTATTGTAAACCTTATTGCCATAAACAAAATTGAAGAACACCGATAAATCGAAGCCTTTGTAGCTGAGGTTATTCGTTAAACCCCCGTTAAATTTCGGTAGCGCATTGCCCACCGGGACAATATCATTCGCGTTGATTACACCATTGTGATCGGCATCTTCGTACACCGCATTTCCGGTCTGAGGATCAACGTAAAGCTGGTTATACACATAAAAAGTGTACATCGATAAACCCTGCACCATACGTTCGGCAGCATAAGCAGCAACCACCGGGGTAGGCAGTTTTTCAATTTTATTGATGTTACGCGAAATATTAAAATTGGTACTCCATTTAAACGCACCATCGAGATTAACGCTGCTGATATTCAATTCCAATCCTTTATTGCTCATTTCACCGGCATTGGTAAGGATAGAAGAAAAACCTTTACTCGAAGCTAACGGCAAATTAAGCAACAGGTTGCTGGTGTATTTATCGTAAACATCGCCGCTTAAAGTCAACCGGTCTTTAAAGAAACTCAAGTCAAAACCAATATTGGCCTGACGGGTACTTTCCCATTTCAGATCAGGATTGGCCAATTGCGACGGCACCGTACCCGGATTGTTCTGATAGTTGGCTCCGGCACCCCATAAACCACGCGAGGCAAAATCGTTGATCCCGTTCTGATTTCCGGTTACACCGATACTTCCGCGGAGTTTTAAGTCTGAAATTACGGCAACATCTTTCAGGAAGTTTTCTTGTTTAACACGCCAGGCTAAACCTGCAGAAGGGAAATATCCCCATTGGTGGTTGGCGCCAAAACGTGAAGAACCATCGGCACGGATACTGAATACCGCATAATATTTTCCACCGTAATTATAATTTAAACGGGCAAAAAATGAAGATAATGTATATTTAGATTCAGACGCAGATGAAGTGGTGTTAGCGGCAGAAGCAATCTGCTGAAACGAATCGTTCGGAAAATTGGTACCCTGCGCCAGGGTCTGGTTGGATACTGATCCCTGTAAGGAATTACCGATCAAAGCACCAAAAGTATGTTTACCGGTAACGTGGTTATAATTTAGGGTTTGCTCGTTTGTCCAGATGGTGTTATTGCTTACACTTGAGGTCCCCAGGTTTTTGTTCGCAATACCCAGGTTGGTTAAACTGTTCCAGTACTGGAATTCGTTATACTGGTTATAATCAACACTCCAGCTGGTTTTAAAGGTTAAATCTTTGGTGATATTCACTTCACCGTATAGATTACTAATTAACCTGTTACTGGTGCTGTTCATATTGGTATTGTTCAGCAGCACATCCAGGTTATCAAAACCTGCCCATTTGCCGGGTGTTCCATCAGCATTTACCTCCGGAAGATAAGTTGGGGTATGCAAAGCCGATTGTAAAATCCCACCCTGTGGCCCATCCCCTACACGTGCATTGGTGCGGTAAGTTTGGGTAAGGATGTTACTGGTTCCGATTTTTACGTAATCGTTGATTTTCTGATCAAGGTTCAGCTTAAAACTCCCTCTTCTGAAATCGTTTGTTTTCAGGGTTGCCTCCTGTTTATTTAATCCTCCACCGATATAATAGGTGGTTTTATCGTTACCTCCTGAAACAGAAACATCGTAGTTTTGCAACAGTCCGGTGCGGAAGGCTTTATTTAAACGATCATAAGTATTCTGATCTTGTGGCAAACCACGTGGTGCCGGCGAAGCAGTAGGATTATCGGTTAATGCCCTAAAAGGCTGAAACCTGTAAGTAGTAGCCGGGCTTGTTCCGTTTGCTGCAGCATTGGCAATGGCATCGGCGTTTGAATTGCGGTAAAATTCATTAATCAGTTCAGCGTGCTGCGGACCAGTTACCAGGTCCCATAATTTTGGTGCTTTTGCTACACCTACATAAGCACTTAAACTTACTTTTGGCGCAGTGTTATATTTACCGCGCTTGGTGGTGATTACAATTACCCCGTTGGCTGCACGGGCACCATAAATGGCCGTTGCATCGGCATCTTTTAAAACGGTAACACTTTCTATATCATCCGGACTGATATCCGACAGGGGGTTATTCGCCTGCCCCTGGGTAGTAATACGTTGCAGCGATCCGCTGTTTACATAAACACCATCAATTACATACAAAGGATCGTTGCTGGCATTGATAGAAGTTGTACCACGGATGCGGATAAACATTCCGTCGCCCGGAACACCTGTAGAAGTGCTTACCTGCAAACCAGGGGCTTTACCTTGTAGCTGCTCGGCAAAAGTAGCGGTCGGTTTCGCCCTTACTTCATCAACGGCAATGGTAGAAACTGAACCGGTTAACGATTTTCTCGTTTGAGTACCGTAACCAACTACCACTACATCGTTTAACTGGCTGTTTACTTCTTTTAATCTGATAGTTGTAGGACTGCTACTTACCACAATTTCTTTGGTTTCGTAACCTATAGAGCTTAAAATTAAAGTATAAGGTAATTTCTGACCGGTTACAAAAACAAATTTTCCATCGCCATCAGTCGAAACTACGTGTGTAACGCCTTTAATGCGTACCACAACGCCAGGCAATGGTTGTTTGGTTAAAGAGTCGATTACTGTACCTGCCAGTTTGGAATTAATAAGTGGCGGAGGCTCAACCTGGGCAAAAATTTTAAGGGGTACGGCCAGCACAGTAAGGAGCAAAACGAGGCTGGCCAATAAGAATGGTTTTTTCTTATGGAGAAATATTTCCATATTTAACGGGTTTTATGTTAATGATTCAATTCATTGGATAAAGCTGAATGGGTATCAGTGCGTGATTGGCGTTACAGAACTGATATTCCGTGATAACCGGCGAGGCTTCCTTGCCGGTTCTTTTTTGGCAATAATTTCAACACATATTTAAGGGGGCTTGGTGGTCAGGTTTTAAGGTATCATAGGTTTAACCCATAATTTTTCGGGGGAAAAATCATAATCAACAACAGCACATATTTCCATGGAAATAGATATTTAAAACAGAGCGTTTAATGTTAATATCAGAGATAGAGGATGTTTGGGGTGTTATTGTTGCATTCATGATCAGCGCAAACATATTGATAAATATTTAATCTACAAAATCGATAGACTAACTATTAATAATGTTACACGGGTTATGTTGTTGAATTTGAGTGAATGAGGTAGAAGTATATTAAAACGGAATGTTGTTATAAACAAAAAAGCCTTACAATTTCGTTGTAAAGCTTTCAAACCGGCTCCCTCTGCTGGGCTTCCCGAAAAATCGGGATCTTACTCTCCAGCAACCCTCTGATTAATTCCGCAACTGCAGGACGCTGACCAGCTGATCCGGAAGGCTCTTAAAATGTCCTTAACGCAAAAAACCACAACTTTCATTGTGGTTTTTGAAGCTCCCTCTGCTGGGCTTCCCGAAAAATCGGGATCTTACTCCCAGCAACCCTCTGATTAATCCCGCAACTGCGGGACGCTAACCAGCTGATCCGGAAGGCTCTTAAAATGTCCTTAACGCAAAAAACCACAACTTTCATTGTGGTTTTTGAAGCTCCCTCTGCTGGGCTCGAACCAGCGACCCTCTGATTAACAGTCAGATGCTCTAACCAGCTGAGCTAAGAAGGAATATTTATTTATTCTGGTTGTACTTTACTAAATTTGATCAAAATCCTTTGATCGTTTCTTAACTCTGATTAATCCCGCACCTGCGGGACTCAACCAGCTGAGCTAAGAAGGAATATTTATTTATTCTGGTTTGTTTATACTAATTCCGATCAAAATCCTCTGATCGTTTCTTAACTCTGATTAATCCCGCACCTGCGGGACTCAACCAGCTGAGCTAAGAAGGAGTGCTGGTTGTTTCCTAAAACGTGGTTATTGATGCTTTACAACATACATACCCTTGTTCGTTTTGGGAATGCAATATTAGGGCTTTTAAATTATTTATGCAATATTTGCAGTGAAAAAATTTAGAAAAAAAATTAATACAAAGATATGAGCCTGATAATCATAGGTACTGTAGCTTTTGATGCTATTGAAACTCCTTTCGGAAAAACGGATAAAATTGTTGGTGGGGCTGCAACCTACGCAAGTTTAGCTGCTTCTTACTTTTATAATAAAGCAAAAATTGTAGCAGTGGTTGGCGATGATTTCCATCAGTCAGACATCGATACCTTTACCAATCACGGCATTGATACCGAAGGATTACAGATTAAAGCAGGCGAAAAATCATTTTTCTGGTCGGGGAAATACCATAACGACATGAACAGCCGCGATACTTTAATTACGGAATTAAACGTATTGGAAAACTTCGACCCGATTATCCCTGAAAGCTATCAGGACTGCGAATACCTGATGTTGGGCAATTTAACACCACAGGTACAGCAAACCGTAATTAAGCGCCTTAAAAACCGCCCGAAACTAATCGTAATGGATACCATGAACTTCTGGATGGACATTATGATGGATGATTTACTGGAAACCATTAAACTGGTTGATGTATTAACGATTAACGATGCAGAAGCCCGTCAGTTATCAGGCGAATACTCGTTAGTTAAGGCAGCTAAAAAAATCCTTGCCATGGGACCAAAATACCTGATTATTAAAAAAGGCGAACATGGTGCATTATTGTTCCATGAAGATCAGATTTTCTCTGCTCCCGCGCTACCATTGGCAGAAGTTTTCGATCCAACCGGTGCAGGCGATACCTTTGCAGGTGGTTTTATCGGTTATTTAGCAAAAGTGGGCACCATCAACTTCAATAACATGAAAAATGCGATCATTTATGGTTCGGCACTGGCTTCTTTCTGCGTTGAAAAATTCGGAACAGAAAAGTTGTTAAACCTAACTGATGAAGAAGTTGCCGCAAGGATTCAACAGTTTGTAAGCTTAAGCGCGTTTACAATAGAAGCTTAATCAGTTCTCAATTGGCAGTTTTCAGTTGACAACTGGCAATTCAAAATAAAGGAACCGCAGGTTTAAGGGATGAATTTCTTCTAAACCTGCGGTTTTTTTTAGCCCATTCCGTCATTTCGACTGTAGCGTGCCGATTTTTCATCGGTAGCGGAACGGAGAAATCTATCTCGAGACAGATCTCTCCGCACCGGTTGATAAGCACTTACTTTGACAATCTTTTTCGGCTGTATGCATAAAGATTGTCAAAGTTTAAGCCACCGAAGCTAGATCTAAGTCAATTAATCTCTCCATCGCATTACGTTTCGTTTCACCTACTAAAACCCTACCGCTGCAGGCTGCCTGTTCCTTAAATTAATCACCGTTCTGCTGATAACCGGTTGTAGGGCAATCAGAATAATCGATAGTAAACAAAGTACCGCAATCCACTCATAATAGCTTACACAGAACTGTAGAAATGTTTGCTTTTGCACAGCTTTATTGAGCAAGCCAATTGCCGCTTTACCAGCTTCATCGCGGGGCATCCCCCTGCTGTTTAGTACCGATTGATACATTTTTAACCTATCCGGCAGGTTAAAATCGAGTAAAGTAAGGTTACTCCGCAAATCATCGTTATGTTTTCCTTTAAAGTATAACTGATAGAAATTAATAAAGGCTAAACTCAGGCTAAAAGTCGAAAAACGAACGAAAATCCCTACAGAAGACGCCGACTGACTCATATTTTCAGGTACTGATGACATAATAAACATCACAATCGGCGACATTACCATACCTGCACCTACACCCTGCATAAACAAAGGCAGGTAAAAGTTATCCGTCCCCGCTTCGGTTGCAAATAACTGACACATCCATATAAAAAACACAAAAAGGAATACAAAACCGGTTACCCACAGTATTCTTAAATGTCTCTGACGAATAAGAAAACGGATCGCGATGATAGAACCAACTACTACCCCGGCGATATTAAAAATCATCATTTCGTTGGCGTGCAGCGAATCCATTCCTAAAACCGTAATAAAATAAGAAGAAGTTAAACTGAAAGCACCGCGAATGATATACAGAATTACCAAAAAAACAATCCCGATGGCGAAATTCCTCGATTTAAACACCGACAGATCAACTGCAGGTCTTTTCAAAGTACGCTGCCGGGCTATCGAAACCACAAACAGAAACAGAATGGCCAATATAGAATAAACAATGCTTTCGTCATCCAGCCAATCGTACTCCTGCCCATAAACCAATACGTAAGCAATTAGCACCAACATGGTTGAGAAAAGTACAAAACTCATCCAATCTATTTTATAGAGTGGTGTTTTGCGCAAAATGTGCACACGATTAATTACACTGAAAAGCAGCACGGCACTTGGTAAAAAGCAGAAAATAATGGCCTTATAAACCACATTATATTCATAATTTTCTACAATGGGCACCGAAAACAATGCTGTAAGGGGCGATACACAAAGGATCATTCCATAAAAAATGGTATAACCGGTTTCTTTTGCATGTTCTGATTTTAAGCGGCTAAAAAGCAGATTCAGCGAAATGCTTGTTAAACCACAGTTTACGATTCCCTGTAAAAAACGAAGGGTAAAAATCAGCCACATTTCACGCGTATGGTAACACCAATAGGCAATCAGGATTTCTAAAATAATACAGATCAGCAGGTAATCTTTGGTAACTACCCGGGCGAAAAACCGCCGCTCTACCACTGCAAAACTGGCTACAGCTGCGTAAAACATCAACATTGAAAACTGGATGTCGGAGGCACTGGCCCCATAATAACCTGCCGCAGCGGTACCATCAGCGGTAGATAGTGCAAAAAGCAATACGGATGATAGGAGCACCGCAAAAATGCTCAGTATCACCAGCCATTCGGGTACCCTTTTTTTAAATATGGGCAAACGATCAGTCATTTTTTTTCACTTTAACACTGGCACTCATGCCCGCACTTAAGGCATCAAGCCCTTTATCCTGCTTATCCAGGCGGATACGTACGGGGATTCTTTGTGCAATTTTCACGAAATTTCCGGTCGAATTATCTGGCGGCAATAACGAAAACCGCGAACCTGTTGCACCGGAAAGGGATTCTATTTCACCTTGAAACGACTGTCCGGGGAAAGCATCGACTTCTACATTTACCTTTTCACCAACATGCATTTTAGCAATCTGCGTTTCCTTAAAATTGGCCACTACCCATTTCCCTGCGCTGCGATCAACCAGATAGGCGATGGTTTGGCCGGTTTGAACCAATTGCCCCACCTGTATCGTTCTTCTGCCCATTTTGCCATCGTAAGGTGCTACAATAACTGTGTAGGAGGTATTCAGGTTATTTCTTTTTACTACTGCTGTTCTTCTTTTTATTTCAGATGCCAGTACTTCGCGCTGCGCTTTAATATCGTTCGTTCTCGAAATGGCAGTTGCATAATCTTCTTTGGCCGCCAGGTATTCGGCCTGTGCTACCTGCAATAAACTTTCTATCGTTTCTAATTGCTGGCGTGTGGCCGATTCTGCATCGAAAAGTTTTTTATAGCGGTTATATTCTGTCTGCTGTTTCCAGAGTTTTGCTTTTGCAGCTGCAATTTTAGCTGCAGCAACCATTGCGGTACTCTGTGCGGTTTTAATGTTACTTTGCTGTACCGAAACCTGTGCTTTGGCATTTAACAACGAAGCCGAAGCCTCATCCTGCTGTACGGTATAATCGTCATCATCAATAAGCACCAGCGTATCGCCTTTTTTCACCTCCTGGTTTTCTTCAAATTTTACCGCTTTAATGTAACCGCTTACCCTTGCCGTTACGGGATTAATGTACTCATCCACCTGCGCATCGTTGGTTTCTTCATATTTGATATAGCCGAAAAGGGTTTTCCCACCCCATACCATTAGCACCGCTAAAACGATGAGCGCGATGATGGTGGTAATTCTGCTGATGATTTTATCGGCTTTGCTTTGTTTCTGTGTGTTCATTTTATAAATTTCCTACGGCTTTTTGTAATTGATAATATTGCATTTTGGCATTCACTTTTGCAGTGGTCAGTTCGAACTTCGATTGCAGTAACTGGGTTTCGGCATCAAGCAGATCGGTTAAAAGCGACAACTGATTGAAATACGTATTCTGCACAATACGGTAACTTTCTGCAGCCTGTTTAATGTTCTCTTCGGCCAATGTGATGCGCTGCACCGATTCTTTATAGCGGATATAGTTTTCCTGCACTTCCTGGCGGATATGATCTTTTACATCCTCATCTTCTACCTCCTGCTGATGTACTTTAATTTCCGCTTCTTTTACTTTATGCTGATTGGTGTACCACGATGAAATCGGAATTTTAAGCTTAAGCCCAACCATACCATTACTGTAAAGCGAAAGTGCATAAGGGTAAAACTGGATCTGCGGATAAGCAAAAGTATATTCACCGAAGAAACCCAGAGAAGGCATGATATTCGATTTTACATTTTTAAGCTTCAGTTTGGCCAGCGCCTGCTCTTTTTCCGAAATCTGTATCTTATACGACGCTGTTTTTGCATCATTAAAATATTCATCAACCTGTTTTAACGCAATAGCATCTGTTTCCTGGTCTGAGATCTGTGGATTTAAAGGCGCATCATCTGCCCTCCCGATTAAAATGTTGAGTTTCTGTTTGGCAATGCCGATGCTGTTTTCGATTTCGGTAAGCAGCATTTTTTGTTTCGAAAGACGTAATTCGGCCCTTAACACATCACTTTTTAATATTGTACCGTTTTTATAGAGCTGGTTAATTTCAGCCAATTGCTTTTCGCGGTCGCGAATGTCCTGCTCCAATAAAGTCCTGTAAGAAATATTGCGGAATACATCATAAAAATAAACCGCTGCGGTATAATGGATTTCCTGTTTGCTCTGGCTTTTTTGGATCCTGCTCAATTCACTTTCTACTTTCGAAGCATTAATTTCGGTAGTGGTTTTTCCGCCGTTATAGATATTGAAATAAGCATCGGCACCGGCTTTATAATATGTGGGCGCAACCGGAAACTGGCTCGGGGTATGGAATAACCCGTTTTCGTAAATGGGTAACGGAAAAACGTGTGCATAAAGTCCTTCGGCAGCAATTTCAGGCAATCTTTCTGCCTTACTTACTTTTACATGTACATCGGCAGCCTGCACGTTAAGTCCCTGCATCTGCATCTTTTTATTGTTGCTATCAGCCAGTGCCCAAACTTGATTAATGGTAAAATTGCTTTGATCGGGAACGGCTTGTGCATGTACAAAAACTGATGATAAAAGAAAGGCCATGCATACCCAGAACATTCTTTTACGCTTTAAAAAAATCATATCTGTTAATTAATAATGCAAATTTCGCTACAGATTTGTTACTTTGTTTTATCTAAACTGACAGATATTTATTCAAACCAGCCAAATGATAAAAGTTAGCAACGAAGACCTTTTATTTGCAATCGACGAAAAACCAGAAACCATGTATGTTTGGCATAGCAGGTTCGAAGACCGATTTCAAGACCATACCCATTTAAAGGGGCAGCTTACTTATGTAGAAGGCGGCATTATTTTTTTATACACTAAAGAAAAATCTTACTTTTTGCCTGCCCGGCACTACGTCTGGATCCCCGCCGGGGTAGAGCACCATTTGCAACACCGCTACCATGCCGCCATAGTGCGGAACATCTATTTCGATAGCACTACCGACGATGAAAACCCATTTTATAAAAAGATTGGCATTTATCCTGTAAATAACCTTTTGCTCGAAATGTTCCTCTTTTCGGAGCGCTGGAACGGGAATATTACCCCGAAAACGCATGAATACGATTTTTTAAATACGCTAAAAAATATTCTGCCGGTAGTGAGCGAACATCCGCTGCCTATTGCGCTCCCTACTACCGAAAACATGCGGTTGCGCCCGGTATTGCGGCATATTGTGGATGGACTGGCCGATGATGGCATGAGTTTAGAAAGTGTGGGTAAGGCTATGGGCTTTAGTGAACGTACGCTCTCGAGGTTATTTCAATCGGCTTTGGATACTTCCTTTTTTCAATACCTGAAACTGGCCCGGATGATTAAAGCAATGGAAAAATTACTGGAAAGCGATGCCACCATCAGCGAAGTGGCCTACCAGGTGGGTTATAACAGTATTTCCTCTTTTAGTAATACTTTTTATAAAATGGTAGGCAAAAGGCCGTCTGAATTTAAGGAGTTAAAACAAGCTACGCTCACTAAAATGAACCTGGTTTAACCAACACGGCAATGGGCGTAAATTTCTCGAAAACGGCTTCGGTATGTGGTGCGTCGGGCAGTTCGTCGGTTAAATCCTGTCCGGCCCAATGTTCATAATGTTTACCGTTGCGCCATAACCTGCTATCCGTCATATCATAAATCAGCCCTTTGTAAGCTACCCAAATCTGTGGTTTGTCCTGTCCATTGCGTAAGGCGAGCTGTTGTTTGGTATAAGCGGGTAAATCCATTGATGTTAATTTCGGGTTGAAGATAGAAAAATTTAAGAAGACAGTCTCTCCAGTGATACCGTCATTTCGAGCGGAGTGCAACGCAATCGAGAACCCGAAGGCTCAGCGAAGCTAAATCTATTGAGCACAGATCTCTCCCCGCCTGTACGGGCAGGCGTTCCGCAAAAGGCTCCAGTCGAGATGACGAATTTTATTGGGTTAGAAGCGCAAAACCGCTGCAAAACACTTAATTTCTTCCCATTTTACGCTTATACGCTTTGCTTCCTCGTACCTCGTTGCTGCAGGGTACCGCTCCAACCGGGGCTAGGTGGCCAGGGCTTTATTTCATCTTCGGGGTTTGCAGGGTGCACAAACCCTTGTTGTTAAACCCGATTGTAGTGGTAGCTGCCGGCTTCACGCCGGCACTACAAACGAAAAGCGGGACCGCAGCCCCCTAAGCATTACCAAACATTCATTTTCCAGCAAAAAATCAACGAATTTAATCTTACACTACGCTTCTATTCGCTTTAGCCTTAAAAACCTCATACAGAAAAACATTCATCAATAACAAGCCCATTAAATAAAAATGATCTTCGAAAGGGATTGTTCCCACCCTAAAACCTAGATTTTCTTTGTTATTGTACATCACCACCGGAATAGCCGTTAAAAATCCATTCACGATATAAAAAGGAATAAGCGAAACGAAATAGGCCCTGTAAAATTTATACATAAACCTGAATTTTACATTTACATATTCTACATACCCCAATACCAAAAGTAAAAAACCGAAATTGATAAATGTGTACCATTTACTGTAACCAAAAAATAACATAGCCACACACAAACCCAGAAATAAATTACTTACTGCCAGACTATATTTCTGCAGATGGTTTTTCGGGAAATAAGCATTTAAACACTCGTAAATAAACACACAAGCGTATGGAACGGTTAGAAAGAAGAGCATTTCTTCTAAAGGCAAGCCCATTAAGTTTATACCGATCAAATAATCGGGGTTGAACGACCACACATTAAGTTTGGTAAACAGCATATCCCAGATTAAAAACACTACTCCGGTAATTAATATGGCAGGAAATATAAATTTCCATTTGCTAAAGAAATGCACCTTTTTATCGAAAGATAAAACCAGCGGAAAAAAAATTACGGCGAGGTTAATAAGTAAATAGGTATAATTCATTTAGAGGTGTTTCTTTAAAATTTTAATGTCTGCAGGTGTACATTTTTTACTATCAATCATAAATCTGGCTACATTTTTAACCAGTTCATCGTCGGCAAGGCCAAAATTTTCATTTTGATAATGTTTAATAATTTCCTTTTTATCTGTTGCCAGATCTTTACTAAAGCCTAAAAAAGCAGGGGTGTAAAACTCGATTGAAAAACGCATAAAACGGATTTCCATATTTTCTTTATCCATATCTATCGCTTTTTGCATAGTTTTTAGCGACTGGCTTACATATTTAATCTTATTATACGGATTCCATGAGTGTTTTGCTTTTAATGCTTCTAAAGTACCTGTATAACCGGTAATCAGTGCTGTTTTATTTGGCAGTTTATTCAATTTAGTAAATAAAGAATCGGTGAGTTTAGCGTTTTCTACTGCTTTGACCATGTTGGTTTTCAATACCGCAATTTCCTGGGTAGATAACTGGGCATAAGTAATATTACATGCTGCAATGAGCAGAAAAAAGATAATGCGTAGTTTAATCATGTTTGGGTGTAAAGGTAAGAAAAGCTGAGCGCATTTGCCCCACTGTCATCCTGAGCGCAGCGAAGGATCTCTAACCGATGAAACACATAACCCCAAATTGTTCCTTTACCAATGCAAATTCAAAATTTCGGGATTGTGCAGCTATTAAACAGATTCTTCACTGCGTTCAGAATGGCAAATATTTTTGCCCCACTGTCATCCTGAGCACAGCGAAGGATCCCTAAGCAATGAAACACCGACTCACAAACATCATCTTACTGTCAAAGCCAGTGAAACATTTAAGTAAGAACTAATACAAAACAGATTCTTCACTGCTTTCAGAATGGCAAATATTTTTGCCCCACTATCATCCTGAGCGCAGCGAAGGATCTCCAACCAATGAAACACCGCCCCCCAAGCACCACCTTACCATCAAAGCCAGTGAAATATTTAAGTAAGAACTAATACAAAACAGATTCTTCACTGCGTTCAGAATGACAAATCTTTTACACCGCTGTCATCCTGAGCGCAGCGAAGGATCCCTAACCAATGAAACACAGAACCCCAAAATATCTCTTTACCAAAGCAAATTCGAGATTTTGCGATTGTGCAGCTATTAAACAGATTCTTCACTGCGCTCAGAATGGCAAATACTTTATTAAAAAAAATATTTATTTTTAATAATGGATCATAATTATTTCGTTTACATCTTAACAAACAAGAACAAAACTGTTGTTTATACCGGAGTAACCAATGATTTGGAAGCAAGACTTAAGCAACATATAGATAACAAAGAAAATAAATTTGCTTTTACATATAAATACAACTGCCACTACCTGGTTTTTTTTGAGAGATTTGAACACATTGAAGTTGCTATTGAACGTGAAAAGGAAATAAAAGGCTGGACAAGGACAAAAAAGAATGCTTTAATTGAATTAAAAAACAAAAACTGGAATTTTCTTAATGATATGGTTATTGAAGAATAAGTCGTTTCTACACACTTAATCTCACTGTCATCCTGAGCGCAGCGAAGGATCTCTAACTGATGAAACACAGAACCTCAAACATCACCTTACTGTCAAAGCCAGTGAAACATTTAAGTAAGTGCTAATACAAAACAGATTCTTCACTGCGTTCAGAATGACAAATCTTTTTACCCCGCTGTCATCCTGAGCGCAGCGAAGGATCTCCAACCAATGAAACACTGAACCCAAATATCACCTTACCATCAAAGCCAGTGAAACATTTAAGTAAGTGCTAATACACAACAGATCCTTCGCTACGCTCAGGATGACAAAGTCTATTGAATGACAAAAAACAAAAACAAAACGCAATAAATTTACTTTATTTACACCATGGAGAAAAAACCCAGGGTAACCATTATTGGTGCCGGCTTTGCGGGCCTGGCTGCTGCTGCTTTACTTGCAAAAGACGGCTGCGAAGTTACAGTAATCGAAAAAAACGAAATGGCCGGCGGACGCGCCCGTACCTGGAAAAAAGATGGTTTCCTTTTTGACATGGGTCCAAGCTGGTACTGGATGCCTGATGTTTTCGAAAATTATTACCAGCTCTTTAATAAAACAACCTCTGATTTTTACGAGCTGAAAAGGTTAAGCCCTTCTTACCGCATTTACTTTGGCAAAGATGATACGCTTGATGTACCGGCAACATTAGATTATTTATACCAGTTGTTCGAACAATTAGAACCTGGCAGCACTAAAAACCTCCAGTCCTTTCTAGATCAGGCCAAATACAAATACGATGTGGGCATGAATGAGTATGTTTTTAAGCCTTCGCACAGCGTAATGGAGTATTTCGATCCGCGTTTAGCCGCCAGCGGAATTAAGCTTCAGCTTTTAGGCAATATGCGCAGGCACGTTCATCAACTATTTAAAAATGAGCGACTAAGAAAATTGTTAGAATTCCCGGTTTTATTTTTAGGAGCTACACCACAAAATACCCCGGCCCTGTACAGTTTAATGAACTATGCCGATCTCGTTTTAGGTACCTGGTACCCACTGGGTGGTATGCACAAAATTGTAGACGCCATGCAAAACATTGCCGAAGAGCAGGGTGTAAAGTTTATTTTTAATACTGAAGTAACCAAGATAGCAGTTAAAAACAATATTGCCGAAGAGGTGATTACCAATAAAGGCAGTTTTAAAAGCGAATTTTTTATAGGCAATGCCGATTATCACCACATCGACCAACACCTTTTTGATGCGCCATACCGCAATTACAGCGAAAAATACTGGGACGAAAGAACCATGGCCCCTTCCTGTCTTTTATTTTACATCGGTTTAAATAAAAAACTGGATAACATACTACATCATAACCTGTTTTTCGATGAAGATTTCGATCAGCATGCCGAAGAAATCTATACCGATCCGCAGTGGCCATCAAAACCATTGTTTTACGCTTGTTGTCCTTCGGTTACCGATCCGGGTGTAGCACCGGAGGGTTGCGAGAATCTTTTCTTTTTGGTTCCGCTTGCACCAAATTTAAAAGATAGCGAAAGCAAAAGGGAAGAATATTTTAATTTATTAATCGACCGGTTTAAAAATTTAACCGGAAACGACATTAAAGATAACATTCTGTTTAAACGCAGTTATGCCATGAATGATTTTGTAGCCGATTATCACGCTTTTAAAGGAAATGCGTATGGATTAGCAAACACTTTGAAACAGACCGCCTTTCTAAAACCGAAGATGAAAAGTAAAGTAACAAATTTTTTATATACGGGACAATTAACCGTTCCAGGCCCCGGAGTGCCGCCTGCAATCATATCCGGGCAAGTGGTAGCAAAAGAAATAAAAAAAAAGTTAAAAAAAGCTTGACAAATTTAAAATTTCCCTTATCTTTATAACCACAAAACAAAAACACTGCAATAAAGCTTCAAAACACATAATCGTTCGGGGTTTGCATTTGTTTCGAAATAAGAGAGAAGGCGAATTGTTGAAAGAAAAAATAAGAATCAACTAACCAAATATATGATAAGCAAAAAGGCCTGAAGTTTCAGGCCTTTTGCTTTTTAAGACGTTTTGGGATGAAATTGCATTAATCTACTCCAGGCGACCAATTAAATTAAATGACGTCATTTCAACTGTAGCATAGCAGAACGCCTGCCCGTACAGGCGGGGAGAAATCTATTCTAGGCAGATTAAGCTTCGCTGAGCATTCGGGTTCTCTACTTCATTGCATTCCACTCTAAATGACAATACCTTCAATGGAAATAAATAACACAAAAAAGGCCCAGATAATATCTGAGCCCCTTGTTTTTCGATTGATGTATCTTAAGCCATTTCGGTACTGGCAATTTCTTTCGAATATGTTTTTAAGTATTTTTTCAAAATTCCTCTGGCTACGTGAATACGTGTTTTAACGGTTCCGATTGGAATTTCAAGCATATCAGCAATTTCGTGGTATTTATATCCTTCAAAATAACGGATAAACGGCACATAATATTCTTCCGGCAATTGAGAAAGAGCTTTATCTATATCGCCTAATACAAATTTACTCTCTGCCTGGTTTTTAGTAGCACTATATGAAAGGTTCGCTGAAGAAATATCTTCGCTCTGTGTAATTAAAGTATTGGTTTTTACCAAACGACGGTAGTTATTAATGAAAGTGTTTTTCATAATGGTAAATAACCAGCCTTTCAGGTTCGTACCCTCCTTAAACTTATTATAATAAGTAATTGCTTTAAGCATGGTGTCTTGAACCAAATCATTTGCGTCTTCTGCGTCTTTAGTGAAATTTAAAGCATAAGACCTAAGTGATACCGAGTGATGATTAACCAGATGATTGAATTCAAATTTTGTCATGATTTTTAGCTTTAGGTAGATTAAAACAAATTATTGCTTATTCTACTAAACCTAAACAAACTTAGTACCAAAAATTTCTGGCACGGTGCCAAAAGCGTAAATACATCCTACAGCAACTTTTCGTCACAGAATATTTACTTCCCGTTCTAAAGTGACTCCAAAAGTAGACTTTACACTGTCTATAATTTGTTCAGAAAACTGATAAACTTCTGTGCCAGTTGCGCCGCCATGGTTAACTAAAACCAAAGCCTGGTTTTTCCAGGTACCGGTATTGCCTACAATTTTGCCTTTCCAGCCACATTGCTCGATTAGCCAGCCTGCTGCCAGTTTAATTTTATCATCTGGTGTTGAATAATGCACCACATCGGGGTGTTTAGCCACAATATCTGCAAATTCATACTTTTCGATTACCGGATTTTTAAAGAAACTACCTGCATTGCCAATGGTAGAGGGATCAGGCAGTTTACTTACGCGGATATGTGATACTGCTGCAGAAACATCTGCAATGTTTGGGTTTTCAATCCCCCTGGCCTGAAGTTCTGTTTCAATTGCACCATAAGAGGTATTAATTTTTGCTGAGGAAGACAATCGGAAAGTAACCGAAGTAATGATATACTGCCCTTTTAATTCACCTTTAAAAATACTTTCGCGGTACCCGAAATGACAATCAGCATAGGTAAAGGTTTTAATTGTTCCGGTTTTGATTTCAAATGCAGTACAACTGTCGAAAACATCTTTCAGTTCTACGCCATAGGCACCAATATTTTGTATAGGCGATGCCCCAACCGTGCCCGGAATTAAACTTAAATTTTCTACCCCAGCAAAATGATGCGCTACACAATAGTTTACAAAATCGTTCCAAACTTCACCAGCTCCTGCAGTTACTGATACTTTATCTTCAATAATTTCAGATTTAATTCCCTTGATGCTAATCTTGATGACTAAGCCATTATAATCTTGAGTAAACAACACATTACTCCCTCCGCCAATAATAAACAGCTTTTGGGAGTTAACCAGGTCACGCTGAAAAAGTTCCTTCAAATCATCTTCCGAAAATATTTCGGCAAAAAAATGAGCCTTAACATCGATACCAAAGGAGTTATAAGGTTTTAATGAAATATTTTCCTGAATTTGAAGCATTTTGATTTTGTGTTATGCGGCAAAAGTAAGAAATAAATAGATAGCGTAATTTAAAGATGTGGCATTTGCTCCCCAATTAGTTTACGGGCTAATTATTCTACAATTTTTGTAATTGCCTTATCAAAGTGAAAGCTTTTAACTGCCTGCTGTGGCGCTTCTATTTTAACGCCGGTAAGCTGCCAGCCGATAAAAACAGGTTTGGTTTTGGCAAGCTCCAGTAAATGGTACCTTTCTTTTGTCAATTTTGCGCTGATTAAACCTACACTATCAGATTCAGCCTGACTTAAATGCTCAATCTCACTTTCCAATTTAGCTAAAGTAGCATCCAGTTCATTCCCTTTTGCAAGGCTATCGCCATAAGCTTCTGGAGAAATATTATAGAGACTATCAAGCTTTGCATTGTCGAAACTGAGTTTTTGGTCGCTGTCTTTATACTTAGCTTCTACAAGTTCAACGGCCCGGTCCTGATCGGTTTTTGCTTTTTTATGGCATGATGTAATAACAACAAATGATAAAAATAAACAGCAATAATAGATTTTTTTCATAGCACAAGTTTAAAATACAAGTACAAGCACCTTGCCAAGAATAACCACTGCTAAATTCATGAAGCATTATTCTTTTCTTCATCGATTTTCTTTTTAATTGCTTTTCCTTTATTACTGTTTTTAAACGGTTTGAGAAGGTTGTGTATAATTCTGCCGGTGAGCTAAAATCGTGCATGTATCATCCTCTAAAGAGTAATGCAAAGCAAAAAATAAGTTTTCTCATCAGTTTTATATTTACAACATAAATATAAAACTGATTAATTAGTTAAAAAATATACTAATCATTTTTTATTAGGTTCTTCCTTACAAACAACAACCCAAAAGCTTTTCCTTTCTCCTTACCTCTGTTTTTGTGGTGGATTTTATGCGCTTTCCTCACTGCCTGTAAATAAGTGTTATTGCTTTTAAAGGTTTTAAACCTACGGTGCACAAACCAATCGTGCACCACAAAATAAACCATGCCATATAAAGAAATGCCTAAGCCGATAAAAAACCTGTAACCCAGCTCATCCCGATCGGTGTACATTAAATACAAGGAAAGTGCAGCGAATAATAGCGCGAAAATATCGTTCCACTCGAAAAATGATTTCGCTTTCTGGTGATGACTTTTATGCATAAACCACAGCGGTCCGTGGAATAAATACTTGTGTATAAACCATGATAAACACTCCATCAAAACGATGGTAAATAATACAGTTAAAACGTTAAGGAATACTGACAAGATTTATAAATGATTGGTTTGTAAAGATATATAAACAGCAGAAGAAACAAAAATGCGTCATAGAATTGTAAGCTTAATGCGCTTTTGAACAAACCTTTCATGACAAATGATTTTTTAGCACTATTTTTGACTAAAATATTAAAAAAGTCAGAAAGTAGAAAAGTAAAATGATTGTAGCCGATAAAAAGAGAGAGCAGATTATTGATGGTGCGATAAAACGCTTCATCCATTTTGGTATTGGTAAAACCACAATGAATGATATTGCAGAAGATCTTTCCGTTTCCAAACCATCGCTTTATTATTATTTCCCGGATAAAAAACATTTAATTATAGGCGTAATAGAAAGGGTATTCCATGATTTTTTTGAACTGATCAAAAAGAAATACAATCCCGATCTTCCTTTAGAAGAGATTCTTTTTAACACCATAGACGTTAGAAACACCTTTTTTCAAAAATATTACATGTTGCGGATTACCGAAGGTATTCCTGATTTATTAAATGATGATGTGATAAAAGGCAAGCTACAAACCCTAAAAGGATCAGAAAAAGAATTCTTTGCAGAAATTTTTAGCCGCGCAAAAGAAAAAAGGGAAATAGAGCACGATGATACTTTCCATGTGGCAGAGCTTTACCTAGAAAGTTTGATGGGCCTTTGCACCATGTGCATAATGGAAACAGGTAAAGATCTTTTCCCGGATAAAAAGGCATTTAATAAAATGACACTGAAGCAAAAAAACCTCACTACCATATTTGTAAGGGGTTTAAGATGCGCAGATTGAAATAAAAACTTAAATAGATAAGAACCCAAAAACAAAAAAACAATACATTATGCTTAGAGTAAAATTGGTAAAATTAATGCTTCTACTGCTAATCGGCTCGGTTTTACCCCAGCTGGTAACTGCACAGCAGCAGGTTACCTTAAAAGATGCGCTAACCTATGCGCTCCAAAACAATACAAAGGTCCGGAATGCGAAACTGGATATTGAAGGCGGAAGATATAAGGTAGAGGAAGTTAGGGCGCAGGCTTTACCTCAGCTTACAGGAAATGTGGGTTTAACCTACAACCCGATTATCGGTCAATTGGTTGCAAATTTCGGAGGGGAGACACAGGCGATTAAATTGGGCCAGAACTGGAATTCGACTGCGGGTGTTCAACTTTCGCAACAGTTGTTTAACCAGCAGGTTTTTACCGGTTTACAGGCTGCAAGATCGAGCGAAGAGTATTACAACCTTACTTCGCAATTAACGGAAGAACAGATTATCGAACTGGTTGCCAATAATTATTACCAGGTTTTGGTAAACAGACAACAGCTTAACGTAATCGACACCAACATTAAAAATGTGAAGATTGTAGAGAAAATTGTTTCAAACCAGTTTAAAAATGGTTTGGCCAGAAAAATTGATGTTGACCGTATTAATGTTAACTTAACTAACCTTACTACACAACGTGAACAAACCATCAACGCGATTACACAATTGGAAAATCAGTTGAAATTCTCGATGGGTATGCCGGTTTCTACACCAATTATCCTGCCTGCTACCGAATTAACTGAAGTAACTACCTTACCTGTATTTACAGATTCTATCGATCTGGCCAACAGAACAGAAGTTAAACTTTTGAACAATCAGGATAAACTTTTATCGCTCCAGAGAAAAGCTTACGTTGCTGAATATTATCCATCACTGGCTTTAACCGGAAATTACACGTATTCAAGCCAGAGTGACGGTTTCGATTTCTTAAAATCTAATGCTGCTGCAATCGGGTATGGCGCATCAGCAGTTGGACTAACTTTAAAAGTGCCAATTTTTAACGGCTTTTTAACACGTTCAAAAATCCGCCAGGCAGATGTGAACATTAAAAAAGCACAAGAAAGCAGAAAAGAATCTGTAAACTCTTTAAACCTGGCTTACGAGAACGCTAAAATACAGTTGCGCAACAACCTTAACACCATTAAATCGCAACGTAAAAATGCCGATTTAGCTCAGGAAATTTACAAAAGCACACAGAACAACTATAACAATGGCTTAGCTTCTTTAACTGATCTTCTGGATACAGAAAATGCACTTACATCGGCACAGAACAGCTATACACAGGCTTTATTGAATTACAAAATAGCCGAAATACAATTAATAAAATCAAACGGAAATATTAAATCGCTAGTACAATAGAAATGAAAAGAGTAATTACCATAATTATCGTAGTTGTTGTTGCCCTTGGTGCAATAGCTTATGTTTTAAGCAACAATAAAAAGAAGAATGAAGAGAAAACTGCTTTCATTGCTAAAGGTGGTGGCGCTGTTGCCGTTCGTGTTGCTGAAGTAGAGAGAAAAGCTGTGAATTTAGATTTTGCGGCTAACGGAAACTTTGTTCCAAAGCAGGAACTTAATTTCTTATCAGAAAATGCAGGTCGTGTTACTGCCATCAATGTTGATGAAGGCGACCGTGTAAGCAAAGGTCAGGTTTTGGCCCGTATTGATGCAGAAATTATCAATACCGACAGAGAAACCGCTGAAGCTACTTACCAGAATGCGGTAAGGGATGAGGCAAGGTACCAAAGCTCGTTCCAAACTGGTGGTGTTACACAACAACAGTTAGACCAGGCTAAACTGGCTACTAAAAATGCAAAATTGCGTTTACAGGCTTCACAAAGAAAATTAAGCGATGCCAACATTAAATCGCCAATTAACGGTATTGTAAACAAAAGATACATTGAGGTTGGTGCTTTTGTAACTGCTCAGGGTACCCAGTTATTCGAACTGGTTGATGTTTCTAAATTAAAACTGAAAGTTAACGTAAACGAATCGCAGGTTGCAAATCTTAAAATCGGCGATCAGATCGAAATTAAATCATCTGTTTTCCCAACGGATAATTTCTCTGGAAAAGTAACTTTTATTGCGGCAAAAGCGGATGGAACTTTAAACTTCCCGATTGAAATTGAAGTAGACAACAGCCACAAAAACACCTTAAAAGCAGGTATGTACGGAACAGCAATATTCAAGTTTCCTAAACAGGCTCCAAGCATTATTATTCCACGTACATCTTTTGTGGGTAGTGTAAGCAGCAACCAGGTTTTTGTATTGGATAAAGCCAGCAATACTTCTAAAACCCGCAATGTTGTGGCCGGTCGTATTTTGGGCGACAACGTTGAAATTCTTGATGGCTTAAAAGAAGGAGAAACTGTAATCATCAGTGGACAGATTAACTTAACTGAGGGTGCTCCTGTTAGTATCGTAAAATAAGTTAAAGGAATTTTTCGGCTTTTAAAAACGCGATATGCCAATCGCAAAACGCAATACTAATTAAAATGAAGATAACAGATATATCTATAAAAAGGCCTTCGCTGGTGATTGTGGTGTTTACCGCACTTACTTTGCTCGGGCTATTAAGTTACTTTTCGTTGGGTTATGAATTACTTCCAAAATTCTCTAACAACGTAGTATCTATTTCGACCATCTACCCTGGTGCTTCACCAAATGAGGTTGAAAATACCGTAACCAAAAAAATTGAGGATGCGGTATCATCGATGGAAAACATTAAAAAGATCAACTCTGTATCGTTTGAGAGTTTATCTACCGTTACCATCACCCTTACTGATGCGGCAAACATCGATATCTCCTTAAATGATGCACAAAGAAAGGTAAATGCCATTCTTTCTGATTTACCGGAGGATGTTAAAACGCCATCATTAAGTAAATTCTCGCTGGATGATTTACCGGTAATTACCATGTCGGCCTCGGCCAATATGGATGATATTACTTTTTACGATCTGATCGACAAACGTATTGCCCCGGTAATTTCGAGGGTAAGCGGTATTGCGCAGGTTAACCTGGTAGGTGGTTCGGAGCGTGAAATTCAGGTTTCATTAGATGCTGATAAATTACAGGGTTATAACCTTTCGGTGCCACAAGTGCAGCAACTGATCCTTTCTTCTAACCTGGATTTCCCTACAGGAAGTGTAAAAACTCAAAACCAGGACGTATTGATCCGTTTATCGGGTAAATACAGGAGTATGGAAGAATTGAGAAACCTGGTTTTAACCACCTCTAAAGATGGTGCACAGATCCGTTTAGGCGATGTGGCCGATGTTCAGGATTCGCAAAAAGAAACCGAAAAACTGGCCCGTATCGATCGTAAAGCATCTATCGCTATTCAGATCATTAAACAAAGTGATGCAAACGCGGTAGAGGTAAGTAAAGGTGTACACGCCATTATCGCTAAACTTAAAAATGAATACGCAGCCAATAAGCTTGATATCAGAATTGTTAACGATAGCTCGATCTTTACTTTAGAATCTGCAGATGCGGTAATCCACGATTTAATCCTTGCGGTTATTTTGGTGGCCTTTGTTATGCTTTTCTTCCTGCACAGTTTACGTAATGCGTTAATTGTAATGGTATCGATTCCGGTTTCATTAATTGCTACATTTATCGGAATCAGCCTGTTCGGTTTTACCTTAAACTTAATGTCGCTGTTGGGGCTATCACTCGTGGTAGGTATCCTGGTGGATGATGCGATTGTGGTACTGGAGAATATCCAGCGACACATGGAGATGGGTAAAAACAAAGTTAGGGCAGCATCTGACGCGACAAGAGAGATCGGTTTTACGGTTGTATCTATTACCTTCGTAATTGTGGTGGTATTCTTCCCTATTGCGGTAAGTACCGGTCTGGTTTCGAACATCCTTCGTCAGTTCTGTATTGTGGTAATTATTGCAACACTACTTTCATTGGTGGCTTCATTTACCATTGTACCCCTTATCTTCTCACGTTTTGGTAAGTTAGAACACATAGAAGGCAAAAATATATTTGGCCGTTTTATCCTTTGGTTCGAAAAACAGTTAAAGAAATTTACCCTTTGGATTACCAGCATTTTAACATGGTCGTTAAACCATAAAGCGTTAACTTTAATCGCCGTTGTGGTAATGTTCTTAAGTTCATGCGGTTTATTGGTGGGTGGATTTATCGGTTCTGAGTTTTTCCCTAAATCGGATAAAGGCGAGTTCCTGGTTCAGTTGGAGTTACCTAAAGATGCATCTTTAGAGCAAACCAACTTCCTGACACAAAAAGCTGAAGCTTATTTAGATAAACAACCGGAAATTACCCAGCTAATTACTACCGTTGGACAATCAACAGGTGATTTCGGTGGTACGCAGGCAACAGCCTATAAATCAGAAATCAACGTAAAACTTGTTGAGCGCGATCAGCGTGAAGGCGTGTCTTCTGATATTTTCGCTACCAAAATGAGCCGTGCACTGGCTAAAGAATTGGTAGGAGCAAAAGTAAAAACCGTTCCGATCAGTATCCTGGGTATTGCAGAAAATGCACCGATCCAGTTGGTGGTAATGGGATCTGATTTAGATAGTGCTTTAAAATATGCGGAAGGTGCCCAAAAAGTGCTTGCTTCGATTCCGGGTGCTACGGAGATTAAATTATCGGTAGAAAAAGGAACCCCTGAGATTAACGTTCAGGTAGACCGTGATAAGATGTCGGCTGTTGGTTTAACCCTACAAACCGTAGGTTCTACCATGCAGACAGCCTTTGCGGGTAATACCGATGGTAAATACAGAAAAGGTGAATACGAATACGATATCAATATCCAGTATCAAAACTTTAACCGTCAGAATATTGACGACGTACGTAACCTGATTTTTGTAAACGCTGATGGTAAACAGATTAAATTATCGCAGTTTGCTACCATTACAGAAGGTTCAGGTCCGAGTCAGTTAGAGCGTTTAAATAAGTCTACTTCGGTATCAGTTAAGGCTCAATCAATAGGTAGACCAACAGGAACCGTGGTTGCAGAATTCCAGGCCAAACTGGAAGAAATGCAAAAAAATGGTAAGCTAAAAGCTCCGGTTGGTGTAAGTTACAGCTGGGCGGGTGATCAGGAGAACCAGAGCGAAGGTTTTGGTACTTTAGGTATCGCTTTATTAGCCTCTATTATTTTGGTTTACCTCATTATGGTTGCCCTTTACGATAGTTTTATCTATCCACTGGTGGTAATGTTCTCGCTTCCGTTAGCGGTAATTGGGGCATTATTAGCGCTGGCTTTAACCAATAACTCAATCGGTATCTTCACCATTTTAGGTTTGATCATGCTGATGGGTCTGGTAGCGAAAAACGCGATTATCCTGGTCGATTTTACCAACCACTTAAAGGCAGAAGGTAAAGAAACCAAAGAAGCGCTTGTTTTGGCCAACCATGCTCGTTTAAGACCAATTTTAATGACAACCATCGCCATGGTATTCGGTATGCTTCCAATTGCATTGGCCAGTGGCGCCGGTGCGGAGTGGAAAAACGGTTTGGCATGGGTTATTGTAGGTGGATTAACCAGTTCGTTATTCTTAACCTTAATTGTAGTACCGGTAGTGTATTTAATATTCGACAGAATGTTAGAGCGCTTTGGTTTCAACAAAAAAGGAAAAACCATTGATGAACTGATGGAAGAACCATACGATCATAAAGATGTAAATGAATACGATTTAGATCACGGACATTAATCAACATCCATATTAACAATCAATAGCCCCGACCCAAATCGGGGCTTTTTTGTGGAGTGCTTAACGCTCTTGATGTACTATTGTGGCAAAAACAAATCATCCATAGTCACTTCATTCTGTACCAGGCCAATAGAATACATATTATCTTTAACACCATAGGTTGTAACCATTGTTAGAAATAACGCTTTTTTGGTTTTGCTCTGTTGACGGAATATCTCAAGTTTGTACTGTAATTCCGCAGCGTAAGCTTTATCTATTGCGAACCCGGTATTTGAAAATTTCATTTCACATACACTAATCACATTATCTTGTCTGTCTAACAAGAGATCGATCTGTGCGCCGTTTCCATCTTTTGGAGCATGTCGCCAGGCTGATGTTTCTGTAAAAACTCCTGAAATGCCCAGTGCCTGTTTAATATTACCGGTATGTTTCATGCAGATCCCTTCAAAGGCATAACCAGTCCAGCTCTTCCAGGAAGACATTGATGATTTTTTTAGCCATGTGCCTGCACCGGTGGCACGGGTATGTTCGATAAATTTAAGATAAAAAAGGCTGTATTCGTCGCTGAGTTTGTAAATGCTCTGATTGGCATTCTTTTGAAAAGGCAGGTGCGGAGTAATGAAACCAGACTCCACAAGTTCCTCGAGCAAAAGACTGGTAGTCCCTCCACTCTGCAGGTTACATGCCGCAATGATTTCGTTTCTTGTTAATCCCGATGTTTTGTCTGCAAGTGCCTTTACTACAGAAATGTGCCTGCCTGCGTTTTCGAACAACGAGCGGTAAAGGTTTGCAAATTCTGTTGAGAGGAGGCCATCCTTAGTGAAACAAAGCCTGTCGATAGCCTGAGTAGCACTTTCCCCTCTTTTAAGTTCTTTCAGGTAATGTGGCACACCGCCCATTGCCATAAAAATATTTAGCACCTGATAACGGTCAAGATGGATATTATTGCTTTTTAAATACTGTTCTGTCTCGTACAAGGTGAAAGGTAAAAGGCGTATTTTACGCGTCAGCCGATTGTGCAGGCCTCCTTTGTTATTTACAACCTTTTTAATCATCCAGGTGGCAGCAGATCCACATATCGCAACAATCAGGTTCGGCTGTTGTGAAGCCCATTGGTTCCAAAAATATTCAAATGCAGAAAGAAAACCTGATTTATGTGAACTTAGCCAGGGGAACTCGTCAAAGAAAATTACAGCTTTTCTTTTTTTAAGTATAGGGGTTGCAAATTCTCTAAGTTGCCAGAAGGCTTCTGTCCAGTTTTTGGGGGTTGCAGGAGTTAATGGGGAATCTAATGCATCTGCCATGGCCTTGCTAAAATTAAGCAATTGCTCAGCTGCATTTGCATCATGAACACCCGAAAGTTCAAAAATAAGCTGTTTCTGAAAGACTGAGCGGATCAGGAAAGTTTTTCCAACCCTCCTCCTGCCAAAAACCGCTAATAATTCTGATGAGGATGACGTAAGTGCCTCTGACAGTATTTTTTTCTCAACAATTCTTCCAATGAGCAATTCCATTTCTTTTCTTTTTAATGTTAATGATGAAAAACAATTTTATCCGCAGCCAAAATATAAATCAAATATATGGTTTTGGCTGTAGATAAAAATCTATCCGCAGCCAAAATTCATCAAAAACATATAGTTTTGGCTATCGATAATGAATTTTATTTCAATAAGCTATCTTCATATGTAATCGGAATGATTATTTTTTTACCACAGGAACATTGAAAAATACAGTTAAATAACTTGTTCTGAGCCATGCGCAGATAATTCTACAATGCTGTCAGCAAACAAATTATGTACCCACATTGTATATTAGGGATTATGTTCAAAATCATCCTTAGCCTGTTCCTAATCTTTTCCACATTCCTCGTAAAAGCGCAACATCCACCCGTTTTTGCCGCTATGAGTACCGATTCGAGTTTTATTAAACTCTGTAATCTGGATATTACCTTAGTGAAATACAGCTACAAACCCAACGGCGTAAAGTTTTTGGTGGTGCACGACAATGAAGATACTGGTGTTAAAGCTGGTTTCGATTATATCCGCTGGTATGGTGGTGAGCTGATCGACAGTCAGTATGGAGCGGTAAGAGATTATTATTTCAGCTATATGGACGATCAGTATCGTATTGATCCCAATGCGATCTATACAGAAGTGGGTGTAAATACCAGGTTAAAAAAAGATAAGTTCAGTTCTAATGAAGTCGAGAAAGCAATACTAAGCGCGGGCAAGCAGATTGTTGATTTTTACGATCCAAAAACGACGGGTTATTTTTTAACACTCCATAATAATGCTGATGGAGGCTTTGGGATCGCCTCTTACCTGCCAGGATATGACCTGGCCAGCACGGCTGATTCTGTTTACATCAACTTCCAGATGGATGGCGATGACCTGATTTATGTAACCGAAGCAAGATTATTCAGCAGTTTAAAAAAAGCAAATGTTAATGTAATCCTGCAATCTAAATTCGCAACCAACGATGGTTCACTTTCGGTTTATGCCATGCAGAATAATATTCCTTATATTAATGTAGAGGTACAGCACGGGCATCAGGAAGAAAATTTCAGGTTAATCGAACTCGCAGTTGCTACCTTGAAGGAACATGGAATAATCAGGAAAGAATAGATAAGACATTGAAGAAAATTTAAGCTTATTATTCTATCAGTTGGTGTCTCTCCGCCCGAAATCAAGACAAATTTAGTAGTTTAAGATTTGGAAATGAGCATACAGTAGTTCATGGAGGCTTGCAGTCCCGCTTTGCGCTTTATCCCGATAAAACCTGTGAAACAAGCAAGCATACCAAAATAATAAACAACAATGCTTAAATCGGGATGCCCGCTACAATCGGGTTTATGAACAACGGTTTCTGCACCTTGCAACCCTAAAAATGAAACACTGTTTTGGCCACCTAGCCCCGGTTGAAGCGGTACCCTGAAGCAACGAGGCACGAGGAAGCAAAGCGTACAAGCGAAAAACGGGAAGAAATTTATTTTTTTTGTACTGAACCTGCGCTCCAAATAATAGATATGTTTTTTTATGGAATGAAATCCTAATTTATAGCTTTTATCTTCGTAACCAAAAAAGTGATCAGCAGGCCAAAAACAGAAATGATCCCGAAGGAATAACGCAAGCTGGATAACTGCGATACGTAACCAATTAATGGCGGACCGAACAAAAAGGCAAAATAACCTATACTCGATACCATAGTGATGGCCTTACCTGCAGGCACTTTTTTATTGTTACCAGCAATGCTGTAAACCATCGGTACAATACTCGAAACCCCCAGACCAATAAGCATAAAACCAAAAATAGCCACAATAATATTTGGGAATATTACAGCCAGTGCCATACCAATTGAGATAATGGCTCCGCTGATTTGCAACAGGTTTTTCCGTCCGAATTTGCTGATCAGATAAACACCTAAAAACCGTCCGCTGGCCATCATAAACATAAACGATGCATAGCCGATAATAGCCTTATTATGAGGCAATTTCACCACGTCTTCAAAGTAAATAGCACTCCAATCGAACATTGTACCTTCAGTAGCCATGCTGCAAAAAGCGATAATACCCAATAAAACCAGAATGCCCTGCGGCATGGTGAAAAACTTTGTTTTTTCAGCCGGAACATCAGGTTTGCTATTGTGATCTAATAATTTTTTTGAGCTAAATACTACATTCGTCAGTGATATTAAGGCAACGATCCAAAAATGGGTGTACATACCCAGTTTTAAGTTCACCAATCCAAGCGCAATTAATGCCCCGGTTAAATTCCCAATGCTCCAGGCCCCGTGGAAGGAGCTCATTATCGGTTTGCCATAATAATTTTCACCGGCAACACCCTGTGTATTCAGGGCAATGTTGCAAAGGTTACCTGTGATGCCAAACAGCACCAAAAAAGCGGCCAGCTGCCAGCCTGTGCTTGCCAAAGCCAAAAAAGTTAAGGCAATGGCATAAAGCGGTGCGGTTGCTCTGAGCATTTTTTTGCTACCGAAATGTGTAGTGAGTTTTGCAGAAAAAAACATCGTAATAATCTGCCCTGCAGGCAATGCGAAAAGAATAGATCCTAATTCGGCATCGTTTAAACCCATCGAGGCCTTGAAAGTGGGAATCCTGCTGGCCCAACTTGCAAAACAGACGCCTTGCATAAAATAGAAGGCTGATATGGCTAAACGGACTTGTTTTGGAGAGCTTTGTGCTAATACAGGTTTATTTTCTTGGTTAACTAAAATTTCCTTGTCTTGCGTACTTTCTTCCAAAATTGATGTTTTAAATAATAGATTAAGCTGCAAAGTTCCTTAAATCTATTGGAAATACCGACTATTTTTTGATTTTAAATCAAAAAATTTGCGATGATTAGGGTTAAAATATTAAATTTTCCATTTTTCCTGTTCATAAGCACTGTCCCAAAACATCCATTCCAACCGTGTAGCCATTTCGAAAGCAACCAACATTTTCTCCCTGGTTTCTTCATTAACTCCTGCAGCCAGCTGATCGGTAATGGCAATTGCTTTTTCTACTGCAGCGGCAAATTCTGCTCCGGCATACATATCGATCCACCTTTTATAAGGATTTTGATCTCCGGTTTGTTCTGCAAAAATATAGTCTCCTACAGCTTTATAAATCCAGAAACAAGGTAGCACCGCCGCAGCGGCAACTTCGACACTAGCGTAAGCCGCCTGATTAAGGATATAATTGGTGTACAAAAGTGTAGATGGAGTAGGTGCTACTTTATCTGGCAAACCAAATTCTACAAAGTAACTCTCGTGTAAACTCCGCTCGGCAAAAATTGCTCCTGTAGAAAATCCGGCAAAAGCCAGTATCAGTTCTGCATCCTGCATTCGGCCACTAATGGTGCTCAAAGTCCGCCCAAATTCCAGAAGGTAATAAGCATCCTGTGCTAAATAGAAGATAAATTTTTCTTTGGGCAAGGTGCCATTGCTCAGTTCGGTATTAAAGGGCATGGTTAAAATTTTATTGTAGATGGGTTTAACCCTTTCCCATGCCTGCTCACTCCATTTCATTGGATAATTAATTTTAGGGGATTAAAAAAATGATTTAAGGGTCCGTTGCCCTGCCCTGTTTTTACTTCGCTGCCCGCTTGTAAGGCATTGCTGATATAATTTTTTGCATTTTTAATTGCGGCCAGTAAATCGTTGCCTTTTGCCATTTCAGCTGCTATGGCTGATGATAAGGTGCAACCTGTTCCGTGCAGGTTTTTGGAGTTGATAAAAGCGCTTTCCAATATCAACGGGGCATCATTTCCAGCAATAAGGACATCATAAATAACCGGCCCGGCTAAATGCCCGCCTTTTACCAAAACTGCCTTTGCTCCTTTTTCAATGATTTTGCGTCCTGCAGCAATCATATCATCGAGGTTATAAATTTCCTGATCGGCTAGGATTATGGCTTCATCAATATTGGGAGTAACCAGGCTTACGATAGGGAACAATCTAGCGATTAACTCATTAATGGTATCGGGTTCAATTAACCGGTGACCACTGGTAGCCACCATTACCGGATCTAAAATGACCGGAACCTGCTTGGTATAAGCCTTTAGTTCTTTTTCAATCACCTGCACCACTTCGGCACGGTTAATCATCCCGATTTTAATGGCCACAGGTGCAATATCTTCCAACACCGCCTGGAGCTGGTCTTTAATCATTTCAGCCGGAATGCCATGCACGGCTCTCACGCCCATGGTGTTCTGTGCGGTTATGGCAGTGATTACCGAAGTGCCAAAGCAACCTAATGCAGAAAAGGTTTTTAAATCGGCCTGAATGCCTGCCCCACCCCCACTATCAGAACCGGCTATGGTTAATACGTTAATGTAATTCATAACAAAGACTTCATTTTGTGATACAACTTCAGGAGTCTTCAAATGCAGAATGCATTGTGCACAGCTTGTGCAGACAAACTAATTTTCCTACGCCGGCATGATCCGGATCAGGTTCATTTATAGGTCATAAGGTATATGGTTTAGGGCATAGGGTTTTAACCTGTCGCCTTTTACCTCTTACTTTTCACCTATAAAACGGGTATATTCTCAGCCAACTGTTTTGAAGGCACCCCTAAAGTTTATTTTATGGCGCAATATAAGGCTTAGTTTTTATTATTGGGGGGAAAAAAGGTGAAAGACTAAAGAGCAGAGGTGAAAGCGCCCCAATTCGTGATGTCGACCGCAGCATAGCGGAGCACCCGCCTGCTACGGGCAGGGAGAGATCTACCTCGCAATAGATCTCTCCACTTCGCGACGCTCCGGTCGAGATGACGTAATTATAATAAATGAACTCTGGAGTTTAAGAATTCGCGATTGGGTTGGGGGTGATGTAACTGGATAGATATCTCGACTACGTTGCACTCCACTCGAGATAACGGAAAAATTAAACAAAAAATCCCGGTATAAATACCAGGATTTTTTGTTTAAGATTTATTAAGCAGATACTGAAACAAGTTCAGTATGACGACCAATAGTTAAATGTGTATCGCCCTGTTATCAGTTGCAGCAAGCGCCGCTTCTTTTAATGCTTCGGTATAAGTTGGGTGAGCATGGCAGGTACGTGCAATATCTTCGGCAGAAGCACGGAATTCCATTGCAATAACAGCTTCAGCAATCATATCTGCAGCACGCGGACCGATCATGTGTACACCTAAAACTTCGTCAGTAGCAGCATCGGCTAACACTTTAATAAAACCATCGGTATCCATACTCGCTTTTGCGCGTCCACTTGCTTTAAAAGGGAATGAACCCGCTTTATATTTTACGCCTTTTTCTTTTAATTGCTCTTCGGTTAAACCTACAGAAGCAACTTCTGGCCAGGTATAAACCACACCAGGAATTAAGTTATAGTTGATATGCGGTTTTTGTCCGGCAATGGTTTCGGCAACATAAGTACCTTCATCCTCTGCTTTGTGTGCCAGCATGGCACCGGTAATAACATCACCAATGGCATAAACACCTTTAACCGAAGTTTCCAAATGTTCGTTAACCGGGATTTTTTTACCTCTTTCTTCTACCGTAATTCCGATTTTATCTAAACCTAAACCTTCGCTATAAGCCGTACGGCCCACAGCAACAATACAGTAATCAGCATCTAAAGAAATGGTTTCGCCTTTTGGTGTTTCAGCAGTAACCGTTACAGTTTTACCTTTATTGGTTGCGCCGGTAACTTTGTGGCCCATGTAAAACTCCATGCCCAAAGTTTTCTTTAAAACACGTTGAAGTTCTTTACCTAAACCAGCATCCATTGTACCGATAATTGAGGGTAAAAATTCTACCACAGAAACTTTTGTACCTAAACGGGCATAAACTGAACCCAATTCCAGGCCGATTACACCACCACCAATAACCACCATTGTTTTTGGTACTTCTTTAATATTTAAAGCTTCGGTTGAAGTAATGATGCGTTTTTTATCGATTGGTAAAAATGGTAAGGCTGTTGGTTTAGAACCTGTAGCAATAATGACATTTTTAGCAGATAATGTTTCAGTAGAACCATCAGCTTTGGTTACCAGAATGGTATTTTTATCTATAAAAGAACCAACGCCTTCAAAAGAATCGATTTTGTTTTTCTTGAACAAATAGGTGATACCGGCTGTATTTTGAGCAACAACGTCGTCTTTACGGGCGATCATCTGTTTCATATCAACCTTTAAATCTTTTAAGTTGATACCGTGAGTGGTAAATGTATGGGCAGCGTTGTGGAAATGCTCTGAAGAATCTAACAAAGCCTTAGATGGGATACAGCCTACGTTTAAGCAGGTACCTCCAAAAGTTTTATATTTTTCTACTACTGCAGTTTTTAAACCTAACTGAGCACAACGGATTGCGCCTACATAACCGCCCGGCCCTGAACCGATAACAACGACATCGTATTGCATAATTTCTTGATAATTTTAATTAGCCAAATGTAGGGAAAAAAGGCGGAAAGCTGAAAGCAAATTGGCCAATACTAAATGATGCATTAACAGGTAAGCAAGGGCTGAGCCTCAATATAATGCCATAACAAAGCACAAAAGTCCGTTGGTTTGATGAGCGTACAAAACATTTTACTTTCAACGTATAAAATGTGCTGTTAAATTCAAACCTAACGGACTAATGAACGGGGGCGTTAGTCGGAAGTTTTTAGTCGGAAGTCCGGAGTTGGTGTTAAGCGATTGGCGTTTCGCGTCTGGCGTTAACTAAATGATATACAATCCACGCCGTGAACCATCAACCATTAAACCATCAACCATCAAACTAATGACTATTGACCAATGAACTAATGACCAATAAACTACAAACTATACGATGCCGAAGCACTCAAAACCGCCCCGCTTGATGTACCTTCACTTTTCAGTTCCCCGTCAACATAAATGCGTGCTTTTAAGGTAGAAGTCGCATTTGCACCTGTTGCACCGGCAGCAATATTTAAAGAGATGGTTCCGGCAGGTACCGTAATTTCCTGACTCGTCCAGGTAGTGCCGCTTAAGCTGGTTGCAGTGGTTACCTGGGTATCATAACCATAAACTACTGTACTGATGTTGCTACCGGCAGAGGCTTCAAGTTTAAAAACTACCTTGTGCGAACTTTTTGAAGGAGTTTCTGCATCGTCTTTTTTACACGACATTAAGCCGGTAAATAAAACCAACGCAAAGAAAGAAAGTACAAATGTTTTAATTTTGATGTTTTTCATAATTAGATTTTAAAAAATAGAACTGCAAATAAACAAATGCGTGTTTTGCTGTGCAATAACCGGAAAACACCATTTTTTTCTACCTGATTTCAGGTATATTCTGACTTTAATTTCTGGTTGATGGATAAAGCATGCATTTTTAGTTTTAATGAGAAATTACATCACCCTGTTTTTATCCCTGATTTTCTGTTCTTTATATGGCAGGGCACAGTTGCAACCAGCAGATAAACAATATACCGACAGCCTGAACAGCCTAATTAATGGCAATGCACCGGATAGTATAAAAGCTATAGCCGGTTTTAAACTAACCGATTTTTGGGCTGATAATGATAGTACAAAAGCAGTAGCTTTTTTAACTAAGGCAAGAAACCACAGCAGGAAAAACCCGGTTCTTTTTGCCAGGTCATACTGGTACGAATCTTTAATTTACCTGGAAAAGGATTACCCAAAGGCAGAAAAGCTTCTCATCCATGCCGATTCATTATTGAGCAGGTTTAACACAAAAGGCATTTACCGTTTAAGATCGATGGTTTGGCATAACTATGCTTTAATACAACAACATAAGGATGACCTCAAAACCACGCTGGATATATTGATCAACCGCGCTTTACCCCTTTCTAAAAAGGCTGGCGAAAAAGAATTTATCGGTACAGAATATGTTTCTATTGGTACCATACTGATGAACATCGGTCAATACGAAAAAGCAAAGCCATACCTGCACCAGGGCCTGAGTGCCTTAAAAGACGCTACTCCCGATAAATATTACCTGCTCGTTAATCTATACATCACCATATCTCAAAATTATTATCATTTAAAGCATTACAGCGAAACCAAAAAGTACCTCGATCTTGCAAAAATAATATTGGATAAGTCGGATCATGTTCGCACAGGTTATCCAATGGCAGTATTCTGGCTCGATTACTATAAAAGCACCACCCGTTATTTCATTAATACAAAGCAGGAAAAACTGGCCCTGGCAGATGCCGGCAAGGCAATTAAACTAGCTGAGCAGCTGAAAGATAATTATACGCTACAGGAAATTGTATTTGAGAAATACCGGATCCTTTTCGATCAGAAAAAATTTGCCGAAGCCAGAAAAACATTGTTACAGGTAGTCGGTCAGCCAGAAATTAACACGCTTGCAACCAACAAACTCCGGCTAACCGAGGCGCTTTCGGAGGTAAATTACGAACTGGGCAACTTTAAAGAAGCTTACCAATTGCTCAAAAAAAGCAAGTTGCTTAACGATAGCCTCAACGAAGATAAAACCAAAGAAGATATTAATGCGCTGGAGATTAAATATAAAAATGCCGAAAACCAGAAAAAGATTGCCCATTTAAACGCAGAAAAAAAGCAGCATGCAGCGATTATCAAAAACAATAAAATAACTACCCTGCTGCTCATCGCCGCTTCATTTTTTCTCCTGGTAATTATTATTCTTTTGTTCTTCTATTTTAATGGCTATAAAAAACTGGCAGAACAGCGGGCCATTAACTATAAGCAAAAAGTGGATGATTTACAGCAGAAACAACAGCTGGAAATTAGCCGGGCGATGCTTAATGCCGAGGAAAAAGAAAGAAACCGGGTAGCACAAGACCTGCATGATGGGCTTGGCGGCATGCTATCGGGACTGAAAATAAACTTATCCAATTGGGCAAAACACCGTGAAATGCAATTGCACGATGTAGAATTACAACGGATTGTTACCCAGTTAGATGGTTCTGTTACCGAGCTAAGGCACATTGCAAGAAACATGATGCCGCAGACTTTATTAAAATTCGGACTGGAAACGGCACTGAAAGATCTGGCAGAATCGGCCATGAGCCATGAGCTGCATATCGATTTTCAGGCATTAAATATCTCAAAAAACATTGCGCTCGAAGAACAGATCATCATTTACCGGATTGTACAGGAAATCCTGACCAATACCTTAAAACATGCCCGTGCTACTGAAGTAGTTTTGCAGTGCAGCGAGAACGAAAACCACTTTTACATCACCATAGAAGATAATGGAAAAGGTTTTGATACTTCAACATATAAAAAGGGAATGGGCATAGAAAACATCAAAAACAGGGTGGCTTACCTCAAAGGAAATTTTGAAATTGATGCTCAACCAGGCAATGGTGCAACTTTTAACATCGAAATCCCAATTAGTTATGAATAAGAACATTAAACTAGCCGTTGTGGACGATCACCCGATTGTGATCCAGGGAATTGTGTCGCTAATTAACAACCTCGGCAATATGGAAGTGGTGGGCAGTTTCCAGTCGGGCAGCGAATTAATTATTTTTTTAAATGATCATGAACTGGATATCCTGTTGCTTGATATCATGCTGCCCGACATTAATGGCATTGAACTTTGCGCCCAGGTTAAGAAAATATCGCCGGCAACGGCAGTTATTGCCATTAGCAACCATACTGAAAGGAGCATTATTATGCAGATTTTACAAAACGGTGCCAGTGGTTATATTTTAAAAAATGCTTCAGTAGAAGAACTAAAAAACTGCATCGAAACCGCGCTTAACGGAGAACTGGCTTTTAGTAAAGAAGTGATGGAAATTATTGCCAAACCATCAATCAACGATTTAAAAGGCCGCCCCAAATTTACCAGGCGCGAAAAGGAAATTTTACGTTTAATAGCACAGGGAAAAACCACAACAGGCATAGCCGACGAACTTTTTTTGAGTCCGCTTACCGTAGAAACCCACCGCCGCAACATGATGCAAAAACTCGACGTTAAGAATTCCATTGAGCTGATTAATATGGCTACAGAACAGTTGCTGATTTAGCCGGGAGTTTTGAGTTGGGGGTTTTGAGTTGGGGGTTGGGAGCTGGGAGTAAATTTTTCTGTAAACTATAAACCATTGACTAATGGACCAACTAAACTATCAACCGTCAACCAATAAACCATTGACAAATGACTAATAAACCATTGACTAATGACCAATAAACCCCTCTTAAACCTCCTGCCCAAAAGTCAGCAAATTACTATCCGGATCAAGCATGGCAAATTCTTTCTGCCCCCAGGGTTTCGTTTGCAAACTTCCGGCCGGATGGATACTTTGTTGCGTATCTAACATCGATTGGTAAAGCCCGTTTATATCATTGGTACGGATATAAACCTGGCCATAGTTTTCTTTGGGATCGAGTGCTTCGAATAAAAAGAAGTGAATCTGCACATGGTCTTTCTGCACCATCAGGTAATCACTAAAATCGGCACTGCCAATATCTTTAAAACCCAGTTTATTTACATAAAAGTTTCTGGTAACTGCTTTATTCCGCATGGGCAGTTTCGGATTGATTGCTGTAAGCATATTTTTTTTATTTCAAAAATGAGGATTTTTCTCAAAAGCAGCACTTGATCGAAATCAGGAAATTTAATGGCTTGCCCTAACCCGACTTAAGGTTTCAGGAGCGATTTTAAGATAAGAAGCAATCATTTTAACCGGAAAAACCTGAACAATAAGGGGTTTGGCATTTGTAATGTAGCCATACTTTTGTGCCGGACTTAATGCATGATCGAACAGGTAAGTCCGGTGGTTTGGTTGGTTAAAAACCCGACCGAAGCTTAAAAAAGATTGTGATTTTACAATCAGTTCATGCAGGTGCTGTAAACTCAATTCAATAACTTCAGCAGCCTCAAATGCTTTAATGGCGGTGTGTGATGGTTTTTGATCGATCAAGCTCGGGTGGTTATACATCCATTCTTCCGGCAGGTGCAAATCGATAATTGTTTCATTTATGCCATCAGATTGAAACTGAAAAAAGGATCCCGACAAAATGAAATAAACAGATTGACAAACCTCACCCTGGCGCAATAGCAAATCATTTTTCCTGAATACCTTCCGCCGGATTTTTTCTTCAAAAAGAAGCATATCCTGAACTGAAAACGATCCGACACTGGCTAAAATTTCCTGAACAGACATGGCATTAAACTTATTGATCAGCAATTTTTCTTGTTATTAAATACGCAACAATCAAATTGGGTATCCAGCATAACCAGGCAACAACCAGATAGGCTTTTGAAAAATCGCCATAAATCATTATCAAAACCGGAAGCCATATCCTCAAAGTAACCGCAGCAAAGCAGGCCGCATAACTATAAATCATCATTTTTTGATGTTTTACGATTTCGCCGTTTTTAATGGATAAATAAGCTTTTAGGGTGGTGTAGAACCAAATGATGCCTAAACAAATAAATCCTGCAGAAGAAACCACTCCACCGGTGGCGAAAAAACCAATATAAATACCTGCCAATGCACTAAGCAGCACCGCAACAACATATACTTTACCCAGTTTTCGGTGTAATTCAATACGTCTGTTTCTCATTTTCGGACTGAACTGTATCCAGCCAATAAACAAGGCGATTCCCCCTAAAACAATGTGCGTATAAAAACCGATGTTCCAGAAAGTATTGGTTAAGAGTTCAACAGATTTTGAATTTAAAAGGCCAAATTTTCTGTCGATCAAAAAGTAAATTATCGGATAAAGTCCAATCAGCATCGAGAAGGTAGCCAATAAAATCCATAATCCTTTTTTCACCATAAAAATTTCTATTGCTTTCCGCTAAGCTAGTTAATTTTCCAAAACTAAATCAATCCCTTTTGCAGCATAAATTCTTTGGCATTGGCAAAACTAAGGAAAAGCTCATCAGCTATTTTTAGTTTTTGATGTGCACGTACATTGTTCTGTATCGCGTAACAGGTAATGCCTGCAGCCATGGCCGATTTAACGCCGTTTAAGGTATCTTCAAAAACAATGCATTCGTCCTTTTCCAAACCCAATCGCGCTACGCAGAGGTTATAACTTTCAGGATCAGGCTTTGATTTGCTTACATCTGTCCGCGTGATAAACAAACTGAAATACTTCGCCAAACCATTACGCTCAAAAACTGCTTCGACATCAATTTTCGGACTGGCAGTAACCACTGCAAGCGTAAGTCCTTTTTCGTAAGCAAACTGCACAAATTCTAAAGCAAAGGGCATTAACCGGATATCCGTTGTTCTAAAACCATCAAAAGTTATTTTCTCCCTCCTATCAATAAAGCTATCTAAATCTTCATCAATTTTGTACCGGTCGATAATCGTTTTTGCGTTTTTCGGTAGTGGAATGCCCGCATAATTGCTTAGCCAATCTTTAAAATCGATGCTTACATTATAGTCACACAAAAAGGTGTTCCAGCAATCGAAATGAAATTTCTCCGAATCGATTAATGTACCATCTAAATCGAAAAGCAATGCTTTTATTTTACTCATTATAAGTTAGAATTGGTTTAAGGAATAATTTCGAACAGGAAAAACTGCTGTACCTGCGATTTCCCGAAATTATTATCGACACAAAAAATTAAAGATTGATGTCCGTTTGCAAGTTCCGGACCAAAAGTTACCCCTTCAAAATTATCGATATGCCTGTTTAAAGTATCAAAATCGAAAAGTAGTTTTTTGGTTAAAGGCTTCGGCGGATTTTTCACAAAAGATGCATTATCGATTTCATTTTCTGCACCGTTCAGGTCAACAAGGTAAAGCTTTAAAAAAGTATGGTCATCATGCCCTTTTGCCCAGGCTCTTTCCATAACCAGAAGCGTATGGTTGTTAACCGCCAGTATTTCAGAAATGCCGTTGATATTCCAGTCGTTATTTACAGTAGGTTTAACCGGTAAATCGCCCAGGTTGTACGCATATTGCGCAACATTCTTTTTTGTGGCCACATCGAATTTCAAGATCCGCGTTAAAGCCTTATCATATCCAAAAGAAGATTGCGGGCCATCCTGATATAAAGGTTCTTCCAGGCTGGCATATAATGTTTTGTAATGATCGGCATAGGTCAGTCCTTCAAACAATGCATTTTTACGTGCACCGCTCTCCTTCTTGGTAAAGTGAAAGCCTTTTGGCAGTGGTAAAGTATCTAAAAATTTTCCGGCCGTAGAAATAAAAGTTAGGCTGGGCTGAACGATTGTAGTATCGCCATTTTTAAATAACCGCTCTCCCTCACTGCTCCAGATCATCTGTTTAGTAAGCGGATTATAACGTACCGATTCGCCATCTGGTTTTACACTTTTATCCGTACCATATTTGGGATATTGCTTTCCATTTTCCTGTAGGAGATAGGTAACACCGGTAATCCGGATGGTATCAATTTTATTTGCTTTGAGATCAATCTGTGCGGTATAAATCCTCGCCGGACTAAACTGCGAGGGATCATCACTGATGAGGTAATATTGATTTTGCGCTGCATCATAATCAATGCCCGATAAACCGCCCACCACTGTATTTTGAAAATTTAAGTTTAGCGGCAAAACGTATTCGTGAAGAAATTTAACCGATGAGATACTGGTTTCTACCTGCTTAACCGCCACATTTTTGGTTACCGAACAGGAGGAGAATACAACAGCAAAAAGAGCATAAACAAAAAAGAACTGGCGTATGGGTTTCAAATCGACATGTTTAGGATGTAAAAATATGGATTTTGCGGCAACAATTAATAGTTTTTGCCACGGAGGCTCAAATGGGCACGGAGTAATCTCATCTTGGATAAGGTATTGACTACCAAAAAATATCTCCGTGCCAATCCATACATCTGTGGCTAAAAAAAAGTCGGATGGCAATATCCAATTTCACTTATAGTTTTTGCCACGGAGGCTCAGATGAGCACGGAGTAATTCTATCCTGGATAAGGTATTGAATACCAAAAAATATCTCCCTGTCAATCCATACATCCGTGGCTAAAAAAAAGTCGGATGGCAATATCCAATTTCACTTATAGTTTTTGCCACGGAGGCTCAGATGAGCACGGAGTAATCTCATCCTGGATAAGGTATTGACTACCAAAAAATATCTCCGTGCCAATCCGTGCATCTGTGGCTAAAAAAGTCGGATGGTAATATCCAATTACACTTATAGTTTTTGCCACGGAGGCTCAGATGACCACGGAATAATCTCATCCTGGATAAGGTATCGACTATCAAAAAATATCTCCGTGTCAATCCGTGCATCTGTGGCTAAAAAAAAGTAGGATGGCAATATCCAATTACACTTTATAGTTTTTGCCACGGAGGCTCAGATGAGCACAGAGTAATCTCATCCTGGATAAGGTATTGACTACCAAAAAATATCTCCGTGCCAATCAGTGCATCTGTGGCTAAAAAAAAAGTAGGATGGCAATATCCAATTTCACTTATAGTTTTTGCCACGGAGGCTCAGATGAGCACGGAGTATCTCATCCTGGATAAGGTATCGACTATCAAAAAATATCTCCGTGTCAATCCGTGCATCTGTGGCTAAAAAAACAGTGGGATTGCAACATTCGACTACACATTTATAGTTTCGCCACGGAGGCTCAGATGAGCACGGAATAATTCTATCCTGGATAAGGTATTGACTACCAAAAATATCTCCGTGTCAATCCATACATCTGTGACTAAAAAAAAAGTAGGATGGCAATATCCAATTTCACTTATAGTTTTCGCCACGGAGGCTCAGATGAGCACGGAATAATTCTATCCTGGATAAGGTATCGACTATCAAAAAATATCTCCGTGCCAATCCGTGCATCTGTGGCTAAAAAAAAAGTAGGATGGCAATATCCAATTTCACTTATAGTTTTTGCCACGGAGGCTCAGATGAGCACGGAGTAATCTCATCCTGGATAAGGTATTGACTACCAAAAAATATCTCCGTGCCAATCCGTGCATCTGTGGCTAAAAAAAAGTCGGATGGTAACATCCGACTTCACGCTAAACCCACTATTTCTAGAACAACTTACCAATTACGCGGTAAGTAACATTCGTCCCATCCACTATTTCTTCATAATACACATCATCAGGCGAAACAAAGTATTTCTCATTTTTAATCGTCACCTCTCTGCAACCTTCAGGCAATTGGTTAATGATATCACCGATATTGTGCGTATCCACCGGACCATCTGTCGTATTTAAAACCCCATCTTTTCCGGCTACCACATACACTGTTTTACCATCCGCATTTTCTTTTTGTGTATAGTAAACACCTTTATATTCGTAATAATCTACCCCGTTAATGGTTACCTGATTTGCATCCGATGGTAAATTCGGAACCTCAGCACCAACTGGCGGCGTTACCACTTCATATTGATCATTGTTTTGCTGATAGAACAAACCACCGGAATAATAAAACTGGTTCGGACCATAATAAAAAGGATAATAACCGTAAGGCAATACACCGATCCTGAAACCTAAAAACGGTCTGTAAAAATTGTAGTAACTATAGTATGGTCTGTAATATGGCCTCCCGAAACCAGGTCTGTAACCATAACCCGGTCTGCCATAACCCGGACGATAGCCCGGCCTGTTGTAACCATAACTTGGTCTGCCTGAACGGATGCCCGGAGAATAACTGCCCCTGCCGGGTGCACGCATAGATGGCTGACGGGAAATGGAACCCCCGCCCCTTGATGAGCCAATAGAACCTGATCTGCCTCCGCCGAAAGAACCTCCGCCACCACCACCTCTGCTTGCCCGCTGCGCAGAAACACTTTCGATACTTAAGGTTGCAATCATCGCTGCTGCAGCGAAAACAACCAATCCTTTATTTAATAACCTATTCATTTTTTTGTGTTTAATTCGATTATCAATATGACGGTTAAAATTCTTAAAAGATTATCCCTTAACAACATTTAACTAAATTTTGATAAAGCAATGACGAATAGAAGGTTATTCACCACAAGTCAGGAAGACACAATTTCTTTTTCACCCCCAAACCTCCAACCCCGGTCCCCCGACTTTCGGACTATTCCATCTTACCTCTTCCAACCTTACCCCCTAGGCCTCCAACCCCGGTCCCCCGACTTTCGGACTATTCCATCTTCCATCATTAACAAACCTTTTACCGGCTATTTTTTCTAATCAATCACTAATCACCTATATTTAAATTTTATTCCCAAAAACTAAAACAAATGAATCTTCAAAGAATTTTTGGCCTGTTGTTTTGCCTGTTTATTTCCAGCGAATTATTTGCCCGGCAAACTGATTCGGCCTATGTGAGAGAGAACTATACCAAAATAGAACGCCAGATCCCCATGCGTGATGGAGTTAAGTTATTCACTTCCATTTACATACCCAAAAATCAAACCGAAAAATATCCTTTTTTAATTAACCGTACCCCCTATACCGTTGCCCCTTACGGCGAAGATAAATATAAGCTGAGCCTGGGCAATTTCCCGGCCATGATGCGCGAAGGATTTATTTTTGTTTACCAGGATGTGCGCGGCCGATGGATGAGTGAGGGCACTTTCGCCGATATCCGCCCGCAAGTACTGGGCAAAAAAGGTAAAACAGCCATTGATGAGAGTACAGATACTTACGACACCATTGATTGGTTAATAAAAAATGTAAAAGGCAATAACGGTAACGCCGGCATTTATGGCATTTCGTACCCGGGTTTTTACTCTACTACTTCCTTGCCAAATGCGCACCCGGCTTTAAAAGCCGTTTCGCCACAGGCGCCCGTTACCGATTGGTTTTTAGGAGATGATTTTCACCATCGCGGCACTTTATTTTTAATGGATGCCTTTAGTTTTATGGGCAGTTTCGGCGTTCCGCGACCTCAACCCATTACACCTGATAAAGGGCCAAAAGGCTTTCAGTTTCCGATTCAGGACAATTACCGTTTCTACCTGGAAGCCGGATCAGTTAAAAACCTTAAAGACCGTTATTTTGCAGACAGCATTAAATTCTGGAACGATTTATTTAAACATCCAAATTTAGATACCTTCTGGAAATCGCGTTTAATTACCCCACATTTAACCAATGTAAAACCTGCCGTTATGGTAGTGGGCGGTTTCTTCGATGCTGAAGATGCTTATGGCACTTTTGCCACCTACAAAGCCATTGAAAAACAAAATCCAGGTGCAAACAATATCCTGGTAGCCGGCCCCTGGTTCCATGGTGGCTGGGTACGCAGTGATGGTTCTTTTCTTGGCGACATCAACTTCGGCAAAACCACCAGTATCGATTACCAGCAACAATACGAGCTACCTTTTTTTAAACATTATTTAAAAGGTGAAGGCGATTTTAATGCTGCAGAAGCAAACATTTTCGTAACGGGAAGTAACGAATGGAAAAAATTTAAAACCTGGCCACCACAAGATGTAGAAACCAAAAACCTGTACTTACAACCTAATGGAAAACTGGCTTTCGAAAAGGTGGGCAGAACCGATAGCTGGGACGAATATGTAAGCGATCCTAATAATCCGGTTCCTTACCAGGATGGTATTCAGGCTAAACGAACCCGCGAATATATGATCGACGATCAGCGTTTTGCTGCCCGCCGGCCAGATGTTAAAACCTACCAGACCGATGCTTTAACAGAAGACATTACCCTAACCGGACCGGTACTGGCCAACCTGGTAGTTTCTACCACCGGAACTGATGCCGATTACGTGGTAAAACTGATTGATGTTTACCCTGAAGATGCCCCTAACCCGGTACCAAACCCAAAAAACCTGATCATGGGCGGTTACGAGATGCTGGTACGTGGAGAGATTATGCGTGGCAAATACCGCAACAGTTTCGAAAAGCCCGAAGCTTTTGTTCCGGGAACAATTACCAAAGTAAATTATCCTTTGCCAGATGTAGCCCATACCTTTAAAAAGGGACATAAAATTATGATCCAGATCCAGAACTCCTGGTTTCCTTTGGCCGATCGCAATCCACAGAAATTTATGGACATTTATCAGGCCGAGCCACAGGATTTCCAGAAAGCAACACACAAGATTTATCATGATGTACACAACAGTTCTTTTATTACTGTTTCGGTATTAAAATAAACCCGTCCGCCCCGGTTCGTGTCCCCACGAACCGGATGAGCAAAACTTTACTTTTGAGTTGTCCATCCTGAGCCTGTCGAAGGACCGACAACAACAACTTAGCTTATTATTCTTAAAAAATGAAATACCTTAAACTCATCATCATCCTGCTTTCAGCCTCCACGGCCTTTGCGCAAAGCGATGCAGGATACCCAAAGTTAAACTACACCAAAAAAGAAGTGTATATCCCCATGCGTGATGGCACCAAACTTTTTACCGCCATTTATACGCCCAAAGATGCCTCAAAGGATAAAAAATACCCGATGATTATGCAGCGCACCTGCTATAGCGTTGCCCCTTACGGCGAAGATAAATTTCCGGCACGTTTAGGCCCTTCAGAATTAATGATGAAAGAAGGATATATCGTGGTAATGCAGGACGTACGCGGTCGCTGGAAAAGTGAAGGTACCTGGACAAACATGACACCTGTAATCGACAATAAAAAAACAAAGAAAGATGTAGATGAAGGTTCAGACACTTACGATACCATCGATTGGCTGGTTAAAAATGTAGCCAATAACAATGGCAAAGTAGGCCAGTGGGGAATCTCTTATCCGGGTTTTTATACCGCAGCCGGCATCTTAAGCAATCACCCTGCATTAAAAGCTTCTTCGCCGCAGGCTCCGATTTCCGATTTCTTTTTTGACGATTTCCACCACAATGGCTCCTTCTTACAAAGCTATTTCTTTACCTTCCCGGTATTTGGTGTTCAGAAAACCGATACTACTTCAAAAGCCTGGTACAACAACCAGATGATTTTGCCAAAAACAAAAGATGGCTATCAGTTTGCTTTAGATCTTGGCCCTTTAACCAATGCCGATAAATATTATAAAGACAACTTTTTCTGGCAGGAAACCGTAAATCACCCAAACTACGATGAGTTTTGGCAAAAACGCGGATTGTTAAAACACTACAATACCGTTAAACCTGCCGTAATGCTGGTGGGTGGCTGGTACGATGCCGAAGATTTATCAGGTCCGCTAAACATTTACAAAACCATCGAAAAGAAAAACCCCAATGCCTATAATACCATTGTTATGGGACCATTCGGACATGGAAGATGGAGCCGCGAAACCGGCCATACCATGCACAGCAATGTTTATTTCGGCGATAGCATTGCCACTTTTTATCAAAATGAAATTGAAGCCAAATTCTTTAACCATTTCTTAAAAGGCAACGGAGATAAAAACTCTGGCCTGCCAGAAGCCTACATGTTCGATACCGGTAAAAAACAATGGGAAACCTTTACAAAATGGCCAACTGAAAAAGCCGGCAAACAAAGATTATATTTGGGTGCCGATGGCAAACTGAGCATGACTGCCCCATCAGCAGCTGGCTCAGTAAATTATATCAGCGATCCTTTAAAGCCAGTTCCATATACCGAAGATTTAACCACTAGCTTAGGTTTTACCCCGCACAATTACATGAGTGAAGATCAGCGTTTTGCGGGCAGAAGACCAGATGTGCTTGTTTACCAAACCGATGTATTGGATAACGACATTACCTTAGGCGGCGAAATCATGTCGCACCTTAAAATTGCCACTACCGGTACCGATGCCGATTTCATTGTAAAACTGATCGATGTGTATCCTGCCGATGAACCGAACAATCCTTACATGCCAAACAAGAATATTACCTTAAGCAATTACTGGCAAATGGTACGTTCGGAGGTAATGCCGGCCCGTTTCCGCAATAGTTTTGAAAAACCTGAAGCTTTAGTGGCCAATCAAAAAACCGATGTTAATTTTCAGTTGCAGGATGTATTGCATACCTTTAAAAAAGGACACAGGATTATGATCCAGGTGCAGAGTACTGCTTTTCCATTGTTTGCGCGTAACCCTCAGAAATTTGTAGAAAACCCCTATAAAGCAACAGAAGCCGATTATATTAAAGCCACACAAACCGTTTTTAACGACAGCTTTATTGAGGTTGATGTGATCAAATAAGCTAAATCGTCATTGCAAAGCCCCGGTTCGTGTCTCCACGAACCGGAAACTTATCCAATCAATAAATAAATGAAAAAACTATTTATTCTTTTCGCCCTTGCTTTCAGCATTCCTGCCACAAAGGCACAAATGCTGGGCAAAAACCAGGTAAACTCCAGGGCCGATAGCCTCCGTGGAACACTTACCCCTTTGCGTACCTGTTACGACATTAATTATTACCATTTAGATGTGAAAATTGATATTGATCAGAAATCCATCACCGGCAGCAACGAATTTGCCTTTACCGCCGCACAGGATTTTACTAAACTTCAGTTCGATCTCTTCGACAACCTTAAAATAGAAAAGGTAGTGTACAGGGGCACAGATTTACCTTTTACAAGAGAGTATAACGCTGTTTTTGTCACCTTCCCCAAAGCCATTAAAAAAGGAAGCAAAGATAAATTCACTGTTTTTTATTCAGGTAACCCAACTGTGGCCAAAACCCCGCCATGGGATGGTGGTTTCATTTTCAAAAAAGATGCCGCAGGCAATCCCTTTGTTTCTGTAGCCTGCCAGGGGTTGGGAGCCAGTGTATGGTGGCCAAATAAAGATCACCAGAGCGATGAAGTAGACAGCATGTTAATCAGCATCAGCATACCGAATACTTTGCAGGAAATATCAAACGGAAGGTTAAGAAATACCGTCGATAAACACGATGGTTACAAACAATACAACTGGTTTGTAGGTAACCCCATCAACAATTATGATGTAACTTTTTATATCGGTAAATATGCACACTGGCAGGATAGCTTTGCCGGCGAAAACGGAAACCTGAGTATCGATTACTGGGCATTACAAACCGACAGTGCAAAAGCCCGCCCGCACTGGGATGCAGATGTTAAACCCATGTTAAAATGTTTCGAATATTGGTTCGGTCCTTACCCATGGTATAAAGATGGCTACAAACTGGTACAGGCGCCGCATTTAGGAATGGAGCATCAAAGTGCCGTTGCCTATGGCAATCAGTTTAAACAGGGTTATTTAGGCAGAGATTTAAGCGGTACCGGCCATGGATTAAAATGGGATTTCATTACCATCCATGAGAGCGGACACGAATGGTTTGGCAATAACATCACTTCAAAAGATATTGGCGACATGTGGGTGCACGAAGGTTTTACCAATTATTCTGAAGTGTTGTTTACCGAATGTACCGAGAACAAGGCAGCTGCCGATGAATATGTTATCGGATTACAGAGAATCATTCGCAACGATATTCCTGTAATTGGTCCTTATGGCGTTAACAAAGAAGGTTCAGGCGATATGTACCCCAAAGGTGCAAACCTGATCAGCATCATCCGTCAGCTCATTAATAACGACGAAAAATTCAGGCAGATCCTCCGTGGATTAAACAAAACTTTTTATCACCAGACCTTAACCACTGCCCAGATCGAAAATTACATCGCCAAACAAAGTGGTTTAAAATTAGATAAGATTTTCGATCAGTATTTACGGTACACCAAAATACCGGTTCTCGAATATAAAATCGAAAATGGCAGTTTATCTTACCGCTGGGTAACCGATGTTAAAGGTTTCGATATGCCTGTGCGCGTAACCCTAAAAACCGGTGCTTATACTTTAATTAAACCAACAAACAATTGGAAAGCCATTAAAGTTGATGCCAGCATAAACGCCGGTAACTTTAAACACGATCCGCTGTTTTATATTAATGTTAAGAAAGGGTAATACCCGCCAAACTTCGGAAGTTTCCCCGGCCCTGTAACCCGGTAACTTCCGAAGTCGCCCAGGAACGATAATTTTCAACTTGTGCAACTTTTCCCAAAAACAACCGTCTTATAAGAAAAGCTCATTATTTATCTAAAAAATAAAATCTATAACCATGAAAAAAGTATTTGCAATATTATTGGCATCATTAACACTAACCGCTGGCATTAACGCAATTGCAAAAGACGGCACAGGCATCAATGTATCAGGCAAAAGGAACGACGACCGCAACGTTAAAAATTTTAACGGCGTAGCTTCAGCAGGCCCCATCAATGTAATTGTAACTTTAGGCAATACCGAAAGCTGCCGCTTAGAAGGCGATGCAGAAGCAATTGCTTCGATTGTTACCGAGGTAAAAGGCAATATTTTAATTATCCGCCCACAAACCAGTATCAGAAGCTGGTCTAACAAATACGAAGGCAAAAAAATTACGGCTTATGTAACCGCAAAAGAGCTGGCCAGCTTAACCATAAGCGGCTCCGGCAACCTCACCGTTAACGGAAAAATCAGCACAGGCAGTTTAACCACAACGGTAAGTGGCTCGGGCAATATCAAAGCTTCTGCCGATGTAGATGACTATAGTGGTGTAATCAGTGGTTCTGGTTCCATAAGCATCAATGGCGGTGCAGATCATGCAAAAGTGGTCATCAGCAGTTCAGGTACATTTGCCGGTAAATCTTTTTCAACAAAAACACTAACCAGCACCATCAGCGGTTCGGGCACTGTAAATATTGCCGTAAGCGAAAGCATCAGGGCGGTAATCAGCGGATCAGGAAATGTAAATTACTCCGGCAACCCTACTATCGATAAAACCGTTATCGGTTCAGGCGGTGTAAGAAAAGTATAAAATCAGATTCCTCATATAAAAACGCCCGAAGCAATTCAGGGCGTTTTTTTTTGCGTTTACATTTTCCCTCATAATGAATAACCTTATAGGCCCTTATATGTCTTACATGGTTAATATATTAAGAAAAATCGTAATTGCGAGGCACGAAGCAATCCTACTACTATGGGTGCACATTTAAGCTATGCTCCGCAACAAAAACCCATTGTAATGTAATAACCTTATATGATCTTTATACTTGATTTTTACCTAAAAATCTTTCACCGGGCACAGCCGGTTAATGATGGATTATGTAGGTTTGTTCATTTGGTGAAACAGAGGGAGCTCTGCAGAGGTGCAACTTCAAAGGGATGATCGGTGCTTTTAATGAATGTAAAAAAACCAATGAGCCTTAGCCTTGGGATTCTTTTAATTTTATTATGATTAAGTTGATATATATTTTTTAATTGCTTTTACCACGAAATATGTGATAAATGCTAAAATAATACAATAATACCTATAATTATTTTAAATGCTAATATTTGCCATATGAAATGGTTGATTTCAATATTTTTCATAACTCAAAAAAAATGGGCAAGAAAAGCAATTCCATGATATGCAGTATTGCTTTTCTATATGGGTTTTTTAATTATTCTATATCTGATCTAATAATTTTAAATAATGGAAAAATCGTTATATTTTTTTGTAGGATATCAGGATACAATAATGATGATATCATATTTATAGTGGTATTGCTATCTAATATAATATTTTTAGCATTCGGATTTTGGCCATATTCAGGGCTGTTTAAAATTATAATTGGAATCAATAAAATATTTTTTTTAAAATTTTTATCAACAAAAGATTCATAGGCTATATTTCTAAGCTGTTTATAATTTGGAAATACTTTATACCCTATGCTATCTGATGATAGTATATCTGCAACCTTTATTGTATTTCCATTCTTTTCTAAATTAATCTTGATATTAAATGTATATATATCTTTTTTCCCCTTCAGTATGTCAATATTCGTCTGAGATCCTAAAAGCTTTACAATTTTATTTACCAGATAAGTATTATTATCATGGGATGTATAAGATTGAGCCGAGCTATCTTTTGATAATATAAAAATTAGAAGAAACATTGTAGCTAGTGCTATTGTTTTATTTTTCATATATAACTATAATTATGGACATTTTGTACCTGTATAACCTGGTTTGGTTGTATCTCTTTCCTGGTCATTAATTAATCTGTCACTTGGTGAAAGTTCAACAATTCCTCCGTGTGCAAGAGCACTGGCACGGTCTGAATTGTAATTTGTATTAAAAGTTTTTATTGCTTCAGAGAGTCCGTTCAAATAGTTATTTGCAGCAAGTTCATAATGCCCATTAATCTCCTTGAAAAGTGTTCTACCTCCATTGAATTCTAAGCTTCCAAAAGTTGCGGCAAAAACATCTGCAGATAAGGTTGCTTTTGCATAAGCAACATATGCATGTAATGCTTCGTGATACATCGTTACTAAAATGTATTCCTGACTAGATTTGCTCAATACATCAGGATTTAAACTTATTGTATAAGTTGCTCCAGAATTTGGAGCACTCCCAGAAAACTGATCATATCTTCCATCAATTGCAGTATTTTTAAGAGTATTATCCACACGGAATTTCAGATCAATAGGATCTATACCAAAAGTTTTTTTTATGAGCTTTGCTATATTAGTATTCAAATCAGGCAACTTGGCTAAAAGTGCCTGTGCACAGGGATATCCCCGTAAACTGTCTATTATATCTTTGTTTTTTCTTGCTGCATCAACAGGCAAAGGTTTTCTACCTACACCAAAGCCTCCATCTCCTGAAAATCCCCCTCCATCTCCATTATCTGGCTGAAGTGTTTTATCACACTGATAATACCCCCCGCCAATCTGCTGAGAATAGCAGGAGAAGGTGCTCTCTCCTGGCCCTGGACATATTGTTTGATAAACCGGTTGAGATCCGCAGATACCTTCCGTTGTAGGTTTATCCTTATCATATTGAACTTCAGAATAATGTGTATCTATTTTACCATTTGTATAATGCCAACCAGTATTGTAGCTACTGTTCAAATTATAATACTGGATCACTCCGGAGAAATTACCTGTTTTTTGGTAATGGACATCGGATAGGATCTGATTTTTATCTTCGCTTAAAATGTTCATATAAGCAGACCTGATTGAGCCAGCAACCTTATCCTTGATGATGACCAACTTAAATATACTTAATTTATTGTAAAGTTCAGCGTCTTTAAGATCTATTAACTTACCTGTAGTAAAGATATTCCTAGTATTTTCCAGATTAACCTCATAAATATATTCTTTGTTGGTTTCACTCATTTTGGCTTGATCCCAAAGCGGGTTGAAGCCTTTAAGCATGCCTTCATCAGTTAAAGCTGCCGTTTGATCCGCAAACCACGATTTTAATTCTAAGACATTAAAATTTATATCCTGATCACCCTGTTTATTATTATTTTTCTTACAGGATGTGACAAGTAAAATTAATGCTGCCAGGATAAGTGATATTCTTTTGGCGTCATGTAATTTTTTGTTTTTTTCATAGTTGATTGTTTTCATACATAAATAGATTTTATAAATCAAATTTATTTATAGTCTATTTTATTTAAAAATAAAATAGACTATAAATTTACACCTAATAGATTGGCTATATATATTATTTTATCAATAATTTAAAAAGACCCCTTTTCTTAATTTCTTACATGGTTAATACATTAAAAAATGATTATCTCGTGGTTCCTGTCTCCACCAGCCACAATTCTTTGAAAACAGCATCCGGTTATTTAAAGAAATTCAATTTAATATCCCTTCATTTGTATATTGAAACCGGCTTAACACAACATTGACCAGTAAGCATACCAATCATGAGTTTATTCAACCTATTTAAAAAGAAAAACACTGCAGAAGAAAATGCCCCGTTAACAGAAAATGATCCATTGGAGAATTTTCCTGAGCTCCTTAGCGCCAAGCTTTTATTCCTTAAAAAACCAATTCTCGATAGCAATCTGCTTTTAACTGAAGTAGAAAAACATTTTGCGAAAGTCGACCATTCCTTCACAAAAAGTACCCTGATTTTTTCTTTCCCCGATCATACCATTCAGCTGGCCGACGGAGCCGTTCCGGCACAATGCACCATCATGATACCCGATCAGGAAGAAGCCGAAATCGACCTTCCAGATGCTGCCTTTCAACAAAACTGGCATTGGCCCGAAGCCAATCAGACGGCTAAAAACTGCACCTATGAAATATTGGTAACAGATTTCATGTCGAGGACATTACCCTATAAGGAAAGGCTTAATTTATTTATGGATTTCCTGGTGGCGGTGATCAGGGTAACTCAACCAAATGCAGTTTATTCCTCACCCGCACAGAAAATTTTAAACCCTGCCAATATCACCAGCATTTGGGATACTGATAAAATGCAAACCCTAAATGCCATCTGTAATGTACGGCTTTACAATGTGAGCAACGATGCAGATCACAAAGAATTATTAATGGATACCTTAGGTCTTCACACCATCGGATTGCCGGATTTTCAAATCAGGTTCTCTGTGGCAAACGAAAATGAAATCGCAAATTTATTATGGACATATGCTTACTATGTTTATGAATACGGCGATGTGATCTTAGATGGAAATTCACTCGAAGGAGTAAATGCAGGTTCAAAATGGAAATGTGAGAAACAACTCTCTCTTGTTGCCCCCGGGAGAGTTGTAGTAAATGTTATTCCGGATTAATTATCTTCGCTTATCTACCTGCCCTCATGAAAAAAATAGTATTAGTTTCTTTATTGATCTGCACCGTAAGCTTTGTTTATGCGCAGGAGCAAACGCTCGATAAAAAATACCGCCCCGTGGTAACCAGTTTCATTAATGCGGTTAAAAGCGGAAATATTGAAAAGCTGGGCAGCAAAATCAGCTACCCTTTAAACAGGGCCTACCCCATCCCGCCCATTAAAAACAAGCAGGAATTTGTTAAGCGTTACAAAGAGGTTTTTGATGATAATTTAACCAAAAAGATCATTAACTCTAAAGTAAATACCGATTGGGATGCCGTTGGCTGGCGTGGCATTATGTTGCTAAATGGCGAATTGTGGCTTGATACCAATGGCAAACTCCTTGCCGTTAACCACCAATCGAGGTTAGAAGCCAAAGAGCAGGCCAGGTTAATTAATGTTGAAAAAAGCAGTCTGCACCCATCCATCAGCAATTTTATTCAGCCTGTACTTGTTTTCGAAACGGCACAATACCGGGTGAGGATTGATGACCTTGGCAATAACAATTACCGCTACGCTTCATGGCCTATAAAAAGTAAAATGAGCGACAAACCCAAACTGGTTTTAAGTAATGGGAAATGGGCACCCGATGGCAGCGGCGGTAACCACAATTACCAGTTTAAAAGCGGCGATTATTTATATACCTGTTTCATTAACGTAATGGGCGAAGAAAGTACGCCACCAGCTTTATTGGTGATTAGTAAAGCAGGAAAAGAAATTTTATCCCAGCCCGCAAAGAAACTGACCCCTTAAATATGCGCTTATGCTTACCGAAACCTTAAAAAAACTTTTTAACAGGGACCTTACCAGACTAAAATCGGAAATTGAAGCCTACCGGAACGAAGCTAATTTATGGCGGATAGATCGCGGTATTGCAAATTCGGCCGGAAACCTTTGCCTGCACCTCATCGGTAACCTGAATACCTACATCGGCGCTACTTTGGGCGGCACCAGTTACATTCGCAACCGCGAACTCGAATTTTCCTTAAAAGATCTCCCGCAGCAGGAGTTGCTTAAAATGATCGACGAAACAAAAACCATCGTTAACCAAACTTTGGAAGGACTAAGTAACGAGCAAATAAGCGGCGAATACCCTTTACTCGTTTTCGATGAAAAAACTTCCACCGAATTTTTCCTTGTGCACCTCACCACACATTTAACTTATCATCTGGGGCAGATTAATTACCACAGAAGGCTGTTAGATCAGGAATAAGTGTAAGCGTGAGGCGTTTAGCATAAAGCGAGCCGTTTTAGATTTTATCACAAAGAGTTACGTTACCGTAGTTACGTCATCCCGACCGGAGCGTCGCGAAGTGGAGAGATCCATCCAGTTACCTCACCCCCAACCCAATCGTGAATTCTTAAACTCCAGAGTTCATTTATTATAGTTACGTCATCTCGACCGGAGCGTCGCGAAGTGGAGAGATCTATCCAGTTACCTCACCCCCAACCCAATCTCGAATCTTAACCAAAGAGTTTAGTCACCATAGTTACGTCATCTCGACCGGAGCGTCGCGAAGTGGAGAGATCTATCCAGTTACCTCCCCCCAAACCCAATCGTGAATTATTAAACTCCAGAGTTCATTTATTATAGTTACGTCATCTCGACCGGAGCATCGCGAAGTGGAGAGATCTACATAGTTACATCACCCCAAACCCAATCGCGAATTATTAAACTCCAGAGTTCATTTATTATAGTTACGTCATCTCGACCGGAGCGTCGCGAAGTGGAGAGATCTATCCAGTTACATCACCCCCAAACCCAATCGCGAATTCTTAAACTCCAGAGTTCATTTATTATAGTTACGTCATCTCGACCGGAGCATCGCGAAGTGGAGAGATCTACATAGTTACATCACCCCAAACCCAATCGCGAATTCTTAAACTCCAGAGTTCAGCCCTTATCGTTACGTCATCTCGACCGGAGCATCGCGAAGTGGAGAGATCTACATAGTTACATCACCCCAAACCCAATTTGACAATCAGAACTCATTAAGGATTCATCCAGTCCACACATTCCATGGCGATCTATTCCATTACAATAACCTACATTTTAATTTTTCACAAAAAACATTTAACTTTTTACAAAATCAATCGAATTTATTAAAACATACATCGAAGTTTTTACAACTTACATTATACTTTTTAAAACAGTATTTACACTATTATAAAGAGACATTTAAAATCTTTCAACTGCATTTACATTTCTTTCAACTTCAATCATAAAATTTTCATAACTAATTCAAAATCGTTCAAATATATTTGCAAATCTTTGTACCGCATTTACATTTTTTTTAAAGCATCATTTAATTTTTTTAACCTATATTTAAAACATTCAGTGATGCATTGCCGTACAGGCAACCGCATTACCTATTGTTAAATCATCCCCGATAAACTGAATACTTTTTTTATCACTTAACAGATTTACAATATGTTGATTCTAAATTTAATCCCCATCTTCGTTGCAAGGGGTATCGAGAGGCCTTCAACCTATCTCATTAAAGCTGGTTTCAGTGCACATTCTGCACACTATCTCTTACATGGCAAAACCCGGTCTGTCCGGCTAGACCATATCGAGAAACTATGTAAACTTTTAATCTGCGAGCCAAGCGATCTTTTTGTATGGTATCCCGAAAAAAATGAAAATATCCCCGATACCCACCCCATTACCAGACTGAAAAAACCAGAGATAAACGAAAGCATCACAAACCTGATAGCCGATTTACCATTTAAACAGCTTGCAGCAGTAGCAGCAGCAATTAAAGAAAAGAAAGAAGACGGGCTTGCACCCCAAACAAAAAAGGAGGCTTAAGCCTCCTTCAATATCTTTTAAAACTGAACCCCGATTAACCACATATTTTCGATGTAATTAATTTTTTGGCTTGCCTTATCGTATTCATCCCAGCCTGTAGTATGCACATTGGTTAAATTAGTTGCTCCAAACTTAGTGGTATTCTGTAAATAAACATTTTTCCAAACGTAAAACTTAAGCCCGATTTTAGCCGAAACCCCATAACCCGAGATATTCCAGTGGTTGTTTCTGCCCAGGCCAAATAAACGCACATCAGAACGGGGAACCATCAACCCTCCGCCTAAACCGGTTTCTAAAGTTAGCGAAGTATTGCCGCCAGGTGCCACCCAGATATCATCATAACGCTCCACCTCAATATTGGCGTAGTTAAAACCATCGGTATGTTCGTAAGTAAGCATGCTTTCCTTAACGTTTATACTTTGACCATTGTAATCACCAGCCAATGCGCCCGTAGCCACATTTTCAGGGGTAATATTTGGTCCGATATGACCGGTAATGGCCACCGTTTGAGGAATATCCATTACATATTTCATGTGGTCCCAGCCGATAGAAATACTGTAATTATCTTTGATAAAATAACCCACGCGAATATTATATTGTGGTACCGTAATTAATCCCGGGTTTAAATAATCCCAGCTTAATTTTGATTGCCTGTCGTGTGCAACCACATCTTTTAAAGTAAAATCATAATTCGGCCCCTGAAACCTGATATCACTCTTACCGTACCAGGAACTGTTATAGCCCCAGTGAAAAAAGAAATCGCCCTTACGCGAAAAATTCCTCTTATGCTCAGGATTAAATAAGCTTTTCGAAGTGGGTGTATGATCTGTTGTTGAGCTTAGAGCCTCCTGTGCCTGCATCCGCTTGCCAAACAAGAGTGCTAAAAATAGAATGGTAAATTTTTTCACGCGGCAAATTGAGCAAAAAGACCAGTCATTTACAACACCTTTAACATTTGGTAAGCTTTATGATACAAAAAATGACTTTAAATCATTAAAACCTCGTATAAACTGCCAGCTGAATAATGTTGTTGATGGTGTTATGGGTTAAACCATGACTAGCCTGATTCATATAGCCGGCCTCCAGATCAAACTTTTTCGAAAAGCGGTATCCCACAGCAAGATAGGCCCTGTTCTGATCGAACACACTATTATTGATTTCGCTCTTATTTTGAAGATTTAAAAATACCTCATTTTGCAAAGCCACAAAAGGCCCCTTTGTAAATGTAGGCTGCGTTTTTTGTAAAGGCTTGATTAACCTGAAGAAATAACGGAACCGCTGCGAAAACACATCTTCACCTGTTCTGCCGATAAAGCGCTGCTCTACCCTAAACCTGTGACTGGCAAATACCGAACTGATTTTATGGTTGTAAATATACTGCTCAAAAATGCGGTGCTCGTGTAGTGTCAAATCTGCCGCTCCGGCAACCTCCGTGGTTGTAGTTTGCCACAAATACCCCAGGGCAACATTACTTTTATCATTAATGAAATATTGTACCGCAGGCCTCACCAGAGTATTGCGCACATAACCCCAGTCATCCGCAGAACGAACCTGAAAATCGAACTGTAATCCCCACTTATCATTAAATTTAGTATTGTTTAAAAACATAAACCAACCCGAATGATGATATTGGGTTTGCGCATACAGCTTTCCTGATGCCATGATGAGAACCATCGCGGCAGATAATAATATTTTTTTCATAAAAAGATAAACCGGTTTTATCTGTGTGCCGCTAAATTAAGAGATTTATATTAAAATAAAGGAACAGTCTTTTAATTAGTCCCGAAGTTGGAGGACAGATGTCCGAAGTTTTCAGCCCTGATTCCAATTTATTAACCTCTTTGCGCCTTTGTGGTTAATTAAACCGAAATGTAATCGCCTGATAAAAAACGTTCAGTAACACTCACCTCTGTGTGTGCGCTGTGCCTTTTCTCTATTAACGCTATGGTAAAAACAGGCGATACCGTCTCCTCCTTTGCAGTTAAAAACAAATTTCATTTAACGTTAAACAATTAAAAATATATCTTCGTTAAAGATTTGGGCATTAGGGCATTTTCAATAACCTAAAAATTGCGCTTATTTTAACATTACAAAACGTAAAAAAGAACAAAAATGATTATCGAACCTAGAATGAGGGGCTTTATCTGTTTAACCGCACACCCTGATGGTTGCGCACAAAACGTAAAGAATCAAATTGAATATGTAAAATCAAAAGGAGCTATTGATGGTCCTAAAAAAGTATTGGTAATTGGCGCTTCAACCGGTTTCGGTTTAGCTTCACGCATTGCTGCTGCTTATGGATCAGGCGCTTCTACCATTGGCGTATTTTTCGAAAAAGCTCCTTCTGAAGGAAAAACGGCTTCACCAGGCTGGTACAACAGTGCCGCTTTTGAAAAAGAAGCACATGCTGCCGGTTTATATGCAAAAAGCATTAACGGCGATGCCTTCTCAAAAGAAATCAAAGAAAAAACCATCGAACTGATCAAAGCCGATCTTGGTCAGGTTGATCTCGTAATCTATAGTTTAGCTTCTCCGGTAAGGAAACATCCTGATACCGAAGTATTGCACCGTTCTACTTTAAAACCAATTGGTGGTACCTATACCAACAAAACTGTCGATTTCCATACCGGTAATGTGTCTGAAATTTCTATCGAACCAGCTACCGAAGAAGATATTACCAATACCGTTGCCGTAATGGGCGGCGAAGACTGGGCCATGTGGATTGATGCCCTTAAGGCAGAAAACTTGCTGGCCGAAGGTGCCACTACCGTAGCATATTCTTACATCGGCCCTGCATTAACCGAACCGGTGTACCGCAAAGGAACCATTGGCAGAGCAAAAGACGATTTAGAAGCTACCGCTTTCAAAATCAGCGATAAATTAAAAGATATTGATGGCAAAGCCTATGTATCAGTTAACAAAGCATTGGTTACACAGGCAAGCTCAGCTATTCCTGTAATTCCATTGTATATTTCATTATTGTACAAAGTAATGAAAGCCGAAGGCGTACACGAAGGTACCATTGAGCAGATCCAGCGTTTATATGCCGATCGTTTATATACCGGCAGTCCGGTTCCTGTCGACGAAAAAGGAAGAATCAGGATCGACGATTGGGAAATGCGTGAAGATATCCAGGCTAAAGTTGCAGAACTCTGGAAAGAAGCCACTACCGAAACTTTACCAGCAATTGGTGATTTACCAGGTTACAGATCTGATTTCTTAAGCCTTTTCGGCTTTGAAATTGATAAAGTAGATTATCAGAAAGATGCACAGGAAGTAGTGGAAATTGAAGGTTTGGTAAACTAATAACATCATAACCACGAGATATCTTCATTTCGACTGTAGCGCAGCGGAATGGAGAAATCTATAAGTTAATTACAAACGGCTGGCCTTATAGCCGGCCGTTTTTATTCCCCCGATAATATGAATTTCGATTTACAACCTACACTAGAAAACGATCTGATTAAAGTAGTTCCATTAAAAGAGTCTGACTTTGAAGCACTTTTTGCTGTAGCTTCCGATCCGCTGATCTGGGAACAGCACCCCAACAAAGACCGCTACAAAAGAGAAGTGTTCGAAAATTTCTTTAAGGGTGCAATCGAATCGAGGGGCGCTTTTATCGTTTACGAGAAAGAAACCAATAAAATAGTGGGCAGCTCCAGGTACTACGAACCCGATGAGGCAGACAATTCTGTTGCAGTTGGCTATACCTTTATTGCACGCGAATTTTGGGGCAAAGGACACAACAGGGCTTTAAAAACCTTAATGCTTGATTATGCTTTTCAGTTTGTAGATAAAGTAATCCTGCACATCGGCGCAACCAATTTCCGTTCGCAAAAAGCATCAGAAAAGCTCGGCGCAATTAAAATCTCCGAAATCGAAGTAGCTTACTACGGCGAACCCATAAAATGGAACTTCGTTTACCAGATTGATAAAGCAAACTGGGTAGCTTAATCTCTGGTATCGCCATTTCGAGCGGAGTGCAATGCAGCCGGGAAGTCTAACAGTTTAACCACAGATTTACACCGATAAACACAGATGCAATTACCTTATCTGTGTTCATCCTTTCATCTTGGTTAATACAGCAGAGAAAACTGCCACAGAAACGCAGAAACACGGAGAATCTTAGCGCAATTATAAGCCGCAAAATTCGTCATTGCGAGAAGGCTTTTTCAGCCGACGAAGCAATCTTTCCAGCAAGGATCATCAACAGGAAAGATTGCTTCGGCCGTTCCTCCTCAGCAATGACGACCCTATTCATAGGTCTGTAAATATATCATAGCCGAAAGAAGTGAATCATCCCGGAGTGCTGTCATTTCGAGCGGAGTGCAGCGCAGCCGGGAAATCTAACAGTTTAACCACAGATTTACACCAATAAACACAGATGCAATTACCTTATCTGTGTTCATCCTTTTCATCTTGGTTAATACAGCAGAGAAAAACTGCCACGGAAACGCAGAAACACGGAGAATCTTAGCGCAATTATAAGCCGCAAAATTCGTCATTGCGAGAAGGCTTTTTCAGCCGACGAAGCAATCTTTCCAGCAAGGATCATCAACAGGAAAGATTGCTTCGGCCGTTCCTCCTCAGCAATGACGACCCTGTTCATAGGTCTGTAAATATATCATAGCCGAAAGAAGTGAATCATCCCGGAGTGCTGTCATTTCGAGCGGAGTGCAACGCAGCCGGGAAATATAACAGTTTAACCACAGATTTACACCGATAAACACAGATGCAATTACCTTATCTGTGTTCATTCTTTTCATCTGTGGTTAATATAACCGGCTCTTCCCCCAAAGTTTATCTTTCAATCTGTGTTAACCATATCGTTAAATCCCATTCGTTATGTCATCCTGAGCGGAGTCGAAGGATCTAAACAGTGCCAATAATACTAAATGAATTAATTCCGGGTGTTTTGGCCACCAATAAACACAGATGCAATTACCTTATCTGTGTTCATCCTTTTCATCTGTGGTTAATATAACCGGCTCTTCCCCCAAAGTTTATCTTTCAATCTGTGTTAACCATATCGTTAAATCCCACTCGTTATGTCATCCTGAGCGGAGTCGAAGGATCTGCACAGTACCAATAATACTAAATGAATTAATTCCGGATGTTTTGGCCACCAATAAACACAGATGCAATTACCTTATCTGTGTTCATCCTTTTCATCTGTGGTTAATATTCCCTTATCCAAACCTAAATCACAAGAGCATAACCGAATAAAATCGTATTTATCCTTTAGTATTGTTATCTTTGTTTAATTCTCCATTCCACTCACCTTTCAAAACAAAACAATTAAATAAAATATGGCTAAATCTCAGGCAACATACAGTAAAAAAGAGAACGAAAAAAAACGATTAAAAAAGAAAAACGACAAACAAGAGAAAAAAGAAGAGCGTCAGGCAAATGCTAAAAAAGGCTTATCTCTTGAAGACATGATGGCTTACGTTGATGAAAACGGAAACATCTCCTCTACCCCACCAGATCCGAAAAAGAAAGTGGTAATCAATACAGAAGATATTCAGATCGGTATTTCAAGACAAGAAGACATCATTGATGAAAATCCTGTTAAAAAAGGAACAGTTACTTTCTTTAACGACAGCAAAGGTTACGGCTTTATTAAAAACACCGAAACCCAGGATAGTATTTTCGTTCATGCAAACGGTTTAATCACCCAGATTAAAGAGGGCGATAAAGTTACCTTCGAAGTAGAAATGGGCCAAAAAGGACCAACTGCTGTTAAAGTTTCAAAGGTTTAATTACCTTAATCCAATTCTTTTTGCAATTCCGGATTGCAAAACATGATTAAAATTCTGCAGAAAACTCTGCTGCGCTTGGTTTTATAACCATATATAATTCCGTCTATTAAGCATAAAACCTTGCGCATAATTTTATTCATCATACTTATTTTCTGAAAACCCGGTTTAGAAAATAAATAATCTCCACACATTCCTGTTATATGCAGTAGCCCGAATAATTTAAAATGGGCAACCTATATTTCGTGGCTGTCTTTCTTATTTTTTCTTTACACATTAATGCTTATTTTATCTTGCTGTAAGTAAATGACATAGGATTACGATGTAACAAAATTGTAGCTTTTATCAGGTCGCAACCGTTTATAAAAATAAAAAAGATGTAATCCCGGTGTGGAATTTGCATAAGGTTTACATCATTACAGTACACACAAAGAAAAATACATTATGAAAAAGTTAATAGCATTTGCACTGGTTGCATTTTTAGGAGTATCAACAGCGATGGCCCAACAAGTAGATTTACGTAGAAAAATTAATGTTAGCGGAACTGCAGAAACTGAAGTTACTCCCGATATTATCTACATCGGCATTTCACTTAAAGAGTATTTAAACGGAAAGAAAAAAACAGACATTACCGAACTGGAAAAACAACTGTTTGCCGCAGTACAAAAAGCAGGTATCCCAAAGGAAAACTTAACCATCAGCAATTTGAGCAGCTGGAATTACGAAACAGAGAAAAAGAAAAACCCTGATTTTTTAGCAAGCAAACAATACCGTTTAAAAGTAAGCGACCTGAATAAGTTCAATGCAATATTAGAAGCTATCGATGCCAAAGGAATTGCCAATACAAATATCGAAAGCTACGATTATTCTAAAATTGAGAGCTTAAAAAAAGACCTTAAAATTAAAGCCTTATTAGCTGCAAAAGATAAAGCAACTTATATGGTAGAAGCTTTAGGTAATAAATTAGGTGGTGTAATTGAAATCCAGGATGGTGGAGACAATGTGATACAACCGGTTTACAGAAATTTCGCAATGAAAGCTGAAATGGCTGATGCTGCTGGCGCTCCGGAAATTGATTTCAAAAAAATTAAACTGAATTTCACAGTAAATGCCATTTTCGAGATCAAATAATCATTTTAACACTTAATTTAATCCTTTTTAAAACCTACCAGAACAATTTGGTAGGTTTTTTGTTAGGTAGAGGTCGAACACTAAAAAATTAGATATTATGAAAAAATTCATCTACACGTTAGCCTTGATTTTCTCTTTAGGCATTAGTTTTAATTCAGCTCAGGCAGCTGATAAACCTGCGAAAAATCCTACAGAATTAACTGCAGAACAGGCAGTGAAACTGGAAAAAATTAAAACCCGTGTTGAAGAAATCAGAGACATGGATAAATCTAACTTAACCAAAGCAGAACGTAAAGCTTTACGCAACGAGTTAAGAGAATTAAAAGGTCAGGCCCGTGCCGTTTCCGGAGGTGTTTACCTTTCAGTTGGTGCCATTATCATCATCATTTTATTATTGATCTTGATTTTATAAGCAATACACAACACTCATCTATCTATAAAAACAAAAAGCTTTGCATTACTGCAAAGCTTTTTTTATGCACCTCACCCTTGTCAACGGGCGAAGAATATGCAGTGTCTGTGCTTTCCCTCTCCTGCAGGAGAGGGATGCAAAGACAGAAAAATTAGCAATTCCTTTAATAGGGTGAGGTTAATCAATCATTTCAAACCCTGTATATTTCACCAATGCCTCCGGAATTTTAATTCCGTTTTCGGTTTGGTAGTTTTCTAAAATGGAAGCCACAATACGTGGTAAAGCCAATGCACTTCCGTTTAACGAGTGTGCCAGTTGTGCCTTGCCTTCTTTTCCTTTAAAACGCAGTTTTAAACGGTTACTCTGGTAAGTTTCGAAATTTGATACAGAAGAAACCTCAAGCCAACGCTCCTGTGCAGCACTCCAAACCTCCATATCATAAGTCATGGCAGAGGTAAAGCCCATATCGCCACCACATAAACGCAATACGCGGTAATGTAGCCCTAATTCTTTTAAAAGTGACTGAACGTACAGGCTCATATCTTCCAGCGTTTCATAAGATTTATCCGGATGGGTAATCTGTACCACTTCAACCTTATCAAACTGGTGTAAACGGTTTAAACCGCGTACGTGTGCCCCATATGAGCCTGCTTCTCTACGGAAACAGGGCGTATAAGCTGTATTTTTGATCGGTAAATCTTCTTCCTTAACAATTACATCGCGGTATAAATTGGTTACCGGAACTTCGGCCGTTGGAATTAAATATAAATCATCAACGGTTGAGTGATACATCTGTCCTTCCTTATCAGGTAACTGTCCGGTACCAAAACCCGAGGCCGCGTTAACCAAGTGTGGTACCTGCATTTCTTTATAACCTGCAGCTGTAGCATGATCTAAAAAGAAATTGATTAATGCACGTTGTAATCTGGCTCCTTTTCCTTTATATACCGGAAAGCCGGCACCGGTAATTTTTACACCTAATTCGAAATCGATAATATCATATTTTGCAGCCAGTTCCCAGTGCGGTAATGCTTTGCTGGGTAACTGAGCAGGCTCACCATGTGTTAATACAATTTCGTTCTCTTCTGCGGTAGATCCTTGTTTTACTAAATGATATGGTAAGTTTGGCAACTGAACAATTAAGTTATGCTGAGCAGTTTCCAGCTCATTCAGTTTATCGCCCAGGTTTTTGATGTTTTCTTTATGAGAAGCCGTTTGTGCTTTAATGGCTTCTGCCTCTTCTTTTTTACCCGTACGCATTAAATCACCAATTTGTTTAGCGGCTGCATTCGCCTCAGCAGAAATATTATCCAGCGAAGTTTGAGTGGAACGGCGGTCTTCATCAATTTTAATGATTTCGTCTACCAGTTCGGGTTGTTTAAAATTACGGATACTTAAACGTTCTAAAACTTTCTCTCTATTTTCGCGGATATAGTTAACTTGCAGCATTATTTAATTTTTTAAAGCAAAGATAATAATTAAGTCGTCATTGCGAACGCAGTGCGGCAATCTCTCTAAAAAAGATTGCTTCGTTGTTCCTCCTCGCAATGACGAATGTAGAAAAATATGGATGGCAAACTATTTCTCGTACCAACGCCCATAGGCAATTTGGAGGATATGACCTTTAGGGCAATCCGTATATTAAAAGAATGCGATTTGATCCTCGCCGAAGATACCCGCACCAGCGCCCCGATGCTCAAACATTTTGGGATCGATAAAAGGGTTTTCTCGCATCACCAGCATAACGAACATAAGGCAACTTCGGAGATTATAAAGTTTTTAAATGAAGGACAGAAAATTGCGCTAATTTCTGACGCCGGCACACCAGCCATCTCCGATCCAGGTTTCTTTTTGGTGCGTGAAGCCATTAAAAATGATATTGCAGTTGAATGTTTACCGGGAGCAACCGCTTTTGTACCGGCTTTGGTAAACTCGGGCTTACCTGCAGATGCCTTTTGCTTTGAAGGATTTTTACCAGTAAAAAAAGGCCGGCAAACCAAGTTTAAAAAGTTAGCAGAAGAAGACCGCACCATTATACTTTATGAAAGTCCGCACCGTTTATTAAAAACCTTAGAAGAATTTGCACAATATTTGGGGGCAGACAGGCAGGCATCGGTAAGCAGAGAACTCACCAAAATGTTCGAAGAAACCGTACGCGGCACTTTGGTAGAAATAAAATCACATTTTGAAAACAATACATTAAAAGGAGAATTTGTAATTTGCATAGCGGGGAAACCCAATGTTAAGAGCAAAAACAAATACGAGGATGCTGAGGAATAGCTTGTTTTAAATTAGAAATATGGAAAGTTTAATTTCAAATCATTTACACGAAATAAAAAATCTCTTTAAAAAATACGATGTTAAAGAGGCTTATTTATTTGGTAGCGCTGCCAAAAACAATCTAAAAGAGGACAGTGATATTGATTTTTTAATTAATTTTTCTAATCAATCTGATTTTGAAAGCTACGGAAATAATTATTTCGATTTACTTTATGCCCTACAGGATTTATTAAAAAGAGATGTTGATTTATTGGCTGAAGAAACATTAAGTAATCCTTATCTTATTGAAAGTATTAATCAAAGTAAGATTCAATTGATATGAGTACGTTAGAAGAAAAGAAACTGCTTACCGATATTAAAATTTCGATTGAATCTATTTATGAGCATTTGGAAAACAACTTCGCTTTTGAAATTTATAAAGCGAACAAAACCAAACGAAGAGCGGTTGAACGTGAACTTGAAATTATAGGAGAAGCCATTAATAAGCTACTAAAGATAAATCCCGAAATCATCATTTCATATTCAAGACAAATTGTTGATTTAAGAAATAAAATAATCCATTCATATGACAATGTTAATGATATGGTTATATGGAAAATTATAATTAAAGACATACCAGTTTTACAAAAAGAGGTAGAAAATTATCTCGAAGACAAAATTTAAAAATATTATGACAAGTATAGATAGATTTTTAAGTGACGAACAAGATCCTAAAGCGGTTGAAAAAGTTATTGGAAAATTAAACGACCTGTTAACTACGGGCGAAGAGCTTTTATATTTAGCGGTACAAAAAAAACCTGCAGTAAATTTAATGCCGGATAGTATCGCGATCTCTAACAAACGTATTTTCTATTGCGAGCCTGGTAATTTAGGCCTAACGATGAATTTTAAAGATATATCGTGGAAAAACATTAAGGAAGTTTCTTTCAAGGAAGATTTTTTTACCTCTAAGTTTATCTGTGTACCACAGAGCGGTGAAAATATTGTAACCGAATATATTCCAAAAGTACAGGCCCGTAAACTACATCAGTCAGCCAGCCAGCAACTGGAAGAATATAAAGAAATGCTGCGTCAGCAAAAATTGGAAGAAAACCGTGCAACGGCGTCTCTTACCAGCGTAAATGCGCAACCTTTAGCCGAAATTCCGGCTTATGAGCCAACTCCGGAGCCTGTTCAACCTGTTATTCAGCTGGCAGAAGTTGTAGAAGAGCCGGAAGATGAAACGACCTTAAAATTACGTAAACTTAAAACTTTGTACGATAAACACCTGATTACGCAAGAGGAATATGAAGCTAAAAAAGCGGATATTTTAGATAGTTTGTAATTAATACTGTCATGCTGAGGCAATGCTTGCCCCGATCTATCTCGGGAAAGCATCCCTAACATAATTGCACTGTACTTATAATAACAAAAACAAGGTCAGTTCTTTGTCGCTTAGAGATTCTTCCTGCGTCAGAATGACAAGTAATTTTATATGAAATCTAAACAAACCTATCTCCTCGCCTTAGCCAGTGCATTTTTACTTTGGCTGGCCTGGCCGCCGATGCCTTTTACCACTCCGCTACTATTAATTGGCCTGGTTCCGCTTTTTGTTGCTATTGAAGCCATCGCCAGTGATACAGCTAAGAAACAGGGCAAAAGGATTTTTTTAACTGCAGGTTTAACCTTTTTGGTTTGGAATACCGCATCTATTTATTGGGTGTATAATGCCATAAGTGCATATAATGGATGGATTGTAGCTTTACCGGTTTCATTAATTCCTTATGGCTTAGGTGCGTTATTAATGACTTTTGCCTTTTGGTTATATTACCGCCTGGGTAAATATGTAAATAAAAAAATTGGTTACCTGGGTTTAATCGCCTTTTATATTGCATTAGAATATTTACAACAAACCTGGGATTTAGCTTTTCCCTGGATGACTTTAGGCAATGGTTTGGCCGGCATGCACCAATTGGCGCAATGGTATGATCATACCGGAATTTACGGTGGTTCATTATGGATCTTAGTCAGTAATATTTTAGCGTTCGAAGCCTATAAAAAACTGAAATCACAAACTGGTTATTTAAGGTTCAGAACTTTGGGCATTTGGGTTTTGGTGGTGATTATTCCCATTGGCATCTCATTAACAAAATATTTTAACGCTGAACAAAAAGGAACACCAAGCAATGTAGTGGTGGTTCAGCCTAATATCGATCCTTATCAAAAACTGGAGAATATTCCAGCAGCCGAGCAGATCAGAATTTTAACACACCTATCCGATTCAATCGGACAACCGAATACTGAATATTTTATCTGGCCGGAAACGGCAATCCCTAATTACGCAGATGAGGATAGAATCAGAAGCAATAATGATTTCATTAACCTGCAAAGCTTTTTATCAAAGTATAAAAACGGAACATTGATTACCGGTATTGAGAGTATTAAAACTTATCAGGATAAAAAAACCATCACCGCAAAATTTGATAATCAGAGCGGTATTTATTTTGATAATTTCAATACGGCCATGCAGGTGGAGAATTCTGCAAATGTTCAGTTCTACCATAAATCGAAATTGGTGCCTGGGGTAGAAAAAATGCCCTTCCCAAAAGTATTTTCATTTTTAGATGGTGTTTTTGCACAATTAGGCGGAACTGTGGGCGGATGGGGCTGGCAGGATAAACCCAGCGTACTTTATGCCCAAAGTGGTATTGGAGTTGCTCCGGTGGTTTGTTATGAAAGTTTATGGGGCGATTGGATCGGCGAACAGGTTAAAGATGGCGCACAGTTTATTGCCATTATTACAAATGATGGCTGGTGGGGAAATACCTCCGGAAAAGACCAGCACATGATGTACGCCAAACTCAGGGCCATTGAAAGCCACCGCGATGTAGCCCGTTCGGCGAATACCGGAATTTCCTGCTTCATTAACCAACGCGGTGATGTAATACAAAGCACTAAATGGTGGACCAGAACTGCCTTGAAAGCAAATATTAACTTAAACGACGAGATTACTTTTTATGTAAAAAGCGGAGACATTATTGCCAAAATATTCAGTGTTTTAGCGGTAATTTTAGCTTTGATTATTCCTTACAGAAAATGGGTAAAAAAGTAAAATTAATTCCGTAGTTATCTTCAATTTTAAATCCATGCAACAAATAAAAAATATTAGATGGTCTTTCCTGTTATTGATGTTAACCCTAAATTTTGGTTGCGATCAGATTTCAAAAAAAATTGTCCGTACCGAAATCAGCGATTACGAACACATCAGCATTATTAAAGATCGTTTCACCTTGCTTAAAGTAGAAAATACGGGCGCTTTTTTAAGTTTAGGCGATCAGATGCCTTATATTTTCAGACTGATTATTTTAACAGGCTTACCACTCTTATTTTTGTGCTACGGCCTATATTATCTATTTGCTAAAAAGAATCTCCCCGTTATGATGCAAGTTGCCCTGTGTTTCTTAATCGGCGGAGGCATCGGCAACCTGTACGACAGAATTATCTACGGATCTGTTACCGATTTTATGCACATGGATTTTTATATCTTCCAAACAGGTGTTTTTAATTTTGCCGATATCTCAATCATGATCGGAATCGGAATATTGCTTTTTCAATCCATCAGAAGTAGTACCACAAAACAACAGGAGGAGCAGGAACAATTAGAACGCAATACTAATTAAAAATACAAAATTTACGTATTAAACATACGTTTATATATTTTTTGTAGTATATTTAGTGTTGTAATACTCAATTACAGCACATTACGATCTAACTAAAAAACCTAAACTATGAAAAACCTGTTAAAAAAAATTGCTGTGATGGCTTTGCTCTCAGCAGTAATGATCTCATGCTCTAAGAAAAATGACATCTCAACCGATCCGGAAACCGAAACCACACAAAATCAAAAAGTTCTTGCCTACATCAAAAATCTTGGATTTACAGATGCACAGATTGTAGATAGCGGGGATAATTATGTGGTTGACGGCGATATTGTTTTCAATAAAAAAATGGAAGTTCCGGCTGATTATGGAAAAGCGATAACAGAGCAATATTACAATGGTTATATTGTAACCAATAGCAATAATATCCGCGTAAAAATCGATCCTTCGATAACCAGCATGACCAGCGAAATCAATTCTGCAATTAACCAGTGGAATACAGTGCCCAATTCTAAAATCAAATTCGTAATTACAACAGGCACCGTTTATGATATTCTGATCAAGGTGGATAATACAATCGGAGGCTCTACTTGCGGACAAGCCTATCTGTCGACCTCTAACGGCAAAGCCGGTAACACCGTTTGGATTAATCAGGCTTTGATCCAGAACAATTCTTTCGCACAGCGTACAAGAACCATTACACATGAATTTGGCCATACCATTTCATTTAAGCACACCAACCAATCTACAACAACCAATGTTCCGGGAGTTGGCGGAACCGATGCACAATCATTAATGAACGGCGGGCAATGTGGAAGTGGCGCTACTGTTTTATCGGCCAAGGATAAACAAGCTACTGCAGTATTGTATCCTTTATAATTAAAAATCAGATAAATAACCTAACAAGATCGTAATGAAAGAGAAGCTGTTTCTTTGAGGCAGCTTCTTTTTTTTAAAGCTTTACAGGAAGCTAAAAATAATTTTGCATAAGAATTTCTTAACAAAGAATTCCACCATTTAAACAAACATATATTTATCTTTAGGTGTTAAACAATTTAAAACAACCAAAAATTAAATTCCATCATGAAAAGAAATGCAACGGCCGTATGGCAAGGTTCTATTAAAGAAGGTAACGGTAACATCACTACACAAAGTACTACTTTAAACAATACTCAATACTCATTTAATTCGCGCTTTGCTGAAGGTGTAGGCACAAACCCTGAAGAGTTAATTGCTGCTGCACATGCAGGCTGTTTCACCATGAAATTATCTGCCAATTTAGCCGAAGCTGGTTTTACGGCTACCAAGCTGGAAACCAAATGCGAAATTAACCTGGATCCATCAAAAGGTGAAATTGTAGAATCGCACTTAACTTTAACAGCTTCTGTACCTGACTTAACACAAGAAAAGTTTGATGAACTGGTAGCAGATGCGGAGAAAAACTGCCCGATTTCTAAATTATTAAATACAACCATTACAGTTGATGCTACTTTAGCATAAGTTGTAATAACCCAGAGTTCGTCATTTCGGGCGGAGTGAAACAAAGTTGAGAAATCTAACAAGATAGATCTCTTCGCTACGGTCGAAATGACGTTCTTTTATGGTATAATTACAAAAACTAAAAATTAAGATTTATCATAACTTAGCTTAATCATCTTAGTTAACAATTCCCTAAAACAATCAAACCAACAAATAGACAGTTTTCAATTGGCAATTTGCACTACACAATTTAAACAATTAACCGTTTAACCAGTTAACCAACAAGTAAACAGTTTTCAATTGGCAATTTGCACTACACAATTTGAACAATTAACCGTTTAACAGTTAACCAACAAGTAGACAGTTTTCAATTGGCAATTTGCAGTGCACAACTTAAACTATTAACCGTTTAACCAGTTAACCAACTAATAAACAACAATTGAACAATCAAATTCAAACCTTCTAACATTTCAACCGCTACACCATATACTTCCCTACAATCGGCATTCTTCTACCCATACCGAATGCTTTAGGCGATACCCTTAAAATAGGTGGTGTTTGATAACGTTTAAATTCGGCAATATTTACCATTTTCAATATGCGCTGTACCAAGGCCTCATCGAATCCCTGGGCGATGATGGCTTTTGAGCCTTGTTTCTTTTCGATATGCTGGTACAATATTTTATCGAGGATTTCATATTCAGGTAGCGAATCAGAATCTTTTTGATCAGGCCTTAATTCTGCCGATGGCGGTTTAACTATCGTATTGACCGGAATAATTTCCCTTTCCTTATTAATGTATTTTGCCAGCTCGAAAACCTGCATTTTATAAACATCACCAATAACCCCTATGGCACCGCACATATCTCCGTATAAAGTACCATAACCTACCGCGCATTCGCTTTTATTTGAGGTATTGAGTAAAATATAACCAAACTTGTTGCTCATGGCCATATTTATAATTCCGCGGATGCGGGCCTGAATATTCTCTTCGGTAAGATTAAAAGGCAAGCCTTTAAAAGCCGGCGCTAAAATATGATCAAAAGCTTCGGCAACTTCTTTAATCGGCACAATTTCGTGCATACAGTCAATATTGTTTACCAGATCCAAGGCATCCTGAACGGAGTGATCGGATGAAAATTTTGAAGGCATTAAAACCGCCATTACATTTTCTGATCCTAAAGCGCGACAAGCCAAAGCACAAACCACAGCAGAGTCAATTCCACCGGATAAACCTAAAACCGCTTTACTAAAACCTGATTTCCTGAAATAATCCTTGATACCTAAAACCAGTGCATCATGAATCTGCTCAATATCCGTCAGCCTTTCCGATTTGGGGTATTTATTACGCACGCTTTCAACCTCGTCTAAATCAAAAACCTGCAGATCTTCCTCAAAATATTTCATTTCTGCTTTCATTTCGCCATCAGCATCAAATACCAGCGAACCACCATCAAAAATAATTTCGGTCTGTGCGCCAACCTGATTTACATAAAATACCGGAAGTTTATATTTTTTTGCATTATCGGCCAATACCTGTATCCGCTCATCATCATGTGTATAAGAAAACGGCGAAGCAGCAATATTGATCATCACATCCGGCTGTTCTTTAATCAGCTCATCCATTGGATTCGACACGTACAATGGATTATCATTGATGTTCCAAAGGTCTTCGCAAATGGTTAAGGCAATTTTTTTTCCTTGAAATTCGATACAGCTAAATTGCGTCGCAGGCTCAAAATAACGGTACTCATCAAACACATCGTAGGTAGGCAGTAGCGCTTTTTTTACCACCGCTTTAACTTTTCCCGCTTCGATAAAATAGGCTGCATTAAATAAATCTTTTCCCTGTAATACCTCATTTTTAATTGGTAAACCAACAATACAGGCTATATCCGTACAATATTTGGCTATTTCCTGAACGGCATCTTCGCAAAGCACGATAAATTCATCAAATTCCAAAAAATCCCTCGGCGGATACCCGCAAATGGCCAGTTCGGCAAATACAACGAGATCAGCACCTTTAGCTTTCGCCAGCTGGATATGTTCGGTTATTTTTTGGGTGTTGGCCTCAAAGTTTCCGATATGGTAATTGAGTTGTGCTAGCGCTATTTTCATGTTTGTAGTAGGTTTTAGGAGTATCGGGTATTAGATAATAAGTATCAAGAAAATATTTAAGACTAAAAAAACACGCCAAAGTTGAGTGCCAGATAGTGGTTTTTAACATTTCTGCCTTTATCGGTTACAATATTGGTAAAACCGTTGTTAAAAGTTAAACCGGCTACGATACTGGTATTTCCGGAAACATCAAACTCTCCACCGCCACCAATAATTAATCCGGCACGGTAAAGTTTAATATTATCAGATACATTCAAATTATCGCCTGCAACCGCTCCATCGGTTACAGCATCCTGCTTGGCACTGATGTTAAATGAATTAGACAATCCAAACTGGCCATACCAGCGTTTTCCATCTGCCTTTACGGTCTTTAATTTAACCGTTAGTGGCAGGTCTACGTATTGCAGCTTATATTTTAAATCATAAGCTTTTGGAATAGAGCCACCTGCATAATATGGCTGCGCATTTACTTCTGTACTTTTTCCATTTATAGATGTAATGGTTAACGCGGTAGAAAAACTATAATTAGGCGCAAAATTGAAATCGCCGATCAATCCATAAGAAAACCCCAAAGTTATTCCATCTGTTTTTCCCTGCTCGGGTTTAATCCAGCCAAAAGTTGGTGTAGCGGTTAAACCTAACCTGAAGCCGTAATTGGTTAAAGATGAATTTTGCGCCCATGCGCCGAAACTTAAAAGAGATAAAATTAAAATGGCCGATATTCTTTTCATGCTATAGCTGTTTATATATATTTGTTCTACATGACATATAACGTAAAACAATGGCAAATTTATCTAATTTTTCTTTTTGCCATGGCATTTATTTCCTGCAAGCAAAGTAAGCGGCCTGATGTAAGTAAAATACAGGTAGATATTAAGATTGAAAGATTTGATAACGAGCTATTTGCAGGAAAAAACAAAAACATTACTGAAGTAGATCAACAGCTTCGCTCCAGGTATGGCGTATTTTATGATGATTTTATTCACCGGATATTAGACAGTAAATATTCCAATACCGAGTCGCTGGCCAATTTATACCACGACCAGGCTTACACCGATTTAACCAAAGAAGTGGATAGCGTTTTTCCGAATCTAAAGCCTCAGGAAGAGGGATTAAGCGAAACTTTCAAATACATCAAATACTATTACCCGAAAGCAAAAATCCCAAGATTTATTTCTTTTGCATCGGGTTTTGCCTACCAGATGCCTGTTGGCGACAATTACCTTGGCATTGGTTTGGATATGTTTTTGGGCAAAGACAGTAAATTTTACAAAGCCATTGTACAAAGTGTTCCATTATACCTCTCCAGGAGATTCGTCCCTGAATATATTGTACCACGCGTGGCAGAAACCTATGCCCATGAAGAACTTTTTACCGAACCCGACGAAAACAGAACACTTTTATCTAAAATGATTTTTCAGGGCAAAATATTGTATTTTCTTGATCAGGTTTTACCCGAAAATGTAAGCGATTCGACCAAAATAGGTTATACCCAACAGCAATTGGATTGGGCACAAAATTTTGAAGGCGACATTTGGGCATATTTTTTGGAGAACAACTTTTTGTATGAAACCGATTATCAAAAGATCCAGGTATTTTTATCTGAAGGACCTTTTACTCCGGGTTTAGGCGAAAACAGAGATTCGGCACCAAAATTGGGTGTATGGATGGGTTGGCAAATTGTAAGAAAATACATGGCAGCACATCCTGAAGTTACTTTACAAAAATTAATGGCAGATAATGATGCACAGAAAATATTAAATCAATCGAAATACAAACCGAAACAACAGAAATAGTTTTCGGCTGGCAGTTATCAGTTTACAGTTAAAGGATTAACCAGTTCAAACAATTAACCCAAAAAAATGAGAGTTGGCATAGTATTATCAGGCGGAGGCATTAGGGGAATAGCACATTTAGGCGTTTTGAAAGCCTTTAGCAATTTGGGCATTACATTCAGCCACATCAGCGGAACGAGTGCAGGCGCTATAGCCGGGGCTTTTTTTGCGGCTGGCATTGATCCGGAGGAGGGTTTGAATATTTTCCTTAAAACCAAACTCTGGCGTTTCGTTCGCCCGGCAGTAGGTTCTCTGGGGCTGATTAATATTGAGAATACCGCGCTAATTTTAAAAGAATATTTCCCCGAAGATACCATTGAGAAACTAAAAATACCTTTAACCATTGCTGCCGTGAATTTTAGTGAAGGCCGCCTGGTTTATTTCACCAAAGGACCGCTAATCAGAGCGGTACATGCTTCGAGCTGCATCCCCGGAATTTTTAAACCCATTATGATCGACGGACAAATGTATGTGGATGGTGGCATTTTAAATAATTTCCCTGTAGAACCTTTGATGGAAGATTGCGATTTCATTATCGGTTCATCCTGCAATCACCTTAAACCTGTAGATAAAATTACCGGCATTACCAATTTAATGGGTAGAGCTGGTATTATGTCGATCAACCATGACATGGAAAGAAAGGCAAAATTCTGTAATGTACTTATCGAGCCAAAAGGTTTAGGTGCCATTAGTACTTTTGATATGAAACGTGCCGAAGATATTTATTGGCTGGCACACGAAGAGGCATTAATTACCATAAAAAACAGCCCGACTATTTCTGAGCTCATTACCAAACCCTAAGCTAATTATTAGGCAAGCAATCATATTGTATTATTAATAATACAATATCGAATTAAAAAACAATCAAATATATAGCGTGTAATAAATACACTTATGCAATAAAAATATTACATTTATTTTGGTATTTATGTAATATTATTTTACTTTAGGATTATACTTCGCAAATGCAGAGTATATTAACCTAAACGTCTGTCTATGTTTTTTAGTCTGTTCATTCTTTTTCAGATGAGAAGAATTCCGGTTTTTACGATCTTCTAACTTGATTTCCGTCAAAATAACAGATCATTAATTTTTACCTAAAAAACCTAAAACATGAAATTCTTAAAATTAAATAAAGCGCTGATTGCTGCGCTTGCATTAACTACTGTATTGTATTCTTGTAAAAAAGAAAAACCTACAGAAACTGCAGATCTTCAAAAGCCAGAAGCTATGTCTGTGAATAAGCTTAGCGAGATCAAGATTTGTACAGAAAGAACTTTTGATGACGGTACTACCCCAAGAGGTGCCGTTATAAAATCATCAAAGTGGACCAACGGATCTACCATTAAAGTAAGTTTGAACGGCGGTACAGCTGTTGTAAGGGCGAAAGTAATTCAGTTTGCCAAACAGTGGGAACAATATGCAAACATAAAATTCAATTTCGTAACCAATGATAATACTGCAAAGATCAGGGTAACTTTTGATAGTGGAGGTTCATGGTCTTATATTGGAAAATCGACTCCAGCCAGCGGCGCAACCATGAATTATGGCTGGTTAACCGATACCACAGACGATTCGGAATACAGCCGCGTGGTAATACACGAATTTGGCCATGCGCTGGGAATGATCCACGAGCATCAGCATCCTTTAGTTAGTATTCCATGGGATAAACCAGCTGTTTACGCTTATTATGCTGCTGCACCAAATTATTGGGATCAGGCCACTACTGATAATAATATCTTTGCTAAATACAGCACTACGCAAACCAACTATAGCGCTTATGATAAAAATTCGATCATGCACTATTCGGTTCCAAACGAATTAACCATCGGCGATTATGAAGTGGGATGGAACACTGTTTTATCGCCTACTGATAAAACGTTTATCGCTTCAGTATATCCATTTTAAATAAAATACCTGCACATAGTGGTTTAATTCGCCACTATGTGTATTTTGCTTTGTATAAACCTAAAACCAATATGCAGATCACCTTGCGGATTTTCTCTTTTAAATATTGCTTAACCTGTTTAATTCTGATTTTATTTTACAAAACTTCATCTGCACAGGATGCTCCGCATAAATGGGAAATAAAGCCTTATGTTGGCTTTCAGCAATCCAGATTTGATTGGTCCATTGCAGGTAATTCCTCAGGTACAAATCCAAATATACTATCAGAGCTGATCTGGAAAAACCTTAAAGGGCCTGGCTATGGTTTAGATATCAAGTACCATATTACCAGCAAACTAAGTGTAAAAATTGCTAATCAATACAGTAATATCACTAAAGGCGATGCTGAGGATACCGATTATGCAGATGATAACAGACAAGGCGCATTTTATTTTGATCTGCTCAATGCCAACAAAGGCTATTTGTATAATACTGATTTACAGCTTGATTATCAACTTTTTAAAACAGGAAAATTCAACATTAATCCGGTTATCGGAATTTCTTACAACCAGCAAAAATTTCACCTTTTGGAAAGTGCCAGTAACCCTGAAAGCAATGGCCTAAACTCTACTTATGAGGCCAGGTATAAAGGTTTCGATTTCGGAGGGACATTTGTTTTTAAAACAGATGCATTTAGCATTGGTACCACGGTTTTAGGAGGATTTTACACTTATTCTGCAAAGGCTAACTGGAATTTAATCCCCGATTTTGCCAAACCTGTTAGTTTTACGCACAAGGCCAACTCATTTGCATTAAGTGGCGGTGTTAATTTATCGGTACCGTTGACTAAAAATTTAAGTGTAGATGCTGATTATAAAATCAATAACATCAATACTTATTCAGGAGTAGATAAAGCTTATTTTAATAACCGTAATACTGAAGAAACCCAGTTTAATGGTGCAAATTTTAGAAAAAATGCAGTGTTTCTGGGACTAAAGTTTAGCTTTTAAAAAAAGAGGATTATAGCGCTCTTTATTTTTTTAGAGCAACCAGACGTTCACCTTCTAAAACAGGAATAGCTTCGCAAACATTTAACTGTAGGCAAAAAACCACATCTTCTTCGATATTCAATTGAGCCAAACGGTGACTATGTGATGATTTGTGCAGGTATTTCCGCAGATCATCTTTAGCTAAAAGGTATAAATCTTCAGCAGCTACGCTGGAATCATCAAAATGTTCAAAATTCTGACGGAGTTTATTTACTACCGCTCCGGCGAATAAGGTATCTTCTAAATTGAACTGATCTTTCCAGCCGGCACACAATAAAAGCACATTTTTATCTTCGCTTTTCAAATAAGAACAAAGTGAGTCTAAATTAAGAAATGATCCGACAACTACCTGATAAGCCCTTTTTTGTGCTAAATGCAAAGCTTTGGTTCCGTTAGTAGTAGTAAGGACAACTGTTTTGCCGCCAACTTTTTCTTTAGTATAGGAGAAAGGCGAATTACCAAAGTCATATCCTGTTACCACCTCTCCGTTTCTTTCTGCTGCCAGCAAGAATCCGCTGTCGCGATAATTTAAACAATCTTCTACATTAGCTACCGGAATAATGGCTTCAGCACCATTATCTATCCCATAGGTAATAGATGATGTAGCTCGTAAAATATCGATCACCACCACAATGCTTTCTTCTATATCGTATAAACCGATTAATGCTGGTGTTAAACAAACTTCTATTTTTTTTGACATGTGGTGAGTATTATTCATTTATAATTTGTTTTATCTTCTCTTCTAACATTTTTTGATCAGGTAGATAAAGTTGATATTTAGATACGAAGATTTTATTTGAAAGTCCACCAGTAGCATATTTAACTAAAAACTCATTTTTATCTGCAGCAATAATAATCCCAATGGGATCGTTATCGCCCTCAACATTTTCTTCTTCTTTAAAATAGTTGAGGTAAAAATTCATTTGGCCAATATCCTGGTGTTTTACTTTTTTGGTTTTTAGGTCGATTAGCACGAAACACCTTAATATCCGGTGATAAAATACGATATCAACAAACATGTGTTCATTATCTACCGTTATTTTAAACTGTCGGGCAACAAATGAAAAACCTTTACCTAATTCCAGTAAAAATTTCTGCAGATTATCGATAAGCCTTTTCTCTAATCCGGATTCTTTAATAATACTTCCTGTTGGAATGTTTAAAAACTCAAAAATATAGGGGTCCCGTATTAAATCATCAGAACTATTGATTACCAGACCATTTTCGGCTAAAGCAAGTACACCTTCTTTATTTTTACTTAGGGCCAGTCTCTGAAATAGAGCTGAATCAATTTGGCGCTTCATTTCCCTAAAACTCCAATTTTCTTTTATGGCCTGTGTTTCGTAAAAACTTCTGGCAAGATCATCAGAAATGGTTAAAAGTTCTGCATAATGACTCCAACTTAGCAAAATGCCAGACGGTGTTTGGCTTTTTGGGAATTCGCCAGACAGTGTCTGGCGAATTAAATCTTTATCTATTAAAGGTTGAAATTTGGGGTAATTAATATAGAACAAACGCATCAGCTGCAAACTCGAACGGCTAAATCCTTTGCCATATTTTAATTTCAAATCTGCAGAAAGCGTTACCAATAACTCTTTCCCATATTCAGCTCTCTGTTTACCTCGCTGTTCAAAATCAACAATATACCGTCCGATTTTCCAGTTGGCAATAATCAGCTCAATATTGATGGCCTTTACGGCATTTTGCCTGGCTGTTTGTAAGGTAGATCCAATGTGGTAAAGCAGCTCATGATATTTATTTTCTTCCGGTTTCATCAGTTCACAAATATTGCTGCTTTGTTAATCCTATTTATAAAAAGGAAACTTAACCACTTTTGCTTTGATAGGCGTGTTGCGGATGAGGATAAAAACTTCTGTACCTTCTTTAGTAAAATCTTTTGCGATGTAGCCCATACCGATTGCTTTTTGCAATGATGGAGCCTGTGTACCAGAAGTTACTTTACCGATAATATTGCCTTCAGCATCAGCAATCTGGTAATCGTGACGTGGAATACCACGATCGATCATTTCGAAACCAACCAGTTTCTTTTGGATACCAGCTTCTTTTTGCGCCAGTAATGCTTCAGAATTGGTAAAAGTTTTAGAAAATTTGGTAATCCAGCCTAAGCCTGCTTCAATTGGCGATGTGGTATCATCAATATCATTTCCGTATAAACAGAAACCCATTTCTAAACGTAAAGTATCACGCGCACCTAAACCAATTGGCTGAATGTTATAAGGCGCACCAGCTTCAAAAATGGCATCCCAGATCTGATCTGCATATTGATTTTCGAAATAAATCTCAAAACCGCCGGCTCCGGTATAACCTGTTGCAGAAATCACCACATTTTCAATACCTGCAAAAGTACCTTTAACGAAAGTATAATATTCCATCGATGCCAGATTAACATCAGTCAGGCTTTGCAATGCATCTGCGGCTTTTGGACCCTGAATAGCCAACAAAGAAGTCTGATCAGAAATATTGTGCATTTCTACCCCTTCGGTATTAAACTTTTGGATCCAGTTCCAGTCTTTCTCAATATTTGATGCATTTACCACCAACATATAGGTTTTATCATCAATTTTATAAACCAAAAGATCATCTACAATTCCACCATCCTGATTTGGCAAACAAGAATACTGAACTTTTCCATCGTATAATTTAGAGGCATCATTACTGGTTACACGTTGGATTAAGTCTAGCGCATTTTCGCCTTTCAGGATAAATTCGCCCATGTGGCTCACATCAAAAACACCTACACCGTTGCGAACAGTTGCATGTTCAGCATTAATACCCTCGTAAGTAACAGGCATATTATAACCTGCAAATGGAACCATTTTAGCGCCTAAAGCGATGTGTTTTTCTGTTAATGCGGTATTTTTCATTCGTGAATATTATTTTTTATGATAATAAAGCAGTTTTAATTTGTTTATGCACTTATTAAGCTGCAAATTATGAAGTATTTTGAGTTTATTCTTCTGCGGGGCAAAACTACTAAGAAAAAGGCGAAATTCTGGCTTAATTTTAATGAGTTTTCAATAGATTTTCACTTTATCCACAAGCAAAAAATCATCATTTCGGGCGGAATGTAACGCAGTCGAGAACTACGTAAGTGCTCAGCGAAGCTAATCTATCTCGAAATAGATCTCTCCGTTCCGCTGTGCTTCAGTCGAGATGACGATCGTGTTATTAGCTACGCGCTCACCAATTCCTCGTAAATCTTTAACATTTTACCGGAGATTAAATGAACGCCGTGATCATTCTCAACGGTTTTACGGGCATTCTCACCGATTTCCATCCAGCGTTTTGGGTTAATGATGCACTGCAAAATTGAACGGTAAAATTCATCCGCCGAATCAGCGATTAAAATATCATGTCCATGCCTGCAATTAATCCCTTCGGCAGCAGTAGTGGTGGCAATGATGCATTTTTTCATGGCCATGCCCTCAATAATTTTAACTCTCATACCTGTACCCGAAATTAAAGGTACAATCATGATGGCTTTTGAGTTCATAAACTCTACCGCATCAAAAACCTCTCCTTCCACAATCAGGTTTTCGGAATCATATTCGAAAAAATGTTTCTGCATGTTTTTTCCGGCAATATAAAAACGGAGGTCTTTATTCAGCTTTTCGATATCAGGCCAGATATCATCCAGAAACCATTCTAAACCCTCCTGATTGGGCCGCCAATCCATTGCTCCTAAATGAAAAAGTGTAGGGAAACTGGTTTTGGTTTTATCTACTTTATATTTCTCTAAATCAATAGCAACGGGAAAAACGGACATTGGTACTTCACAGCCGAAGCGCAATATACTTTGCCGGTCGGGCTCGCTGATGGCGAAAATCTGGTGGAAACGGTTAATCTGATCGGTTTCGTAAGCTTTAAGCCTTTGAGCTAAAAATGCGAGGTATTTACGGCGAACGAGAAATTTTTCTGAATGGGAAAGTCGTTCCCAGAGGGTAAATTCGATATTATGGGCCCTGTAAATTAACTTGGCATTGCTGTTTGCCTTCACCACATCCAGATATGGCACTACAAAAAGCCCTTCGAACTGGATAATATCAAAAGCATTTTCGCGCAGCAGGTTTTCTAATTGACGCGCAGCATCCTCACTGTAATAGCGTGATACATTATAAGATTCGTTGGTAAAAATGTTAAAAAATGCCGACCAAACATTTACTTCGGTATCTAAATCGTAGGTATGGTATTTAATCTGTTCAAAAACGGGATCGTAAATGTCTTCAATATCGATCCTTCCTTTTGTGGGGTTAAGACTAAACAAAGTGATATCTGCACCAAGTTGCAGCAAACCTTTTATGGTATTGTAAACCACAATGGGATAACCGCTATTTGGCGGAAAGGGAATCCGCTTAGTAATTAACAGAATTTTCACAATGTTGTGAAATTACGAAATTTTAGGCGTTTTTTGAAAACAGTTCTAACTGCGGATCGCTAACATTAAAAGTTTTGCGGTGAAAAGGTGATAATCCGATCTCAATTACTGCTTTACGATGCGCAATGGTTGGATAGCCTTTGTTCTGTTGCCAGTTATAATGCGGATAATCGATATGCAGGTTGGTCATATATTCATCGCGGTGCGTTTTGGCCAGTATGGAAGCCGCAGCAATGTTTAAATATTTCCCATCGCCTTTAACAATACAGCTATGCGGAATCTGCGGATAGGTTTTAAAACGGTTTCCGTCAATAACGAGGTATTGAGGCTGGGTATGCAGCTTTTCGATTGCGCGGTGCATGGCTAAAAAGGAAGCATTTAATATGTTGATGCGGTCTATTTCTTCATGATCGCAGGAGGCTACGGCCCAGGCTAAAGCTTCCTGTTCGATAATTGGCCTTAATAAAGCCCTTTGATCGTGTGATAACTGTTTGGAATCGTTTAATCCTTCAAGCACGAAACCCTTTGGCAAAATTACCGCAGCTGCAAAAACAGGCCCGGCAAGGCAACCTCTTCCAGCTTCATCACATCCGGCCTCTAATAATTCTTCCTGATAGCAGTTTAACAACATATTGCAAATTTACTGAAATAGAGCTACTAAGGAAATTATTTTGTTCAACATCTTTTAAACATTAATTTTAGGATAAATTGCCTGGAGTTATAATGAGAATGGTTGTAGAAGCGCCTGGTCCAGATTGAATCGTCATACTGCCCCGATTTCCACATCGGGATAAGCATCTTTTTAGCGTGAAAGACCCTGAAATAAATTCAGGGTGACGACCGCCTTAATGAAAAAACTGTTGCAAACTGTCCATAGGGATATTAATTATCCAATTCATGTTAAACAAGAATTTAAAACCATGAAATACAACGAAACCCTTGCCCTCAGGGTAGCCGAACGTTTAATGCATATACCTGACGTAGAAGAAAAACTGATGTTTAACGGATTGGTGTTTATGGTGAACGGCAAAATGTGTATTGGTGTTTCTAAAGAAGGCATGATGGTGCGACTGGATCCAAATGAACTGGAAAATTTATCAGATAAGGATGGCTGGGAACAGATGGTGATGGGCAGCAGACCAATGAAAGGTTATATTTCGGTTTCGGAGGATGTACTAAGCCGTAATGATGAACTCGATTTTTGGGTTAAGCTTGCCCTGGCATTTAATCCTTTTGCAAAAGCATCAAAAAAGAAATAAAACCCTCTGGCAAGGTAAAAAAACTGGCAGGAGCCATATTTTTTGATTAATTTTAAACTTCTAATCAAATTTTATGAAAAAAAGGGCTGTTATAGCAGCATTTCTGCTATTTACTTCTTTTATTGTTCTGGCTCAGGTTAAAACTACCACATTAACAGAAACTCAACAATTAGCTATACAATCAAAAACTAAAACCTCTGATGGGCACTACTGCAATTATTGCAAATTGAATTATCCTGAATCTCATTTTCCCTGCATTATGAAATCGATTAAGGGTAAACTGGATGCAGCAACCGGAGATATTAATTTTACAGCCGGACAAGCAATTAGCGGCATTGTGGTTAAAGGCAGCAAAAATACAGAAGATTTAATTACTTTTATTACTAACGAAAATGGTGAAATAGAATTTAACAACATGGCTACAGGAAATTATAAATTTGTGGTTTCTGTTCCATCTACCAATCCAAATTCGAGGGTGGCAGGTTCGCCAATTGCTGGTGTAATACTTAAGGGAGGGAAAAAACAGGGCGGAAATCCAATTACACTGATAACGAATGAAAACGGCGAAATAGAACTCCAAAATATACCCGCCGGCAATTATAAGTTTACGGCTACAGGAGCTTCTGAAGATGAAAAAAGCAACACTTTGTATAAATCAGTTTATTCGGAAAAAGTAAATCCATAATATATCATTAAATTTACGCTACATTCCATTTTTGGCACTATTATGGAATCTTTCAAATCTGTGCATCTTTAAATTGTTACACATTTAAAACACACATTATGAAACGTTTAAATTTAATATTGAGCTTTGCCTTTCTTTCGATCGGGGTTCAATCTTTTGCCCAAACCAATAAAGAAACTACAGTAAAAATTGTAGCAGATAAGAATTATACTTTTGTTGCCAATACCGCCATGCCTATGGCCAATAATGATATTAGCCGGGTGTTAAATATGATGCCTGGGGGACAAGGTGGTTCTACAATCAACCTCACAGGTTCTCAATACGACGTAAGGGTAACGAAAGATAGTGTAATAGCCTTTTTGCCTTATTATGGAAGATCATATTCTGCACCTTTAGATCCGAGTGAGGGCGGAATTAAATTTACCTCGAAAGATTTTACTTATACGGAATCGAAGAATAAAAAAGGAGCTTATACCATCCAGATTAACACAAAGGATGTAAAAAGGGAAAACTACCGGTTTACCATCAATATTTCTACCAATGGTTATGCGCAGTTAACGGCCAGCAGTGTAAATAAACAACCAATAATTTTTAACGGTTATTTAAATGAACCGAAGAAAAAGGATTAATATAACAATCTAGCTCCGAAACTCGTCATTGCGAGAAGGCTTTTTCAGCCGACGAAGCAATCTTTAAAATATGGATTATAGCGATAGTTGTAAGATTGCTTCGTCGTTCCTCCTCGCAATGACGATAATGTTGCTATTTCTTTACCAACTCAATCTGGAAAATATGCGGCCATTTTTTACCGGCCACAAAAAGCCTTTTAGTTGCTTTATCATAAGCGATTCCGTTCAATACATTATTGGCTTTTGCATCTTCTGTTTTGAAATAATCGGCAGGTAACAATCCGGATAAATCAACCTTGCCTTCTACAGCACCTGTTTCGGGGTTAATGATGAGGATATTATTTGTAGTGTACACATTTGCATAAATCTTACCATCAATCACTTCCAGCTCGTTTAGGTTTTGAATAGCTCCTTTGTTATCAAAAACATCAATTGATCCGGTTTTTTGGTAAGTATCCTTATTCAGGAAAAAGATGGTGTTGGATCCATCAGTATTCAATACTTTCTGTCCGTCAAAAGCAAGTCCCCAACCCTCTCTGCCTGTAGTGTACGAAAACTCTGATAGCTTTTTAAAAGTGGCTTTGTCATATACAAAACCCACTTTTTCGCGATAGGTTAGCTGAATAATTTTGCTGCCAATTACGGTGATCCCTTCGCCAAAATATTGTTTATCCAGGTCTGCTTTCTGCAGGATTTTACCAGTTGCAGGATCTACTTTACGTAAGCTGGAATGACCATAATCGCCTGCACTTTCGTAGAAAAAGCCATCGTGGTATTCTAAACCTTCTACATAAGAAGCGGTATCGTGAGGCAGAGTTTTAATTACTTTATAAGTATATTCTGCTGGTGCCTGAGCGGCCAGAATATTGATGTTTGAGGTTAAATCTTCTGATTTCCCTTCGCCGAATATCTTTGCTGTTAGCAGGTGATTGCCCAATTTTAAACCAGCAGTTCTAAGTTTTATTGCTGAGGTATCGGTTTTCGAAACCACTTTAATGGTATCGATCAGGTACACTACCGAATCTACTTTTTGCTCAGTTCCAAACTGTACTTTAACATCAAATTCGTTGCCCGATGGTACGTTAAGACCAATCATTGGTGAAACAAAGTTTCTATAGGTTGTAGTTGTAGTATCTTTACAAGCACTTATAAATGCAAGCGCAACTCCTATAAACATGAAATTTTTGATGGGGTTAATCTTCAGGCCAAAACGCATCTTCTATATGGTTTAAATTATAATTTTTATTTTTTGTAAATGTAATTGCAATAATATCAAAACGGATGTCATTTTGATGGTTCATGATGTCAATATAAGCATTAGCTGCCAATTCCATTTGGATTTGCTTTGCTTTGTGCACAAATTCTTCCGGTTCGCCAAAGGCGACAGAGCTGCGGGCTTTCACTTCCACGAAAACCATAATGCCGTCTTTGTAAACGATTAAATCGATCTCCGCCTTGCCATGGGTCCAGTTTTCATCCAAAACCTCATAACCCTGATCTTCGAGATATTGTTTGGCGATGCTCTCGCCCTCTTTACCTAAATCGTTATGAAGCGCCATATTTAATTATTGAATGAGTGAGTTTTGAATGAGTGAATAAATAATGATTGAGTTTTGAATGAGTGAATAAATAAATTTCGAAGGAGTAAGATCTGAATGAGTGAATGGGTATCCAAATATATTATTTTCAGTCGGCCATTTCACCATTCAATCATTCAATCAATCAATCATTCTCTAATTCAATCATTACTTAACATATTGAATGATTGGGTTTTGAATGAGTGAATAAATAAATTTCGAAGGAGTAAGTTTTGAATGAGTGAATGGGTATCAAAATATATTATTTTTCAGTAGGCCATTTCACCATTCATTCATTCAATCAATCAATCAATCAATCAATCATTCTCTAATCTCTAATTCAATCATTACTTAACTATAACAGAGCCCAGGAACTTTGAAATTTCCCTTTCTACACCTTTAATTACACCATAACGCTGCATTAAAATCATCTGGTTATCCTCGTTCTTTTCTTCTTTAATCTCTTTTAACAAATTCAGCAGTATTTTCTCGACTTTACGTTTCTTAAGGTGAAAAATACCGCCCAAAATCGTGGCTTTTAAATTCATCGATTCATCCTTCACATAAATAAGGTGTTTGTTGAGCCAGTTTTCACTCAAAGCATATTCGGAGGTTGAAAGTGTAATGGCCAGATCAGCAATTACCCTATCTTCGTGCTTCACAAAATGGTTCGATGTGGGTAAACGTCCATTATCGATTTCCGATTTATAATAATCGATAATCCTTTTACAAAGCGGATCATCAAATTCAACATCGGCAAGGTTTTGCAAAATAAACGGACCGATATACATGTCGTCAATCTTGTCCCAGTTTACAAATTCATGTCCGTAAGCTAATAACAACCGGATAATCTCTTTCTCCTGAAATTCCTCTTCTTCTACCGGTTCGGGCTCGTAGCCCCCAGGACCAGCGCTATCATCCCATAAATCATCCGGCGGACCAAGCGGCTCCGGCGCACCAGAGGAATAAGGTTTAGGACTCGATGATGGATTTGCACGTTGATGGTTATCGAAGCTTTTCTTAACCTTTGCTGAGCGCATTTTATTGAGCTCGCCTAACAAAATATGCTCATCAATTTCGAGTAAACTGCTGCACTCGCGGATAAAAACGGAAGCCTTAATCTGATCGGGAATCTTTGCAATACTTTCTACAATATCGCGGATAATGCCTGCACGTTTGATGGGATCGTTGCCGGCATCTTTAAGCAGCACATTGGCTTTGTATAAGATAAAATCTTTTCTGTTCTGCTCTAGGTAAGTTTTAAAGGCCCCGGCACCAACGTGGTGCATGTAAGAATCGGGGTCGTGACCATCGGGGAAGGAAACAATTTTTACGTTCAATCCTTCTTCCAGAATCATATCTAAACCCCGCAACGAAGCTTTGATACCCGCAGCATCGCCATCAAATAAAATGGTGATATTCTGGGTAAAACGCCCGATCAGTTTGATCTGCTCTACGGTTAAGGAAGTACCCGAAGAGGCCACCACATTTTCTATCCCGGCCTGGTGCACCGAAAGAACATCGGCATAGCCTTCGGCCAGGTAACAGTTATCAAGATCGCGGATGGCTTTTTTGGCATGAAATAAACCATAAAGCACATTCGATTTATGGTAAATTTCACTTTCGGGCGAGTTTACGTACTTGGGAACGTTTTTATCGGTTTTTAGCGTTCTACCCCCAAAACCAATAATCCTCCCCGTAAAGTTATGGATAGGAAACATTACACGTCCGCGGAAACGATCGTAAATTTTGCCGTTATCGTTTTTAATCGATAATCCGGTAGCTTCTAAAAACTCTAATTTATGGCCTCCATTTGTAGCGCTTTGTGTTAACGCATCCCAAACATCAGGCGAATAACCCACTTCGAACTTTTTAAGGATATCTTCCCGAAAGCCACGTTCTTTAAAGTAACTTAGGCCAATACCCCTGCCCTCGTCGGTTTCCCAAAGCTGTTTTACAAAAAAAGCACTGGCGTATTGTGAAACAATATAGAGGCTTTCTTTAGCACTTTGTGCTTCGGCATCCTGCGGACTAAGTTCGGTTTCTTCAACTTCTATATTGTATTTATTGGCTAAAAATTTAAGCGCTTCGGGATATGAATATTTTTCATGGTCCATAATAAAGCGCACCGAATCGCCTCCTTTACCACAGCCAAAGCATTTGTAAATGCCTTTGGTTACGGATACGTGAAAGGAAGGTGTTTTTTCGCCATGAAAAGGGCAATTACCGATTAAACTGGTTCCGCGTTTTTTTAAATGCACAAAATCCCCAACTACCTCCTCAATACGGGCGGTATCCATTATCTTATCTATTGTTTCGCGGTTTATCATACTTGTTATTGTCCGTCATTGCGAGGAGGCACGACAAAGCAATCTATTTTTCTATTTTATTTTTAAACTATTAATGCCGTGCAGGAAAGATTGCTTCACTCCACCACACAATCCTTTGCTTCAGTTCGCAATGACGCAGCAAAGATCGTCATTTCGAGGAGGCTTTTTCTGCCGACAGCTTATCCCGAATTTGGAAGCAATCTTTAATGCTTTTATTATTTTTTCAATCTATATTCCAAAACTGGAAAGATTGCTCCACCACACAATCCCCCTTCTTCAGTTCGACTGCCCAAAGTCGTCCTTTAGATTTGTTTTGATATTTAATTTTAGGATAACAAATATCTAATTTGCTTAATTATTAATCAGATTACCTAAAGCGGTAGCGGCACATTAAAAAGTCGTCAAGGTTTTTATGCCTAAG